>JABCYW010000003.1 GCA_013289985.1 Betaproteobacteria bacterium | reverse complement strand
GAGGCGGGGGAGTCTGTTTTGTGAGGTTAAGGAGGAGGAGGCCGCAGGCCGACGGGGGACACGAACAAAACAGACTCCCCCGGTGAGTCGTGCCTGACCTCGCGCGCCCCGCAAAGCGAAGTCCGCGGCTTGGCTGATTCCAAGTCCCCAGACCACCCACTGGCCCTGCCCGTTTGCGCACGCTCAGTGCGTTCGCGCAGATCGGCGATGAACCCTTTCATTTCCGGGCTCAGGCCGGCGCGAGGTAGCGGTCGACCAGGTCGCCCAGCGCCTCGCGCGAGAACGGCTTGCTGAGGTAGTCGTCCATGCCCGCCTCGAGGCAGCGCTCGCGTTCGCCGGCGGCGGCGCTGGCGGTCAGCGCCACGATGGGCACCCGCTGGTTCTGGCGCAGGCGCGTCTCGCGCGCGCGCCAGATGCGGGTGGCTTCCCAGCCGTCGAGGACGGGCATCTGGCAGTCCATCAGCACCAGGTCATAGGTCGTCTGGTTCATGCACGCGAGAGCCTTCTGGCCGTCGATCGCCAACTCGGCGTTGACGCCCATCTGCTCCAGCATCCCGCGCACCACCAGCGCGTTGACCTCGTTGTCCTCCACCACCAGCACGCGGCCCGGGCGGACGATGGCGGGCCCCGTCGTCTCGCCGGCGGCGGCCAGCTCTTCCGCCAGCGACGGGCGCGGCGTGGGCGTCCTCGGGGTCGGCCGGAATGCGATCGTGAACTCGAACGTGGTGCCCTTGCCGGGGATCGAGCGGCAGGTGACGTCGCCGCCCATCGCGCGCGCGAGCCGGCGCGAGATCGTCAGGCCCAGGCCGGCGCCCGAGCGCGCCGGCGCGGTGCTGGACGGGCCCTGCTCGAACGCGTCGAAGATGCGCTCGATCGCGTCGGGCGGAATGCCCTCGCCGCTGTCGCTCACCCGAAAGCGCAGCAGGCCGTCGCTCATGCCCACGCCCAGGCCCACGTGGCCCTGGGCGGTGAACTTCAGCGCGTTGCCGATCAGGTTGTGCAGCACCTGCTTCACGCGCGACGCGTCCATCAGCGCCGCGGCGGGCAGGCCGAGATCGAACGCCACCTCGAACGCGAGCTCGCGGTCCTCGGCCACGGGCTGCAGCAGGTCGGTGACGTCGCGCACGGTCTGCGCGATCAGCGTGGGCTGCGGGTTCAGCTCGATCCGGTCGAACTCGATGCGCGAGAGGTCGAGCAGGTCGCCGATGACGGTGACCAGGTGCTCGGCGGAATGGCGCAGCACGTCGAGCCGCTGGCGCTGCAGCATGGACAGCGGCTCCACCCCCACCAGCTGCGTCATGCCGATGATGCCGTTCAGCGGCGTGCGCAGCTCGTGGCTCACCGAGGCGAGGAAGCGCGTCTTCGCGGCGTTGGAATGCTCGGCGTAGAGCAGGGCGCGATGGCGTTCTTCGGCGATGGCGGCGTTCTCGAAGCGCAGGCGCATCGCCTCGGTGAAGCGGCGGTGGCTGTTGCGAGCCTCGAGGAACAGCAGCGCGGCGTAGATCACCAGCCCCGTGGCGGTATAGCGCGACAGCAGCGTGGGCATCAGCGCCTGCTGCTCGACCAGCGGCCCCAGCACCAGCACCATGGACAGGCCCGACGCCAGGCGATCCGCGGACAGCGCGATCGCGCCGGCCGAGGCCACGGCCACCATGGCCGCCAGCAGCACGCCGTTGATGGCGGGGTCGGCGGTGGGCATGCACAGCACCGGCAGCAGTCCCCACGACACCGAATCCAGGACGACGCCGGCGACGAAGCGGGATCTCCAGCGCCGCTGCCGCAGCGAGCGATGCCGGTCGCGCAGGAACATCCGGCCGTCGACGAGGCGCGCGGCCGTCAGCACGATCTTGATGGCCAGCCAGGTGAGCAGCAGCGGATGCGGCACGCTGGGCGCCAGCAGCAGGCCGGTCAGCACCGTGAACGCGAACCCGCCGAACAGCAGCGGCTCCGTGATCGCGTAGAGCGAGTTGATGCGCTCGAACCCGATCTGCCGGTCGATCGCGGCGAGTCCGGCGCGCGCGTCGGCGACCGGGGCGGAAGGCGGACTGGATTGAATACCCACTGAGGTATCTGTCAAGCGACGGCGGCAGACGTCATCCGGTGCAGTCTACCGATATTCGACCTGTCACAGCCCTGTCATCGTGCGAGGCGGGGTCGCGGCCGGGGCGTCACGCGAAGACGCCAGCCGTTTCCTGCATGCGGGCACTCACCTCGCCGATGTGGTGCATGGTGTCGCCGAACTGCATCTCCATCGTCGTCAGGCGTTTGAAGTAGTGGCTGCCGATGTACTCGTCGGTCATGCCGATGCCGCCGTGCAGCTGGATCGCCTGCTGGCCGAGATAGCGCGCGCTCTGGCCCAGCTGCACCTTGGCCTGCGCGACGGCGCGCCGGCGCACCGCGGGCGCCTCCCCCAGCTTGAGCGTGGCGTAGTAGCTCATCGAGCGCGCCAGCTCCAGCTGCATCTTCATGTCGGCGATGCGGTGGCGCAGCGCCTGGAAGGTGCCGATGGGCACGCCGAACTGCTTGCGCGTGTTCAGGTAGTCGGCGGTCAGCTCGAACAGCTTGTCCATCGCGCCCACGGCCTCGGCGGCCAGCGCCGCGATGCCGGTGTCGACGGCCAGTTCCAGCGCGGCGAAGGCCGGGCCGGCGGCCACCAGCAGCGTGGCGGGCGCGTTCGCCAGCGTCACCTCGGCGGCGCGCGAGCCGTCCTGCAGCGCGTAGCCCTGCGTCTTCACGCCGTCGGCGGCGCGCTCGACCAGGAACAGCGCGATGCCGGCCGGGTCGTCGGCGTTGCCGCTGACGCGGGCGCTGACGATGAAGGCGTCGGCCTGGTCGCCGATCGGCACCAGGCTCTTGGTGCCGGCGAGCGTCCAGGCGTCGCCGCTCTTCGCGGCCTTCGTGTCGACCCGCTGGAGCCTGTAGCGGGCGGCACGTTCCTGGTACGCGAGCACCACGCGGGCCTCGCCCGACGCCACGCGCGGCGCCCAGTTCGCGCGCACGTCCGCGGGCGCCTGCGCGAGCACGGACGCCGCCACCAGGGCGACCGCGGCCACCGGCTCCAGCACCAGGCCGCGCCCCAGCGCCTCCAGCGCCAGCATCGCGGCGACCGGGCCCATGGCCATGCCGCCGTCGTCTTCCGACGTGCCCAGGCCCAGCAGGCCCAGCTCGGCGATCTGGCCCCAGGCCTCGGCGCTGAAGCCGCCGGCCTTGGCGATGGCCGTGCGGCGCTCGAAGCCGTAGCCGCGTTCCACCCAGCGTTGCACCGCTTCGCTGAGTTGCTGTTCGTCGTCGCTGAATTCGAAATTCATCTCAAACCCCCAACACCGTCTGCGCGACGATGTTTCGCTGCACTTCGTTGGAGCCACCGTAGATCGTCGTCTTGCGGTAGTTGAAGTAGTTGGCCGCCAGCGGCGCGAACTGCGGGCCGCCGATGTAGTCGCCCTGCCAGCCGGCCTCCATCGCCTCCCAGACGAAGGGCAGGCTGAACGGGCCGCCGGCCAGCATCAGCAGCTCGGTGTAGCGCTGCTGGATCTCGCTGCCCTTGATCTTCAGCAGGCCCGCGATGTCCAGCGCCTTCTTGCCGCCCGCCTGGGCGCTCAGCACGCGCAGCACCATCATCTCGAGCGCCACGATGTCCACTTCGAGCAGCGCCACCTGGTCGCGGAAGCGCGGGTCGTCCATCAGGCCTTCCGACTGCGCGAGCCGCTTCAGGCGTTCGAGCTCGCGCTTGGCGCGGTTGACGTCGGCGATGTTGGTGCGCTCGTGCGCCAGCAGGTACTTCGCGTAGGTCCAGCCCTTGTTCTCCTCGCCGACGAGGTTGGCCACGGGCACCTCGACGTTGTCGAAGAACACCTCGTTGACCTCGGGCTCGCCGTCCATCAGCACGATGGGCCGCACGGTGACGCCGGGCGACTTCATGTCGATCAGCAGGAACGAGATGCCCGTCTGCGGCTTGCCCTCGGTGGACGTGCGCACCAGGCAGAAGATCCATTCGCCGTACTGGCCCAGCGTCGTCCAGGTCTTCTGGCCGTTGACGATGTACTTGTCGCCCTCGCGGATGGCGCGGGTCTTGACGGAGGCGAGGTCGGAGCCGGAGCCCGGCTCGCTGTAGCCCTGGCTCCACCACACGTCGCCGGACGCGATGCCCGGCAGGAACTTCTTCTGCTGCTCGGGCGAGCCGAACGCCATGATCACCGGCGCCACCATCACCGGCCCGAACGGCACGATGCGCGGCGCGCCGGCAAGGGCGCACTCCTCCTCGAACAGGTGGCGCTCGATGGCGTCCCAGCCCGGGCCGCCGAACTCCTTGGGCCAGCCGTAGCCCAGCCAGCCCTTGGCGCCGAGGATCTTCGCCCAGCGCTGCAGGTCGTCGCGCGACTGGCGCAGGCCGTTATGTACCTTGTGGGCGATGTCTTGCGGCAGGCTGGCCGCCACCCATGACCGGATGTCGGCTCGGAAGGCCTGTTGTTCCGGGGTGAAATCGAGATCCATGGACGCTGTCTCCTGCGCCTATTGGTGGCGCAGGGTGCGTTTTAGCACGAGCGTGCGATTCTGGGTGTCCTGGGGGCGACAAGACCGCGGGTGACGTCGCGCCAGGACGTCCGCCGATCGATGCTCAGCGGGGCGATGCGGATGTGCCGGGGCCCTGTCGCGCCCGCAACGACTCGTAGAGCTGCGCCGGGCCGAGCAGGATGTCGCGCAAGCCCTCGCGGACGCGTTCGGAGCCCAACGCCTGG
Organism: Betaproteobacteria bacterium; assembly: GCA_013289985.1. Lineage (GTDB taxonomy): Bacteria > Pseudomonadota > Gammaproteobacteria > Burkholderiales > Burkholderiaceae_C > Scleromatobacter. The sequence goes on along the minus strand of JABCYW010000003.1, from coordinate 110,687 downwards.
GTGCTCATCGTCGTATGGGCATCCAGCGCATCCATGATCGCGTGCATCAGCGCGTCCTTGAGATCCGGCGAATTCGCGAACTGCTCCTTGGTGTTGCTCGCGGCCTGCTGGAGCAGCGTCGTGTTCTCCAGCAGCTTTCCCTTCAAGACGCCATTGACGTAGACAAGTTGGTCGTCGTCCGTCAGTTCGCCTTCGAACAGGCCATTGACCTTCTGGATGATCTCGACGAGGTAGGCGTGCTGCTTCTCCTGGACGCTGCCACTGCCCACGGCATCCATCGGTGGCAGCCTGTAGCTGTCGCCCCCTCCGAGGCTGAGGGGTTGCTTGCCCGTGCCCCTCAGCGTGTGGTGGGTCAGCACGACCTTGGAGAGGTCGACCGTATCGCGCTCCCGGCTGAACTCCAGCAGCGGGATCAGGCGCTTGTAGAACAGGAAGCGCTTCTCGATGCCGGTGTTGCCGTAGTCGAATATCTGGGACAGGAATGCATACAGCCTGACGTAGGCCGCCATGTCGTTCTTGAACAGCAGCAATGCGTCGAGGACGTCCTTGGCGGCCTTGGCGCCGGCGTCGTCGCCCTTGTCCTCGGCAGCGGTCTTCTCGGCTTGCGCGGCCTTGTAGCGCTTGAGCAGGCGGTCCGCGACCGGTGCGATGGCGGCGTCCAGCTGCTTCTGCGTCCCGTTCGGATCGAGATCCACCGTGGCAACCCGGTCGACCTCGAACTCGTCGTAGCAGCCCGCCGCGTCCAGCTTCGCGCGCAGGTCGTAGACCAGATGGGGGTCGGTCGAGGCCGCCAGTTCGGCGGTCTCGTAGTAGGTCTTGAACGCCTTGAGGATGTCGCCGGCGTCGTTGACGAAGTCCAGGATGTAGGTGGTGTCCTTGCCCGGATGCGACCGATTCAGCCGCGACAGGGTCTGCACCGCCTGGATGCCGCCCAGCATCTTGTCGACGTACATCCCGCACAGCAGCGGCTGGTCGAAGCCGGTCTGGAACTTGTTGGCAACCAGCAGCAGGTGGAAGCCAGGCTCGGCGAATGCGTCGCGGATGTCTCGTCCCTTCAGGCCGGGGTTCAGGTCCTTGGAGGTTTCGCTCACCGCCTGCGGATAGCTCTCCGGGTCGTTCACCTCGCCAGAGAACGCCACGAGCACGCCGAGCGGGTAGTTCCGTTGGGCGATGTAGCCGCGGATGGCCTTCTGCCAGCGGACCGCTTCCTTGCGGCTGCCGACGACGATCATCGCCTTCGCCTTGCCCTCCAGCAGCGGCTGCACGTTCTCCCGATAGTGCTCGACGACGATCTGCACCTTCTGCGAGATGTTGTACGGATGCAGCCGGACCCACTGCATGACGCTCTTCATGGCAGCGCTGCGCTCGACCTGCTTCTCGTCGTATTCCTGGCCGTCGTGCGCCAGCTTGAATGCCAGCTTGTAGGTGGTGTAGTTCTTCAGCACGTCGAGGATGAAGCCCTCCTCGATGGCCTGGCGCATGGAATACACGTGGAAGGGCTGCGGCAGGCCATCGGGCCCGGGCCGGCCGAACAGCTCCAGCGTCTTGGCCTTCGGCGTGGCCGTGAAGGCGACGTAGGTCAGGCCCTTCGCGCCGGCGCGCGCCTCCATCTGCGCCGCCAGGATGGCTTCGGTGTCGATCTCGCCGCCATCCTGCAGGTCGGCCCATTCCTGGGCGGAGAGCAGCTGCTTGAGCTTCGCGGCGGCCTCGCCGCTCTGGGAGCTGTGTGCCTCGTCGGCGATGACGGCGAAGCGCTTGCCCTCGGTGGCGGCAAGTTCCTGCACGGCCTGCAAGGCAAACGGAAACGTCTGGATGGTGCAGACGATGATCTTCTTGCCGTCCTTGAGCGCCTGCGACAGCTGGGCGCTCTTGCTGCCATGCTCGTTGGTGATGCTGGCGACGACGCCCGTGGTGCGCTCGAAGTCGAAGATGGCTTCCTGCAACTGCGCGTCGAGCACGTTGCGGTCGGACACGACCAGCACGCTGTCGAACATCTTCTGGTGCTGGGCGTCATGCAGGTCGGCCAGGAAGTGCGCCGTCCAGGCGATCGAGTTGGTCTTGCCCGAGCCGGCGGAATGCTGGATCAGGTAGCGCTGGCCGGCGCCGTTCTCCAGGACATCGGCGACCAGCCGGCGGGTCGCATCGAGCTGGTGATAGCGTGGAAAGATGACGCTCTTGGGGCGGCCCTTGTCATCGCGCTTGCCGATGAGGTAGCGGTGCAGGATGTCGAGCCAGCTCTCGCGGGCCCAGACCTCTTCCCAGAGATAGGCGGTCGCGAAGCCGTCCGGATTCGGAGCGTTGCCGGCCGCGCCTGCATTGCCGCGGTTGAAGGGCAGGAAGGTCGTCGCCGGGCCGGCCAGCCGGGTGGTCATCATGACTTCGGATTGGCTGACGGCGAAGTGCACGAGTGCGCCGCCTGGGAATCCCAGGATCGGCTCCAGCACGCCGCCCTTGGGTTGCGGGTGCCGGTCGAAGCGATATTGGTCGACCGCGTCGTGCACGCTCTGCGTGAAGTTGGACTTCAATTCCGCGGTAGCGACTGCCACGCCGTTCAGGAACAGCACGAGGTCCAGTTCGGCACGCGGGTTGTTGGGCGAGTGCGTGACCTGCCGAACAACGCGCAGCCGGTTCTTGGCATACCTGGCCTGGATTGCCGGGTTGATCGTGAGTGCCGGTTTGAATTGCGCCAGCATCAGCGGCTCGCGCAGGCCCAGCATCTCGACGCCACGGCGCAGGACGTCCAGCGTGCCGCGCTCGTTCAGGCTCTTGCGGACGCGCTCGGCCAGGACGGTGGCCGGGGCAGCGCCATGGGTCTTGGTGAGGCGTTGAAAGCTCTCGGGCTGCGTGGCCTCGATCCAGGCGAGCAGGTCGGGCATGAACAGGCCGTGGGAGCGATCGAACAGCGCTGCGTCGCCTTCGGCATGGAGCCAGCCGTTGGCCGCCAGGTGCTGGCAGATTTCCGACTCGAAGTGGACTTCCTGGTGCAGGCTCATGGGGTTCCGTCGTTGGCCATATGTGCTTGACCGCGGTCGGCGCTCACGCGGCGAGTTTCTCTGGAGCGGGTAGCCCTGGCGTCGCATCGCGCAGGTCGATGTGACCGGTGACTGCCGTCGCAATGAGCGCACTGCGGCGTTCTCGGAGCAGGGAGGTCGTGCGTTCAACTGCTCCGATCAGCTTGTCTACTTTGGCAGTTTCGGCGTCGAGGTGTGCAACGATGGCCGCCTGCTCCCGGAGCGGTGGAATAACTACCGGGAGAGACTTCAGAATCGGCACGCTGATATTGACCTGTGCCGTTCCCCAACCTTCAAGCCGAAAATATCGAACTGCTGCTTCACTGTTCATCCAGTAGCAGTAGTAAGCTGGATCGCAGTCCTGTCGCAGCGTGGTGATGAGCATCGTGAAGCATTGGCATTGGTCGAGTTCGGAAGGAACTACTGCGGTTACCCCAGCGTTTCCGGTGCGAACGGTAACCAAATCCCCCTTCGAAATGAGCTTTGAGCCTCGTTCAGCTGCGAATTCAGAATCAATGTAGAGGATGTCCCCGGTCAATCGCCCTGGTCGAATATTGGTGGAGCGAAGTATCGGAACGCCGTGCCGCCTGTAAGCATGCGTTGCCGCCTCGGCAATACCCACCACTACCCGTTCTGAAATGCGCGTTAGCGACCCCGTTTGCCAATGTGCTGGAATGAGACCTAACCAAGTCACGCTGGTATCCTTCATTTCCGCTTTCGGATTGAGACCGCGCGTCACAGTCTGCGAAATGACGGCGCGACGCTTTTCGGTCAACAGGTCAACGAGCTCTTCCTGCTTTGCGATCAGCGCATCGATCTTCGCGATCTCATCATCCAAGAACGCAGCAACTAGTGCTTGTTCTTCTCGCGGCGGCACGACGAATGGCATTCTGCCGAGCGATTCCCAATTTGCGCGCGGCATTTTCGAGCCGAAAGTCGACCCGTCGATAGATGCAATAAAGCTCCGACTGAGCATTTGGTATTGTGCGTATCGCGCATTTAGAGAGTTGCTCGGGCGCAGCACGTGAAAGTCGCCAACGGCCTCACCAGAAGTTTCTGTGAGGTAGACCTTTGCGAGATACGGTCTTAGCTTTCCGAACAGAAGGTCGCCGCCCTCAAAGGCGATGCCTTCGCCCTCGAATTCAGTACCAGTGGCGATGAAACGCCCAGACCAGCTCTCGATATTTTCGAGCGCTACAGGGTTGTCTCGACGTTCAGTCTTCTCGGTGCGCAGCGCCATTTGAGTCTTGAGTCGGTGCACGTGCCAATGGTGTGGCACCTCCCCTAGCCATTCCACTCCGCTGTCTCTATAGCTGGGATATTTGTGCAAGCTCATTCGGTCAAATCCTCCAACATCTTCATGATGCTGGTGGTCAATGTCTTCAACTCCTCATCGATGGCATGCAAGCTGCGCGGAGGTTCGAAGACATAGAAGTGCTTGTTGAACGGAATCTCGTACCCGACCTTGCTCTTTTCGTTATCGATCCAAGCGTCCGCTGCGTGCGGCAGCACCTCACGTTCGAAGTAAGCCTGGATATCCTCGGCCAGCGGCACGTTCTCCGTATCGCGTAACGCGCCGTCGGACTGCGGCTTGGCTTTCTGCTTGCCCTTGGCACCGAGCACCGGCGCGCCAGCTCTGTCTCTCAACGGACGCTCCACCGTGATCGTTGTGTAGCCAAACGCCTCATTGCGGAAGATTCGCGAGATAGGTACGCGTTTGAGCCGTCCGGCCTCGGGGGCGCCGGGCGCCTGGTCGGTGCTGGTGACAAGCTGCGGCTCGCCGACGACCTGACCTGTTGCATCCAAGACCGTGATTGCCTCTGCCTCGACGAAGTCCCCGAACAGGCGCGTGACCGTGGCGATGTGCGCCTCGCTCATCTCCTTGCGCTTCGAGCCCAAGCTCTTGCGCATCTTCTGCCAGAACCCGCTCGCATCGATCAGTTGCACGAAGCCCTTGCGATCGGCCGGCTTGCGGTTGGACAGGATCCACACGTAGGTGCTGATGCCCGTGTTGTAGAACATGTCGGTGGGCAGCCCGACGATGGCCTCCACCAGGTCGTTCTCCAGCACGTAGCGGCGGATCTCGCTCTCACCGCTGCCGGCGCCGCCCGTGAACAGCGGTGAGCCGTTGAGCACGATGCCGAAGCGGCTGCCGCCATCCACGGCGGGACGCATCTTGGACAGCAGGTGCATCAGGAACAGCATCGAGCCGTCGCTGACGCGCGGCAGGCCGGGGCCGAAGCGGCCGTCGAAGCCTTTCTGGTCGTGCTCCGCGCGCACCGCCTTCTCGACCTTCTTCCATTCGACGCCGAAGGGCGGATTCGAAAGCATGTAGTCGAACTTCCGGCTGCTGTGTCCATCATCGCTGAGCGTGTTGCCGGCGATGATGTTCTCGATGTTCTGGCCCTTGATCAGCATGTCCGCCTTGCAGATGGCGTAGCTCTCGTCGTTGAGTTCCTGGCCGTGCAAGGTCAGCCGCGCCTGGGGGTTGTGCTCCGACAGGTATTCGTCGGCCATCGACAGCATGCCGCCGGTGCCGGCTGTCGGGTCGTACAGGGTTCGCACGACGGCGTTGCCGGGCGTGAGCACGTCGTCGTCCTCGACGAAGAGCAGGTTCACCATCAGGCGAATGACCTCGCGCGGGGTGAAGTGCTCGCCGGCGGTCTCGTTGGAGATTTCGGCGAACTTGCGGATCAGTTCCTCGAACACGAGGCCCATGCTCGCGTTGTCGACGACCGTGGGGTGCAGGTCGATGTTGCTGAACTTCTCGATGACGAGGTAGAGCAGGTTCGCCTTCGACAGGCGCTCGATCTGAGCGTAGAAATCGAAGCGCTCGAAGATGTCGCGCGCCGCCGGCGAGAAGGCCTCGATATACGCGTGCAGGTTCTGGCGGATGTGGTCCTGGTCGCCCAGCAACTTCACCAGGTCGAGCCGCGACGTGTTGTAGAAGCTCTGGCCCGCCTTGCGCAGCAGGAAGAGGTCGGCGCTCAGGCCCGCCTTTGACTTGGAGTCCAGTTCCGCGAGCACCGCTGCCTTGGTTGACCCGAGCACGCAGTCGAGTCGGCGCAGCACGGTGAAGGGCAGGATGACCTTGCCGTATTCACTCTGGCGGTAGTCGCCGCGCAACAGATCGGCAACCGACCAGATGAAAGACGACAAGGCTTGATGATTCATCGGGCGGCGCGACGCACTCGAAGGAGGCGCAGATATCAAGTGAAACGTGAATCAATTATCAAGCAAAACATGATTTGTCCGGTCGCGCACTCAGTAGCGTCCTCTCATGACAGCGCAGGACGAATTCGGAGAACGTCTGAGGGCGGCCATGAAGGCTGCCGGAATGAAGGGCAGCAAGACGGAGCTCTGGCACGCCTTCAACCGCAAGTGGAATCAGAAGCCCGTCAGTCTCCAGGCGGCCACGGACTGGATCAACGGCAAGGCAATCCCTCGCCAGGACAAGCTCTTGATACTCGCGGCCGTGCTGAAGGTCGATCCGCATGCGCTGCAATTCGGTTCCGCCAAGCGCTTGACTGCCGCCGAGCGGCGGCGAGAGTGGGAAGACCGGGTGACGTACGCCGAGCGCGAGACCATCGAGAACTTCCTGAGCCTGCCCACGCAGCAACGTCTCGTCGTGCGCGATGTCATCGACGCCTTCGCAAAGGCTTACGGCGCCATCGATCCGGGCAAGGATTAGCAGCGTCTCCGGGAACCTTGTCGCCGTCGATCGTTTCGATCTGAACGACGGTGCCTCGCATGGGCCTGCAGCGGCGGCGCCAACGCTCAGGCGCGGCGCGCGCTTCATGGTCGACGGTTCTCGCCGACATGCTTGAATGCAAATATGTAGAATGCATGCATCGAATGCATTCGAGGTGATTGCCATGGCCATGCTGACAGTTCGCAACCTTTCCGAGGAAGTGCACCGCGCGCTCCGCGTTCGTGCGGCCCAACATGGCCAGAGCATGGAGGCCGAGGTGCGGGCGATCCTGGAGGCCGCGATCAGTCCCCAGGGGGGCTTGAAGCTGGGTTCGCTCCTGGCCGACATGGGCCGCCAGGCGAAGCTCAGCGATGAGGAGTTCGCGGTGTTCGAGCAGGTGCGCGACAAGACGCCTTCCCGCACGGTGAGCTTCGAATGATCCTGCTCGACACCAACGTGATGTCGGAGCCGTTGCGCCGCGCACCCGAGCCGCGGGTGATCGCCTGGCTCGACGCGCAGGCCATGGAGACGCTGTATCTCTCGGCCGTCACGGTGGCGGAGCTGCGTGCAGGGGTCGCGCTGCTGCCTGCGGGCAGGCGACGCACGGGGCTGCAGGAAAACCTGGAAAGGCGCGTGCTGCCGTTGTTTGCCGGCCGCGTGCTGCCGTTCGATCTGGCTTGCACGCAGGCCTATGCGGGGCTGATGGCCGAAGCCCGAACTTCGGGTTTGGCCGTCGCCACGGCGGACGGCTACATCGCCGCCATCGCGATAGCCAACGGATTCGTCGTCGCCACCCGGGACACAGGCCCGTTCGAGGCCGCGGGCGCGGCCGTCATCAACCCATGGCAGGCGTGACGTCGTCCCTGGCTAGTCCCTGAAGTTCTCGTACTTGAACGGCTGATCGGGGAATTCCTTGCGCAGCAACGCGATGCCCACCTGCAGGTCGTCGCGGTTCTTGCCGTTGACTCGCACGGTGTCGCCCTGGATGCTGGCCTGCACCTTCAGCTTGGCTTCCTTGATCGCCGTGACGATCTTCTTGGCCAGGGGGGCATCGATGCCGGCCTTGATCTTGTAGACCTGGCGCACCTTGTCGCCGCCGATCTTCTCGATCTTGGCTTCCATGTCGAGGAAGCTGGCCACGACGTTCTGCTTGCTGAGCTTGCCCAGCAACACGGTGCTGATCTGCTCGATCTGGAAGTCGCTGTCGCCCACCAGGTAGATCTCCTTCTCCTTTTCCTTGAGCTCCACGGACGCGCTGGTGCCCTTGAAGTCGAAGCGGGTGCCGATCTCCTTCCTGGTGTTGTCGACCGAGTTCTTGACGGCGGGCATGTCGGGTTCGAGGAGGACGTCGAAGCTGGGCATTGAAGGATTTCCGGAGGGCGAAAAAGAGGGATGGTGCAGGACCTGCGAAAATTCTGCCATGTCCCCAGCCCCCTGGCTCGAATCCGATGTTTCACTGAAGGCCTTGAACACCTTCGGCCTGCCCGCCTGCGCGCGCCGCCTGGCGCGCATCCGCGGCGACGCCGACGTGCGGCGCGTGCTCGACTCGCCCGAGGTGGGCCGGGCGGCCAAGCTGGTGCTGGGCGGCGGCAGCAACCTCGTCCTCACGCGCGACGTCGACGAGGTGGTGCTGAAGGTGGAGGTCGACGGCCTGCGCCTGGTGGAGACGCGCGCCGACGCCTTCATCGTCGAGGCCGGCGCGGGCCTCACCTGGCACGACGTCGTCACCGCCACGCTGGAGCGCGGCTGGCCGGGGCTGGAGAACCTCGCGCTCATTCCCGGCACCGTGGGCGCCGCGCCGGTGCAGAACATCGGCGCCTACGGCCTGGAGATGGCCGACCGCTTCGACTCGCTCGACGGCGTCGACCTGGTCACCGGCCTGGGCATCACGCTCGATCGCGCGCAGTGCCTGTTCGGCTACCGCGACAGCGTGTTCAAGAACGTGCTGGCCGGCAAGGCCGTCATCACGCGCGTGCGCTTCCGCCTGCCGCGCCCGTGGCGACCGGTGCTGGGCTACCTCGAGCTGGAGCGCAAGGTGGCCGAGACGGGCATCGCCGAGCCGACGCCGCGCCAGGTCCACGACTGGGTCTGCGCCATCCGCCGCGCCAAGCTGCCCGACCCGGCGGTGATCGGCAATGCCGGCAGCTTCTTCAAGAACCCCATCGTCACCGAGGACCAGTGCCGCGACATCATCGGCCGCGATCCGCACGTGGTGCACTACCCGATGGCCGACGGCACGTTCAAGCTGGCCGCCGGCTGGCTCATCGACGCCTGCGGCTGGAAGGGCAAGTCCATCGGGCGGGCCGGGGTCTACGAGAAGCAGGCGCTGGTGCTGGTCAACCGCGGCGACGCGATCGGTGCCGAGGTGGTGACGCTGGCCAAGGCGATCCAGGAGAGCGTCTACGGCCGCTTCGGCATCCGGCTGGAGCCCGAGCCGGTGGTTCTCTGACACTCGGCGAAGCGCGCACTGCCGGCCTGCGTTAGAGTGCACGCGCGGCTTGCGCAGACGGCGATGCCCGCTTCGAACAACACTGGAGACCCTTCGATGACGCTCGCGGCCCTTCGCAAACCCTTCCTGTCGGCCGGCGCCCGCGTCGTCTTCGGCTCCGCCGTGCTGCTGGGCGCACTCGCCGCGTCGACCGCGCCGGTCCTCGCCGCCGAGTCCCCCACCGCCGTGTCGAACACCGCGCCGGTCGTCAAGGGCACCACCGGGCGCCAGCTGTGGCGCATCTCCGACTACACCACTGTCGAGCTCGTGGCGCGCGAGCCCGGCACGCCCGACAACCAGCATCCGTTTACCGTGGAGCCGAACACGCTGCACGCGTGGCTGCAGCAGGTGCAACTGTTGCGCAACGGGGCGACCAGGCCGCTGTTCGCCATCGACGAACTGCAAAGCATCGTGCCCGCGCTCACCGAGGCGCTGGCCCACGCGCGCGCCGACCAGGACGTGGCGCTGGTGAGCTCGGCCCGCCACGAGGACAACTCGTTCTACAGCATCAGCGCCGTCACGGCGCGGCTGTTCGCGGTGGACGGCCACCTGAACCTGATCGTGCACGACGCGCGCAACGACTTCTACGACGCCGCGCGCGGCAGCGGCATGGCGCCGCACTTCACCGTGGGCTCGCGCACGGCGCCGGGCTCGGCACAGATCCAGAGCCCTGCCGCCACCAACAAGCGGGCCGACTGGCTGGTGCTCGACACGGTGCAGGCCGCGCCAGCGGCGCCGGCCGTGGCGCCCCGCGCCCAGACGCCGGCCGCCGTGACGCTGCCCGCGGCGCCCCTGGTTCCGATGGTCGTGCCGCCGGCCCCGCCCGCGCCCGCCGCCGTGCCGGTGGCGCCTGCCGCGCCCGCGGTGGCGCCCGTGCCGCCGGCCCCGCCCGCGGCCAGCGATGCCGAGCAGCGACTGCTCAACATCAAGCGCCTCTACGACAAGGGCCTGATCACCAAGCCCGAGTACGAGAAGAAGCGCGCGGAGATCATCAAGTCACTGTGATCGCCGGCGCCGCGGCGGCGCAGAGCGACTGCAGCGCGAGCGCGTTGCCGGTCGCCGCGCCGGCCGCCGTGTTGTCGAAGATCACCCAGGGCACGCTGCCGGCGGCCCAGCCCGCGAGCTCGGCGGCCTGTCGCGCCAGCCAGGCTTCGTCGTAGGCCGACGAGTACATCCGCGGCGAGCCGTGCCAGCGATGGTAGAGCAGGGCCCCGACGCCGTCGCCTGCCGGCCCCAGCCAGCCGCCGGGGCGCGCCGCTTCGGGGCGGCGTGCCGGATCGGCGGCCACGCGGCTGATGCGCATCCGCGCCAGCGCTCGGTCGGCCGCCGGGGCGAACCAGGTCGCATGGCGTGGCTCGCAGGCCACCGGGCCGGCCCAGGATTCGCGCAGCAGGTCGAAGAAGGCGTTCGCGACCCGGGCTTCCCAAGGCAACGAGGGCGGCAATTGCACCAGCAGCACGCCCATCCGGTCGCCGAGGCCGGCAATCTGGGCCAGAAATTCCTGCAGGAGCTTGTGGGCGCCGCGCAGGCGCGCGTCGTGCGTGATCGCGCGCGGGAGCTTGACCGCGAAGCGGAAATGCGGCGGAGTCATGGCGGCCCAGCGCGCGTAGGTCCCGACGCGATGCGGCCGGTAGAAGGACGAGTTGATCTCGACGCAGGGGAAGCGGCGCGCGTAGCGCTCGAGGTGCTCGCCATTGCCTGGAAATTCGTTCGCGAGCGCGCGCGGGAGGCTGCAGGCTGCCGTGCCGATGTACATGGGAAGTGTGGGCTTGGTTTTCGACCCGCCCGGGCGGCAAGCGCCGCGCCCGTGGCGCGCGCCATGAGGTAAAGCCCGAAAGAAAGACGCCCCCGACCGAAGTCGGAGGCGCGCAAGGACGGACGACGTGCTTGACGGCGTCGTCTGTCGCGACGCCCGGCGTTGGGGCCGGGAAGCGTCACTCGGGGCGGCCGCCGTGTCGAGGGTTCGACCGGCGGCGCGCAAGCTTGGCAGGCGTTCGCGGTGACGGCCGGGCCGCCGTCCGCACGCTGCATCCGGTAGTTCGCGCTGCAAGGCGACCGGCCTTCTCCGGCCGGTGAAAGGCTGGCAAGGCGTGGCGCGCCAGCGCGCGCTGCGACTGTTCATCGGCCGATTCGCTGGACAGTTGAATCCGGAAGGCCGTGGCGATACACACTGATACGACTGCGCGCCGCCTGGATAAGCCGCGCGGCGCCAAATGCCCGATTTTGGGGACTGTCGGCGTCGGCGGAAACCGGTGATCCGGCGCAACATGGAGGCAAAGGATCCCGTCGCCAGAAGTCCTTGCCATGACCGCCGCGCGCCTCCCCGTCGTCCGCCAGTGTTCCGGCGTGCCTGCCTCGCCCGGGCGGGGCAGGATTGCGCCAGCCGTGAGACTGCCGGTACGCGGCGCCGGCGAATCGGGCGGCGGCCGGCGATGACCTCCCTGGACCTCGACCTCACGCCCGAGCCGGCACCGGCCTCTCCCGCCGTGCTGGCCGCCCGGCATCGCCGGGCCCTGGTGGTGGGGCTTGGTGGCGGTCGCGACACCGACTCGCCGATGGCGAAGTCCTCGTTCGCCGAGCGGCGTCTCCGGTCGACGGACACGGCGGCCAGCCGGTTCGTCGATCCCCTGCCGGCGAGCGCGGCATCCTCCGCCGCGGCCGTGCCCGATGCGGCCGCCTCGGCCGCATCGGCCGTCACGCGCGCGTCGCCGTCGCCGGCGGCGCGCCTGCAATTGGAAGACGCGCTCGTGGTGCCGGCGGGCGCGCTCATACGGGGCTACCTGCGCTGCGGCGCGCTGCTGCTGGTGGGCGACGTCGTCGGCAACATCCACTGCACGAACGGCCCGGTCGTCATCCGTTCCGGTGCCAGCCTCAAGGGCCGGCTGGTGGCCTCGGGCGACGTCTACGTGTGCGGCACCGTGGGCGAGAGCGCTGGCGGCGCCGTCATCACCACGCGCGGCAAGCTCACGCTCGCGCCAGGCGCGCGCGTGGACGGCGATGTGCGCAGCGGGCAGCTTGAGGTGCACGAAGGGGCGGTGCTGCGGGGCGTGGCGAAGCGGTGCGAGGACTGACATTCACGAGGTTCCGGCGTCGCGTCCGATCGCGCCGGGCGGTCTTCGGAAGCCGCGATATGTGCCGCGACAAGTGCCGCGATACGTGCAGCGATGCGTGCCGTGACTCCATGAGAACCTGCCCCCGGCCGCGCTCGCCGACGATCGGGGTCAGGCCCCGCCCGCGTCCGCAAGCCATGATCATCCGTCGCCACCCGCCGCCGCGCGTTTGCGCTGCGCATTGACCTCCCGCACGTGATCGCCGATGTCCGCCCGGCGATCGGAAGCGAGATCCTTGTAGCCGTGCAGCGCCCGTCGGCAATCGGCGGTGAGCGCCGTGCGGGTGGCCGGGTCGACCACGCCCAGGAGCCAGGCCCGTTCGAGCTGGGCCAGCGTGGTGTCGGCGTGCATCAGCAACGCGAGATAGCGCTGGGCCGCGGGACTGACCACCATCGCCAGGAAGCGTGCCGGGCGCGCGAACGTGATCTGCGCGCCGGAGGGCGCCCGCGCGGCGACTCGCGCCTCCAGGTCGGCCTGGAGGCCACGCAACAGCGCCTGCACGTCGTCGGCGCGGCGCTGGAGCGCGGCGAGTGCGTCGGCCAGGCGCGCGCGATCCAGGCCCTGCACGCGGCGGCTGGCCTCCAGCGCGTGCAGCAACCGCGAGACATAGACGAAGTCGCGCCGGAAGACCTGGCGCACGAGCGCCGTGCGCAATTCGAGGTCCACGTGCAGCGTGGCGCCGCGCGCGCGCCTGGCGAGCAGCCAGAGGTCAGCGTCGCGCAAGGGGCGCAGGGGCGGGTCGTCGGGCATGTGCAGCGGCAGCTCGACATGCTCGCGGCTTTCGGAGGCGACCGGCCGCTGGCGCCAGCGGGCGCCGCAGGCCGGATCCGGTGGATCGCCCTGGTCCGGAGGGCGCGGCGCCGGGAAAGCTTCGAAGCTGTTGGGGGTGTCCACGTCGGCCTCCTTTGAAGGTTTCCACGGTAACGCCGCAGGGCCGGAGACGCCCCGGTCAAACCGGTGGATAAACGCTGCGTTTTCCGCGCCGTGCGTCGGGGAACCGATCCGCACCCATCGACGCCGTGCGGCGCCAAACGCCGCATTTCCTGCCGTCCGGTCGCCGGCGGCGCTTTCGGGCCGACACCCCGGTTTCGACCGCTGCCGCCGGCGCGACCTCGCCCGTATGATCGTTGGCCAACCCTTGCCGCATCGCTGTCGATGCGGCTGCCGGAGCCACCCCTGTCCACCAGACCCGCCACCGTCGTGACGTCCGTCGCCAGCGCGGACGCCGCCTCCCCGCCGCCGGCGGCCACGCGGCGTCCGCGCGCCATCGCGTCGCGGACGCCGGCCGCGCCGTGGCTGGCGGGCCTGGTCGTGCTGCTTTCGGCCTTCCTGGCCTGGTTCGCGGTCCACCTGCTGCTGCACCGCCTGCGCGAGTCCGGCCAGGTGCTGATCGCTTTCTTGGTCATCGCGGCGATGCTCGTGCCGGTGGTGGCGCTGGCCACGCTATGGGCGCTGGCGGCACGGCGCGCCCGGCACCTGGCCGAAGAGGCCGAGGCCGAACGGACGCGCGCCGGGAGCGCGGCGCGCGACACGGCCCGCTTCCTGGGCATGGTGAGCCATGAGTTGCTCACGCCGCTGCAGTCCATCTGGAGCACGGTGGACATCATCGAATCGCGCGGGCGGGTCGACGCGGCCGATCCGGCGTTCACGCGCCTGAAGGAGGCCACGCGCTCGCTGCGCGTGCGCATCAGCGACCTGGTCGACTTCGCAAGGATATCCTCGGGCCGGCTCGAGATGCGCATCCGCGGCTTCCAGCTGGACAAGCTCGTCGACACCTCGCTGCGCGACGTCGAGGAGGCCCTGGCCTCGCGCAACCTCGACGTGCACTGGGAGGCCGGCCCCGAGCTGGGCCAGCGCATCTACTCCGATCCCGGGCGCCTGCGCCAGATCATCGACAACCTGCTCACCAACGCCATCAAGTACACCGAGCGCGGCGGCATCACCATCCACGCCGCGCTGCATCACGACCGGGGCATGCTCAGCGTGGAGATCACCGACACCGGCGTCGGCATCGATCCCGGCGAGATGCCGCGCCTGTTCGAACCTTTCTATCGCTCGCGCCAGACCGCGAGCATGGCGGAGGGCAGCGGCCTGGGCCTGGCGGTGGTGCGCAGCATCGTCGACATGATGGGCGGCAGCATCCGCCTCGATTCGCGGGCGGGGCAGGGCACGGCGGTCACCTTCGAGGTGCCGTTCACCGAAGGCATCGATGACCCGGCCGACGCGCCACCGCGCATCGAGACGCGGCTGCCCGTGCTGGTGGTGGACGACTCGCGCGACGCCCGGCACGCCCTCGCCGAGGTCATCCGGGCCCTGGGCGTCGAGGTGGTGGAGGCGGCCGATGGCGCCACCGGGCTGGCCGCCGCCGCCGAGCGCGATTTCCAGGCCATCATCCTCGACATGCAGATGCCCGGCCTCACCGGCGACGAGGTGGCGCGCCGGCTGCGCAGGCCGGGCGACCGCCACCAGAAGACCTTTCTCGTGCTGATCTCGGCCTACATGGATCTCGACGACGCCAGCATGGCCAGCGTGTTCGACGCCCGCATCGACAAGCCGGCGAGCCGCCAGGACCTGATGGCGGCGCTGGGCCGCGCGGCGCGGGCGCGGGCCTGAAGCGCGCCTGTCAGGCGCGCGCCTGCCCGGACATGTCCGACCCGTTCTGCAGCACCTTGGCCACGCTCAGCTGCAGCACGCGGGCATCGCTGCTGGCGCGGTGCCGGCGCAGCTGCAGGTTGCGGGCGATCATGTCGCGCGTGTCGTCGAAATGCTCGGCGGCAAGCTCGCTCATCAGCTCGCGTAGGTGGCGCAGCCGGAAGCTGGGAGAGAGGTCGGCCGACTCGAACAGGCGCGCGAGCCACGCGTAGTCGTGGGCCCAGTTGTCGCAATAGACGGTGCGGCCGGCCAGCCGGTGGTTGAGCTCCTGCGCCACCTCGGAGGCGCTGCGGCCGTGGCGGTGCAGCAGCGAGCGCGAGATGCCGTGCACGCGCTCGGCGTCGCCGTCCCAGTGCGTCCAGCTCTCGTCGGGAACGATCAGCGTGCAGTAGGCGGTGCCGTCGGGCAGGACGAAGCCGATCTCGATCGGATAGCTGCCGCGGCCGAAGCCGGAGGCCTCGATGTCGAGCACGCAGGGCAGGGCGGCGTGCGCGGGCCGGGCACCGGTGGCGGCATCGTGATCCTGATCGTGATCGGCGGGGGTGGCCATGAAGAAGGCGTGGGCGCGGGACGCGCGGCACAGGCAATATGCGGACAATACCGGACAAATTCGAGTTGTCCCCTCTGTGACAACCCTGCTCGGGGCTCGCACTATGGTGTCGCCGCCGCCCGCGAAGTAGGCTGGGCATCCAGCGCGCGCGGGCGACTCCGCCCTGTGCTGAAACGGATCGCACGACCTCGTCGTGGCCCAAAGGACTCCGATGCCCTCGCCTGAAGCGCTTTCCAGCCGCAACTCCCCGATCGACACGTCCCTGGTGGACACCAACGACGGCAGCGTCCCCGCCGACCGCCCTCATTTCGCGTTCTGGCCGCGGCGGCTCGCACGCACCGTGACGCCGCCGGAGACCTCGCTGTGGCACAACCTCGACGTGGCCGCGCGGCGCTATCCGCACAAGCCGGCCACGCTCTATTTCGGCCGCGCCAAGAGCTTCGCCACGCTGCACGCCGAGGCGCAGGCCATCGCCGGCTGGTTGCAGGCCCAGGGCGTGCGGCGCGGCGACCGCGTGGCGCTGTTCATGCAGAACTGCCCGCAGTTCCTCGTCGCGTACCACGGCATCCTGCGCGCCGATGCGGTGGTGGTGCCGGTCAACGCGATGAACAAGGCCGAGGAATTCGGTCACTACATCGTCGATCCGGGCACCCGGGTGGTGATCTGTGGCGCCGAGCTGGCCGGCATCGTGGCCGCCGCCAACGCGGCCCTGCCGCCGTCGCAGCGCGTGGCCCGCGTGCTCGCCACGCGCTACGCCGACGAGCTCCCCGAGACCTTCGACGCCGACGTGGCGCCGCCGCCCGCGATGCGCGAGTGGCTGCTGGCCGATCCCGCGCTGCCGCCCGGCGCGGTGCGCTGGCGGGACGCGCTGGCGCAGGGCCATGAGCCCGGCCCCACCGTCAGCGGCCCCGACGACCTCGCGCTGCTGCCCTACACCTCGGGCACCACGGGCCTGCCCAAGGGCTGCATGCACACGCATCGCACCCTGATGGCCAACGTGGTGGGCGGCGGCGAGTGGGGCTCGGGCAGCGCCGAGAGCATCGTGCTGGGCGTGGTGCCCATGTTCCACATCACGGGCATGCTCTATGGCGTGATCGCGCCGATGTTCAGCGGCGCCACCGTGGTCATCATGCCGCGCTGGGATCGCGAGCTGGCCGGCCGGCTCATCTCGCGCCACCGGGTATCGCACTGGACGTGCATCCCCACGATGATCATCGACCTGTTCGCGAGCCCCAACTACCGCAGCTTCGACCTGAGCAGCCTGCGCTGGCTGTCCGGCGGCGGCGCCGCGATGCCGCAGGCGGTGGCGCAACGCCTCATCGACGAGTTCGGGCTGCACTTCTGCGAGGGCTACGGCCTCACCGAGACGGCCGCGCCCAGCCACGCCAACCCGGCCGAGCGCCCCAAGCTGCAGTGCCTGGGCATGCCGTTCTTCGGCGTCGATTCGCGCGTGGTGGATCCGGTCACGCTGAAGGAACTGCCGCCGGGCGAGGTGGGCGAGATCGTCACGCGCGGGCCGATGGTGTTCCGCGGCTACTGGAAGAACCCGGAGGCCACCGCCGTGGCGTTCGTCGAGGTGGAGGGCAAGCGCTTCTTCCGCACGGGCGACCTGGGCCACATGGACGCCGACGGCTACTTCTTCATCACCGATCGCCTGAAGCGCATGATCAACGCGAGCGGCTTCAAGGTGTGGCCCTCGGAGGTGGAATTGCTGCTGTACAAGCACCCGGCCGTGCAGGAGGCCTGCATCATCGCGGCGCAGGACGCCTACCGCGGCGAGACGGTCAAGGCCGTCGTGGTGCTGCGCGCCGAGGCCCGCGGCCAGGTCGTGGAGCGCGACATCGTCGCGTGGGCGCACGAGAACATGGCGGCCTACAAGGCGCCACGCATCGTCGAATTCGTCGAGACCTTGCCCAAGTCCGGCGCCGGCAAGGTGATGTGGCGCCTGCTGCAGGACAAGGAAAACGCGGCCAACCCGAAACCCTGAAGGAGGCCGGCATGAGCAACACGTTCGTCCGGGCCGGCATCCCCGTCGCCGACCTGACCGTCGCCCGCGGCTGTCATTGCGCGCGCAGTCGCGGAATCCACCCCTGCCGAGGCGTCGTCTGCCGGCGTGGATCGTGCCACCTCGCGCAGGATGACGGGAACCTCGGCTAGCGCTTGCCGCCGCGCACCGTCTCGCTCACGATCCGCCACACCCGCTCGGCCACCGGCGACAGCGCGCGATCGTGTCGCCGCACCAGCATCACGGTGCGCTCCAGTCGCGGCAGCAGGGGCCGCACGGCCAGGCCCGGCAGGCCGCCCGGCGGCACCGCCAGGCGCGGCATCACGGTCAGTCCGATGCCGGCCTCCACCATCTGGAACACGGTCGTCGGGTGCGAGAGCTCCTGTTCGATCCTGCAGTCCGCGCCGTGCCGCGCCAGCGCGTCGTCGACGTAGCGGCGGCTGCCCGAGGCCGCGTCGAGCAGCACCAGCGGCTGGCCGGCCAGGGCCTTCCAGCGCACGCTCGCGGTCCGCGCGAGGCGATGCGACATCGGTGTCACCAGCACGAACGGATCGTGCAGGATGGCCTCGCAGTGCAGGTCGTCCACCTCGGGCGGCTCCACCACCACGCCGAAGTCCACCTCGCCGCCGCGCACGCTCTCCAGCACGTCCTGCTGGATGCGGTCGAGCAGCAGGAAGCGCACGCGCGGCGCCGCGCGCGCGCAGGTGGCGATGCAGGCCGGCATGAGGTAGGCCGACAGCGTGGGACTGCTGGCCACGCGCACCTTGCCGCCGTCGGCGTCGGCCAGGCCGGCCACGTCGGCCAGCGTGGCGTCGAGTTCATCGAGGGCGCGGGCCAGCCGCGCCACCAGCGAGCGCCCGGCCTCCGTCAGCGCCACCTCGCGCGTGGTGCGATCGAGCAGGCGCAGGCCTAGGCCGCGTTCCAGGTCGAGGATGGCGCGGCTGACGGCCGGCTGCGTCAGCCCCACGGCCTCGCCGGTGCGGCTGAAGTTGCGCGTGCGGGCCACCGACTGGAAGACGCGGAGCTGGCGCAGGGTGACATTCATGATTCAGAATCATAAGTCCATGGAATGAATCGATTTCTCTTTTGAGCACGGACGCGGTGAAATCGTGTCCATGAAGCGCCCCGCCTTTCTCCCCGACGATTTCACGCTGATGCTGGTGGCCACCGTGGTGCTGGCCACGCTGCTGCCCGCCCAGGGCGTGGCGGCCCGGTTCTTCGACGGCTTCACCACCTTCGCCATCGGCCTGCTGTTCTTCCTGCACGGCGCCAAGCTGTCGCGCGACGCGATCCGCGCGGGCATCACGCACTGGCGCCTGCACCTGCTCGTGTTCGCGTGCACCTTCGTGCTGTTCCCGGTGCTGGGCGTCGCGCTCAAGCCGCTGCTGCAGCCACTCGTGACGCCGGCGCTCTACACCGGCATCCTGTTCCTGTGCGTGCTGCCGGCCACGGTGCAGTCGGCCATCGCGTTCACGTCGATGGCGCGTGGCAACATCCCGGCCGCGGTGTGCAGCGCGTCCGCGTCGACGATGCTGGGCGTATTCGTCACGCCGGTGCTGGTGGGCCTGGTGGTGCTGCCCAGCGCGGCCGCCACCAGCTCGTTCGACTCCATCGTGCGCATCCTGCTGCAGCTGATGCTGCCCTTCGTGGCGGGCCACCTGTCGCGGCCATGGATCAGCGGCTGGATCCATCGCCGCAAGCGGATCCTGGGGCTCGTCGACCGCGGCTCGATCCTGCTGGTGGTCTACACGGCCTTCAGCGCCGCCGTCATCGAGGGCCTGTGGAAGCAGGTGCCCGTGCTGGCGCTGGCCGGCCTGCTGGTGGTCTGTTCGGTGCTGCTGGGCATCGCGCTGTTCCTCACGGGCTGGTTCGCGCGCCGCCTGGGGTTCGACAAGGCCGACGAGATCACCATCGTGTTCTGCGGCTCCAAGAAGAGCCTGGCCAGCGGCATCCCGATGGCCAAGGTGCTGTTCCCGGCCCACCTGGTGGGCGCCACGGTGCTGCCGCTGATGCTGTTCCACCAGATGCAGCTGATGGTGTGCGCGGTGCTGGCGCAGCGCTATGCGCGGCGGGTGGACGACGCGCCGGCCAGCGAGCCCGCACGGCAGGTGAGCTAACGCGCCAGCAACCTGTGCGTCTCCGGACGGCGGCGCATGTACGCCTCCACGTAGCTGCACGAGGGCTCGACCTTGTAGCCTTTCTCCGCGGCCCACGCGAGCGCCACGCGCACCAGTTCGGCCGCGATGCCGCGGCCGCCCACCGCCGGCGGCACGCCCGTGTGCGTCATCCAGACCACGTTGCCGCGCAGCTGGTAGTCGGCCACGCACAGCTGGCCGTCGACGGTGGCCTCGAAGCGCTGGCGCGCGGCGTCGTGGGTGACGACCACGGTCATTGCTTGCCCAACTTTTGCCACAGGAAGGCGAACTGCAGGACGGTCATGTCGGCGCGCTGCGCGTTGTCGGCCGCGCCGCCGTGCCCGCCCTCGATGTTCTCGTAGTACAGCACCTCGTGGCCCTGGGCCATCATGCGCGCGGCCATCTTGCGGGCATGGCCCGGGTGCACGCGGTCGTCGCGGGTGGACGTGGTGAAGAAGATCGGCGGGTAGCGCGTGTCGCGGTGCACGTTCTGGTACGGGCTGTACTTCGAGATCCAGGCCCATTCGGCCGGGATGTCGGGGTTGCCGTACTCGGCCATCCACGACGCGCCGGCCAGCAGCTTGTTGTAGCGCTTCATGTCCAGCAGCGGCACCTGGCAGCTGACGGCGTTGAAGAGGTCGGGGCGCCGCATCGCGACGGCGCCCACCAGCAGGCCGCCGTTGCTGCCGCCCTCGATGCCCAGGTGGCGCGGGCTGGTCACCCGGGTGGCGATCAGGTCCTCGGCCACGGCCTCGAAGTCATCGTAGCTGCGCTCCTTGTTCTCCTTGACGGCGGCCTGGTGCCAGGCCGGGCCGTACTCGCCGCCGCCGCGGATGTTGGCGATGACCCAGACGCCGCCGTGCTCGTGCCAGGCCTTGCCGATGCTGCCGGAATAGCTCGGCGTGAGCGAGATCTCGAAGCCGCCGTAGCCATACAGCAGCGTCGGGTTCCGGCCGTCGTGCGTGGCGCCCTGGGGCCAGATGACGAAGTAAGGCACCTTGGTGCCGTCCTTCGAGGTGGCGAACTTCTGCTCCACGCGCATGCCCGTGGTGTCGAAGAACCGCGGGCGCGACTTCAGCAGCTCTCGTTGGTCGGAGCCGGCGTGGGCCAGGTACAGCGAGTCGGGCGTGAGGAAGTCGGTGTAGCTGAGCAGGTAGGCCTCGGCCAGCGGGTCGTCGGCCACGTGCGGGTCGTGCAGCTCCTGGGTATGCAGCGAACCGGGGAAGGGCGCATCGACCGCGCGATGCTGCCAGCCGCCGGCCGTGGGCGTCGCCTCCTCGATGCGGCCGGCCACGTTGTCCAGCACGTTGAGGATCACCCTGGTCTTCGTCGTGCCGTAGCCGGCCAGCGAGCGCGTGGCCGTGGGCGTGAACAAGGCCTCCAGGCGGCGCTCGCCCTTCAGGTACGCGGCGGCGTCGCCCACCAGCAGCGAGCCGCGCGACCAGGTGCGGTCGCCCAGCGTCCAGTCGGAGCGCAGCTCGATCAGCACGCGGTCGCGCCAGAAGCCCAGGTTGGCGTCGTCTGGCTTGGCGATGGGCGCCAGCGTGGGCGCCTTGCCCGCCGCGTCGGCGTTCTCCAGCAGCCAGATGCGCGAGGTGTAGAAATCGAGCGACCGGCTGAAGGTGGTGCGCTCGAAGCCGGGCGTGTCGTCCACGTGCATGCCCGAGGCGACGTCGGCGTGCTCGCCGGTGAACATCGTCGTGGCGCTGGCCAGCGGCGTGCCGCGCGACCAGCGCTTGACCACGCTGGGGTAGCCCGAATCGGTGAGGCTGCCGGGGCCGAAGTCGGTGGCCACCAGCAGCGTGTTCGCGTCGAGCCAGTCGACGCTGGACTTGGCCTCGGGCAGCGTGAAGCCGTCGGCGACGAACTGGCGTTGCGCGATGTCGAACTCGCGCACCACCTGCGCGTCGGAGCCGCCGCGCGACAGCATCACCAGGCAGCGCTCGTACGCCGGCGCGAGGCAGCTGGTGCCGTGCCAGACCCAGTTCTCGTTCTCGCTCTTCGCGAGCGCGTCGAGGTCGATCACCACGTCCCAGGCCGGCTGCGGCTTGCGGTACTCGGCCAGCGTGGTGCGGCGCCACAGGCCGCGCGGGTTCGCGTCGTCGCGCCAGAAGTTCCAGAGCCAGTCGCCGCGGCGCACGACGTCGGGGATCTGTTCCTTGGAGTCGAGGATCGCGCGCACCTGGTCGCGCGTCTGCCCGAACAGCGGCCAGGCCTCGAGCGCCTTGCGCGACTGCGCGTTGCGCTCGCGTACCCACGCAAGGGCGTTGTCGCCGAGCACGTCCTCCAGCCACAGGTCGGGATCGACGGAGGCGGTGTCGGCAAAGGTCTGGGTCATGGGAGAACGGGGTCGCAGCGGAGGGATGCGGCCATTCTCTCCCGGGCAAACTTCCGGCGGAATCTCCTCGCGGCGAACGGGGAGGTGGGGCGGGGCCGTATCCTTCCCGATGTCCCGGCGCGCGGGTGCTGCCATCATGGCGCCCGGCCACGGGACGTGCCCGTCGCCTCAAAGACCCTTCGAACAAGAGCTCCACCCACCGCCATGACCGCCCAAAATCCCCTGCTCGCCGACTGGACGACGCCCTTCGCATTGCCGCCGTTCGACCAGATCCGCGCCGCCGATTTCGCGCCGGCCTTCGTGGCGGCGATGCAGGCGCAGCGCGCCGAGGTGGAGGCCATCGCGACGCTCGCCGAGCCGGCCGGCTTCGACAATACGGTGGCCGCGTTCGACCGCAGCGGCCGACTGCTGTCGCGCATCGAGGCCGCGTTCCACGCGCTCGCCGCGTCGCACACCTCCCCCGAGATCCAGGCCGTGCAGCGCGAGCTGGCCGGCCCGCTGGCCGCGCACGACAGCGCCGTGATGATGCATGCCGGCCTGTTCGCGCGAGTCGACGCGGTGCACGCGAAGCGCCACGATCTCTCGCTGCTGCCGGAACAGCTGCGCCTGGTAGAGCGCCTGCACGTCGACTTCGTGCGCGCCGGCGCCCGCCTCGGGCCCGACAAGCAGCCGCGCTACGCGCAGATCATGGAACGCCTCGCGCAGCTCACCACGCGCTTCGCGCAGAACGTGCTGGCCGACGAGGCCGGCTTCCAGCTGGAGCTGTCCGACGCCGAGCTCGACGGCCTGCCGCCCTTCGTGCGCGCCTCCGCGCGCCAGGCCGCCAGCGACCGCGGCCTGGGCGAGGGCCGGCACGTCGTCACGCTCTCGCGCTCGCTGATCGTGCCCTTCCTCACGTTCTCCGCGCGGCGCGACCTGCGCGAGAAAGCCTGGACGGCGTGGGTGGGCCGCGGCCAGAACGAAGGCGAGACGGACAACCGCGAGGTGGCCCGCGACATCCTGCGCCTGCGCCAGGAGCAGGCCTGGATGCACGGCCACGCGAACTATGCCGACTACGCGCTGGCCAACACCATGGCCGGCAGCATCGCCTCGGTCAACACGCTGCTGGACGACGTCTACGCCCGCGCGCTGGCCGCGCTGCAGGACGAGCGCCACGCCGTGCACGAGGCATTGCGCGACGCCGGCGTGGCCGGCCCGTACAACGCGTGGGACTGGCGCTTCGGCTCCGAGCGCGTGCGCCAGCAGCGCTACGCGTTCGACGACGGCGAGGTCAAGCCGTACTTCTCGCTCGATCGCATGGTGCAGGCCGCGTTCGACTGCGCGCAGCGCCTGTTCGGCATCCGCATGGTGCGCAACGACGCGATCCCGGTCTACCACCCGGACGTCGTGCCGTACGAGGTGCACGATGGCGACAGGCTGGTCGGCATCTTCCTGCACGACAACTTCGCGCGCCAGACCAAGCGTTCCGGCGCGTGGATGAGCGCGCTGCGCTGGCAGGGCCGCAACGGCTCGGTGGACCTGCCGGTGATCATGAACAACAACAACTTCGCCAAGGGCGCGCCGGGCGAGCCCACGCTGCTGTCCTTCGACGACGCGCGCACGCTGTTCCACGAGTTCGGCCACGGCCTGCACGGGCTGCTGTCCGACGTCACCTACCAGCGCCTGTCGGGCACCAACGTGCTGCGCGACTTCGTGGAGCTGCCCTCGCAGCTGTTCGAGCACTGGCTGCTGGAGCCCGAGGTGATCGCGCGCCACGCGCGCCACTGGCAGACCGGCGAACCCATTCCCGAGACGCTGGTGCGCCGCCTGCAGGAGGCGCGCCGCTGGGGCCAGGCCTACGAGACCGTGCGCTACGCCGGCAGCGCGCTGGTGGACATGGCCGTGCACTCGCGCACCGACAAGGAACCGCCGCCCGACCTGCCCGAGTTCGAGGCCGCCACGCTGGCACGCCTGAACCTGCCGCCCGAGGTGGGCATCAACCACCGCCTGCTGCACTTCCAGCACCTGTTCTCGGGCTCGTCATACGCCGCCGGGTATTACGTGTACCTGTGGGCCGAGGTGCTGGACGCCGACGCGTTCGATGCCTTCAAGGAGGCCGGCAGCGCGTTCGACCCGGTGGTGGCGGCGCGTCTTCGCCAATGCATCTACGGCGCGGGCGACAGCGTGGCGCCGCAGCAGGCCTACGCGGCGTTCCGCGGGCGCATGCCGTCCATCGAGCCGCTGCTGCGCAAGCGCGGGCTGTTGCCGGAAGACGTGACGTTCTGACCGCTACCTGGCGCAGTCCGGCGCATCCACGCCCTGGTCGACGACGACGCGCCAGCGCCCGTCGCCGTCCTTGCGCCAGATCGTGGTGAAGCGCGAGATCACCTTGCCGGCCGGGTCGCGCGCGAGGCCGGTGGAGACGGCATGGCGGCCGTCGGCGGTGGCCGCGACGGCGTCGGGCGCCCAGCTGAACGGCGCCTGCGGGCCGTCGAAGAAGCCCTTCCAGGTCTCCACCACGGCCGCGCGGCCGATGTGCGGCTTGTTGCCGTTGAAGACGGCGTCCTCGGCCACGAACTCGGTGAAGCGGTCGAGCCGGCGGTCGGCCATGGTCTTGGCGAACGCGGTCTCCGCGGCCCTGACCTCGGCCGCGGCGGCGGCCAGGTCGGCGGCCGACGGCAGCGTGGCGGCGGCGGCGTGGAAGGCGGGCAGCGAGAGAGCGCAGGCGAGCAGGACAGGGCGCATGGCGAGGATCCGGTCAGGTCGTGAAGTGCGGCGATTGTGGCCGTGTGGCGCGCGCGCCGCCATGCGGGCGCGCGGTCTTGACAGGTCGATGGTGCGGGCGCAAAGTCGCGGCTCCCTTCAACCGTTCCACCTGCAGGAGGCCGACATGGATACTCACATCGCCAGCGCGTCGACCGCCGTGCCGTCACGGTTGTCGAAGGTGTCCCGCCACTGATCCTCGCGATCCCTGGCGCGCCTCCGGTGCCAGGCCCCGTGCTCGAAGACGAGCCCGCCGCGGCCTGCGCCGACTGCCTCCGGTTCCGACGCCCACATCTCCATCGCCGGCCTTGACCGTGCAAGGCCCTTCTTCGTTCGCGCGCGGCGCGAGCGAGGCTGCCGCGTCGACGACATCGTCTCCGCGGCGCGTCCGGAACGAATCCAAATGCAAGACTCCCTCGATCTTCGCGCGCTGCGCGACATCGGACTTTCCCACGCCACGGTGCAGGCGGCGCTCGCGCACGCCCGGCCGGGGGGCACGCGGCTCGCGCGTGTCGTCGAGATCCAGCGCGACCACCTGGTGGTGGACGACGGCGCCGACGCCCACGCCGTGGTCCCCGCAGCCGCCTTGCGAGCGGTGCTCGATCGCGGGCGCGACCAACTGGTCGTCGGCGACTGGGTGTGGTGGCGGCCGGCGGCCTCCGACCACGACCGCGGCTGGGCGGTCGCGCGCCTGCCCGCGCGCAACCGCCTGACGCGGCGCGACCCGGCCGGCGGCCGCCAGGGCCTGGTGGCCAACATCGACACCGCGTTCATCGTGATGGGCCTGGACAGCGACTTCAACCTGCGCCGCCTCGACCGCTTCCTCGTGCTGGCGCATTCGGCCGACGCGCGCGTGGTGGTGGTGCTCACCAAGGCCGACGCGTGCGCCGATCCGGACGCGGCCGTCGCCCGCGTGCGCGCGCACCTGGGCGACGCGCGCGACGACATCGCGGTGCTGGCGATCGACGGCCGCTCGCCGGCCGCCGCGCAGGCGCTGGCGCCCTGGCTCGCGCGCGGCTCGACGCTGGTGACGCTGGGCTCCAGCGGCGCCGGCAAGACCACGCTCACCAACACGCTGACCGGGGCGGGCGCGACCACCCACGCGGTGCGTGCCGGCGACGAGCGCGGCCAGCATACGACCACCGTGCGCACGCTGCACCGCACCGCCGGCGGCGCCTGCCTCATCGACACGCCGGGCCTGCGGCAGCTGTGGCTGGACGCCGATCCGGACACGCTCAACGACGCGTTCCCCGAGATCGGCACGTTCGCGCTGCGATGCCGCTACCGCAACTGCCGCCATGCGCGCGAGCCGGGCTGCGCGGTGCGCGAACAGGTGGCGCCGGCGCGGCTGCTGAGCTTCCAGAAGCTGCTGCGCGAGGCCAACCGCGAGAACGACGACCCGTTCCAGCGACGGCGGCACGTGACCGAGATGAAGCAGCGCACGCGGGACAACCGCGCGCGCAACGCGGCGAGGGCATCGGGCGAGGATCGATGACCAAGGGGTCAGGCACTTCTTGCATCCGCGAGCGGCCTGGACTCCTCGATGAAAGTGCTGGCGCGGATGAAAGAAGAGCCAGACCCCTCCGGCAAGGCCACGCCCCATGAAAAATGGCCGCCCGTTGCGGGGCGGCCATTCGTGCCATCAGGTCAGCGCGCCGGGGCGCGCGTCACGCTCAGCGCGGCGTGCGATTGCGCGAGCCGGGGCCCGGGCCGCCGGGACCGCTGCGCTTCGGGCCGAACGACGGACGTTCGCCGAACGCCGGACGATCGCCCTGCGGACGCGCGAAGGGACGATCGCCGCCCTCACGGTTGAACGCCGGACGGTCGCCGCCGGGGCGGTTGAACTGGGGACGGTCGCCGCCTTCGCGGTTGAACGCGGGACGATCGCCGCCTTCGCGCGGGGCGCCGCCCTGGAACGGGTGCGCCGGGCCGCGGTTGTCGGGGCGCTGGCCACGGTAGTCGCCGCGCGGGCCGTTGAAGGCCGGACGGTCGCCCGCGAAGCCGCGGTTCTCGCCGCCTTCGCGGTTGAACTGCGGGCGCTCGCCGCCATGGCCGCGGTCGCCACCGAAGTTGGGGCGATCGCCGCCGAAGCCCGGACGCGGGCCGTAGCCCGGACGGTCGCCGCCGCGCGGGCCGTTGAAGCCGCCGCGGTTGCCGCCGAAGCTCGGGCGATGGCCGCCGAACGAGCGCTCTTCGTCGAAGCGGCCGCTGCCCGGACGCTGCGCGGCCGGAGCCTGCATGCGCGGCTCGAGGCCGGCAACGACGGACACGGGCAGGTTGTTGCCGGTGAAGCGCTCGATGCGGCGGATCATCGGGATGTCGCGGCGCTCGGCGATGGTGATGGCCAGGCCCGAGCGGCCGGCACGGCCGGTGCGGCCGATGCGGTGCACGTGGTCTTCGGCCTTCATCGGCAGGCCGTAGTTGATGACGTGGGTGATCGTGGGCACGTCGATGCCGCGCGCGGCGACGTCGGTGGCGATCAGCACGCGCAACTGGCGGCTGCGCAGCGCGCCCAGCACGCGGTTGCGGCGGCCTTGCGGCATGCCGCCGTGCAGCGCGGCGACCGAGTGGCCGATCTGCTGCAGGCGGTCCGCCAGTTCGTCGGCGTCGCGCTGGGTGCTCGTGAAGACCACGGCCTGGTCCATGTCGCGGTCGGTCAGCAGCTGGTCGAGCAGGTCGTCGCGGTGCTTGCGGTTGTCGGCCCAGTGCAGGCGCTGCTCGATCTGCGCGTGCTGCTCGGTGGGCGCCGAGACGCGGATGCGCTGCGCGTCGTGCGTCAGTTCCTTGGCCAGGCCGCCGACGGTGCCGTCGAAGGTGGCGGAGAACATCAGCGTCTGGCGCTCGGCCGACAGTTCCTTGGCGACGTGGTGGATGTCGTCGATGAAGCCCATGTCGAGCATGCGATCCGCTTCGTCGAGGATCAGCAGTTCGACCTGCGACAGCATGGCCTTGCCGCTGCCCATGTGGTCGATCAGGCGGCCGGGGGTGGCGATCAGGATGTCCAGCGGGCCGCGCAGGGCCTTGAGCTGGGCGTGGTAGGGCACGCCGCCGACGATGGTGGCCACGCGCAGGCCCTGCACGTTGCGGCCGTAGACGGTGCAGGCCTTGCTGACCTGCATGGCCAGTTCGCGGGTGGGCGCGAGCACGAGCACGCGCGGGCCGCTCGGCTGGCCGCGTTCACGCTTCTTGGCCGGGTCGCGGCGCGCCTCGATCACGCGCTGCAGCGCCGGCAGCACGAAGGCCGCGGTCTTGCCGCTGCCGGTGCGCGAGGACACGAGCAGGTCGACGCCGGAGATGGCGGCGGGGATGGCCTGCAGCTGGACGTCGGTCGGCTCGGTGTAGCCGGCTTCCGTCACGGAGCTCAGGATCTCGGTGGCGAGGCCCAGGGTGGCGAAGCCGGTGGCTTGCGCTTCGGTCTGCAGGGCGTCTTGTTGTTGTTCTTCGTTGCCCAGGGTGGGCTGGAGGTCGAAACTCATGGATCACTTTCAAGCACGGCGTCACCCGCGCGCTCGGGGTTGTCCCGAGTACGCAATGAGCGCCACGGCGCTGCCTGCCAAAGATGTGAGCTCGGCAGCACCAATAAGGTCGCGTTAGAAGATAACGGGGCTGCCACCGCGTGAGGCCAAGGTGGCCAGCGGAGGGGTTGTTGCCCAGGAAACGTCTGGTAGCGACGGCATCGCCGCCGACCACAACCGTTTCCGAGTGCTTGTCACCGTGCGATTCGTTCAGGGATAACCCTGACGGAATCAGTGATTTGCAGCAGACCGGCTTGAGAAGGTCAGAGGGGATGAGCGGAGACGAGCGCGCTTTCTGGATGTCTTCCCTATGACAGGAGGACGTTCTGGAAGTGCATTCGCAGCGTCAACTCGTATTTTGCCAGAATTTTCCACTTCGTGTTGTGTTCTACGATGCCAGGTCTGCTGGAACAGCTGCCAAAGAGATCACGAGATGCCCGAGAACAAGACGACGAAACCGATGAGCCATGTCCTGGTGGTGAGCGCCGATCCGGGCTGGCGCGACGAGGTGGTGGCGGGCGTCAACGCGGCCGCGCAGAAGCTTGACAACCCGTTCGACCTGCTGGCCGTCGCGGCCGCCGACGCGGCCGCCGCCATCGCCGCGGTGCAGGCCGACGGCGACGTGCAGATCGTGCTGATCGACCACGGCGACCACGCGCCCGCCGCGAAGTCCGGCAAGGGCGCCGCGCGCCACCAGGACGTCGCCGCCATGGCCCAGGAGATCATCGCGCTGCGCCCCGAGCTGTCGCTGTACGTGACGCTGGAGGACGACGAGAACAAGCTGCTGCTGGAACAGCTCGCCAGCAACGTGGTGCACGGCTACTTCTACCGCGGCGAGCGCGACTACAACGGCTGGGCCCGCATCCTGGCCGCCGAGATCGCCGAGAAGTCGGCCACGCCGTTCTACGACGAGCTGAAGAACTACGTGCGCATGGCCAAGGACAGCTGGCACACGCCGGGCCACGCGGGCGGCGACTCGTACAAGGGCAGCCCGTGGGTGGGCGACTTCTACGACTTCGCCGGCGAGAACCTGCTGCGCGCCGACCTGTCGGTGTCGGTGGAGATGCTCGACTCGCTGCTGCACCCCACCGGCGTCATCGTGCAGGCCCAGCGCCTGGCCGCGCAGGCTTTCGGCGCGCGCAAGACCTACTTCGCCACCAACGGCACGTCCACCGCCAACAAGGTGATCTTCCAGACGCTGCTGGCGCCGGGCGACAAGATGCTGCTCGATCGCAACTGCCACAAGTCGGTCCACCACGGCGTGATCCTGTCGGGCGCGCAGCCGGTGTACCTCGACTCGTCGGTCAACCGCAAGTACGGCCTGTTCGGCCCGGTGCCGCGTGCCACGGTGCTGGCCGCCATCGCGCAGCATCCGGATGCGCGCGTGCTGATCCTCACGTCGTGCACCTACGACGGCCTGCGCTACGACCTCAAGCCCATCATCGAGGCAGCGCACGCCGCGGGCATCAAGGTGATCGTCGACGAGGCCTGGTACGGCCATGCGCGCTTCCATCCGGCGCTGCGCCCCACCGCGCTGGAAAGCGGCGCCGACTACTGCACGCAGAGCACGCACAAGGTGCTGTCGGCCTTCTCGCAGGCCAGCATGATCCACGTGAACGACCCGCTGTTCGACGAGCACCTGTTCCGCGAGAACTTCAACATGCACGCGTCGACCAGCCCGCAGTACAACCTGATCGCCAGCCTGGACGTGGCGCGCAAGCAGGCGGTGATGGAGGGCTACCGGCTGCTCGATCGCTCGCTGAAGTACGCGCAGGAGCTGCGCGAGAAGATCAACGCCACCGGCGTGTTCCGCGCGCTGGAGCTCGCCGACCTGCTGCCCGAGGAACTGGCCGACGACGGCATCCGCCTCGATCCCACCAAGATCACCATCGACATCACGGCGTCGGGCTTCTCTTCGGACGAGCTGCGCGAGGAGCTGTTCGAGCGCTTCAACATCCAGGTGGAGAAGTCCACGCACAACACGCTCACGCTGCTGTTGACGGTGGGCACCACCCGCTCCAAGGTGTCGCGGCTGTTCGACGCGCTGCTGCGCCTGTCCAAGGAGCGCCGTCCCGAGCGCGCCAGCGCGCGCATGCCCGAGCTGCCGCGCTTCTCGCGCCTGGCCTGCCTGCCGCGCGACGCGTTCTACGAGTACGGCGAGCGCGTCCCCCTGCTGGACGACCAGGGCCAGCCCAACGCGGCGCTCGACGGCCGCGTGTGCTGCGACCAGATCACGCCGTACCCGCCGGGCATCCCGGTGCTGGTGCCGGGCCAGGTGATCACGCCCGAGATCATGGCCTTCCTCACGCGCATCATGCGCATGCAGAAGTCCATCGAGATGCACGGCCTGGCCACGCACGAGGGCGAGCCGTCGCTGCGCGTGCTGGCGCCGGGCGAGCTCGAGGCGATGGCCAGCCGAACCGTTCTCTGAGGCGCGCGCGAGCGTCCCCCGAGGGCGGGATGCGCGAAAGCGCTGTCACGCCTACACTGCGTGAGTCTTACCCAGCCACCCGCGACGTCCGATGACCCAGCCTCCCGCCCGCCGCAAACGCTCTCCCGCCACCGCCTCCACGCCGTCCGGCACGGGATCGGTGACGCTCGGGATGGTGGCCAAGGCGGCCGGCGTCTCGCCCAGCACCGTCTCGCGCATCCTCAACGGCACCGCCACGGTGAGCCCCGAGAAGCGCGCGGCCATCGACGAGGCCATCCGCACGCTGGGCTTCCGGCCGAACCCGGTGGCGCGCGGCCTGGCCGGCGGACGCACGCTGAGCGTGGGCGTGCTCACGCAGACCATCAACAGCCCGTTCTACGGCGAGGCGCTGCGCGGCATCGAGGATCGGCTCGAGGTGGCCGGCTACATCCCGATCTTCGTCAGCGGTCACTGGCACGAGGCCGAGGAGCACAAGGCGATGGAGGCGCTGATGTCGCGCCGCGTCGATGGGCTGATCGTGCTGGCCGGGCGCATGTCCAACGAGTCCCTGCAGACCTATTCGCAGCAGGTGCCCATGGTGGTGGTGGGGCGCGAGCTGCGCACCGAGCGCATCTTCTCGATCGACTTCGACAACCACACCGGCGGCCTGCTGGCCACCCAGCACCTGATCGAGTGCGGCCACCGCCGCATCGCCTTCATCGCCGGCGATCCGCTGCACAAGGACGCGCTCGACCGCGAGGCCGGCTACCGCGCCGCGCTGGAGCGCGCGGGCATCGCGTTCGATCCCGCGCTGGTGATCGCCGGCGACTTCACCGAGGCCGGCGGCCTGCTGGCCGTCAACCGGCTGCTGGAGAGCGGGCTGGCGTTCAGCGCGATCTTCGCCGCCAACGACCAGACGGCCATCGGCGCGGCGCTGGGCCTGTACCGGCGCAACGTGCGCGTGCCCGACGACGTCTCGCTGGTGGGCTTCGACGACCTGGCGCCCGCCAAGTTCTCGGTGCCCCCGCTCACCACCATCCGCCAGTCGGTCTACGAGATCGGCTCGGAGGCGGCCGCGGCGATGCTGGCGATGCTCAAGGGCACCGAGCCGGCGGCCGACCTGCCGCCGCCCGAGCTGGTTGCCCGCGAGTCGACGCGCCGCGTCCTGCGCTGACCTCTCTTGGTGCCAGGTCTTGCCTGGCAACTTGCCGCGCGAGTCCCGGCGCCGAGCGGTGTTGCCAGGCAAGACCTGGCACCCAAGGATGAGCGGCTATCATGAAAGCGCTTGCATGACGCCGTGACGGTGCCGTGCTGCCCTTGTCCGCCCGCTCTGCACGCTGGCGCGCCGCCATGCTCGGGTTTACGCTGTAACGGCGGGAGGGCTCTCCGTTGAACAATGCTGAAAGCGCTTTCAAGCGCGTGACACCAGATTCCGCTCCCCGACAAGAACATTCGAGACAAACCATGTTGACGACGCTTGCGCCGTGCACCCGCGGCTCCGTGCCCGCGGGCCATCGTGCCGGAGCCCGATGAGCTCCAGCCCCGACTTCCTGCGCGGCGTGCGCAGCTCGCCGACGCGCCGCACGGTGCTGGCAGCGGGGCTGGCCGCCGCCGTGGCCCCCTCGGCGCGCGCCAGGCCGGCCCGCACGCTGACGGTGGCGGCGTTCCCGCTGGTCGACCAGATCGTCAAGGACGCGATCCCGTCCTGGGCCCGGCGCCACCCCGATGTCGCCATCAACGTCGTCATGCGCCAGTACGACGACCACCACACCGCCATGACCACGGCGCTGTCCACCGGCGTCTACCTGCCCGACGTGATGGCGCTGGAATCGTCGTACGTCGGCAAGTTCTCGATGGGCGGCGGGCTGTCCGACCTGCTGCAGCCGCGCTACGACATCGGCCGCTACCGCGACCGCTACGTGGCCTATGCGTACGACCAGGCCACCAACCGCCGCGGCCAGGTGGTGGCGGCGCCCACCGACATCGGCCCGGGCACGATGCTCTATCGCAAGGACCTGCTCGAGCGCGCGGGCCTGGCCGAGGCCGACCTGCAGCCATCGTGGGACGCCTACGTCGACGCCGGCCTGAAGATCAAGAGGGCCACCGGCGCCAACCTGATCGGCAACGTCAAGACGCTCAAGGACCTGATGATCCGCAGCGGCCTCAAGAAGGGCCAGGGCATCTACTTCGACAGCGATTCCAACGTGCTGGTGGACACGCCGCGCTTCCATCGCGCCTTCGAGATCGCGCTGCGCGTGCGGCGCAACCACCTCGACGGCCGCCTCGACACCTGGTCCAACGAATGGGCCGAGGCCTTCCGCCGCGGCCAGACGGCCACCGAGCTGGGCGGCTCGTGGATGGTGGGCCAGATGGCCAACTGGGTGGCGCCCACCACCGCGGGCCTGTGGCGCGCCGCGCAGCTGCCCGAGGGCACGTGGGTCTCGTACGGCGGCACGTATTACGCGATCCCGCGCGACTCCGACCCGGAGAACAAGGCGCTGGCCTGGGAGCTGATCGAGATGATGACGCTCGACCCCGCCCGCCAGCTCGCCGCGCTGAAGACGCAGGATGCGTTCCCCGCGCTGCTGGCCGCGCAGGACGACCCGTTCATCGAGCAGCCGCAGGCCTTCCTGGGCGGCGAGCGCGCCCGCGTGATCTGGCGCGAGGCCGCGCGCCACATCACGGCCACCGCCGTGCACAAGCAGAGCAACTTCGCCGAGGACGCCGTCAACGCCGAGCTCGACGACGTGCTCGACGACGGCAAGGACATCCGGCAGGCGCTGGCCGACGTGGCCAGGCTCCTCGAACTGCGCGCGAAGCGCTGACCATGACGACCCCCACGCTCAATTCTTTCGCTGCCCCTGCGGGGGCGGCCAGGCGGCGCTGACGTGAGATTGCCCAGCTTCCTCCGCCTGTCGCCCAAGTGGGCGCCCTACGTCTTCATCAGCCCGTTCGTGCTGCTGTTCGTCGTCTTCAGCCTGTTCCCGCTGTGCTTCTCGCTGTACCTTGCGTTCCAGTCGTGGGAGCCCACCGGCGGCCTGCGCGCGATGGAGTTCGTCGGGCTGGCCAACTTCACGTTCGCGATCAAGGACGGCTGGTTCTGGATGTCGCTGCGCAACACGCTGTGGCTCGCCATCGCCTCGGGCGTGCCGCAGCACCTGGTCGCCATCCCGCTGGCCGCGTTCATCCACACCTCGTTCAAGCGGCTGCGCGACGGCGTGATGGCCGTCTACTTCCTGCCCTACATCACGTCGACGGTGGCCATCGCCATCATGTTCAAGTCGCTGTTCTCGCAGGACTACGGGATGATCAACGCGGCGCTCGGCCAGCTGTTCGGCCTGCCGCACACCGACTGGCTCACGAACGCGCAGCACATCAAGCCGGCGATCGCGTTCATCGTGTTCTGGCGCTACGTGGGCTTCAACACGGTGCTGTACCTCGCCGCGATGCAGACCATCCCCGGCGAGTTGTACGAAGCCGCCACGCTGGACGGCGCGAGCCGCTGGAAGCAGTTCTTCCACGTCACGCTGCCCAGCATCAAGCCGATGATCTTCTTCGGCGTCACGCTGAGCGTCATCGGCGGCCTGCAGCTGTTCGAGGAGCCGTTCATCCTGACCGGCGGCAAGGGCGGCCCGCAGCAGGCGGCGATGACGTCGGCCGTGTACCTGTTCCGCGAGGCCTTCGACTTCAACGACTTCGGCGGCGCGAGCGCGATGTCGTGGCTGCTGTTCGTGGTGGTGGCCCTGCTCACGTGGATCACGAACCTCGCCTTCCGCACGCGAAAGGGAATGGCATGAGCGCCGCCCGGCCGCCCGAAGGCGCTCGCACCGCAGCCGTCAGGCGGAGGGTAGCCTTATGAGCGCCGCCGCCATCGGCCACGGCTCCGCCGGCGCGCGCACCGCGCGCTGGACGGCCTACCTGTTCGTCGCCGTCGGCGCGCTGTTCATGCTCGCGCCGTTCTGGTTCATGTTCGTCTTCGCGACGCATTCGCGCAGCGAGATCTACAACCTGCCGCCGCCGATGTGGTTCGGCGACGACCTGCTCGCCAACTTCAGGCTGCTGACCGAGCGCATCCCGTTCTGGCGCAACCTCGGCTGGAGCATCTACGTGGCGTTGATGGCCACCGTGCTGACGCTGCTGTTCTGCTCCATGGCCGGCTACGCGTTCGCGCTGATGGAGTTCCGCTTCAAGAAGCCGCTGTTCGGCCTGGTGATGGCCACGATGCTGCTGCCCTCGTTCATGAACATGATCCCGATGTTCATGATCATGGACGCCCTCGGCTGGATCGACCAGCAGCGCGCGCTGTACGTCCCCGGCGCGGCCAGCGCGTTCGGCATCTTCCTGATGCGCCAGTTCGCCTCGTCGGCCGTGCCCAGGGAGCTGGTGGAGGCCGCGCGCATGGACGGCTGCGGCGAGTTCTCCATCTACTGGCGCATCGTGCTGCCGCTGATGAAGCCCGCGCTGGGCACGCTCGCGCTGATCACGTTCATCCAGAGCTGGAACAACTTCATCAACCCGCTGGTGGTGATGCGCAGCCTGCCCAACTACACGCTGCCGCTCGCGCTTCGCGGCCTGCAATCCACGATGAACACCGAGTGGGGCGCGCTGATGTGCGGCTCCGCCATCGCCACGATCCCGCTGATCGTCCTTTTCGCGATCTCGTCGCGTCAACTCATCGCCGGCCTCACCTCCGGCGCCGTGAAGTAAGAGCCCACGAGGCCCCCCGAGTCAGTTACCAAGAACGCCATGCCCGACATCCAAGACCTTTCCCGCCAGTTCCCGCCCGATTTCGTCTGGGGCGTGGCCACGAGCGCCTTCCAGATCGAGGGCGCCGCCTTCGAGGACGGCAAGGGCGAATCGATCTGGGATCGCTTCTGCCGCGTGCCGGGCGTGATCGCCGACGCGAGCAACGGCGACGTGGCCTGCGACCACTACCACCGGCTGGCCACCGACCTCGACCTGATCGCCGGCCTGGGCGTGGATCTGTACCGCTTCTCCGTGGCCTGGCCGCGCGTGCAGCCGCTGGGAGAGGGCGCCTGGAACGAGAAGGGCCTGGCGTTCTACGACCGGCTCGTCGACGGCCTGCTGGCCCGCGGCCTCGCGCCGCACCTCACCCTCAACCACTGGGACCTGCCGCAGGCGCTGCAGGACAAGGGCGGCTGGGAATCGCGCGACACCGTGCACCGCTTCGTGGACTACGCGCTGGGCATCCAGCGCCGCCTGGGCGATCGCCTGGCCGCGATCACCACGCACAACGAGCCCTGGGTCGTGGCGGTGCTGGGCAACGAGGAGGGCACGTTCGCGCCGGGCATCAAGTCGCGCCGCGTCGCCAACCAGGTGGCGCACCACCTGCTGCTCAGCCACGGCCTGGCGCTGCGCGCGCTGCGCGCCGAGGGCGCCACGGCCAAGCTGGGGCTGGTGCTGAACATGGCCCACCAGATGCCGCTCACCGATTCGCCGGCCGATCACGCCAAGGCCCGGCTCGACGACGCCCGCGGCCGCCGCTGGTACGCCGACCCGGTGTTCAAGGGCAGCTATCCGGCCGAGGTCCTCGCCGAGCTCGGCGCCGACGCGCCGGTGATCGCGCCCGGCGACATGGAGGTCATCGCCACGCCGCTCGACTACCTGGGCATCAACTACTACTCGCGCGCGCTGTCCAGCGCCGCCGGCCCGGTCGAGGCCAGGGACAAGCCGTACCCGAAGACCGACATGGGCTGGGAGATCTACCCCGACGGCCTGCGCGATCTGCTGCTCACGCTGCATCGCGAGTACACGCTGCCGCCCACCTACGTCACCGAGAACGGCGGCGCGTTCCCCGACGTGGACGTGGACGCCGGCGGCCGGGTGCACGACGCCGACCGCACCGACTATCTCGCCACCCACATCAACGCGGTGGGCGAGGCGCTGGCCGCGGGCGTGCCCATGGCCGGCTACATGGTGTGGAGCCTGCTGGACAACTTCGAGTGGTCCAGCGGCTACGCCAAGCGCTTCGGCATCGTCCACGTCGACTACGACACGCTGGTGCGCACGCCCAAGGACAGCGGGCTGTGGTACCGCGACCTGGTGGCCCGGTGCCGCGCGCTGCGCAAGGCGGGGGCCTGAGCATGGGACGCGTCAGCCTGCGCGGCGTGCGCAAGTCCTTCGGCAGCGTCGACGTCATCAAGGGCGTCGACCTCGAGGTGGACGACGGCGAGTTCCTGGTCTTCGTCGGGCCTTCGGGCTGCGGCAAGTCGACGATGCTGCGCATGATCGCGGGCCTGGAGGCCATCGATGGCGGCGACCTCGTCATCGACGGCCGGCGCGCCAACGACGTGCGGCCGTCCGACCGCGGCGCCGCGATGGTGTTCCAGAGCTACGCGCTCTATCCGCATATGACCGTGGCCGAGAACATGGGCTTCGCGCTGAAGATGGCCGGCGTCGGCCGGGCCGGGCGCGACGAACAGGTCCGGCGCGCGGCCGACGTGCTGCGCATCGGCGACCTGCTGGGGCGCATGCCCAGGGAGCTCTCGGGCGGCCAGCGCCAGCGCGTGGCCATCGGCCGCGCCATCGTGCGCAAGCCGCGCGTGTTCCTGTTCGACGAGCCCTTGTCCAACCTCGATGCCGCGCTCCGCGTGAACATGCGCATCGAGCTGTCGCGCCTGCACCGCGAGCTGGGCACCACGATGATCTACGTCACGCACGACCAGGTCGAGGCGATGACCATGGGCACGCGCATCGCCGTGTTCAACCAGGGCCGCATCGAGCAGCTGGGCGCGCCGCTGTCGCTGTACAACGCGCCCGGCAACGAGTTCGTCGCCGCCTTCCTCGGGGCGCCGCGCATCAACCTCGTCGACCAGCCGTCGCTGGACGCCACGCCGGTGCACCGCGCGCTGTGGTCGCTGCTGCTGCCAGTGCCGAACCCGCAGGCGCGCCGCGCGGGCGTGCGCTCGGAACACCTGCGCGTGGGCGCGCTCGGCACGGGCGTGCCCGCCACCGTGGCGATGGCCGAGCACCTGGGCGACGTGTCCATCCTGCACCTGCGCGTGGACGGCGTCACCGAGCTGATGCACGCCAAGGTGGACGCGGGCCACGCGCACCTGGGCGCGGGCGCGACTGTGGGCATCGTGCCCGACGCCGGCCATGTGCTGGCCTTCGACGGCGGCGGCCGGCGGATCGGATGATGCGCCGCGCGCTCGCCGCGGGGCTGCTGGCGTTCGCGTGCGGCCGCGCGACGGCCGCCGACGCGCCGCCGCCGGCCGAACGGCTGCGGCCGCCGGAGGGCTGGGCGATGACCTGGCACGACGAGTTCGACGTCGATGGCCTGCCCGACCCGAAGAAGTGGGCCAACGACACGCACTTCAACAAGCCCGGCTGGTTCAACCACGAGGCGCAGTACTACGCGGCGCCGCGCGCGGAGAACGCGGTCGTCCGCGGCGGCCGGCTGCTGATCACGGCGCGCAAGGAGGCGCTGTCGTCCGCGCCCGACTGGGGCGGCCAGCAGTACACGTCGGCGCGCCTGCTCACGCGCGGCCTGGCCGAGTGGACCTACGGCTTCTTCGAGATCCGCGCCAGGCTGCCCTGCGGCCTGGGCACCTGGCCCGCGATCTGGATGCTGGGCACGCAGGGCGACTGGCCGGCCAACGGCGAGCTGGACATCATGGAGCACATCGGCCGCCGCCCGGGCCGCGTGATGAGCACGATCCACACGCTGGCCGGCAGCGGCGCGCACGGCGTGGGCGCCGCGGTGACGGTGCCCGACACCTGCGGCGCGTTCCACCGCTACCAGATGCTGTGGACCGAGCGCGACATCACCTTCGGCATCGACGGCGTCGAGCACCTCGTCTACCCGCGCCTGGACGTGGGCGCCGCCGGCGCCGCGCGCGCCTGGCCCTTCGACGCGCCGCAGTTCCTGATCCTCAACGTGGCCGTCGGCGGCGATCTCGGCGGTCCGGTGGACGACCGCATCTTTCCGGTGACGATGGAGGTGGACTACGTGCGGGTCTGGCAGGCGCCGAAGAAGTAGAAGCTCAAGGCGGCAGCCGATACACCGGCGCGCCGGCCGGCATCGTGGTGCCCACGATCAACTGCGGGATCACCGCCTCCACGTCGTCGACGAGCCGCACGATGCGTTCGAGCTCCGCCGCCTGCGCGGGCGTCGACACGCAGCCCTTGAGCCACACCCAGCGCCGCTGGCCCTCCACCCACACCGAGGTGTCGGCGAACTTGCCCGCGACCTGGATCGCCTGCACCACGCGCGGCGCGATCTCCTTGTCGTAGAGGTAGGCGTTGGGCAGACGGCAGCGTCCCGACTGGTAGCAACTCGTGCCGCGCTCGGCCCGGTAGTGTGCCTCGCGCTGCATGGCGGCCTCGGTGAGCAGCGGCGCGTCGGGCACGGGGCAGCCGGGCAGGCCCTGCGTGGCCGCGACGAACGGGTCGTCGAACCAGTTGCGGCGCTCGGCAGGGGCGGACGCGGCGCCGGAGGCCTGGGCGTGCGCGCCCGCGGCGGCCAGTTGCAGGGCGAGCAGGGCGGCGAGGCGGATCCGGAGGGCGGCCATCGGGCGATGGTAGTGGCGTCCCGCGCCGCGGAAAAGGGTTGTCGCCCGGACGCCTGCAGGAACTGACGGGCTGCGCTCTAATTCGCCTTCCCCGTCCACCCCGCCTCAATGATCCGGAGACCGTCATGTCCCTGTCCATGTACACCGCCACCGTGCCCCCGTTCCGCTCGATGCTGAAGAACCTGCAGGCCGTGATGGCCAAGGCCGAAGCGCACTGCGAAGCGAAGAAGATCGACCCGAACGCCTTGCTGGCGTCGCGCCTGTATCCCGACATGCTGCCGTTCACGGCGCAGGTACAGATCGCCACCGACAACGTCAAGGGCGCTGCCGGCCGCCTGGCGGGCGCCGAGATCCCGAAGTTCGAGGACAACGAGAAGACCTTCCCCGAGCTGCAGGCGCGCATCGACAAGACGATCGCCTTCCTCGACACGCTCACGGAAAGCCAGTTCGAGGGCGCGGCCGAGCGCGACATCGTGCTGCAGCAACGCGACCGCAAGCTCGAGTTCAAGGGCGCGCCCTACCTGCTGCAGTGGGCCAACCCGAACA
This sequence comes from Betaproteobacteria bacterium, assembly GCA_013289985.1. Classification (GTDB taxonomy): domain Bacteria; phylum Pseudomonadota; class Gammaproteobacteria; order Burkholderiales; family Burkholderiaceae_C; genus Scleromatobacter. The sequence continues at coordinate 70,960 of JABCYW010000003.1, read as the reverse complement.
TCTACTTCCACATCACGACGGCCTACGCGCTGCTGCGCCACGGTGGCGTGGAGATCGGCAAGAGGGACTACCTCAGCGGCGGTGCTGCGCAAGGCAAGTGAGTTCGACCGTCCGCGAGGGCTCCTTCGGGAGCCTTTTTTCATCCGGCATGCCCGGTGAACGCCGGATCTGGGCCGCATCCCACGTTCGAATCCACCCATCGCGGCGCGAACATCTGTACAACTATCGGGAATGCGGGGGTGATGCCCCGAGTCGACCCAATTCGACTGCCGGCCCGAGACGGGATTGCAGTCGAGCATCCCAGGAAGTTTCAGGCATGAGGCAGTTCATCCGGCATCCGCTCGACGTTCCGATCGAGATCCGAACCGACCTGCGCGGCCCCGCGGCGGCCTTCCAGACCCAGGACATCAGCCTGGGCGGCCTGGCGGTGCACTCCGAGGTGCCCGTGGAGACGGGTTCGCTCATCGAGGTGCGCATCGCCTACGTGGAGCCGGCGTTCGAGGCGCGCGCCCGCGTGGCCTGGTGCCGGCCGCGGCGCGACGGCGCCGGCCACGAGGTGGGCGTGAGCTTCCTCGACCCCGAGGACGTGTTCCGCGCCCGCATGGTGGCGCAGATCTGCTACATCGAGGACTACCGGCGCTCGATCGCCCGCGCGGAAGGCCGGGAGCTCAGCTCCGAAGAGGCGGCCGGCGAGTGGATCGCCAAGTACGCGCACAAGTTTCCAGGCGCCAGCGGCGGGCTGCAGTAGAACCCCGGCCGACAAGTCCCCGCGCCGGGCCGACAATGGCGGCTCGCGTCCCGACCGGGCGCCAAGGAGCAGACGATGAAATGGGAAGGCCAGCGCGAGAGCGACAACGTCGAGGACCTGCGCGACCAGGGAGGCGACGGCGGCGGCGGCGGCGGGTCGGGCTTCGGCGGCTTCGGCGTGCGCCACATCGGCATCGGCACGATCGCCATCGCGCTGATCGGCGGCTGGGTCCTGGGCATCAACCCGCTCACCATCCTGGGCCTGCTCAGCGGCGGGGGCGTGCCGGTGCAGCACACCGCGCCCGTCCAGGCGCCCGCCCAGCGCGCCGTGCACTCGCCGGAGGAGGAGCAGCGCGTGCACTTCGTCAAGACGGTGCTGGCCGACACCGAGGACGTGTGGACAGCCGTGTTCAAGGAGCGCGGCGGCACCTACCGCGATCCCAGGCTGGTGCTGTTCCGCAACGCCACGCCCACCGCCTGCGGCCGCGGCGACGCGGCCACCGGGCCGTTCTACTGCCCCGGCGACGAGAAGGTCTACATCGACCTGAGCTTCTACGACCTGCTGCGAACCAAGCTCGGCGCGCCCGGCGACTTCGCGCAGGCCTACGTGGTCGCGCACGAGGTGGGCCACCACGTGCAGAAGCTGCTGGGCATCTCCGACAAGGTGGACGCCGCGCGCCGCAGTTCCAGCGAGGTGCGCTCCAACGCGCTGTCGGTGCGGCTGGAGCTGCAGGCCGACTGCTTCGCCGGCCTCTGGGCCAACCGGGCGCAGGCCACCAAGAACATCATCGAGGCCGGCGACATCGAGTCGGCCCTCAACGCCGCCACGCAGATCGGCGACGACACGCTGCAACGCAAGGCCAGCGGCACCGTCCAGCCCGACACCTTCACCCACGGCACCAGCGCGCAGCGCGTGCACTGGTTCAAGCAGGGCTACGAGACGGGGCAGATCGAGCAGTGCGACACCTTCAAGGCCGGCTCGCCGTAGGTTCCCGGACCTCCGGAGATTCGGCCAGCCGGCAGCAGTTGCGGCCGTCGGCCTTGGCGCGGTAGAGCGCCTCGTCGGCGCGCTTGAGCCAGCTGGAGCCCGTCTCGCCCGCGCACAGCCTGGCGATGCCGATGCTCAGCGTCACCGGCACCGGGCACTGGTGGCGGTCGGCCACCTGCAGCGCCTCCACGCGCAGGCGCAGGCGTTCGGCCAGGTCGGTGGCGTCGAAGTCGCGGGTGACGGGCAGCACCACCAGGAACTCCTCGCCGCCCCATCGGGCCACCGTGTCGGCGTCGCGCGTGCTCGCGCGCAGCGCGCCCGCGACGGCCACCAGCACCTGGTCGCCCATCGCGTGGCCCCAGCCGTCGTTGATCTGCTTGAAGTGGTCGAGGTCGCACAGCAGCAGCACCGGCGCCAGGTCCAGCCGGGCGTCGCGCACCAGCTGGTCCAGCTGCTGCAGGGTGAGGCGGCGGTTGGCCAGGCCGGTGAGCGGGTCGGTGGCGGCCAGCCGGTTCAGTCGCGACGCCTGCTCGCCCTGTACCGTCACCACGTGCTTGAGCCACACCATGCCGGTCAGGCACACCACCAGCACCGCATGGGAGATCAGCGTGTTGATCATCAGCGCGCGATCCGACATCGCGTAGGGCGTGCCCGCGCCGCCGCGGATCAGCGTGCACAGGCCGAAGAAGGCGAGGATGGACGCGGCCCCGACGAAGGCGTGGCGCGTCTCCAGCATGAAGAACGCCATCGCGTAGCACAGCGGCAGCCAGTTCCACAGCGTCAGCGAGCCGTAGCTGCCCAGCAGCGGGCCGGGCACGTGCATCTGGTGCCACAGGTCCGTCAGCAGCGCCAGCGTGAGGCTCAGGAAGCCGATCCAGCGCACCCAGGCCAGCACCTTGGGGAAGCGCCACAACGCCAGGAAGCTGGCGGAGAACACGAGCACCATCGCGGGATAGCCCACGCGGTCGATCTCGTCCATCGTGCCGTCGGACGCCTCCATGTGCCAGATCGCCAGCACCGACAGCACGCCGGCGCCGAACATCAGCAGCACGACGCGGCGCATGAGCCGGTCGATGTGCTGGATGGCGCTGTAGACGATGTCGCTGTTGTGGACCATGGCCGTTCGGGCAGGGTTGGCGGCCCGAACCCCCGTCCGGCCGCCTTTGTTGTGGCGTGCAGTCCCGTGCTGCGCGCCGGTGTCGAGCACCGGCGTCGCGAACGGAAACGCCAGAATGATGGCGGCTGCACGCCGTTGTTCTGCAACGGACGGCGGGTCGAGTGCCCAATGTGTCACGCGCGCCCTGGTTTTCGCGTAGCCTTGCGGGTTTGCGCGCCGCGCCTGTCCGGCGCCAGCCCGCCGTCGCACACGACCACAGGAGTCCTCGCTTGTTTGGCTACTTCGAAAGACTCGTCGATCCGTATCCGGACAACGAGCCCCCGCCGCCCCCCAAGGGCGTGTTCCCGTTCATCTGGGCCTGCTCGGCCGGCGTGCGCCGCTTCGTGCTGGGCATGACGGTGCTCACCGCCATCATCGGCGCGTTCGAGGCGCTGTTGTTCGCCGTGCTGGGCCACGTGGTCGACTGGCTGAGCCACGTCGAGCCGTCGCAGCTGTGGGCGAGGGAGCACGGCACGCTGATCCTGCTCGTGGTGCTGCTGGCGGCCAGCCCGCTGCTGGTCACGGTGCAGGCGACCCTGAAGTACCAGACGCTGTTCGGCAACTTCCCGATGCGGCTGCGCTGGAACTTCCACCGCATGATGCTCGCGCAGAGCATGAGCTTCTACCAGGACGAGTTCGCCGGCCGCGTGGCCGCCAAGGTGATGCAGACCGCGCTGGGCGTGCGCGACGTCGTCACCACGATCACCGACATCCTGGTCTTCGTGGTCATCTACTTCGTCACGATGATCGCCGTGGTGGGCGCGTTCGACCTGTGGCTGCTGGGCCCGTTCCTGGCCTGGCTGGCGCTGTACGCGCTGGCGCTGCGCTGGTTCGTGCCGCGCCTGGGCAAGGTGGGCGCGCTGCAGGCCGACGCGCGCTCGCTGATGACGGGGCGCATCACCGACGCTTACACCAACATCTCCACGGTCAAGCTGTTCTCGCACGCGCGCCGCGAGGCGTCGTACGCGCGCCAGGCGATGCAGGAGTTCATCACCACGGCCTACCAGCAGGGCCGCTACATCACCGGCATCGAGATCGTCAACCACGTGCTGAGCATGGGCCTCATCATGAGCACCGCCGGCGTCACGCTGTGGCTGTGGACGCAAGGCCGCGTGGGCCCGGGCGCGGTCGCCGCGGCCACCGCGATGGCGTTGCGCCTGAACGGCATCTCGCACTGGATCATGTGGGAGCTGGCCTCGCTGTTCGAGAACATCGGCACCGTCACCGACGGCATGAACACCTTGTCGAGGCCGCACACCATCGTGGACGCGCCGGGCGCCCCCGAACTGGCGGTGCCGCGCGGCGAGGTGAAGTTCGACGACGTCGGCTTCGCGTACGGCGGCAAGCGCCCGGTGATCGAGCACTTCTCGCTCACCATCAGGCCGGGCGAGAAGATCGGCCTGGTGGGACGTTCGGGCGCGGGCAAGTCCACGCTCGTGAACCTGCTGCTGCGCTTCTACGACGTGGAGTCGGGCCGGCTGCTGATCGACGGGCAGGACGTGTCCAGGGTCACGCAGAACAGCCTGCGGGCGCACGTGGGCATGGTCACGCAGGACACCTCGCTGTTGCACCGCTCGGTGCGCGACAACATCCTCTACGGCCGGCCCGACGCGACCGACGCCGAGATGATCGCGGCCGCCGGCCGGGCCGAGGCGTCCGAGTTCATCGCCGCGCTGGCCGACGCCAAGGGCCGCAGGGGCTTCGACGCGCACGTGGGCGAACGCGGCGTGAAGCTCTCGGGCGGCCAGCGCCAGCGCATCGCCATCGCCCGCGTGATGCTCAAGGACGCACCCATCCTGCTGCTGGACGAGGCCACCAGCGCGCTCGACTCCGAGGTCGAGGCCGCGATCCAGGCGAGCCTGTACAGCCTGATGCAGGGCAAGACCGTCATCGCGATCGCGCACCGGCTGTCCACCATCGCGGCCATGGATCGCCTCGTGGTGCTGGACAAGGGCCGCATCGTGGAGGAGGGCGACCACCGCTCGCTGCTGGCCCGCGGTGGCCTCTACGCGCGCCTGTGGGCACACCAGAGCGGCGGCTTCCTGGGCGAGGAGACCGACCCCGAGGCGGCGCCGCAGCGGGCCGATGCGCTGGTCACGGAGGACGACGGCGCCGAGTGATTCAGGCGTGCGGCGGCACGCCCTTGAGCCGCGCGGCCGCGATCGCCGCGCAGGCCAGCGCCGCCATCGAGACGACGCAGGTGATGCGCAGCCCCGCGCCCGCCTGCTCGGCGTCGCCGTGCGCCAGCGCGCCGAACACCGCCACGCCGATGGCGCCGGCGGCCTGGCGCGCAGTGTTGAGGATGGCCGCGGCCAGCGACGAGCGGCTCCTGTCCACCGACGCCAGCACGGTCGTCGTCATCGCGGGCACCGCGAGGCCCATGCCGGTGGGGATCAGCAGGAAGCCGACGAGCATCGGCGCCAGGCTGGACGTGGTGGACGCGAGCGCCAGCACGCCGAAGCCGGCGAGGTCCACCAGCGCGCCCGCGATCATCGGCTTGCGCGTGCCGAAGCGGCCGATGGCGCGTCCGCTGAGCACGTTGGACAGGAAGAAGCCCGCGGTCAGCGGCAGGAACGCGAGGCCGGCCTGCATCGGCGTGAAGTGGCGCGCGCCCTGCAGGAACAGCGCGATGACGAAGATGGCGCCATAGTAGGTGCCGTTGACCACCGTGCCGAAGAAGACGGCGCCGCGGAAGTCGCGCAGCGCGAACAGGTCGCCCGCGATCACCGGCGCGGCCGCGCGCCGTTCCGCGAACCACAGCGCGGCCGCAAGCGCGAGCGTGGCCACCGCGCCGACCCCTATCCGCGCGTCGGACAAGCCGAGCGCGCGCGACTCGATGAGCGTGGCGATCAACGCGGCGAGCGCCAGCGTGGCCAGCACCTGCCCGGCGATGTCCAGCGGCTTCTTCGCCCCGCCCGCGGGCGTCTCGTCCAGGCGCGTGGACAGCCAGCCGCCCAGCACGCACAGCGGTACGTTGACCCAGAAGATCGCGCGCCAGCCGATGCCGGCCACCAGCAGCCCGCCCAGCACCGGCCCCAGCGCGATCGAGATCGATCCGGCGGCCGTCCACCAGCCGATGCCGTGCGCGCGCCGGGCCGGATCGTGGGCCAGGGCGTGGTTCAGCAGCGCCAGCGAATTGGGCAGCATGATCGCCGCGCCGAAGCCCTGCAGCACGCGCGCGGCGTCCAGCGCCACGATGCCCGGCGCCGCCGCGCAGGCGATGGAGGCCGCGCCGAAGATCGCCATGCCCCACTGGAACGCGCGCCGGGCGCCGAAGCGGTCGCCGAACGCGCCGGCCGACAGCATGAAGGCGGCGAACGCCACGGCGTAGGCGTCGACCACCCACTGCAGCCCGGCCACGCCGGCGTCCAGGTCGGCGGCGATGGCGGGCAGGGCGACATTGACGATGGTCACGTCGAGCTGGCCGACCACGAAGGCCATGGAGGTGGCGAGCACGACCAGGGCGAAGGAAGGTGTCGTTCGAGTCATGCGGGCCATGCTATCGACGCCCTTGCGCCCATGCTTCGTCCGCGGGCGAAGCGTGGTTGCCGTCGAGCTGGCTTGTGGATGTCAACATGTGATGACAAAATCGCACGCATCGACCACTGCCCCCGTCCCGGATGACCACTCGCCAGAAGATCGCCCGCACCGCCTCCGCGCCGCCGACGCTGCCCGTCGTGCCGGCCAAGCCCGCGCGCAACGCGGGCGACACCCGCGCCCGCATCCTCGCCGCGGCCCGCGTGCGCTTCTCGCTGGACGCCTACGAGAACGTCGGCACGCGCGACATCGCCGCCGATGCCGGCGTGGATGCCGCGCTGGTCAACCGTTACTTCGGCGGCAAGGAAAAGCTGTTCGACGAGGCGATCGTGGACGCCTTCGCGATCAAGGATCACTTCGCCGGCATCGACATGTCGACGTTCGGCGAGCTGATCACGGGGCTCGTGCTGGAGGGCAGCGAGGAGCGCCGCGCGGCCCGGTTCGACGCGCTGGGCATCCTGTTGCGGGCCTCGGGCAGTCCGGCCACGCAGCAGCGCGTGTCCGAGCGCTTCCACGCCGACTTCGTGCTGCCCCTCGCGCGTCTGCTGCGCGGGCGCGACGCCGAGCTGCGCGCGGCGCTGATCGCCTCACACCTGATCGGGCTGGCGACCATGAAGCACGCGCTGGGCTCGCCGCTGCTGGGCGACGCGGCCCGCCGCAAGACCGTCGCGACGATCGGCGCGGCGATCCAGGCCTGCGTGGACGGATAGCAGGCGTGGATCCGTCTTCGCGCGGGATGACCGCTCCGTCCCCGTCATCCTGCGCGCGGAATGACAAGGCAGTGGACTAGAGCTTGTCGAGGCCTGCCAGCGCGGCATGCTGCAGCAGCATGATGGTCTTGCCGTCCTGGATATCGCCGCTGGCGACCATGGCCAGCGCCCGCGCGAGCGGCAGTTCCAGCACCTCGATGTCCTCGCCCTCGCGCTCATCGCCACCGCCGGGGTGGTGGCGATCGGCGTCGTCCACCGCGGCGACGAAGAAGTGCAGCTTCTCGGTGATCGAGCCCGGGCTCATGTAGGCCTCGAACACCTTGCGCGGCGACTGCACCGCGTAGCCGGTCTCCTCGATCGCCTCGCGCCGCATCGCGGCCGGCGGGTCGTTGCCGTCCAGCAGGCCCGCGCAGGCCTCGATCAGCAGCCCGCTCGCGCAGCCGTTGACATAGGCCGGGAAGCGGAACTGGCGCGTGAGGATCACCGTGCCGCGCGCGGCGTTGAACAGCAGCAGCGCCACGCCGTTGCCGCGGTCGTAGGTCTCGCGGCTGACCACCTGCAGGCGGCCGTCGCGGCGCCGGTGCTCGAACGTCGTCTTGCGCAGCAGGTACCAGTCGTGCGCCAGCACGTGCTGCTCGAGGATGCGGATGTCGTCGTTGCCGACGTAGGGGCGGGTATCGACGTTCTGTGACGGCATGGCATGATTGCGTAGTTTCGTGCAGTATCGTGCAAACCCGGAAAACCACCAAATCCCATGCTCACCACCCAACGAAAGAAGCTGTTGCTCGCCCGCCTGGCCGCCGAGGGCCAGCTCGTGGCCAAGGCGCTCGCGCAGGAGCTGGGCACGTCGGAGGACACCATCCGCCGCGACCTGCGCGAGCTTGCCGCCGAAGGCCGGCTGCAGCGCGTGCACGGCGGCGCGCTGCCGGCGTCGGCGGCGATGGGCGATCTCGGCGCGCGCGAGCAGGTGTCGGTGGCCGACAAGGTGGCGCTGGGGCGCTTCGGCGCGTCGCTGGTACGGCCGGGCCAGGTGGTGATCCTCGACGGCGGGACGACCGCCCTGCAGGTGGCGCGGCATCTCGCGCCGGGGCTGCGCGCCACCGTCGTCACGCACAGCCCCACCGTGGCCATCGAGCTGGCCGCGCACCCCGGCATCGAGATCCTGGTGCTGGGCGGCCGGCTGTTTCGCCACTCGATGGTCAACGTGGGTGCCAGCGTGATCGCCGCGGCGTCGCAGCTGCGCGCCGACCTGTTCTTCCTGGGCGTGACCGGCGTGCACCCCGAGGCCGGACTCAGCACCGGCGACGCGGAAGAGGCGGCCGTCAAGCGCGCCCTGCACGAACGCGCGGCCGAGACGGTGGTGCTGGCCTCGCCCGAGAAGCTGATGGCGGCGTCGCCCTTCGTCGTCGCGCCGCTGGCCGAGGCCAGCCTGCTCGCGGTCGCGCGCGGCACGCCCGAGCGCGTCGTGCGCGCGCTGCGCGCGGGGGGCGTGAAGCTGCAGCGCGTCTGAGGCGGACGCGTCGTCGGCTCAGGCGGCCTGCGGATCGACCGCCGGCGTGTCGGTGTCCGCGAACGCCCGCACCGTCTGCGGCGACGCCTCGGCGCCGGCAACGCGCGCGGCCTTGATCATGTCGGAGGCCTTCTCGGCCACCATGATCACCGGCGCGTTGGTGTTGCCGCCGATGATGCGCGGCATCATCGACGCGTCCACCACGCGGATGCCTTCGAGGCCGTGCACGCGCAGGTCGGCGCCCACCACGTCCATGGCGCCCGAGCCCATGCGGCAGGTGCCCACCGGATGGTAGATGGTGTCGCCGTAGGTGCGGATGAACTGCTCGATCTGGGCATCGGTGGTGGCGTCGGCCGAGCGCGCGAGCTCCTTGCCGCCCAGCTTCGCGAGCGCCGGCTGGTTCATCAGCGCGCGCATCTGGCGGAAGCCGCGCACGAGGCGCCGCATGTCGTCGGGGTGGTCGAAGAAGTTCGGGTCGATCAGCGGCGCGGCAAAAGGGTCGGCGCTGGCCAGCGTGACGCTGCCGCGGCTTTGCGGGCGCAGCACGCACACGTGGGCCGAGTAGCCGTGGCCGAACACCGTCTTGCGGCCGTGGTCGATCAGCTTGCCCACGACGAAGTGCAGCTGCAGGTCGGGGATGGCCTCCGACGGATCGCTCTTCACGAAGCCGCCGGCCTCGGCGAAGTTGGTGGTGAGCATGCCGCTGCGGCGGTTGCGCCACTCGGGGATCGCCTTGAGCACGCGGCCGATGCCGCCCAACGACACGCCGAAGGTCTCCTTCAGGTGCGGCGCATCCACCACCTGCACCGCGTCGACGTGGTCGTGCAGGTTGCGGCCGACGCCCGGCAGGTCGTGCAGGACACCGATGCCGTGCCTCGCGAGCTCCGCGGCCGGCCCCACGCCGGAAAGCATCAGGATCTGCGGCGTCTGCAGCGCGCCGGCGGCCAGCAGCACCTCGTGGTTCGCGGCGATCTGCTCGAGTCGGCCGGCGCGGCGGAACTCCACCCCGGCGGCGCGCTTGCCCTCGAACAGGATGCGCGTGGTGTGCGCCTCGGTGAACACCGTGAGGTTCTTGCGGCCGAGGTTGGGCGTGAGGTAGGCCTTGGCGGCGGAGAAGCGCTCGCCGTTCCTGTGCGTGACCTGGTAGGGGCCGATGCCTTCCTGCTCGGCGCCGTTGAAGTCGTCGTTGATGGGGTAGCCGGCCTCGCGGCCCGCATCGATGTAGGCCTGCAAGTACTTGTTGGGACTGCGCAGGTCCATCACGTTGAGCGGCCCGGCGTTGCCGTGGTACTCGCCCCCCAGGCGCTCGTTGTGCTCGGCGCGGCGGAAGTAGGGCAGCACGTCGTCGTAGCTCCAGCCCTTGTTGCCCTCGGCGGCCCAGTGGTCGTAGTCGGCGCGGTGGCCGCGGATGTAGATCATCGCGTTGACGGAGCTGGAGCCGCCCAGCACCTTGCCGCGCGGCTGCCAGCCGACGCGGCCGTTCAGGCCCTTCTGCGGCACGGTGGAGAAGTTCCAGTTGGCCGTGTGCGTCTGGGCCAGCAGCGCGAGGCCCGCCGGCACGTGGATGAGGATGTTCTTGTCGACGGGGCCGGCCTCGATCAGCGCCACCGACACCGACGGATCCTCGCTGAGCCGCGCCGCCAGCACGCAGCCGCCCGAGCCGCCGCCCACCACGATGTAGTCGAAGTTCATGCTTGTCTCTTTCTTGTGGTCAGCCAGGGAACCCCGCAGTGTGGGCGGCGCGATTAGAGGCGGACACCGATGCAGCTGCCAGGAAATCGTCATAAAGTGACAAACAGGCCGTGAAGTGCCCCGATCAAGGGAAGACACTGAGCAGCTTCGCCGACCATGCCCCGCCCCGTCTCCGCCCATCCCCCGCTGCCGCAGCCGAGCTCGCTCGTGCCGCCGATCTACGCGCGGCTGCTGCGCATGCTGCTGCAGCACGCCGACGTGGACGGCGATCGCGTGCTCGCCGAGGCCGGCCTCGACTGGGCCACGCTGGTCACCGACGACAAGCGGCTGGGCCGCGACACCATCGTGCGCCTGGCCGAGGGCGCGATGGCGGCCACGCGCCGGCCCTGGCTCGGCCTGGATCTCGGCGGCGGCGCGCCGGTGTCGGCGCACGGCGCGCTCGGCTACGCGGTGGTCACCAGCCGCGACCTGCGCGAGGCCATGCTCACGCTGGCGCGCTACGGCACCACGCGCAACGACGCGATGGCCTGGACCTGCGTGGAGTCGCGCGAGGGCATGACGATGCACGCCGCCGAACGCACGGCGCTGGGCTCCGTGCGCGGCTTCGTCGTCGACACCGTGCTGGGTGCGATCCTGCGCATGATCGAGACGGCCGTCGGCCAGGTGCCCGCGGCGATCCGCATCGACCTCCCGCTGCCCGTGCCTGCCTGGCGCGACCAGTACCAGCGCTTCGGCGTCGCCGAGGTGCGCTTCGACCAGCCGGCGTTCGCGTTCCACTTCACGCCGCCCGACCTGGCGCTGCCGTGCATCGGCGCCGACGCGAAGGCGCACGCGAGCGCCTGCCGCGAATGCGAGGAGGCGCTGGCCGAGGTGGCCGGCGCCAGCATGGCCCAGCGCGTGGCCGGCCTGCTGGCGAGCGTGGACGACGGCGCCTACCCGCGCATGGCCGACGTCGCCGCGCGTTGCGGCATCTCCTCGCGCACGCTGATCCGCCGCCTGCACGAGGACGGCGCCACGTTCCAGCAACTGCTGGACGCGGCGCGCAAGCAGCGCGCGCTGTGGATGCTCATGCACACCGCCGAACCGGTGGAGGAGATCGCCGCGAGACTGGGCTACGCCGACACGTCCAACTTCAGCCGCACGGTGCGGCGCTGGTTCGGCGCGACGCCGCGCGAGCTCCGGGAAGCCCGGGACAGGCCCGGCGCGTAGTCGTGGAAAATTGCCCCACATGAACGCAAGCGACTTCCTGTACTGGGTCCGCAACCACAAGTCCTCGGCCGCCGGCCTCGCGCTGGTCGTGGCCGGCTGCCTCGCGCTGGTGCTGCTGGCGCGGCGCGCGCATCACCTGCAGCCGCGCGCCAGGCCGATCGCCGCGGCGGCGGTGGCCGCGAGCGGCGCGCCGTCGCCGGGTGGGAGCGCCGCCGGGCTGACGCCATCGGACGCGCGGGGCACCGAGCAGAACACGCGCTCGGCCCGGATGCGCACGGAGTTCGAGAACGCCCCCGACTACCTCGCCTTCATCGAACAGGCGATCGGCCGGCCGCAGGAAGGCGGCAAGTTCTACGCGCTGCTGGCGTGGAAGCGCTGCAACGACCTGCGCGGGCACCAGGGCAGCGCATCGGTGATCGCGGGCAACGATGCGTTCCATGACGGCGCGGCGGCCCTCATCGAGGACATCGAGAAGCGCTGTGCCGGCGTGCTCGAGAAGTATCCGGCCATCCAGCCGCTCTACGACCTGGCGATGCAGCAGCGCGGCGGCAAGGACTTCCTGGTGCCCGAGGGCGGCCGCGGCATCGTCTTGCCCGCGGGCCGCGATACCGCCAAACCGGACATCGACGCGGCCTTGCGCACCGGCGACCGCTGGGCCGCGGCCGAGGCGCTGGAGAACAACGCCGATTTCATCGACGTGGGCAACTCGGCGGGCGACGACGGGGTCGACCGGCAGCTCCACGAATGGAGCGCCGAGATCGTCGCGTGCGAGCTGGTGGGCAACTGCCGCGGCGGCGTGCAGGCCTCGCTGCACTGCGTGGGCACCGGAGACTGCGTGCACGACGACTACCGCGACGTGGTGCGCTCGGAGGTGCCCGACACCCACCGCGCCGTGTTCGACACGATGGTGGAGGGCATGCGCCAGCGCATGGGGCTGGCGCCGGGCCAGCCCGGAACCGATCCTAGTTGACGCCCAGCAGTTCCACCTCGAACACGAGCGTGGAGTTGGGCGGAATGGTGCCGCCGGCGCCCGCGCTGCCATAGGCGATGGCCGACGGGCAGGTGAGCTTGGCCTTGCCGCCCACCTTGAGCTTCTGCACGCCTTCGGTCCAGCACGGGATCACGCGGTTGAGCGGGAACGAGATCGGCCCGCCGTGGTCGGCCGACGCGTCGAACTTCGTGCCGTTGACGAAGCTGCCCTTGTAGTTCACCTTGACGGTGCTGGTGGCCTTCGGGCTGGCGCCGGTGCCGTCGACCAGCGACTTGAAGACGAGGCCGCTGGCCGTGACGACGGCGCCCGGCTCCTTGGCGGCGGCGGCGAGGGCGGCCGAGTCGTCGGCGTGGGCGGCGGTGGCGAAACCGGCGGCGAGCGCCAGCACGGAGGCCAGCCGGACGGCATTCAGGCGGAAGGTCATCGAAGGATCTCCTGGGATCGTTGGCAAGGCGCGAATGATAGTCGCGCCCCGCTCGACGGGCGTGACACGGCGTGGCGGCCTGCTCGACCGCACGCCCGCTTGTCAGGCGCGCACTGACAAGGCATCCGCCTCGGCGACTACACGCGGACTGCCGCCAGGACCTAGGCCGCGGATGGAAGTCCGCCGATGCCGCCCGTGCCGGACCGCGCGCACACTGGTTTCGTCCTGGCGCCGTTCCCGGCGCCCCCAGTCCTCACCGCACCATCCGAGGCTCCCATGACCGCCCACCCGCTGCCCGCCGCCGAAACCATCGCCCGCTACGAGCTGCGCTTCCAGTCGCTGTTCCACACGGGCCGTGGGCTGACCTTCCCCTGCGACCCGCAGGGCGAGGTGCACTGGGACGCGATGACCGAGGGCGCGCGGGCGAGCTTCCTGCGCGCGCAGGGCAGCGTCGGCCGCGAGTACGCGTCGCCGGCGGTGCAGCTCACCGACTTCCACTGATCTCCAGCGCCTCGGGGCCGCCTGTCGGTGGCGCGCGACAATCGTCGCTTCTTCGCTGCCCAGCAAGCCCGTGCCCACCTTCGGCCGCTCCTTCCTCGCCCACTGGTGGCTGGATCCCGGGATCACCTACCTCAACCACGGCACCGTCGGCGCCACGCCGCGCGTCGTGCTGGAGGCGCAGCATGCCTGGCAGCGCCGCATCGAGGCCCAGCCTGCCAGCTTCCTGTTCCGCGAGCTGATCAGCCTGGCGCCTGACTCGGCGGGCGCGCCGCGTCCGCTGCTGCGCCAGGTGGCCGACACGGTGGGCGAGTTCGTGGGCGCGCGCGGCGACGACATCGTCTTCGTCGACAACGCCAGCACGGGCATCAACGCGGTGCTGCGTTCGCTCGCGCTGCGGCCCGGCGACGAGATCGTGGTGCTCGACCAGGCCTACGGCGCCGTCGTGAAGGCCGCGCAGTTCGTCGCGCGGGCCGCGGGCGCGCGCGTGGTCGTGGCGACGACGCCATTCCCGGTCGAGGGCGACATCGCCGACGCCTGCGCCGACGCCGTCGAGCGCGTGCTCACGCCGCGCACGCGGCTCGCGGTGGTCGACCACGTGTCGTCGGAGACCGCGCTGATCCTGCCGGTGGCCGCCATGGCCGAACGCTGCCGCGCGCGCGGTGTGCCGGTGCTGGTCGACGGCGCGCATGCGCCCGGCGCGATCGCCCTCGACATCCCGTCGCTGGGCGCCGACTGGTACGTGGGCAACCTGCACAAGTGGGCGTTCGCGCCGCGCGCCTGCGGCTTCCTGTGGGTGGCGCCGTCGCGGCGCGCCGGGCTGCATCCGCCCGTCATCTCGTGGGGGCTCGACGTGGGCCTCGCGCAGGAGTTCGACTGGACGGGCACGCGCGACCCGTCGGCCGTGCTCTGCGCGCCGGACGGCATCGCGTTCATGCGCGACGTGCTCGGCCTGGCGGCGATGCGCACCTGGAACCACGACCTCGTCTGGCGCGCGGCGCACGAGCTCGCCGCGCGCTGGGGCCAGCCCTTCGCGACGCCCGAGCCGCTGGTGGGCTGCATGGCCAGCGTGGCGCTGCCGGCGCGCATCCAGGCACTGGGCGCGGACGCGTCGACCGCGCTGAGGGACTGGCTGCTCGCCGAGCGCCGCATCGAGGCCCAGGTGCTGTCCATCCGCGGCCGCCCGCACGTGCGCCTGGCGGCCCAGGTCTACAACGACGAGGCCGACTACGAACGCCTGGCGGACGCCGTCGACCAATGGCCCGCGTGAGCCGATGACGGGCCAGTTGCTGCTCGCCCCGATGGAAGGGCTGCTCGACCATCCGCTGCGCGAGGTGCTCACCGCCGCCGGCGGCATCGACCGTTGCGTGTCGGAGTTCATCCGCATCACCGACATGCTGATGCCCGACCGCGTGTTCACGCGCATCGTGCCGGAACTGCTGCAGGGCGGCCGCACGCGCGCCGGCGTGCCGGTGCGGCCGCAACTGCTGGGCTCCGATCCGGAGTGCCTGGCCGACAACGCCGCGGCGCTGGCCGCGCTGGGCCCCGACGGCATCGACCTGAACTTCGGCTGCCCGGCCAAGGTGGTCAACCGCCATGGCGGCGGCGCGTCGCTGCTGCAGGATCCCGAGCTGCTGGGCCGCATCGTGCGCGCCGTGCGCCGCGCGGTGCCGGCCGGGTTGCCGGTGACGGCCAAGATGCGCCTGGGCTACGAGGACGCCTCGCGCGCGGTCGAGTGCGCGCAGGCGCTCGCGGACGCGGGCGCGAGCGAGCTCGTGGTGCACGCGCGCACGAAGGCCGACGGCTACCGCCCGCCGGCCTACTGGGAGCGCGTGCCGGCGATCCGCGAGGCCGTGGCGGTGCCGGTGGTGGCCAACGGCGAGATCTGGACGCCCGACGACGCCGAGCGCTGCCGCCACGTCACCGGCTGCGACGGCCTGATGCTGGGCCGCGGCATGGTGGCCGACCCCGGCCTCGCGCTGGCGATCCGCGCGCGGCGGCTGGCGGGCGTCGCCGGGTCGCTGGCGGTGCCGGAGCACGCCACCGAGGCGCGGCTGGACGTGCGCGGCTTCGCCAAGGCCTCCGCCGGCGGCCCGCATTCCCCCGAGGCGTACGGCACGCCGCCGGCGCTGGCCTGGGACGAGCTGCTGCCGCTGCTCGCCGACTTCTGGCGCCGCGTGGGCACGCGCGTGGAGTCGCGCCACCGCGCGGGACGGCTCAAGCAATGGCTCAACCTGCTGCGCCGGCGCTATCCCGAGGCGCAGAGTGCCTACGACCAGCTGCGGCTCGTCAATGACCCTGCGGCGCTCGGCGCGGCGATGTTTGCCGACGTGGCGTCCATTCCTTCCCACACCCTGGCCACGCCATGACCAACCGAATTTCCGACTGCCTGGCCGTCGCCTGCCTGGCTCACAAAGTCCAACACGGTCAAGTTCTCTTCAACGAGTTCGCAGCCTTCCAGGCCGCATATTTCTCGGGCAGGCAGACAGCGCAGGGCCTGTAGCCAGCGGAGACCGCGGGTCCATCTCGACGGCTACTCCTGAGTCGCGTGATGAAGCAGGAACTCCAGACCTGTCCGTTCACCGCCTCGTACGCGGCTGATCGCGTGTTTCAGGTTGACCCGATAGTAGCCCTGCGTTCCGCGATGCGGGCGTTGCGCCGACGCGATGACGGCCAGATCGCCCTTGCGTAGCGGCAGGACCATGGGGCGGGACTGCATGCGAGGCCGCTGCTCGGTCATGACGAATTCGCCACCGGTGAAATCCGCGTCCGGATCGCTGAGCAGTCCGACCACCTGGATCGGGAACACGTGCTCGCCGTCGACACGCTGATGCAAGGCTTGATAGTCGCCTTCGCCCAGGCGGGTCAGGAACGACTGCACCCGCGCTTGTCCTGCCTGGACGTTCAACTGCAGGAACTCCGGCAGCGTCGCCGGATAGCGAACCGGCGCCCCGAGCGCTTCCGCCCACCGGCTCGCGATCGGAACAAGCGCCTCGTACAGGCGCTCTCGCAAGACGTCGATCCAGGGCACGATGCCCCCCGACAAACGCAGGCTGCGTCCGCGTCCGATGCCCTCGTCTTCGAGCGACGACGAAGCGGGCAGATGCGCATGCAGAACCCGCGTCAACTCCTCCACCTGATCGTCGCTCAGGAAGCCTGGTAACGGCGCATGGCCCTCCATGTTCAGCTGCGCTTCGACCTCGGCCCAGTTCGTTCGAAGAGCGGACGTCGTCGAGCTCATGACGTCACTCCCTGGAGAAACCCCTCGCGCGTGAGAAGCTCGCGCTTCCTGTCGACGCCCCAGCGATAGCCCGACAGCTCGCCGCCGCGCCGGATGACGCGGTGGCAGGGAATCGCCACGGCCAGGTGGTTGGCGCCGCAGGCCTGCGCCACGGCACGCGTCGCCTTCGGTTGTCCGATGCGCGCAGCGACCTGTGCATAGCTCACCGTCGCGCCGGGCGGGATCTCCCGAAGTGCCTGCCAGACGCGCTCCTGGAACGCGGTGCCTTGCACGTCCAGCGGCAGGTTCAGGCCCAGCGAAGGGGCCTCGATGAAGCCGACGACCTGGGCCACCAGTTGCTCGAAGCCTGCGTCGCCGCCAATGAGTCGCGCCTTGGGAAACTGATCCTCCAGGTCCTGCACCAGGCTCTCCGGATCGTCCCCCAGCAGGATCGCGCAGATCCCGCGCTGGCTCTGGGCCACCAGGATCGCGCCGAGCGAGCACTGGCCCACGGCGAAGCGGATCTCGATGTTGGGTGCACCGGCGCGATAGTCCTTGGCGCGCATGCCCAACATGCTCTTCGAGGCGGCGTAGAAACGACTGTTGGAGTTGAAGCCCGCGTCGTAGATCGCGCTCGTCACCTTTGCATCCTTCTGGGCGAGCCCGCCGCGCAGCTTGCTCGCCCTGTATGCCGACGCGTAGGCCTTCGGCGTGAGCCCCGTCTCCGCCTTGAAGACGCGATGGAAGTGGAATGGGCTCAAGCCGACCTTCGCGGCGAGTTCCTCCAGGTTCGGCGGCGTCTCGGCGCGCTCGATCTCCCGACACGCCTTGGCCACGGCGGCGGCGTGCTGGTCGGACACGGCCGTCCTGTCGCCGGACGCGCGTTGACTGGCGCGATAGCCCGCTGTCTTCGCCTCGCGCTCCGTGTCGAAGAACACGACGTTCTCCCGCTTGGGCAGGCGCGCGGACGCGCTCGGACGGCAGTAGACACCGGTGGTGCGCACGCCATAGACGAAATGACCATCCGCACGCGCATCACGGCCTTGCACCGCGGCCCAACGCTCGTCGTCGGTCACGTAAGCACCCGCGTCGTCGGCCTGCTCGAGCTTCTTCTTGGCATTCATGATCTTGACTCCAGTGCGCACAGTTTCAGTCAGGCATCGTCCCCGCGCACCCTGATTCTTGCTTTCGAATTCGCGGGCGCATCACCTCGCGTCGTGGAAGATCAGCCCGACCGTGTGGCGCCGGCCGCGACGGATGCGGCTGACGCCATGCCGCATCGCGACCGCACGCGACGTGCCACGCTTGCCGGCGACCGGCCGTCGGTCGACCGCGAACACCACCGCGTCGCCTTGCGACAGCGCGACGACGTCCGCGCGCGCATGGCCCGGCCGGCTCTCGGTCATCACGAACTCCCCGCCGGCGAAGTCCTCGCCGGGTTGCGAGAGCAGGATGGCCACCTGCAGCGGGAACACGTGCTCGCCGTAGAGATCCTGGTGCAGGCAGTTGTAGTCCCCCTCGCCGTACTGCAGGATCAGCGGCGTCGGTCGCGCCTGGCCCGCCTGGTGGCAGATCGCCAGGTACTCGTCCAGCGTCGCCGGGTAGCGGCCATCGACGCCGAGTCGCGCGTTCCAGCGATTGGCGACCGCCACCAGCGGCCGGTACAGCGCGTGCCGAAGACCTTCGAGGAGCGGCGGCAGCGGATAGGCGTAGTACTTGTACTCGCCCGCCCCGAAGCCGTGGCGCGCCATCACGATCCTCGTCCGGTAGGCGTCCTCGCTCGGGTACATGTCGACCAGTTGCCGGCATTGCGCGGGCGTCAGAAGCCGGGGCAGGACGGCGTTTCCGCCTTCGTCGAGCGACCGCTCGACACCGGCCCAGTCCTGCGCCTGGATGCCCGAGCGAAGGCTTGCGCGAATGACATCGAACATCACGCGCGCTCTCGCGCGAGCAGCGAACGCTTGCGCTCCACGCCCCAGCGATAGCCCGAGATCGCGCCGTCGCCGCGCAGCACGCGGTGGCACGGGATCGCGACCGCGAGCAGGTTGGCCGCGCACGCGCTGGCGACCGCCCGCATCGCCTCGGGCGCGCCGATGCATTCGGCCACTTCGGTGTACGTGCGCGTCTCGCCGGCGGGAATGTCGTACAGCGCCTCCCACACGCGCTGTTGGAACGGCGTGCCGCCGATGTCCAGGCCGGGCATGCCGTCGTCGGAGCGCTTGCCGATGAACGCGGCGACGTCGCCGAGGTCGCGTTGCAGCTCGCCATGCGCCTGCTCCAGCGAGTGCGACGGGAAGGCCTCGCTCAGCTGTTCCTGCAGCTCCCGCGCGTCCTCGCCGAGGAAGATGGCGCAGATGCCGATCCGGCTGCGAGCCACCAGCAAGCTGCCTTCGACGCAGCGGCCAATGGCGTACTTGATGTCGCCGACGACCGAAGTATTCGGCGTGCGGAAGTTCAGCTCGAAGGCCGACGAGATTGCGGTGCTCATGATGCTTCGCTTCGTTGATGGGGTGCTTGCAGTCTAGGAACGCAAGGACTTGCCGAAACTCCGATCCTTGCGGTCGAATTCTTCTGCCCAGCCATCGAGTCGGAACGTGCGCGCCGGAGCGCGCATCCCGCGGGAGCGCGGCCTCGACAGACGCGAGCGGCGATGACGCGGATTCGTCCGCAAGAAACGGATGTTCGGGCAGCACCTTGCTCACTAACCTCTGGCCCGTTCTTCAACTCACCTCCAAGAGGAGTCCTCCATGTCCATCGAACAAGACAACAAGGCCATCGTCGGCCGCTGGTTCACCCACTTCTGGGGCAAGACCTGCGACCTGTCCATCGTCGACGAGCTCGCTGCGCCCGACATGCTCCTGCGCTACTCGCTGCACGAGCCGCGCCGCGGGCGCGACGACATCAAGGCGTTCATGACCGACTTCCGCGAGGCGTTCCCCGACCTGAACTTCCGGGGTGCCGCCGATCTCATCGCGGAAGGCGACTACGTGGTCGGTCGCTGGGAAGGCGGCGGCACGCACACGGGCCCCGCGTTCGATGACTTCCTCGTCGGAGGCCTTCCGGCCGCCACCGGCCGCAAGATGCACTTCACCGGGACCACTGTGCTGCGCCTGAAGGACGGCAAGATCGTCGAGGAACTCGGCCTGGACGACGGTGTCGCCGCTCTCACGCAGCTCGGGCTCATCAGGACCGTTGCCTGACCCACTCGAAGGACCGAGCCTCGCGTTGCACGTCGAGAGGCTCTTGTCCTTGCCGGGCGTGGAGGTGTCCACGGCCATCGCCCTGCCCCATATTGCCCATCCTGCCGCTCGCGCCTGCGAGAAGCCTGCAGAATGCCGGGTCCAAGCCAGACAACAACTTGCGAGCTAACAGAATGGCGTCCTTTCTACACACCATGCTGCGCGTCGGCGACCTGCAGCGCTCCATAGACTTCTACACGCGCCATTTCGGCATGAGCCTGCGCCGCACCACCGACCGTCCGGAGCAGCGATACACGCTCGCCTTCCTGGGCTACGGCGCCGATGACGGCAACGGCGAGGTCGGCTCGGCCGAGATCGAGCTCACCTACAACTACGGCGTCGCCGGCTACGAGATCGGCACGGCCTTCGGCCACCTGGCCCTGGGCGTGCCGGACGTCGCCGCGGTCTGCGAGAGCGTGCGTGCCGCGGGCGGCAAGGTCACGCGCGAACCCGGGCCGGTGAAGGGCGGCACGTCGTTCATCGCCTTCGTGCAGGATCCCGACGGGTACAAGGTGGAGCTGATCCAGGTCTGAATCGCCTCACCATGAAAAAGAGCCCCGACGCGCTCCCACGCGTCAGGGCCCGAGGGTCCGGAAAGGAAGCCGACTACTTCTTGTCGCGCATGCTCGTGGACAGCCCCAGCAGGTTGTCGTGCAGCTCGGCCGGCGTCTTGCCGCCCACGTACATGCGCACCATGACCTTGGCCAGCAGTTCGCTGTTGATGTAGGGCGACGGCGCGCCGTGCGCCGTCAGGGCGTTGCCGTTGAGCGTGGCGATGAGGCCCTTGCCGGGCACCCAGTCCATCGTGACGACGTCGCCCTTCTTGATCTTGGGCAGCGAACTGTAGATGTCGCCCACCTGCGAGACCTCGGTGATCAGCTTGGCGAACTCGGCCGGAGTGGCCGAGGCCTCGAAGTCGATCAGGAAGTAGCGCGAGGCCTGCGAGCCGGTGACGTCCTGCTGGATCACCAGTTGCACGCGCTTGACACCCGGCGCGTTCTCCACGGCGTCCAGCGTCGTCGCCTTCTGCTGCAGGTACAGCGCGGTGACGTCGATCTTGAAGTAGCCGCGCTTGCGGAAGCCGGCACCGTTGAGGTGCAGCGGCACGCCGGCCACCGTCACCGTCTCGTCCAGCGCGACGCCGGAGACATCGACCGTGGCCCACGCACCGGTGACGGCGCATCCCAACACCAGCGCCGACACGAGCCGGCGCAACGTTTGAATCATCATGATCTTCACCCTCTGTCTAGGCGCGACGGCATGGCGCGTCGCTGGACGAACGTCGCCTTCCTCGATGTCGGTCGAAAGCCACCGCGACTGAGGCCGGCCATGCGGCCTGCGTCACGGTTGCGCCGGCTTTCGCTTCAGGCCATCAGAACGGCTTGGACAGCGTCACGAAGGCCGTGAAGCCCTTCGGGCGCGACTCGGCGCCGAATTCCTTCATGATGCGGCCTTCCAGCAGGAAGTCGCCCGCGCCGTGGATGTAGGCGATCTCGGGACCCGCGCCGAACACGCGGCCCTTCTGGCCGACCGTGCCGGCCTCGCGGGCCATCACCACCTGGCAGCCCAGTGCGCCGAAGCGGCCCACGCAGTCGGCGGCGCTCAGGTCGTTCTTGTCGGCGGTGAGCTGGTCGACCATGTAGCTGGACAGGCCGACGCGCGTCGATTCGCTGACCGACTTCATCATCGCCAGGTCCCAGTTCACGTAGCCGCCGGTCTTGTACAGGGTCTCGTGGTTGCGCGTGTTGTACGAGTACGCCACGCGGGTGCCGACGTCCCAGCCGTCGCCGATGTAGGAGAACTGCACGGCCGGACGGATCGTGTAGAAGTCGCCCGCGCCCGGGTTGGCGGCGCGCAGCGGGTTGTAGTCGCCCGTGGGCAGCACGGCGGTCAGGATGAACAGCGTCTGGGTGGCTTCGGTGCTCCAGCGCAGGATCGGGGAGAACTCCAGGTCGCCGGCGTAGAAGGTCTTGTTGCTGTTGGCGTTGGTCAGGTAGTCGGCCGACGTCGTGGCGCCCGCGTTGACCAGGCCGGTCAGGTACGCCTGCGTGGGGGCCGGCACCAGGCCGAGGGCCGGGCCGCCGAGGGTGGTGGAGACGCTGGTGACGCTGGCCGTGCTGGCCTTGGTCACGAGCGGCAGCAGCGCGGTGCCGCCGATGGTGGCGCCCAGGAACGTCGTCGAGCTCATGAAGCTCAGGCGCGGCAGCAGGCCGTACACGTTGATCTGGTCGTTGGTGCGGATGACCGAGTGGGCCGTGACGGCTCCGGGGGACGGGATGCCCAGTTGCGCGGACAGGTCGGTGTCGACGGCCTGCGTGCCGCGGACGTTTCCGCTGTAGACATACGCGTGCGCCTGGAAGACCCAGCCGCCTTCGAACGGGGCCGACATGTCGGCGCCGCCGTAGCCCGGTGCGTAGCGCAGGTCGTAGTCTTCCGACGCGGCGGCGGTGCCGCAGGCGACGAGGGCGGCCGTGGCCAGGGCGATGTTCTTGTTCAGGAATGCCATTTGAGTTTGTCTCCGGTGCTCGGTTTTTTCCGATGGGCGAAGTCTAGTCGCGCTTATTCACCGCATACCCGCCATTTGCGCGAACAAGTGCACGTACTGGGGCAAGTACGGTGGGAAATGTTGCGTGTTGATGACGAATGCTACTGAAATGGGCGCACCGGAACCATGAGTCGTGCCCAGGAAACGACTCGAGCCGGCGAAAGGCCGGCTCGAATGTGAGGGAGCACTAGCGGTTCGTCTGTCGCGTCAGTGACGCGGCGCCGCCGCTGTTGTCTGGAAACGTCAGAATTTCACGTTTGCGGCGCGCTTCAATGCGCACGGGCGCGCAGGCCGGCGATGAGCTCTGTGGCGGCCATCTCGGAGGCCACGGCGGCGTCCAGCGGCGACTGCGACAGCCCGGAGCGGTCGTAGTGCAGGTTCTCGTAGAGCAGCGCCGAGGCCGGACAGGCGCGCAGCACCGCGCGCAACGCGTCGTCGGGCAGGTCGTCCTCGGCCAGCAGCGTCTTCACGGTGTTGACGAGGTTGAGGTACTGCTGCGCGCCCACGAGCGTCGGGTTGGCGTCCACGCGCTCCAGCAGTTGCGCCATGGCGATCAGGTTCTCGATGCGGTTCTTCAGCGCGGCGGCAGCCATCACGGACTCCTTGAGGTCGATGCACGGGCGGCACGGGGCCGCCCCTGGACCTCAGTTAAGGTCGGCTGCGCCCAAATCAAGGGACTTGCTTGCCCCAGCTGTCCTTGAGCGTGGTCACGCGGTTGAACACGGGCCTGTCGAGCTGGTGGTCGACGCGGTCGGTGACGAAGTAGCCGTGGCGCTCGAACTGCACGCGCGTCTCGGCCGGCAGCCGGCCGACGGACGGCTCGACGAAGCCCTGCGTCACGCGGGCGCTGTGCGGATTCAGCTCGGCGGTGAGCGTCTCGGCCGAGCCCGGCTGCGGCACGGCGAACAGGCGGTCGTACAGGTTCAGCGTGGCCGGCACGCCGTCCTGCGCCGACACCCACGTGATCGTGCCCTTGACCTTGACGAGATCGGCGCCCGGCGTGCCGCTCCGGGTGTCGGGCACCACGGTGGCCAGCACGGCGGTGACGTTGCCCTCGGCGTCCTTCTCGCAGCCCGTGCATTCGACGATGACGCCGTACTTCAGGCGCACCTTGTTGCCCGGGAACAGGCGCTGGTAGCCCTTGGTCTGCACCTCGAGGAAGTCGTCGCGCTCGATCCAGACGGTGGGCCCGAGCGCGAAGGCCCGCTGGCCCATTTCGGGATGATGCGGATGCGCGGGCGCGCTGCACGGCTCGGTGGCCGCGGCGCCGAAGACGTCGGCCCAGTTGGTGAGCTTGAGCGGGAGCGGGTCGAGCACGGCCATCGCGCGCGCGGCCTTCTCCTCGAGGTCGTCGCGCAGCGCGATGTCGAGCCACGCGTAGTCGATCCAGGTGTTGTTCTTGGTGGCGCCGGTGCGCTCGGCCAGCAGCTGCAGCGCGCCGGGCGTGTAGCCGCGGCGGCGCATGCCGACCAGCGTGGGCATGCGCGGGTCGTCCCAGCCGCTGACGTGCTTTTCCTCCACCAGCTGGCGCAGCTTGCGCTTGCTGGTGACCACGTAGGTGAGGTTCAGGCGCGCGAATTCATACTGTTTCGGCAGCGGGTGCGCGAGCAGCCCGAGGCGGGCGAGGTGCTCCAGCAGCCAGTCGTAGAACGGACGCTGGTCCTCGAACTCGAGCGTGCAGATGCTGTGCGTGATGCGTTCCAGCGCGTCCTCGATCGGATGCGCGAAGGTGTACATCGGATAGATGCACCACTGGTCGCCCGTGTTGTGGTGATGCGCGCGCCGGATGCGGTACAGCGTCGGGTCGCGCATGTTGATGTTGGGGCTGGCCATGTCGATCTTCGCGCGCAGCACCATCGCGCCGTCGGCGTGCCTGCCGTCGCGCATCTCGCGCAGCCGGGCCACGTTCTCTTCGGGCGTGCGGTCGCGGAACGGGCTGTCGGTGCCCGGCGTGGCGAAGTCGCCGCGGGTGGCGCGCATCTGCTCGGGCGTCTGCTCGTCGACGTAGGCGCGGCCGTCGGCCGCCAGCGCCTCGGCGGCGCGGTACATGAAGTCGAAGTCGTTGCTGGCGTAGTAGAGGTTGTTGCCGAGCGGCGACTCCCAGTCGAAGCCGAGCCAGCGCACGTTCTCCTTGATGCCGTCGACGTATTCCTGCTCTTCCTTTTCCGGATTGGTGTCGTCGAAGCGCAGGTGGCAGACGCCGCCGTAGTCGCGCGCCAGGCCGAAGTTCAGGCAGATGCTCTTGGCATGTCCCACGTGCAGGTAGCCGTTGGGCTCGGGCGGGAAGCGCAGGCGAACGCGCGCCGCGTCGGGCACGCCGGCCGCGTGTTTCGCCGCATCGCCCGGGCCGCCGCCCCACTGTCGATTCGCATACGTGCCCGCCTCGAGGTCGCGCTCGATCACGTTGCGCAGGAAATTGGCGGGCTTGACGGCGTCTTCGGCCGGCGCGGCAGCGGTGGGGGTCTTGGGCGTGTTCATGGCTGGGGCGATTCTAGTTTGCCGGGTTTCCCCTGGAGTCAGATGCGGTCGTCGCGGCCCCCTCTCAAGAGGGATGGCTGAGCGGGCTGCGGTTTTCCATACTCGCGCCTCGGCAAGTCGGAAGGTCGACCGGCCACGGCAGGAAGCAGGAGAGCAGCATGCAACACGCGATGACGATGCCCATGAGTACGACGGCCCGCTGGATCGATACCGGCGCCCAGGTGCTGATCGGTGCGACCGCCATCGTGGCCGCCTGCATCGCGCTCACCGGTGCCGGCCTGGGCCGCCACGGCGACGTGCCGCAGGGGCGCTTCCGCATGGCCATGGAGGCCTACGAGGCGCAGCAGTGGCCGCAGGCCTACGCGCAGTTGTCGGCCGCCGCCGACGCGGGCGATCCGGCCGCCGCGCGCGTGGCCACGATGATGGCGCGCCAGGGGCCGCTGCTGTTCGGCCAGCGTTTCGACGTCAGCCCCGAGCGGTTGCAGCGCTGGGACGAGGCCACCCGCGGCCTGCTCCAGCCCGCGCAGCCTGCGCTCACATCCCTCGAAACAGATGCGCGTAGAGACGGCTTGCCACCAGCCGTTCAGGTCGCTCGCGCAAGGTAAGAAAGACCTTGCCCGAGTCGTCGCGCGTGGCCGTCGTGATCGCGTCGGCCCGCACGACGGTGCCGCGGTGGATCTGCCAGAAGCGCTCGGACGGCAGGCGCGGCAGCAGCTCGCGCAGCGACGTACGCAGCAGCGCCTCGCGCGTGGCCGTCACCACGCGCACGTACTTGTCGGCGGCCTCCAGGTAGATCACCTCGTCCACCGGGATCATGTGCAGCGTCGCGCCGATGCTCGCCTGCAGGATCGCCAACGGCGCCGCGGCCGCGGCCGCGGCCGGCGCGGCGCCCAGCAGCGTGCGCAGGCGGCCCAGGAGCGCCGCGTCGCCGTCCTGTGAGGCGGCGCCGCCGGGCTGGCGTGCCGCCTCGCGCAGCGCGAGCAGGTCCTTCAGGCGCGCGCAGCATGCGGCCAGGCGGGCCGGCGCCACGGGCTTCTGCAGGTAGTCCACCGCGGCGCGTTCGAAGGCCTGGATCGCGTACTGGTCATAGGCGGTGACGAACACGACCAGCGGCAGCGCCGACGCGGCGCCGGGCCATTCCTCGATGATCGCCTCGGCCGCCTCCAGGCCGTTGCGGCCGGGCATGCGGATGTCCAGGAACACGACGTCCGGCCGTTCCGCGAGGGCGCGCTCGACGGCCTCGTCGCCGTCGACGGCGACCGGAAGCAGGGTCAGTTCCGGCCAGGCGCGCGCGAGTTCGGCGCGCAGGGCCTGCGCGAGCAGCGGTTCGTCTTCGGCGATGAGGGCGGTGGGCATCAGGCAGACGGGGGTTGGCGCAGCGGCAGCCGGATCTCGGCCAGCGTGCCGCCCTCGGGTCGGGGTCGGAGCGTGAAGCGGGCCGCATCGCCGTGCAGCGTGTGCAGGCGCTCGCGCACCTGGGCCAGCCCGAAGCCGGAGCCGGGTTCGCCGGGATCGTGATCGCGCGCGGCGGCGGCGGCCTCGAGCCCGCGGCCCGAGTCGGCCACGCGCAGCACCAGCGTCTCGCCGTCGCGCATGGCCTCGACGCGCAGCTCGCCAGGGCCGCGTTGCGGCTCCAGGCCATGCTTGATCGCGTTCTCCACCAGCGGCTGCAGCAGCAGCGGCGGCACCGGCAGGGCGGCGAGCTCGGGCGCAAGCGTCACGTGCGCGCGTAGGCGCTCGCCCATGCGCACCTGCATCAGCGCGAGGTAGTCGCCGATGCGCGCGAATTCGGCCGCCAGCGGATGCTCGGGCTGGCGGCTCGCGGCGAGCGTCGCGCGCAGGAAGGCGATCAGGTGGTCGAGCATCTCCTGGGCGCGGGCCGGGTCGGCGGCGATCAGCGCGCGCAGGTTGGCCAGCGTGTTGAACAGCATGTGCGGCTCGAGCTGCGACTGCAGCAGGTCCAGCCGCGCCAGCGTGGCCTCGTGCGTGGCGGCGGCCACGCGGGCGCGGTCCGCGCGCGCCTGGCCCCGCAGGTAGTACAGGCCGGAGACGAGCGCGCAGAACACGACGGTGGGGCCGAGGTCGCCGAGCAGGTGGCGCGGCTGGCGCAGGTAGTCGCGCCAGCTCGAATGGCCGAAGATCGCATCGGCAATGGTCACCCCGACGACGTAGCCCAATGCGCATCCGCCGGCCACCAGGGCGACGAGGCGCCAGCTCGCGGGCCAGCCGTTGGGGCCGATCGGCATCCGGCGACGGCCGATCTGGATGCTGCCCCAGATCGACAGCCCGATGCACTGCGAGTACACCAGCGTGTTGACGAATCGGCCGCCGTTGATCATCGAGATCAGGCCTGCGATGAGCAGGTTGAGCGCCATCACCTGGCCGGACACGGCGAGCAGGCGCGCGCCGCCGGCCGGGGCGGCATTCGTCGGGGTGGCCGGAGTCGAGGCAGTCACGACAGTCATTGTGGACTCAGGTGGGCTGCAGGTCGCCGCGCGCGGCGGGTCGACCAGATCTTGCGCGACCGCGCGGCCAGCAGGCCCGCGGTGAAGCCGTAGGCGATCGCGGCGGCCGCGGCCGCCCCGGGATCGGCCGCCAGCGACGGCTGGATCGCCAGCGCGACGTTGACCACGTAGCGCACCGCGAACACGCCCACGAAGAGCAGCAGCGGCGCGATGCTGCCGCCGATGGTGAAGCTGCCGTCGGCGTTGGCGCTGACGCGGCGCGGCAGGTCCAGCGACCGGTTCGATGCGAATCCCAGCGCCGCGCCCACCGCCCAGCAGGAGGCGGTCAGCAGCTCGCCCGCGCCGGCGAACCCGCGCAGCGCGCCGGCCAGCGAGGCCGCGCCGACCAGCACCGGGACGATCCAGACGCGCGCCGCGGACATCGTCTGCGTGCGCGTCTGGCGCAGGCCCATGCGCACGAGGACGGCGAGGACGATCCAGACGGCGGTCGGCGTGTGGGAGACGATGGCGAGCAGGGGAGTCATGGTCGGCGTCCTTGGGTGAAGGGGGAAGTGCACGCATGGTCGCGGGCTGCCGCCCGGCTCGCCACCGGCAGGCGACGGGATGCCGGCAGCGTTCGCCAGATGCGCGTGGCGGGCCGCGAGTGGGGGAGAACCCTCGGGTGCTCGTCGTCGAGTCGTCGATTCGCCGTGAAGTGCGCCGCGCTCCCTCGTGAAACCGAGTGTTCCGTTGGCGCGCCTCCCCCGGATTGGCGGCCTGGCGCAGGCTAAAATGCCGCGTTGGAAGGGGAGGCCGCGAACGCGTACCCGCCGGGGTTCCGGCAGGGCTGCGACGCGGACCTGGAAGTCACGCGGCAGGAAGCCGCGGGCAACACGAAAAACGGCGCCGCGCATCGCGGTGAACGTCGGCGTCAGGGCTAGCCAATTGAGTCTTTCATTCGTCATCGATGCCTGGGCGGCCTGTGCGCCCGGCGTGGACACGCCGCAGCGCTGGTCGCAGTGGGTGGCCGCGCCCTGGCTGCCCGAGGGCGAGCCGCAGGCCGCGCTGGCCGCGGTGCCGCCGATGCTGCGCCGCCGCTTCGCCCCGCTGGGCCGCCTGGCCGCGCAGGCCACGCTCGACCTGGCGGGCGACGTGGCCGTGGCCGCGGATGCCGATCTCGACGACAACCCCACCGTCTACGCGTCGCGCTACGGCGAGACGGGCCGCTGCCTCGAGCTCCTGGCCGACCAGGCGCGCGGCAACGCGCTGTCGCCCACCGCCTTCGGCCTGTCGGTGCACAACGCCATCGGCGCGATGATCGCGCTCACCCGGGGCGACCGCCGCAACTCCTCGGCCATCGCGGCCGGCCGCGCCACTGCGGCGGCCGGCGTGGTGGAGGCGCTGGCGCTGCTGGACGACGGCGCGCGCAGCGCCAGCCTGGTCGTCTACGACTCGCCGCTGCCCGACGGCTACGCGCAGTTCGAGGACGAGCCTTCGGCCCACTTCGCGTGGGCCTGGCGCCTGCGCCGACCGCGCGCGGGCGAACCCGCGCTGCATCTGGCCTGGCACTCGGGCGATGGCGCCTGCACGCACGCGCCGGCCCACCTGCCCGCGAGCCTGCAGGCGTTGTGGTTCGGCTTGTCCGACGCGCCCGTGCTGACGCAGCGGCTCGATGGCCGCCATTGCACCTGGAGCCGCGATGTCTGAGGCCACGCTCATGGCGACGCCGGAGCGCAGCTCGCGGGTCAACCGCTGGTGGCGCGTGGCCAGCACCGGCTTCTCGTTCGCGATGTTCGGGCTCGGCGGCCTCGTGATCGGCCTGGTCGTGTTCCCGCTGCTGTTCGTGGCCCTGCGCCACCACCGCCGCCGCTCGGCCGTCGCGCGCTGGATCATCCACCACCTGTTCCGCCTGTTCGTCGCGATGATGTGCGCACTCGGCTTGTGCAAGCTCGAGGTGCTGCATCGCGAGCGCCTGCGGCGCAGCGGCCTGCTGATCCTGGCGAGCCATCCGTCGCTGATCGACGTCGTGTTCCTGATGTCGCTGGTGCGCGATGCCGACTGCATCGTCAAGGCGGCGCTGGCGCGCAATCCGTTCACGCGTGGCCCGGTGGCGGCCGCGGGCTACGTCTGCAACGACTCCGGCCCGGGCATGCTGGCCGCCTGCGTCGCCTCGGTGCGCTCGGGCAACAACCTCATCATCTTCCCGGAAGGCACGCGCACGCCGGCCGGCGTGGCGCTCGGCAAGCTCCAGCGCGGCGCCGCCAACCTCGCCGTGCGCGGCGAGCTGGCCATCACGCCGGTGCGCATCACCTGCGAGCCGCGCATGCTGGGCAAGGGCATCAAGTGGTGGCGGGTGCCGCCCAGCGCCGGCCGTTTCGTCATCGACGTCGGCGCCGACATCCCCATCGCATCCCATCTGGCCGAGGACGGCGCGCAAGCGCTGGCCGCGCGCCGCCTCAACGACGAACTGGCGCGCCACCTCGGCGCGGAGAGACCCCATGCAGCAGCTTGAGCACGACATCAAGGAACTCATCATTTCCTCGTTGGCGCTGGAAGACCTGACCCCCGACGACATCGACGCCTCGGCCCCGCTGTTCGTCGACGGGCTGGGCCTGGATTCGATCGACGCGCTGGAACTGGGCCTGGCCCTGCAGAAGCGCTACGGCGTGAGCCTGTCGGCCGAGTCCGAGGAGGTGCGCGCCCATTTCGCGAGCGTCAAGACGCTGGCGGCCTTCGTCGTCGCGCAAGGAAAAGCGTGAGAACCGACATGACCAAAGACGACATCTTCGACCGGATCGTGCAGATCCTGAACCAGACCTTCGACATCGAGCCTTCCCGCATCACGCGCGAATCGCGCCTGGGCGAGGACCTCGACATCGACTCCATCGACGCCGTCGACCTCATCGTGCAGCTGAAGCCGCTGGTGGGCAAGCGCCTGCAGCCCGAGGCCTTCAAGTCGGTGCGCACCGTGCAGGACGTCGTCGACGCGCTGTACGGCCTCGTCCACGAGACGCCGGCCGCGTGACCTCGGCCATGGCCGCTCCGGCTCCCACCCTCGCGCCTGCCCGCAGGACGCCGCCGCTGCTGGCGGCGCTGCTGCTGGGGGTGAGCGTGGCCTATCCCGTGGTGGTGTACCTGGCGCTGGGGCATGTGAGCCCGCGCTGGATCGCGCTGCTGCTGGTGGCGCTCGCGCTGGCGCGCGCCTGGGTCACGCGCGAGTCGTTCTGGCTCGGTGCCGCGGCGCTCGCCACGCTGCTCGCCGCGGCCAGCTTCCTGGGCGACCGCTGGGGCCCGCTCAAGCTCTATCCGGCGCTGGTCAACCTCGTGATGTTCGGCCTGTTCGCGATGAGCCTGTGGCGCGGACCCACCGTGGTCGAGCGCCTGGCGCGCCTGCGCGAGACGAACTTCCCGCCCGCCGCCATCGCCTACACGCGGCGCGTCACGCAGGTGTGGTGCGGCTTCTTCGTCGTCAACGGCCTCGTGGCCGTGGCCACGGCGCTGTGGGCCAGCCCGGCCGCCTGGGCGCTGTACAACGGCCTGCTGTCGTACGTGGCGATGGGCCTGCTGATGGGCGGCGAGTGGCTGGTGCGCCGCCGCGTGCGCGGGCGCATCGCGGCCCAAGAGGCGCAAGAGGTGGCACGTGGTGCATGAAGCGGCGGGCTGGCGTCCGCTGACCGCCTTGCCTCGCGACCCCGCGGCCACCACTGTCGCCGTGGCGTGGCGCGCCGGCCGTGCCTTGTCGCAGGCCGACTTTGCCGCGCAGGTGGCCGCCTGGCGCGACCTGCTCGTGGCGCAGCCCGGCGCGCGCTGGGCCCTGTTCGTCGAGGACACCTTCGACTTCGCCGCCGCGCTGTTCGGCGCCTGGCATGCCGGCAAGGTGGTGGTCGTCCCGGGCGACATGCAGGACGACACGGTGGCCCGGCTGCGCGGCGCCGCCGATGGCTTCCTGGGCGATCTCCCGGGCGCGCTGGCGCGTCCCGCTCCCGCGTGCGGGAAGACCTCATTCGTCCCGCTGGACCGCGAGGCCACGCAACTGATCGTCTACACCTCCGGCACCAACGGCGAGCCCCTGGCGATCCCGAAGCGGCTCGCGCAGCTCGACGCCGAGGTGCACGCGCTGGAGGCGCGCTTCGGCGCGCTGTGCGACATCGGCCTGGCGCCCGTGAACCTCGCGCCCGAGACCGTGGCGGCCGGCGATGCCGTGGCCGGCCTCGATCGCGACCCGGACGTCGAGCCGCCGCTGGTGTGGGCCACCGTCACGCACCAGCACATCTACGGCCTGCTGTTCCGCGTGCTGTGGCCGCTGGCGGCCGCGCGCCCGTTCGCGGCCGAGCGCCTGGTGTTCAACGAGGAGATCGCGCAACGCATCGAAGGCCCCGCGGTGCTGGTGGCCAGCCCCGCGCACCTGCGCCGGCTGCCCGAGGCGCTCGACTGGTCGGCCGCGCGCGCCGGCCTGCGCGGCGTGTTCTCGTCCGGCGGCCCGCTGCCGCCCGAGGCCGCCGAGAGCACGCTGGCGCTGCTGGGCGCGGCGCCGGTGGAGGTCTACGGCAGCTCCGAGACCGGCGGCGTGGCCTGGCGCCAGCGCGCGCGCCACGGCGACACCTGGCAGCCGCTGCCCGGCGTCGAATTCCGCATCGCCGACGGCGAGCTGTGCGTGCGCTCGCCGCACCTGCCCGACGACCAGTGGGTCCGCACCGCCGACCGCGCCATGCCGGCCGGCGACGGCATGGACGGCTTCGAGCTGCAGGGCCGCGTCGACCGCATCGTCAAGATCGAGGAGAAGCGCGTCTCGCTGACCGCGATGGAGCAGTGCCTGACCGCGTCGGATGACGTCGCGGAGGCGCGCGTGCTGATGCTGGCCGACGAGCGCCCTGTGGTCGACGCCGCCGGCGCCGTGCCGGCCCACGCGGCGCGGCCCGCGGTGGTGGTGGCGTTGAGCGAGTCCGGGCGCGCGAAGCTGTTGCGCGCCGGCAAGCCCGCGCTGGTGGCCGAGCTGCGCGCGCGCCTGCTCGCGGCCGTCGACCGCGTGGCCTTGCCGCGGCGCTGGCGCCTCGTCGGCGCGCTGCCGGTCAATGCGCAGGGCAAGAGCCCGGAGGCCCTGCTGGGCGCGCTCTTCGCGCCCGCCGCGGAGGCGAGCAACGTGCGCCCGGTTGCCGAGTGGAGCGTCGCCGAGCCCACGCGCGCCGTGGCCGCGATCGCGCTCGCGCCCGAACTGCTGGTCTTCGACGGCCATTTTCCGGGCTCGCCCATCCTGCCCGGCGTCGCGCAGGTGGACTGGGCGATCGCCTTCGCGCGCGAACGCTTCGCGCTGCCCGCCCGCTTCGTGCGCCTGGACGCGCTCAAGTTCTCGCAGCCGGCCACGCCGGGCATGCGGCTCGACATCGCCCTGCAATGGAACGCCGCCACCTGCACGCTGCAGTTCGAGTACCGCTCCACGGCCGGCCGCCATTCCACCGGCCGCATCGTGTTCGCCGAAGGGGAGGCCGCCTGATGGCCGACGCGTTCCGTCCGGTGGCCGTCATCCCGGTCTACAACCATGGCGCGGCCGTGGGCGCCGTCGCGGCCAACGTGCGCGCCAGCGGCCTGCACTGCATCCTCGTGGACGACGGCAGCGCGGCCGGTTGCGCCGCGGTGCTCGACGCGCTGGCCCGGGCGCCCGACGTCACGCTGGTCCGCCTGGCGCTGAACCAGGGCAAGGGCGGCGCGATGATGGCCGGCCTGCGCGCCGCCGCGGCCGCCGGGTATTCGCACGCGCTGCAGATCGACGCCGACGGCCAGCACGACGCTGGCGACATTCCCGCGTTCCTCGAGAAGGCGCGCGAACAGCCGGAGGCGGTCGTGTGCGGCGTGCCGGTCTACGACGAGTCCGTGCCGCTGGGCCGGCTCGTGGGGCGCTACGCCACGCACGTGTGGGTGTGGATCAACTCCCTGTCGCTGGAGATCCGCGATTCGATGTGCGGCTTCCGCGTCTACCCGCTCGTGCCGGTGGTCCGGCTGTTCGACGAGGCGCGCCTGGGCCGGCGCATGGACTTCGATCCCGAGGTGCTGGTGCGCCTGCACTGGCGCGGGCTGCGCATCGTGAGCGTGCCCACGCGCGTCACCTACCCGCAGGACGGGCTCTCGCACTTCCGCCTGGGCCTCGACAACTGGCTCATCTCGAAGATGCACGCGCGCCTCGCCGTGGGCATGCTGCTGCGCTCGCCGCTGCTGCTGTGGCGCAAGGTGTCGACCCGATGAGCGCCGTGAAGCAACGGCCGTCGGGCACCGGACAGCGCCACTGGTCGGTGATCGGCGAGGAGACGTTCGCCAGCGGCATGTGGCTGATGTACGGCATCTTCCGCATCGGTGGCCGGCTGCCGTTCCGCGTCGTGCTGTACCCGGTGGTGCTCTGGTACTGGATCATCAACCGCGCGGCGCGCGAGGCGTCGCTGGAATACCTGCAACGGCTGCAGCAGGCCACCGGCGCGATCGGCCACGCGCCGGGCCGGCGCGACACGGTCCGCCACTTCCTGTCGTTCGCGGAGACCGTCCTCGACAAGATGCTGGCCGTCGGCGGCCGCTACCGGCTCGACCGCATCCACTTCGTCGGCCGCGAGGCGATCGACGCGATGGTGCGCGCGAAGCAGGGCGCGGTGCTCGTCACGGCCCACATGGGCTGCCTCGAGATGTGCCAGGCCTCGGCCGACGCGACGCCGGGCATGAAGCTGACGGTGCTGGTGCACACGGTGCACGCCGAACGCTTCAATCGCATGCTGGAGCGGCTGTCGCCGGGGCGTGGCATCTCGCTGCTGCAGGTCACCGAGATCTCGCCGGCCACCGCGGTGCTGCTGGCCGAGCGCGTCGAGCGTGGCGAGTTCGTCGCGATCGCCGGCGACCGGGTGCCCATCGTGGCTGGCCGCGCCAGCGCGGTGCAGGTGCCGTTCCTCGGCCATGTCGCCCCGTTCCCCACCGGCGCCTACATGCTGGCGTCGCTGCTGAAATGCCCGCTCTATTCGCTGGGCTGCATCCGCCAGGGCGACACGCACGAGGTGGTGTTCGAGCGCCTGGCCGAACGCGTGGTGCTGCCGCGCACCGACCGCCTGGGTGCCTGCGCGGTCTACGCCGCCGACTTCGCGCAGCGCATCGAACGCCTGCTGGCGCGCGCGCCCTATGAATGGTTCAATTTCTTTTCCTTCTGGAATCAACCCGGAGCGCTGGCTGCTCCCTTCACGCCCGTGCGCCATGACTGATTCCCGCTCCATCACGTTCGACGGCAACCGGCTGACGATCGAAGACGTCGGTCGCCTCGCGTCGCGCGAAGCCGGCGCCGAGCTGTCCTCCGATTCCGCGTTCCGCGCGCGCATCCGCCGCGGCGCCGACTTCCTCGAGCGCCTGCTGCGCGAGGACGGCGTCGTCTACGGCGTCACCACCGGCTACGGCGATTCGTGCACCGTGGTGATCCCGCCCGAGCTGGTGTCCGAGCTGCCGCACCACCTGTTCGCGTACCACGGCGTGGGCCTGGGCCGGATGCTCGATCCGGCCGAGACGCGCGCCGTGCTCGCCGCGCGCCTGCAGTCGCTGGCGCAGGGCGTCTCGGGCGTCAGCGTGGAGCTGCTGGAGCAACTGGCCGCGTTCATCGAGCACGACGTGCTGCCGCTGATTCCCGCCGAGGGCTCGGTGGGCGCCAGCGGCGACCTGACGCCGCTGTCGTACGTGGCCGCCGCGCTGTGCGGCGAGCGCAACGTGCTGTTCCAGGGCCGCGTGCGGCCCGCCGCCGAGGCGCTCGCTTCGCTGGGCCGCCAGCCGCTGCGCCTGCGTCCCAAGGAAGGCCTGGCGATCATGAACGGCACGGCCGTGATGACCGCGCTCGCCTGCCTGGCGTACCAGCGCGCCGAGTACGTCGCGCGCCTGGCCGCGCGACTCACTGCGTGCAACGTGCTGGCCAGCGCGGGCAACGCGCACCACTTCGACGAGGCGCTGTTCGCGGTGAAGCCGCACGCCGGCCAGCAGCGCGTGGCCGCGCGGGTGCGCGCCGACCTGGCGGTGGAATCGGCCAGGCCCGCCGCGCGCAACGAGCAGCGGCTGCAGGATCGCTACTCGCTGCGCTGCGCGCCGCACGTCATCGGCGTGCTGGAGGACGCGCTTCCCTTCTTCCGCCAGCTGATCGAGAACGAGCTCAACTCGGCCAACGATAACCCCATCATCGACGCCGAGCGCGAGCAGGTGCTGCACGGCGGCCACTTCTACGGCGGCCACATCGCGTTCGCCATGGACGGCCTGAAGAACGCCGTGGCCAACGTGGCCGACCTGCTCGACCGCCAGCTCGCGCTGCTGGTGGACACGCGCTACAACCACGGCCTGCCGTCCAACCTGTCGGGCGCCACGGGCCCGCGCGCCGCGATCAACCACGGGCTGAAGGCGCTGCAGATCAGCGTGTCGGCGTGGACGGCCGAGGCGCTCAAGCAGACCATGCCGGCCAGCGTGTTCTCGCGCTCCACCGAGTGCCACAACCAGGACAAGGTGAGCATGGGCACCATCGCCGCGCGCGACTGCCTGCGCGTGCTGGAGCTCACCGAGCAGGTGTGCGTGGCGATGCTGGTGGCCGCGCGCCAGGGCGTGGCGCTGCGCTGCGCGCAGGACGGCGTGCTGCCTGGCGCCGCGCTGCAGGCGTTCCAGGCCGACCTCGAGCGCCGCATCCCGTTCGTGGCCGAGGATCGCGCGCTCGACACCGACCTCATCTCGCTGCTGGCCGCGCTGCGCAACCGCGAATGGGCGCTGTACGACGATGCCTGAGACCAAGCACCCCGACCTGTCGCACGAGATCGAGGTCGTGCCGCCGTTCTTCGACATCGACTCGATGGACATCGTCTGGCACGGCCACTACGTCAAGTACCTGGAGCTGGCGCGTTGCGCGCTGCTGGAGAAGTTCGGGTACGGCTACACGCGGATGCGCGAGTCGGGCTACGGCTGGCCCGTCGTCGACCTGCGGCTCAAGTACGTGCGCCCCGCGATGTTCAACCAGCCGCTGGTCGTGCGTGCCGAGATCGTCGAATGGGAGAACCGCCTGAAGATCGAGTACCTCATCCGCGATGCCGCGACCGGCGCCAAGGTCAACGCCGCGACGTCGATCCAGGTGGCCGTGGACATGGCCACGCGCGAGATGCAGTACGTGTGCCCGCGCATCCTGTGGGAACGCCTGGGGGTGTCGCCGTGCTGAAGTTCATGCGCCTCATGGCGTTCGCGTTGTGGGCTGCACCGGTCTTCGCGGCCCCCGCGCCCGATGTCGCCAGGCTCCTGAGCGAGCGCCTGAAGATCGCGCCGGTGCTCAAGGGCGAGTTCGAGCAGAGCAAGACGCTCAAGGGCTTCCGCAACCCGCTGGTCTCGAGGGGCGAGTTCGTGGTGGCGCGCGGGCAGGGCGTGTGGTGGCACACGCAGCAGCCGTTCGAGAGCACGCTGGTCGTGACGCGGACGCGCCTGTTCGCGCGCAACGCCGACGGCAGCGCCACCGACCTGGTGGACGCGCAGGCCGAGCAGGGCGTCCGGCAGGTCAACGAGCTCGTGTTCTCGCTGCTGGCGGCCGACGTCGACGTGCTGGCCGACAAGTTCACGATCGTCGCGCAGCCGGTGGGCGCCGCCGGGTGGACGCTGACACTCACGCCGCGCGACGCCAACCTCGCGAAGTTCCTCGTGCGTGCCACGCTGGCGGGCGAGCGCGATGTGCAGACGGTGCGCATCGAGGAGGCGCGCGGCGATGCCACGCAGATCCGCTTCTCGCGCCAGGTGCCGTCGGAGGCGCTGTCCACCGACGAGGCGGCCCGCTTCAAATGAGCTTCATCGGTGCCCGAGGGGTCTGGCTCCCGCCTGTTTCGCGCCGCCGTGTGGCTGACGACGCTGCGGGCGGGTGCCTGACCCCGACCGTGAACCAGGGTCTCGACGCGATCGGGGTCAGGCACCGGCCCGAGACCTCTTCGCTGCGATCGTCGGAGTCGGGCCGGAGCCAGACCCCTTCCTGCCTGGGTTCGCGCGAAGCGGCGAGGAGCTGGAAGTGAGCTGGAACCACGCGCCGCGTCCCGTGCGCCGGCTGCGCTGGCAGGTGGCGGCGTGGCTGTGGCTCGCCTGCTGCCTCGTGGTGGCCGTGCACCAATGGACGTTCTGGCGCGCCAGCCATTTCGGCACCGACGTGATGGCGCTGCTGCCGCACGACGAGCAGTCGCCCGAGGTGGGCCGCGCCACGCGCCAGCTGGCCGACCAGGTCACGCGCCAGGTCGTGGTGATGGTCGGCGCGCCCGACTGGGCGGCCGCGCGGAAGGCGGCCGGCGCGTGGCAGCGCGCCGTCGACGCGGCGTGCGCGCCGCTGAAGGTGAGCGCGCTGGCCGGCGCCGACACGCTGCGCGACTCGCTCGCGTTCTACGCGCCGTATCGCGACCGCCTGCTCACGCCGGCGCAGCGCGCGCAGCTGGAGAAGGCCGCGCCGGGCGCGCTGGTGCAGGGCGCGCTGGCGGCACTCGCGCAACCGGGCGGCGGCCTGCGCCTGGCCGATTGGAACGCCGACCCGCTGGGCCTGTGGCCGCAATGGTGGCTCGCGCGCGCGAGCGACACGCGGGCGCGGCCGCGCGACGGCGAGCTGGCGCTGAGCGACGGCGGCCTCGAATGGACGGTGCTGCTGCGCGAGACCACCGGCCCGGCGTTCACGCTGGGCGGCGATTCGCCGATCTCCGACGCGCTCGCCGCCGGCCGGGCCGCCGCCGAGTCCGCGGTGCCGGGCGTCAAGGTGATCGCCGGCGGCGTGCCGCTGCATGCCGAATACGCCGCGTCGCGCGCGCACCTGGAGACCAACACCATCGGCTGGGGCTCGCTCGCCGGCGTGCTGGTGCTGGCCTGGCTCGCGTTCCGCTCGCTGTGGCCGCGGCTGCTGATGGCCGTGTCGCTGCTTGTGGGCGTGGCGATGGCGCTGTCGGTGACGTCGTGGGTGTTCGGCGAGGTGAACCTGCTGACCACCGTGTTCGGCGCCAGCCTGGTGGGCTGCGCCGAGGATTACGGCCTGTACTACTTCGCCAGCCGCCAGGGCGCGCCCGACGCGCCGCCGCTGCGCATGATGTCCACGCTGCTGCCGGGCCTCGCTCTGGCGCTGCTCACCAGCGTGCTGGGCTACGTCGCGCTGGGCCTGCCGCCGTTCCCGGGCCGGCGCCAGATGGCGCTGTTCTCGGTGGTGGGCATCGCCGGCACCTTCGTCACGACCGTGGTCTGGTTCCCCTGGATCGATCGCGGCAGCCCGGGCCGCACCCGTTTCTCCGACTGGATCCGCGCCAGCTTCGCGCGCTATCCGCGCTTCGCGGCCACGCGCCGCACGTGGATCGTGCACGCGGCGCTCGCGCTCGCGTGCGGCGCGGGCATCGCGTCGCTGCGCATCAACGACGACCTGCGCCAGTTGAGCGGCTCGCCGGCGGTGCTGATGGACGCGCAGCGCGAGATCGGCCGCCTGCTGGGCGTGGCGAGCCCGTCGCAGTTCTTCGTCGTGCGCGGCACCAGCGCGGACGACGTGCTGCGGCGCGAGGAGGCGCTGAAGACGCGGCTCGACGCGCGCGTGGGCGACGGCGAGCTGGCCGGCTATCGCGCGCTGTCCGACTGGGTGCCCTCGCGCTCGCGCCAGGCCGCCGACGCGGCGCTGACGCAGCGCGTGGAGGACGACGTGATCGCCGGCGTGAACCGGGTCCTGGGCGAGACGCAGCAGCGCACGCGCTTCGACGCGCCCGCGCTGACGCTGGACGCCTGGCTCGCGTCGCCCGCGGCCAACGCCGGCCGCGCGCTGTGGATCGGCGCCGTGCCGCGCGCCGCCGATGGCACGAGCTTCGCCAGCGTGGTGATGCTGCGCGGCGTGCGCGACCCCGCGGCGGCGTCCGCCATCGCGCGCAGCGCCGACGGCCTGCCCGGCGTGCGCTGGGTCGACCAGGTCCAGTCGGTGTCCGCGCTGCTGGGCCGCTTCCGCCACCTGATGAGCCTGTTGCTGGTGGCCGGCCACGCGGCGGTGCTGCTGGCGCTCGCGTGGCGCTACGGCCGCCGCGCGTGGCGCGCCTGGCTGCCCACCGCGCTGGCCACCGCCGGCACGCTGGCGCTGCTGGCGGCCTGCGGCCAGCCGCTGCAGCTGTTCAACGTGCTCGCGCTGGCGCTGCTGCTGGGCATCGGCGTGGACTACGGCATCTTCCTGCTCGAACGCGAGAATGCCGACGCGGGCGCGGCCTGGCTGTCGGTGGTGCTGGGCGCCGCCAGCACCTGGCTGTCGTTCGGGCTGCTCGCGCTGTCGAGCACGCCGGCGCTGCACGCCTTCGGCTTGACGCTTCTCTTCGGCATCCTCATCGTCTGGCTCGTCACGCCCCTGTACCGGCCCTCTCTCCAGAAAGCACCATGACTCTCGAAACCACAGACGTCCTCATCGTCGGCGCCGGCCCGGCCGGTTCGGTCGCCGCCGCCTTCCTGCGCCAGCAAGGCCGTCGCGTGCTCGTGCTCGAGCGCGAGCAGTTCCCGCGCTTCTCCATCGGCGAGAGCCTGCTGCCGCAGAGCATGGAGTACATCCAGGCCGCGGGCATGCTGCAGGACGTGGTGGAGGCCGGCTTCCAGTTCAAGAACGGCGCCGCGTTCGCATGGGGCGACAAGTACACCGACTTCGACTTCCGCGACAAGTTCTCCGAGGGCTGGGGCACCACCTACCAGGTGCAGCGCGCCACCTTCGACAAGGTGCTGGCCGACGCCGCGGCGCGCCAGGGCGCGGAGATCCGCTACCGCCACGAGGTGACCGCGGTCGACCTCGAGGGCGAGCGGCCGCGGGTCTCGGCCCGCGACGCCGAGGGCAACGACCTCCAGATCGAGGCGCGCTTCGTGCTGGACGCCAGCGGCTTCGGCCGCACGCTGCCGCGGCTGCTCAAGCTGGAGACGCCGTCCAACTTCCCGGTGCGCGGCGCCATCTTCACGCACGTGTCCGACAACATCCCGCAGGGCGGCCCGTTCGACCGCCAGAAGATCCGCGTGACGGTGCACCCGCGGCGTCCCGACGTGTGGTTCTGGACGATCCCGTTCTCCGACGGCCGCTGCTCGATCGGCGTCGTCGCCGAGCAGGTCTTCCTCGCGCAGTACGCGGGCACCGAGACCGAGCGCCTGCGCGCCATGGTCGCCGAGGATCCGGGCCTGTCCACGCTGCTGAAGGACGCGGTGTGGGACACGCCCGCGCGCCAGATCGTGGGCTACTCGGCCAACGTGAAGTCGCTGTGGGGCAAGGGCTTCGCGCTGCTGGGCAACGCGGGCGAGTTCCTCGACCCGGTGTTCTCCAGCGGCGTCACCATCGCCTTCAAGTCGGCGTCGCTCGCCACGCAATGCCTCGCGCGCGAGTTCGCGGGCGAGGCGGTGGACTGGCAGGCCGACTACGCGGTGCCGCTGAAGTCGGGCGTCGACACCTTCCGCGCCTTTGTCGACGCGTGGTACGCCGGCGGCTTCCAGAAGATCATCTTCCACGAACGCCACACGCCCGACATCCGCCGCATGATCGCGGCCATCCTCGCGGGCTACGCGTGGGACCAGAAGAACCCGTACGTGGCGCAGGCCAAGCGCCGCCTGGGCGTGCTGGAGGAACTATGCAGCGCCTGATCGCCGCCGCCGCGCTCGCGGCCACGCTCGCGGGGTGCGCGACTGCGCCCGCGCCGGTGCCCTCGCGCGAGATGCCACAGCTGCAGCTCGCCCCATCGGCCCTGGGGCGTTCGCTGAACCAGCAGCAGCACCTGACGCTGCAGGCGCCCGGCCACGACCAGCAGCTCGACGTGCTGCTGGAGGCCGACGCGCACCGCGTGCAGCTGGGCGTGCTCGCGATGGGCCAGCTCGCCGCGCGTCTCGACTGGGACGGCAGGACGCTGAAGGAGGACAAGGCCTCGTGGTGGCCGGCGGCCGTGTCGGGCACGCGCATCCTGAGCGACCTGCAACTGGCCCTGTGGCCCATCCCGGCGATCCAGGCCGCGCTGCCTGCCGGCTGGGCGCTGGCC
Organism: Betaproteobacteria bacterium; assembly: GCA_013289985.1. Classification (GTDB taxonomy): domain Bacteria; phylum Pseudomonadota; class Gammaproteobacteria; order Burkholderiales; family Burkholderiaceae_C; genus Scleromatobacter. Next base: position 29,569 of record JABCYW010000003.1, on the reverse strand, counting down.
GACAGCGGCGACGCGCGCACGCTGACGCAGGACGGCGAGGTCGTGACCGTGGTGCGTCGCCTCGGTCCGCACATCGTGGAGATCGAGCAGCGGCGCGAGCACTTCAAGCTGCGGATCGAGTCGATCGACCTCGGCGGCGACGCCCAGTTCTCGGACTGACCGCCATGGCCGCGGTCTTCCTGCAGGCCCAGTCCTGCGTCTGCGCGCTGGGCGACACGCCCGAGGCGATCCGCGCCGGGCTGTGGGCCGGCGCTCCCGGCGGCGTCGCGCCCACCGACCTGCACACGCCGGGCCGCGTGCTGCACCTGGGCGCCGTCGGCACGCCGCTGCCATCGCTCGAAGGCGTGCCGTCCCGCCAGCGCAGCCGCAACAACGCCTTGCTGCTGGCCGCGCTGGCGCCGCTGCGCGCGTGCATCCAGGTCGCCGTCGACCGCTTCGGGCCGCAGCGCGTGGCCGTCGTGCTGGGCGTGAGCACCGCGGGGCTGGACGAGGGCGTCACGGCCGTGCGCCAGGTGCACGCGGGCTTCGGCTGGCCGCACGGCTACGACTACGCGCTGCAGGAGATGGGCAACGCCGCCCAGTGCGTGGCGCAGCAGCTGGGCACGAGCGGCCCGGCCTACGTGATCTCGACGGCCTGCTCGTCGGGCGCCAAGGCGATCGCCACGGGCGCGCGGCTGCTGCGTTCGGGCCTGGCCGACGCGGTGGTGGCGGGCGGCGGCGACGCCTTGTCGGCCTTCACGATCGCCGGCTTCTCGGCGCTCGACGCGGTATCGGCCGAGCGCTGCAATCCGCTGTCGGCGAATCGCCGCGGCATCAACATCGGCGAGGGCGCGGCGCTGTTCCTGATGGGCCGCGACGCGGGCCCCGTGCGCCTGGCCGGCTGGGGCGAGAGCGCCGACGCGCACCACATGTCCGCGCCGGAACCCGGCGGCCGCGGCGCCGCCGAGGCGATGCGGCGCGCGCTGGCGCGTGCCGGCGTCGCCGCCGCGGACATCGACTACGTGAACCTGCACGGCACCGCCACCGAGCAGAACGACGCGATGGAAAGCCTCGCGGTGCACCGCGTGCTCGGGCCCGACGTGGCCGTGAGCTCCACCAAGCCGCTCACCGGCCACGCGCTGGCCGCGGCCGGCGCCATCGAGGCCGCGTTCGCCTGGCACACGCTGGTGGACAACCCGACGGGGCGGCTGCCGGTGCACTGGTGGGACGGCGTCGTCGATCCCGCCTTGCCGGCGCTGCGGCCCGTGGTGCCGGGCATGGCGCTCGGGCGCCCGGTGCGCCACGTGCTGAGCAACTCCTTCGCCTTCGGAGGCAGCAACGCCGCGTTGCTGTTTGCGCAATCATGACCGACGACCTTGAGCCTCCGCACGAGATGGACGCCTGGGTGCCGCACCGCGGCGGCATGAGCCTGCTGGCGTCGGTGGAACGCCACGACGGCGAGTCCATCGTGGCGCGCGTGCGCGTGCCGGCGCAGGGCCTGTTCACCACGCCGGAGGGCGTGCCGGCGTGGGTGGGCATCGAGTACATGGCGCAGGCCATCGCGGCCTGGTCGGGCGCGCTTGCCCGCGATGGCGGCGGATCGCCGAGAATCGGCTTCCTGCTGGGCAGCCGCCGCTACGAGGCCGCGGTGCCGCTGTTCGAGGCGGGCGCCGACCTGCTCGTGCACGCGCAATGCGAGCTGCTGGGCGAGAACGGGCTGGGCATGTTCGACTGCCGCATCGAGCAGGACGGCCGCGTGCTGGCCAGCGGGCGGCTGAGCGTGTTCGAGCCGCCGGAAGACACAGGGCAAGGAGCGTCGCAGAGCGCTCCGGAGGAAGGAAGATGACCGAGACGAACAAGGAAGCGGCCGGACGCGGGACGGTGCTGGTCACCGGCGCGAGCCGCGGCATCGGGCGCGCGATCGCGCTCGCGGTGGCGCGTGACGGCCACGACGTGGTGGTGCATTGCCGCACGGGCGTGGACCAGGCGGACGCGGTGGCCGGCGAGGCGCGCTCGCTGGGCGTGTCGGCCCGCGTGCTGGCCTTCGACGTGGCCGATCGCGCCGCCGCGTCGGCCGCGCTGCTGGCCGACATCGAGGCCCACGGCGCCTACTACGGCGTCATCTGCAACGCCGGCATCGCGCGCGACAACGCGTTCCCGGCGATGAGCGGCGAGGAGTGGGACGCCGTCATCCACACCAACCTCGACGGCTTCTTCAACGTGCTCAACCCCGTCGTCATGCCGATGGTCCGGCGCCGCAAGCCGGGCCGCATCGTCACGCTGGCCTCGGTGTCGGCGCTGATGGGCAACCGCGGGCAGACCAACTACAGTGCCGCCAAGGCGGGCGTGATCGCGGCGACGAAGTCGCTGGCCGTCGAGCTCGCCAAGAGAGCCATCACCGTCAATTGCGTGGCACCGGGGCTGATCGACACCGAGATGGTGGCGCCCGAGGTGCTGGAGGAAGCGATGAAGATCATCCCGTTGCGCCGCATGGGAACCCCCGACGAGGTCGCCGCTCTGGTCGCCTTCCTGCTCCGGCCCGAGGCGGCGTACATCACGCGCCAGGTGATCTCGGTCAACGGGGGGATGATCGGATGAAGCGCGTCGTCGTCACCGGCTTCGGCGCCATCAGCCCCCTGGGCCACGACTGGCCCACCGTGCTCGCCGCGCTGCGCGGCGGCCGCAACGCCGTGCAGGTCATGGAGGACTGGGCGCAGTACGACGGCCTGAACACGCGGCTGGGCGTGCCCGCCAAGGCCTTCGAGCTGCCGTCGCACTACAACCGCAAGTCGATGCGCAGCATGGGCCGCGTGGCGATCATGGCCACGCGCGCCAGCGAACTGGCGCTCGCCGACGCGGGCCTGCTGGGCGACCCGCTGGTCACCAGCGGGCGCATGGGCGTGTCGTACGGTTCGTCGTCGGGCACGCCGCAGGCGCTGGGCGACTTCGGCCGCATGATGCACGAGAAGTCCACCGAGGGCATCACGGCCAACACGTACATCAAGATGATGTCGCACACGGCGGCCGTCAACATCGGCGTGTTCTTCGGCCTCACCGGCCGCATCGTCACCACGTCCAGCGCCTGCACCTCGGGCAGCCAGGGCATCGGCTACGCGTTCGAGGCGATCCAGAGCGGCCGCCAGTTGGCCATGCTGGCCGGCGGCGCGGAGGAGCTCGACGCCACCGAGGCCGCGGTGTTCGACACGCTGTTCGCCACCAGCACGCGCAACGACACGCCGCAGCTCACGCCGCGGCCGTTCGATGCGAGGCGCGACGGCCTGGTGCTGGGCGAGGGCGCCGGCACGTTGGTGCTGGAGGAGCTGGAGCACGCGCTGGCGCGCGGCGCCCGCATCCACGCCGAGCTGCTGGGCTGGGGCACCAACTCCGACGGCACGCACGTCACCCACCCGAACGCGGCCACGATGGCGCAGGCGATGCGCATGGCGCTGGTCGACGCGCGCATCACGCCCGACTCGGTGGGCTACGTCAACGCCCACGGCACCGCCACGGAGCAGGGCGACATGGCCGAATCGCTGGCCACCAGCGAGGTGCTGGGCCCGCGCATGCCGATCAGCTCGCTCAAGAGCTACATGGGCCACACGCTGGGCGCCTGCGGCGCGCTGGAGGCCTGGATGACCATCGAGATGATGCGCGAGGGCTGGTTCGCGCCCACGCTCAACCTCGAGGAGGTCGATCCGCGCTGCGGCGCGCTCGACTACATCACGGGCGGCGGCCGGCTGATCGAGACCGACATCGTGATGAGCAACAACTTCGCGTTCGGCGGGATCAACACCTCGTTGATCTTCCGGCGCTGGAGCTGAAGCAGGGCCGGCATGGGGATCGTCTCGCCGCCGGCGCTGCATGACAATCAACTGAATTCGTCGACAACCTGAAAGGGCCCTTTTCCATGAACAAGCTCCTCATCGTCTCGCTGCTGGCTCTCGCCGCGGCCGTCCCGGCCTACGCGCGCAACACGCCGGTCACCGTCACGTTGCAGAGCGTGCTGGACATGCCCGAGGCCTCGGGCAAGCTGGACGGCACGGTCAAGTTCTACCTGGCCGGCTCGCCCACGCCCAAGGTCGTCAAGAAGTTCGGCGAGGACACCTCCAACGCCAAGACCAACGCCTTCAACAAGTCGGCCGAGGCGGCCTGCCGCTGGAACGCGCTGTCCGCGCTGATCAAGCTGCAGGACAAGGCCAAGCGCGAAGGCGCCAACGCGGTGATCGAGATCACCAGCTACAGCGAGAAGGTGCCGTTCAGCAGCCCCACCGACATCCAGTGCTCCGACGGCGCCTTCCTGGCCGGCATCGCGCTGAAGGGCACCTACGCCACCGTCGGCAAGTAAGCCGTGCTGCGAGTCGCCGTCGCCCGGATCCCCGACGCGCCGCCCGGCGATGCGGCCGTGCCCGGCTGGTTCGGCGACGACGAACGCAAGCGCTGGGAGGGCCTGCAGCCTCATGCACGCCGCGCGTTCGCCGCGAGCCGCGCGCTGTTGCGCGAGCTGCTGCAGGCCGCGACGGGTGTCCCGGCATCCGACTGGGACGTCTCGGCACACGCCGGCGTCGCGCCCGTGGCGCGCTCTCCTGGGCACGCGACCGGCGCGATCCACGTGAGCCTGTCGCATCGCCTCGACTGGGTCGCCGCGGCGGTGTCCGACGCGCCGGTGGGCGTCGACGTCGAATGCGATCGTCCGCCGCGCGGCGAGCCGGCGGAGCGGGCCGCGCTGATGTTGTCGGCCGCCGAATTCGCCGCCTGGCAACGGCTGGCCCCGTCCGGGCGGGAGGCCGCGCTGCTGACCCGCTGGACGGTCAAGGAGGCCTGGTTCAAGGCCGGGCCGCCCGGGTCGGCAGCTTGGGACTTCCGCCGCCTCTCCGCCCGTGCGTGCGCTCCTGGCGACGCCGAGGCGAACGTGCGCACGTGGACGTCCGCGCCGGTCCACCTGGCGCTGTGCGGCGCCGACGCGCGGGCGCTGGCGGAGGCCGAATGCGACATGCCTGCCGCCGCCGGCCTGTCCTGGCACGTCCACCGCAGTCATCCTTCGAACTGAACACGCATGTCCCAAGCCCGGCCCTTGCCCGACTACATCCCCGAGACCGAGTTCGGCGACTGGTTCTTGCAGACACGCACCTGGGACGTCCACGTGCTGGAGGTCGCGCTGCGCGATCTCGACCGGCTGGATCCATCGCTGCGCACCGCGCACCCCGTCGTGATCGACGTGGGCTGCGGCTGGGGCGGCTCGCTGCGCAAGCTCAACGAGCGCTTCAGGCCCGAGCGCCTCGTCGGCTTCGACATCGCGCCCAAGATGGTGGAGGCCGCCACGCGCGAGGCGGCCCGGGTTCGCACCGCCGCGGGCCAGCCGGCGCAGGTCGTCCAGGCCAGCAGCGCCGCGCTGCCGCTGCCCGACGCGAGCGTGGACCTGGTGTTCTGCCACCAGACCTTCCACCACCTCGTCGACCAGGACCGCGCGATCGCCGAGTTCTTCCGCGTGCTCCGGCCGGGCGGCAAGCTGCTGTTCGCGGAGTCCACGCGGCGCTACATCCACTCGTGGGTCATCCGGCTGCTGTTCCGCCATCCGATGGAGGTGCAGAAGACCGCGCCGGAGTACCTCGCGCTGGTGCGCGCCGCGGGCTTCGCCGTGCCCGACGCGCAGGTGTCCCACCCGTTCCTCTGGTGGAGCCGCGAGGACCTGGGCCTCGTGGAGCGCGTGCTGCGCATCAAGCCGCCGGCCGTGCGCGAGGAGACGCTGATCAACCTGGTCGCGACGCGCCCGTAGGTTCCGGGCACGACCAGCGGCGAAGGCGCGTCGCGACGGCGTCGGTGGCCTGTCGGCCCCTGCCGACCTCCCGTCTCCGTACGAACCCTGCCTCGCCCGCGCGCGAGTCGCGGTTGAAATAGTTGAAACATGGGCCCGGATGTGCCATGTTCAACTCTTCGGTGCCCCCGACGAGGGGCCGGGCGTCTGCGCGGCAGCGACCTGAAGAACACTGGAGACAAGTCAGTGGAAGCTATGGAGACGAGCCGGCCGCACGTGCTGGTGGTCGATGACGAGCCTGACATGGTGGCGCTCCTGCAGGACGTGTTGCGGCGTGCCGGCTTCGAGGCCGACGGGGCGGGTTGCGGCGACGACGCGCGCCGGGCCATGGCGAGCCGCAGCTATGCGCTGATGCTGCTCGACCTGCGGCTCAAGGCCGAGGACGGCCTGACGCTGGCCCGCCAGATGCGCCAGAACTCGCTGATCCCGATCATCATGATCAGCGGCAGCAGCGACGAGACCGACCGCGTGCTGCTGCTCGAGCTCGCCGCCGATGATTTCCTGATCAAGCCGTTCAGCTCGCGCGAGCTGATCGCCCGCGTGCGCGCGGTCCTGCGCCGCTACGACATGGCGCCGCAGGTCGCGTTGGCGGTGCCGGCGCGCGCGGCGGCCGGCAACGAGCGGCTGCAATTCGGCGACTGGACGCTGGACCTCACCGAGCGCGAACTGCACCGGGGCGACGGGAGCCTGTGCGCGTTGACCCAGGCCGAATTCCGCCTGCTCGAGGCCTTCGTGCGCCAGCCGCGCCGGATCTGGACGCGCGACCAGTTGCTGGAGCAGACGCGCAGCCTCGACACCGAAGTCTTCGACCGCACGATCGACGTGCTGATCCTGCGCCTGCGTCGCAAGATCGAGCCCAACCCGAAGCACCCGTCCTACATCTGCACCGAGCGCGGGATGGGCTACCTGTTCTCGGCCGACGTGACACGGCCTTGACCACCAACGGGCGCGAAATCCGCGTGCTCGGCCGGGTGCGCACGCGCCTGCTCGCGGCCTTCCTGCTGCTGCTGGGCGCCGCCGTGCTGCTGACGGCGCTGGGCTGGGTCGGCCTGCGCCGGATGCAGGGCGCGCTCGCCGGCGTCGAGGAAGACCTGCTGCCGCGGATCTCGCACGCGCTCGAGCTCTCGGAGCGAGCGGCGCAGCTCGCGAGCACGGCGCCCAAGCTGGGCGATTCGCTGTCGCATTCCGAGCTCGACGCCCACCGCCACAGCGTCGAGGCGTTGCTGGCGCAGATCGGCCAGGGCTCGCGCGACCTGCGCGAGCCGACGCCGCAACTGCAGCACGTGATCGACCGGCTGCAGGAAAGCGTGCACCAGCACCTGCCGGCGCTGATCGAGCTGTCGAGGCAGAAGCTGCGCTTGCAGGCGCAGCTCGACGGCGAGCTCGTGCGCCTCGATCACCTGGGCCAGGCGCTGCACGCCGCGCGTCCGGACGCCAGGGCGGTCGACCCGCGCATCTCCAGCCTGTGGTCGACGCTGGTGCTGGGGGCGGCCGTCACGGATCCGGCCACCATCGGCCGCCTCGAGGCCGACGCCGAGGCCTTGCTCATCTCGGCGCGCCGGCGCGCGGCGCTCGCGACGCTGCCGGCCGAGCAGTCGCGCGAACTGGTGGCGCTCACCGAGGGCGCCGACTCGGTCCTCGCGTGCCGCCAGGGCCTGATCAACCTCGATGCGCAGATCGACTATCTCGTCACGCTCACGCGCGCCAACGCGGACGACCTGGGCGAGGAGACCTCGCGCTACGTCGCCCAGCTGCGCCTGGCCGCGGCCGACCGCAGCGAGCGCGTGCGCGCCGCGGCCCGTACCGGCGAGGTGCTGATGCTCGCGTTGACGGGCCTGTGCGTGCTCATCGGCCTGGGCGCGACGCGCTACGTTCGCCGGCTCGTCGGCGAGATCGAGACCATCACGCACGTCATGTCGCGCCTGGCGCTCGGCGACACCGCGCAGGCCACGCCGGCGACGACGCGGCCGGACGAACTCGGCGAGCTCGCGCGCAGCTTCGAGGTGTTCCGCGACAACCTGCTGGCCAAGCAGCAGCTGGTGCGCGACCTGCACGCGCAGCGCGAGCTGCTGGAGGCCGTGCACGACAACCTGACCGACGGCCTGGCCGTGTTCGGCCGCGACGGCCGCCTGCTGCTGTGGAACGCCCGGCTGGTGGAGATGCTCGGTCGCCAGGGCGTGACGCCCAGCGCCGGATCGACGCCCGCGGCGCTGCTCGCTGCGTTTCCGGCCGGCACCACCTGGAGCGGCCGGGATCGCCAGCGCCACCAGGGGCTGGACCAGCTGCCGCCGCTCGCCTGGGTGCAGGCCGACCACCTCGAGCTGCAGGGGGCGGACGGCCAGGTGCTCGACCTGCGCAGCTGCCCGATGCCCGGCGGCGGCACCGTGACGCTCGTGACCGACCTCAGCGCGCGGCGCGCGATCGAGAGCCAGCTGCAGCAGGCCCAGAAGCTGGAGGTGCTGGGCCAGCTCACCGGCGGCGTCGCGCACGACTTCAACAACTACCTCGGCACGATCCTCGGCAACCTCGCGCTGCTGGAGGCGACGGTCAACGAGGACGGCCGCGCGCGCGTGCAATGGCAGCGCGTGCGCCGCGCGGCCACGAGCGCCGCGGGCCTCACCCGCCGGCTGCTGGCGTTTGCGCGCCGCCAGCCGCTGGAGGCCGAGGACGTGCCGCTCGACGAGATGGTCGAGGAGATGCGCGACCTGATCGAATACAGCGCGAGCGAGACGGTCGCCCTCGAACTCGATCTCGCCGCCGGGGCGACGCCCGTCCACGTCGACCGCGGCCAGCTCGAGAACGCGCTGCTGAACCTGGTGATGAACAGTGCGGCGGCGATGCCCCAAGGCGGCACGCTGACGATTGCCACCCGGCTCGTCGCCGCGCCGGCGGACACGGTCGCGGAGCCTGCGCACGTCGAGCTGAGCGTCGCCGACACCGGCATCGGCATGACGGAGGAACAGGCCGCGAAGGCGTTCGAACCCTTCTTCTCGACGCGCCCGATCGGCGAAGGCAGCGGGCTGGGCCTGTCCATCGTCTACGGCTTCGTGCGCCAGAGCGGCGGCACGATCGCGCTCCAGAGCCAGCCCGGCCAGGGCACGCGGGTCGCGTTGCGGTTCCCGGTCGTTCCCGTGTTGCAGCGCCAGGCCGCACTGGCGCCGGCGCCCATGACCGCGCTCGAGCCGCTGCCCGGCCGTGTCGTGCTGCTGGTCGAGGACGACGAGCCCTTTCGCGCCACGCTCGCCGAGCAGTTGCGCCAGCTCGACGTGTGCGTCCACGTGGCGCCGAGCGCCGAGGTGGCCCTCGATGCGCTGGCCGGCGGCCTGGGGGTGCACGGCATGGTCAGCGACATCCGGCTCGGGCAGGGCGCCAGCGGCATCGCGCTCGCGCGCACCGTCCGCGCGCGCTGGCCGGCGCTACCGGTGCTGCTGATGTCGGGCGAGATGCCCGAGCTGGCGCTGGACACCACGCCGCAGGGCACGATTCCTGCCGAGGCCGCGGACCCGCAATTCCTGCAAAAGCCGTTCGCGCTCGCCCAACTGCTCGCATGGCTGCGCGCACTGCCTGTTTCAAGCATGTGAGGCGGTGCGCGGCTTTGCGGCAACATTCGAAATCTTCGGTTCATCCCGCCGCGGTCTGATGCGTTCCGAAGTCCCGATCCTGTGCGCACGCGCCGCACTCGCAAACGGCGCGGGACGCTGGAGACAACAATGAAGATGTGGAACAAGCGATGCGCGGCCAGCCTGCTGCTCGTCGCCGTGCTGGGAGGCCTCGTGTCCGCTCCGGCCGCGGCGCGAGGCGTGTCGATCAAGATTTCCTGCGGGGCGGTCGGCCGCGAGCTGGAGCTCTGCCGCGAATCCGCGGACGCGTGGGCGGCGCAGACCGGCAACCAGGTCCAGGTCGTCGCCACGCCCAACGATTCGAGCGAGCGGCTGGCGCTGTACGAACAAGTGCTGAGTTCGGGCTCGGACAAGATCGACGTGTTCCAGGTCGACGTCGTCTGGCCCGGCCTGCTGGGCTCGCATTTCGTCGATCTCGAGCCCTATGCGCACGGCGCCGAAGCCGGCATGTTCACCGACTTCGTGGCGAGCAACGCCAAGGGCGGGCGGCTGGTCGCGATGCCGTGGTTCATCAACGGCGGGCTGTTGTTCTATCGCAAGGACCTGCTGGCGAAATACGGCCTTGGGGTACCTGCGACCTGGGACGAGCTGGGCGCCGACGCGCGCCGCATCCAGGGCGCCGAGCGCGCCGCCGGCAACGACAAGATGTGGGGCTACGTCTGGCAGGGCCGCGCCTACGAAGGCCTGACCTGCGACGCGGTCGAGTGGATCGCGAGCTTCGGCGGCGGGGCGATCGTCGAGTCCGACGGGCGCATCTCGATCGACAACCCGCGGGCCGCCAGCGCGTTGCGGACTGCCGCGAGCTGGGTGGGCGGCATCTCGCCGGCCGCCGTCCTGAACTACGCCGAGGAGGAGTCGCGCGGCGTGTTCCAGGCCGGCAATGCGGTGTTCATGCGCAACTGGTCGTACGCCTGGTCGCTCGCGCAGGCGCCGCAGAGCGGCATCCGCGGCAAGGTCGGCGTGGCGGTGCTGCCGCGCGCACCCGGCGGCGCGCATGCGGCGACGCTCGGCGGCGAATCGCTGGCGGTGTCGAAGTATTCGCGCAATCCGGCCGTCGCGGCCGACCTGGTGATGTATATGACGAGCGCGGCGGTGCAGAAGCAGCGCGCCATCGCCGCCTCGTTCAACCCGAGCCTGCTGGCGCTGTACCAGGATCCCGACGTCGTCAAGGCGAACCCGTTCATGGGCGAGCTGTACGGCGTGTTCACGCACGCGGTCGCGCGCCCGACCGTGATCGCCGGCACGCGCTACAACCAGGTCAGCAACGAGTTCTGGAACACCACGCACGATGTGCTCTCCGGCCGCGCGAAGCCCGAGGAGGCGCTCGCGCAGCTGTCGGCCACGCTGGACCGCGTCAGCCGCGGCGGCAAGTGGAACTGAGGCGCGTCATGGCAGGCACCGATTCTCAGCGCCCGCGCGGCCTGGCCGCGTTGCGCGTGCGGCGCGCGATGTGGATGCTGGCGCCGCTGCTGGCGCTGCTCGCGGCCGTGGCGGGCTGGCCCCTGCTGCGCACGATCTGGATCAGCCTGACCGACATGCAGCTGTCCGACCCCGCGGCGGCGCGCTTCGTCGGGCTCGACAACTACGTCGGGCGCTACGGGCTTCTGCTCGACCCGGGCTGGTGGGGTGCGGTGTTCAACACGCTCGCCTTCGCCGCGGTCTCGGTTTCGCTGGAAACCCTGCTGGGCCTGGGCGTGGCGCTGCTGCTGAACCATCCGTCGCGCCTGCGCACGGCGCTGCGGGCCTGCGTCCTGGTGCCCTGGGCGATACCGACGGTGGTATCGGCCAAGATGTGGGGCTGGATGTTGCACGACCAGTTCGGCGTCGTGAACCACTACCTGCTCGCGCTCGGGCTGCTGCACCAGCCGGTCGCCTGGACGGCCGATCCCGTGCTGTCGCTGCTGTCGGTCGTGGCGGTCGACGTCTGGAAGACGACGGCGTTCATGGCGCTGCTGATCCTGGCGGCGTTGCAGACGGTGCCGGGCGACTGCTACGAGGCGGCGGCCGTCGACGGCGTGCCGGCGTGGGCGGTGTTTCGCCGCATCACGCTGCCGCTGATCGCGCCGGGCATCGCGGTCGCGGTGGTGTTCCGGCTGCTCGACGCACTGCGCGTGTTCGACCTGATCTACGTGATGACGGCCAACAGCCGCTCGACGCGCAGCATGTCGGTCTTCGTGCGCGAGCAACTGATCGACTTCCAGCAGGTCGGCTACGGCTCCGCCGCGGCCACCGTGCTGTTCCTCACCATCGCGCTGTGCACGCTCGCCATGATGCGCGCGCTGCAGGCCTCGCCGCAGGACCGCCCATGATGCCGCGCTCTTCGACCCGGGGCGCGCGCGTGCTCGTCGCCGCGGCGTCCGTCGCCGTGATGATCGTCTCGGTGTTCCCGCTGCTGGTGGCGATCTCGAGCTCGCTCAAGACCGGCGACGGCCTGTTCGACCCGGCGCTGTGGCCCGCCGCGCCGACGCTGGAGAACTACCGCCACCTGTTCCACGAGCATCCGTTCGGGCGCAACCTGCTGAACTCGCTGCTGGTGTCCGGCAGCGTGGTGGCCGTCAGCCTGGTGCTGAGCCTGATGGCCGCCTGGTCGCTCGGACGCGTGGACTTCCGCGGCCGCGCGCTTCTGCTCATGTGCATCCTCGCGGCGTCGATGTTCCCGCAGGTGGCGGTGCTGTCGGGCATGTTCGAGCTGGTGCGCGTGCTGGGCCTGTACGACAGGCTCGGCGCCTTGATGCTGTCCGACCTGATGCTGACGCTGCCGTTCACCGTGTGGGTGCTCGTGACCTTCATGCGCCAGTTGCCGCGCGAACTCGAGGAGGCGGCGGCCATGGACGGCCTGGGGCCGCTGACGCTCGTCTTCCGAATCTTCCTGCCACTGCTGTGGCCCGCGCTCGTGGCCACCGGGCTGCTCGCGTTCATCGCCGCGTGGAACGAGTTCCTCTTCGCGCTGACGTTCACGCTCTCGCCCGAGACGCGCACCGTGCCCGTCGCGATCGCGTTGATCAGCGCCTCGTCCGCGTTCGAGCTTCCCTGGGGCGCCATCATGGCCGCCTCCGTCGTCGTCACGCTGCCGCTGGTCGGACTCGTGCTGCTGCTGCAGCGCCACATCGTGTCCGGCCTGACCCAGGGCGCCGTCAAGGGCTGACCCCCCCATTTCCCCAACCACTGCCCGACGTCTCCTTCACACGATGAACCCACAGCCCCTTTCCGCGCAAGCCGATCCCGACTGGTGGCGCGGCGCCGTGATCTACCAGATCTACCCGCGCAGCTTCCAGGACAGCAACGGCGACGGCATCGGAGACCTGCCCGGCATCGTGCGGCGCTTGCCCTACATCGCCAGGCTCGGTGTCGACGCGATCTGGATCTCGCCGTTCTTCCCGTCGCCGATGCGCGACTTCGGCTACGACATCACCGACTACTGCGGCGTCGACCCGCGCTTCGGCACCCTGGCCGACCTGGACGCGCTGGTGGCCGCCGCGCACGCGCTGGGCCTCAAGGTGCTGATCGACCTGGTGCTGAGCCACACGTCGTCCGACCATGCCTGGTTCAAGGAAAGCCGTTCGAGCCGAGACAACGCGAAGGCCGACTGGTATGTGTGGGCCAACGCCCAGGCCGACGGCACGCCGCCGAACAACTGGCTGTCGATCTTCGGCGGCAGCGCGTGGCACTGGGACACCGAGCGCTGCCAGTACTACCTGCACAACTTCCTCACCTCTCAGCCCGACCTGAACTTCCACCAGCCCGAGGTGCGCGCCGCCGCGCTGGACGTGGCGCGCTTCTGGCTCGCGCGCGGCATCGACGGCTTCCGGCTCGACGTCGTGAATTTCTACCATCATGACCAGGAGCTGCGCTCGAACCCGCCGCAGCCTCTCGGGCGCTTCGCCGCGGCCGTGCCCTTGAGCAACCCGTACGCGTTCCAGCGGCACCTGTACGACAAGACGCGACCCGAGAACCTGCAGTTCCTGCACGACCTGCGCGCCGTGATGGATACGGTGCCGGGGTCGACGACGATCGGCGAGATCGGCGACGACGAGCAATACCACACGCTCGGCGAGTACACGCGCGAAGGCCGATTGCACATGGCCTACACGTTCAACCTGATGGGGCACGACTGCACGCCGCGCTTCATCCACGACGTGCTCGCCGAGTTCCTGCGCGAGACCACCCATGCCTGGGCCTGCTGGGCGCTGAGCAACCATGACGTCGTGCGCGTGGCCACGCGCTGGCGCGCGCTCGGCGAGCCGGAGCAACTCGCGCCGCAACTGGCCGCGTTCATGGGCTCGCTGCGCGGCTCGGTCTGCCTCTACCAGGGCGAGGAGCTGGGGCTCACCGAGGCCGACATCGCGTTCGAGGACCTGCAGGATCCGTACGGCAAGGAGATGTGGCCGCGCTTCAAGGGGCGCGACGGCTGCCGCACGCCGCTGCCCTGGTCCACCCATGGCCCGTACGCCGAGTTCAGCGATGCGCCGCCCTGGCTGCCGTTCGCCGAGGCCCATCGGGCGCTGGCGGCCGGCATGCAGGTGGCCGACCCGGACTCCGTGTTCGCGCGCACCCGCCGATTTTTCGCGTTTCGCCGCACGCAGCGCTCGCTCGTCGACGGCGCCATGGCCTTGCTGCCCGCGGACGACCAGGTCGTCGCATGGACGCGCGGGCAGGGCGACGCCGCGATCCTCTGCGTGTTCAACCTGTCTCCGCGCGCGGCGCGCTACGCGCTCGCGGGCATCGAGGCCGACGTGCTGGACGGCCACGGCTTCGCGGGCGCCCTGGAACGTTCGCATGACGGCGCGGCGCTGGAATGCGTGCTGCCGCCGAACGGCGCCTTCTTCGGCCGAGTACGCGCGACCCCGCAACCGACGAGGAACCTGCCATGACCGACCCCTGCGCCATCGAACTGCGGGGCGTGCACAAGCGCTACGGCAACGTGAACGTGCTGGCCGACATCGACCTGCGCATCGCGTCCGATGAATTCTGCGTCTTCGTCGGCCCGTCGGGCTGCGGCAAGTCGACGCTGTTGCGCCTGATCGCCGGGCTGGAGGACGCCAGCGACGGCGACATCGAGATGCACGGGCGTCGCGTCAACGACCTGCCGCCCGCGGAGCGCGACGTCGCCATGGTGTTCCAGAGCTACGCGCTGTACCCGCACATGAGCGTGCACGAGAACATGGCGTTCGGGCTGCGCTATCGCAAGCTGCCTGGCGCGGAGATCGAACGCCGCGTCAAGGCGGCGAGCGACATGCTGCAGCTCGGCGCCCTGCTGGAGCGCCGGCCGCGCGACCTGTCCGGCGGCCAGCGCCAGCGCGTGGCGATCGGGCGCGCGCTGGTGCGCGAGCCTTCGGTGTTCCTGTTCGACGAGCCGCTTTCCAACCTCGATGCGGCCTTGCGCGTGCAGACGCGCGTCGAGATCGCGCGCCTGCACCGCTCGCTCGGCACGGCCGCGATGGTCTACGTCACCCACGACCAGGTCGAGGCGATGACGCTTGCCGACCGCATCGTGCTGCTGCGCCCGCAGGCCGGGGCGAACGGCTTGCCCAGCATCGCGCAGGTCGGCGCGCCGCTGGAGCTGTACCACCGGCCGGCGAACCGCTTCGTCGCCGGCTTCATCGGATCGCCGGCGATGAACTTCCTGCCCGCGATCGCGCTGGCGCAGGCCGGCGACGCGCTGTCGCTGCGCATCGCGGGCCAGGCCTGCCTCGCCGACGTCGACGCGTCCGGCCTCGCGCCGCAGGCCGCGATCACGGCGGGCATCCGGCCCGAGCACGTGCAGCTCGGCGACGGGCCGCTGAGCGCGTCCGTCACCCACGTGGAGCGGCTCGGCGAGCACGCGTACGTCTACCTGCGGCTGTCCGATGGCCAGGCGCTGCTGGCCAAGGTCGAGGTCGAACGGCTGCAGGTGGGCGACACCGTGGCGCTGCAGCTGCCGGCGCGCCACCTGCACGTGTTCGCGGCCAATGGCGGCGCCTTGCCGCGCCGCGGCGTCGCGCTCGCGTGAAGGGTTCGTGTTTCATTCGTTTCAATGACGCGTGCGTTTCGAAACGGAGTTTGTGTGCAGGGTTCAAGAACAAAATCCTGCCGTCGATCTCGATTCCTACATTGAACCCTGGCACTGCGCGACCAAAGGCGCCGTGCCCGGTAGACACCAGGCGCCACGCGACCCGGTGCACCGCCACAGAGCCGGCGGCCCCGATGCCCGGAGCCGCAGGAACAGACAACTCACGGTGGGGCGACAAGCTTATGACCCGAACAAGATCGACACCGAGCACCCTGATGCTCGCAATCACCGCGCTGGTGGCCTCGCTGGCCGCCCAGCGCGCCATGGCCCAGGCGCCCGCGGCCGCGGCCGCCGCTTCGGCATCCGAGGGCGACGCGCGGGCCGACCGGACCCGGGACCAGAAGGACCTGACGCAGACGCAGCAGGTCGTCGTCACCGGCAATGCGCGGCGCGAAGGCATCTTGAAGAAGGAGGCGGGGTACTCGATCACCACCGCCGACGCCGAACAGATCAAGGACGCGGCGCCGACCAACACCGCCGACCTGCTCAAGATCGTTCCCGGCGTGTTCGTCGAGACCACCGGCGGCCAGGCTGGCGCGAACATCCGCGTGCGCGGCTTCCCCGAGGCGGGCGACTCGCCGTACGCGACGATCCAGATGAACGGTTCGCCGATCTACGCGGCGCCGTCGCTGTCCTTCATCGAAGGCTCGTCGCTGTTCCGCATCGAAGACACCATCGACCGCGTCGAAGTGCTGCGCGGAGGCACCAGCCCGATCTACGGCTCGGGCCAGCCGGGCGTCTCGGTGAACTTCGTGCAGCGCAAGGGCACCGACACGCCCGAAGGCGACGTCCGCCTGACCGCCGGCAGCGCGGGCACCGGCGACCTGCGCCGCGTCGACGGCTACTACGCCGGCAAGCTCGCCGACAAGTGGTACCTGACGATCGGCGGCTTCTACAAGACCAGCTACGGCCAGCGCGACACGCAGTTCGCGTCCGACCGCGGCGGCCAGCTGAGCGGCAACCTCACGCACAAGCTCGACGACGGCGGCGAACTCCAGATCTACGCGCGCTCGATGAACGTCAGCGCGCCCTGGTACACCGACATCCCGGTGTCGGTCAGCGCCGACGGCAGGAGCGTGTCGGCCTACCCGGGCATCAATCCGCGCACCTTCACGTATTTCGACAGCGAGACGCGCTTCGCGACGATCGAGACCTCGCCGAGCGCGCCCGGCGGCCAGCCCGGCACGAAGACGATAGACTTCACCAAGGGCCGCGGCCCGACGCTGACGACGCTGGGCTTCGTGCTCGACGAGAAGATCGGCGGCTGGGCCTTGAACAGCAAGACCAGCTACACCTCGGGCGACGCCCCGTCCGATGGCCTCGTCAACGGCGGCACGCCGGTCACGCTGGGCTCCTACATCGCGTCGCAGGTGACCGCGGCCAACGGCGATCCGGCCGTCGTCGCGGCGGCCGGCCGCGTGGCCACCGGCGGCACCGCGTCGCTGGTGAGCACCGGCGGGGCGCTCACCGACATGACCCAGGCGGTGATCCAGATCGAGCCCTGGGCGGTCAGCAAGCACCTGCAGTCGTTCACCGAGGAGGCGCACGTCAGCAAGGAGATCGTCAAGGCGAACACGCTGACGCTCGGCGTCTACTTCTCCGACTATTCGGCGACCGACCTCTGGTACCTCGGCAACCAGGAACTGGTGACGCTCGAGAGCCGCCCGCGCCTGGTCAACGTCGCGCTGGACAACGGCGTCAAGGCCTCGCTGAACGGCATGACGTCGTCGGCGTTCAACTTCGACGACAAGTCGAGCTGGACCGGCCGCAACGTCGCGTTGTACGTCGCCGACGAATGGAAGCCGCTAGACGCGCTGCGGCTCGACGTCGGCATCCGGCGCGAGAACCAGCGCCTGGACGGCACGCTGGAGAACACGTCGACCGGCGACCTGGACGGCAACCCGCTGACGATCTACGACAACAAGCTCGCGTACTTCAACGGCAGCAACACGACCTACCACGAGGCCGCCACGCGCAACTCGTGGACGCTCGGCGCGAACTACGACTTCAGCAGGCAGTACAGCCTGTTCGTGCGCGCCAACAGCGGCGTCCACTTCCCGATGTTCGACGACGTGCGCAGCGGCACCGGCGGCTCGCCCGGCTTCGCCGACATCGAGAAGATCAGCCAGTACGAGGTCGGCTTCAACGCGGTGACGTCGCTCTACACGGCCTACCTGTCGCTGTACACGAACAGGCTGAAGAACTCGCAGGAGCAGGCGTTCCAGGTCGGCGCGGGCAGCACCAGCTTCCCGTCGTCGTCGCAATCGACGGGCATCGAGTTCGAGACCACGATGCGGCCGGTGCGCAACTTCGACATCTCGTTCTCGGGCGACTTCGCGCGCGGCAAATACGTCAACTCGGGCCCGCTCACGGGCAACCGGGTGGCGCGCATGCCCGGCACCGAGTTCCGCCTGACGCCGTCGTGGCGCATCCCGACCGACCTCGGCACGTTCCGCGTGTTCGGCACGTACACGCGCACCGCGCACCGCTACAGCGACGCGCAGAACCAGCAGTTCCTGCCCGGCTACGGCACGCTGGACCTCGGCGCGACTGCGAGCCTGGAGAACGGCGTCGACCTGCGCCTGTCCGTCACCAACGTGACGAACACGCTGGGCCTGACGGAAGGCAACCCGCGCGTCGCGGGCGGCGGCGTGGGTTCGGGCAACGTGGCGATGGCGCGCCCGCTGTTCGAGCGCGCGATCCAGGTGTCGGCGGGCTACTCGTTCTGAAGGCCGCGCGGTGAGCGACGATCCGCACAGCCCGTTCGTCTCCCGGGCCGCGCGGGGCGTCCTCAGCGCGCGTTTCGCCGTGCTCGTCGACGCCGACGGGCGCGTCCTCGATGCACACGTCGCGACGCCCAGCGGCCGCGAGCCTGAGCACCTCATCCTCGACGGGGCGCTCGCCGAGGCCCTGCGGCGCTTCCACTTCCTGCCGGCACGCGCGGCCGGCCACGCGCAACGCGGGTGGAGCACCGTGGAATTCACGCTGTGCCTGGGGCCCGGCGGGGCCGCGCCGGACGGCGTCCGGGACGATGCGCGTGTGGCTTCCAGCAGGCACAGTCCTTGCCAGGTCATGGCTGCGGTCCAGCAGCGAGGACCGTGAAACCCGGTAGGATCACCGCATGAGTTCCATCACCCTCTCGGACCGCCCGCAGACGCTTGGCGAGGAAATCGCCAACGCGATCAGCCACGGCCTGGGCTTCCTGCTGGCCATCGCGTCGCTGCCCATCCTCGTGGTCATGGCCGCGCGCCACGGCACCGCCGTCAACATCGTCGCCGTCAGCATCTTCTCGGTGACGATGATGCTGCTGTACCTCGTCTCCATGCTCTATCACGCGGTGCCCGAGGGCAAGGTCAAGGCCTTCCTCAACCGCGTCGACCACGCCGCCATCTACCTGTTCATCGCCGGCAGCTACACGCCGTTCGCGCTGGGCGTGCTCAACGGCCGCTGGGGCTGGACGCTGTTCGGCGCCGTCTGGGCGATGGCCGCGGCCGGCATCTCGGTCAAGCTGCTGAACCTGCTCAAGCATCCGCTGTGGTCCACCGGCCTGTACGTGGCGATGGGCTGGTCGGCGCTGCTCGCGGCCGGCCCGCTGGTCCACGCGATGCCCACGGCCGGCCTGCTGTGGCTGCTGGCCGGCGGCGTCGCCTACACGCTGGGCGCGGTCGTGTTCATCTTCGACTCGCGCGCCAAGTACCTGCACTTCGCCTGGCACCTGTTCGTGCTGGCCGGCACCGTGTGCCACTTCTTCGCGGCCCTCTGGTACGCGACGCCGGCCCGCCTCGCCTAGACAACGCCGTGTTCGCCCAGCCGGGCGGGCAGGGCGCGCACGTCGGGCGCCAGCGCGGCGGCCGGCAGCGGCGGGAGTTCGCGGGCCAGGGCCCCGCGCACCAGGCGATCCAGCGTCTGGGCATGCGGCAGCAGCGGCCCGAAGAACAGCACCTGGTCGCCGCGGGCCAGCAGGAGCGTGGGGAAATCCTCGATGTCGAGGTCGCCGACGAGTTCGGACTCGTCCTCGATGTCCACCCACATGAAGCGCATGGGCGAGCCGGGATGCGTGGGCTGCAGCGCATCACGCACGTGCAGCAGCGTGTCGCGGTAGGCATCGCAGGTGCGGCACCACTGGGCGCACAGGCAGGCCACCAGCAGCGGCGGCTCGAGGGAGGGGTTCGGCGGGGCGGCGCTCATCGGGACGGAGTGTGCCTGCAAAAAAGTAAAAGGGAGCGAGACGCCTGTCCCGCTCCCTCCACCCGCCGAGGCCCGTCAACCCCGGCGTCCCGTCACGCCCCCTTGCGTTGGCGCAAGGCCAGTGTCAGCTCGGAAGCGGGGCGCGGCAACGAAGCAAAAGGCATTTGCTAGCACGCTCCCGCGTGCAAGCGCGCTGCGCGTGCAAACACGCTGCCGCGGCAGGGCTCACTTGTTCGGCTGGGGAGTGATGCGCAGGTAGGGGCGCACCGGGTCCCAGCCCTTGGGGAACTTGGCCTTGAGCACCTCGGGATCCTGCAGCGACGGCACGATCACCACCGGGTCGCCGTCCTTCCAGTTCACCGGCGTGGCCACGCTGTGCGAATCCGTGAGCTGCATGGAGTCGATCACGCGCAGGATCTCGTCGAAGTTGCGGCCGGTGCTGGCCGGGTAGGTCAGCGTCAGGCGGATCTTCTTGCTGGGATCGATGACGAACACCGAGCGCACCGTGGCGGTGGCGCTGGCATTGGGGTGCAGCATGTCGTAGAGGTTGGCCACCTTCTTGTCCGCGTCGGCCAGGATCGGGAAATTGACCGTGGTCTTCTGCGTGTCGTTGATGTCGGCGATCCACTTGTGGTGCTGTTCCACCGGGTCGACGGACAGCGCGATGACCTTGACGTTGCGCTTCTTGAACTCGCCCGAGAGCTTGGCGGTCATGCCCAGCTCGGTGGTGCACACCGGCGTGAAGTCGGCCGGGTGCGAATAGAGCACGCCCCAGCTGTCGCCCAGCCACTGGTGGAAGTGGATGAGGCCTTCGCTGGATTGCTGTTCGAAATCGGGGGCGGTGTCGCCGAGACGCAAGGTGGCCATGACAATATCTCCGTGGAAAGGATCTGGGTGACGCCGGCCGAGGGGCGGCGCAGCCAAACAGTCTAGCCAGCGCGCGTGACGCCCGCAAAGACGCTTCGCGCATGACCATTTCCGCGAAAGCGGCGCTGCTCCGCGAGGCGGGCGGCCCCTGTGGCATCCGCGCCCCGGGCCGGCCGGCTAAAATGCTCGTTTCCCCCAAATTCCAGCCCGGCGGGCGCATGCCGCCGGGCAGCGTCGTCTTCCAGGAGCGTTTTCTTATGGCCGGGCACTCGAAATGGGCCAATATCCAGCATCGCAAGGGCCGCCAGGACGAGAAGCGCGGCAAGGAATGGACGCGCGTCATCCGTGAAATCATGGTGGCCGCCCGCACCGGCGGCGGCGATCCGGGCATGAACCCGCGCCTGCGCCTGGCCATCGAGAAGGCAAAGGCCGTCAACCTGCCCGCCGACACCGTCAAGCGCAACATCGACAAGGCCACCGGCAACCTCGAGGGCGTCAGCTACGAGGAGATCCGCTACGAGGGCCGAGGCATCGGCGGCGCCGCCGTCATCATCGACACGATGACCGACAACAAGGTGCGCACGGTGGCCGAGGTGCGCCACGCGTTCTCCAAGTACGGCGGCGTGATGGGCACCGAAGGCTCGGTGGCGTTCCAGTTCAAGCACGTGGGCCAGTTCATCTTCGCGCCCGGCGCGTCCGAGGACAGGATCATGGAAGTGGCGCTGGACGCCGGCGCCGACGACGTCGTCACCCACGACGACGGCTCCATCGAGGTGCTGAGCGCGCCGTCCGAGTTCGAGGCCGTGCAGAAGGCGCTGGAGGCCGCCGGCCTGAAGCCCGACGGCGCCGAGGTGACGATGCGTCCCGAAAGCCACGTCGAGCTCGAGGGCGACGACGGCGCGCGCATGCAGAAGCTGCTGGACGTCATCGAGGACCTCGATGACGTGCAGGACGTCTATCACAACGCGGTACTTTCCGAATGAAGATCCTCGTCATCGGCGGCGGCGGGCGCGAGCACGCGCTGGCCTGGAAGCTCGCCCAGAGCGAACGCGTGCAGCGCGTCTACGTGGCCCCCGGCAACGGCGGCACGGCGGCGGACAAGCGCCTCGTCAACGTCAACATCACCGAGCCCGAGGCGCTCGCGCAGTTCGCGATCGCCGAGAAGATCACGCTCGCCGTGGTCGGCCCCGAGGGGCCGCTGTCGCAGGGCGTGGTGGACGTGTTCCGCGCGCACGGCCTGCGCATCTTCGGCCCCACCAAGGCCGCGGCGCAACTGGAGAGCTCGAAGGCGTTCTCCAAGAACTTCATGAAGCGCCACGGCATCCCCACCGCGGCGTATGAAACCTTCACCGACATCGCCGCCGCGCACGCCTACGTCGACAAGCTGGGCGCGCCCATCGTCGTCAAGGCCGACGGCCTGGCGGCCGGCAAGGGCGTGGTCGTGGCCGCCACGGTGGACGAGGCGCACGCCGCCGTCGACTGGATGCTCAGGCCCGAAGGCGGCCTGGCCGTGCAGCACAACGACGCGCCGCGCGTGGTCATCGAGGAATTCCTCGCCGGCGAGGAAGCCAGCTTCATCGTGATGGTGGACGGCAGGAACGTGGTCGCGCTCGCCTCCAGCCAGGACCACAAGCGGCTGGGCGACGCCGACACCGGCCCCAACACCGGCGGCATGGGCGCGTACTCGCCCGCGCCCATCGTCACGCCCAACGTGCACCAGCGCGTGATGCACGAGATCATCCTGCCCACGGTGGAAGGCATGGCCAAGGACGGCATCGAGTTCACCGGCTTCCTGTACGCCGGACTGATGATCGACGACAAGGGCCATCCGAAGACGCTCGAGTTCAACACCCGCATGGGCGACCCCGAGACCCAGCCCATCATGATGCGCCTGAAGAGCGACCTGGCCGAGGTGCTGCTGCACGCGATCGACGGCACGCTGGACCAGGTCGAGCTGCAGTGGGATCGCCGCGCCGCGCTGGGCGTGGTGATGGCCGCCGCCGGCTACCCCGAGGCGCCGCGCAAGGGCGACCGCATCACCGGGCTGCCCGCCGACACCGACGAGGCCGTGGTGTTCCACGCCGGCACCGCGCTCGACGGCGACGTGACCACCGTGACCGGCGGCCGCGTGCTGTGCGTCACCGCGCTGGGCGACTCCACGCGCGCCGCCCAGCAGCGCGCCTACGACACGCTGCGCCACGTGCACTTCGACGGCGAGCAGCACCGTTCCGACATCGGCTACCGTGCCATCTCCAAGCGCTGATCGCCTGCTCGCCGACCCCTTGCCTCCGCACGGCAAGGTGGACGTGGCCGCCGTGCGCGCGTACCTGCTGGCCCTGCAGTCGCGCATCGTCGCCGCGATGGAGGCCGCCGATGGCGGCACGTTCGCCAGCGACGGCTGGGTGCGCCCGGCGGACGGCAAGCTCACCGGCGACGGCCTCACGCGGCTGATCGAGGGCGGGGCGCTGATCGAGCGCGGCGGCTGCAACTTCAGCCACGTGGCCGGCCGGACGCTGCCGCCCTCGGCCACCGCGGCGCGGCCCGAGCTGGCCGGCGCGGCGTTCGAGGCGCTGGGCGTCTCGCTGGTGTTCCACCCGCGCAATCCGCACGTGCCCACGGTGCACATGAACGTGCGCATGTTCTGTGCCACGCCGAAAGACGGCGCGCCGGTGTTCTGGTTCGGCGGCGGCATGGACCTCACGCCGTACTACGGCTTCGAGGAGGATGCGCGCCACTTCCACGCCACCTGCCGCGACGCGCTCGCGCCCTTCGGCGACGCGCTGTACCCGCGCTTCAAGGCGTGGTGCGACGAGTACTTCTTCCTGAAGCACCGCGACGAGCCGCGCGGCATCGGCGGCATCTTCTTCGACGACGTCGCCGAGCCGGGCTTCGACCAGGGCTTCGCGATGCTGCGCTCCGTGGGCGACGCGTTCCTCGCCGCGTACCTGCCCATCGTCGAGCGCCGCCGCGAACTGCCCTACGGCGAGCGCGAGCGCGACTTCCAGGCCTACCGCCGCGGCCGCTACGTCGAGTTCAACCTCGTATGGGATCGCGGCACGCTGTTCGGGCTGCAATCGGGCGGCCGCACCGAGGCCATCCTGATGTCCATGCCGCCCCTCGCTTCCTGGCGCTACCGGTGGGCACCCGAGGATGGCACGCCCGAGGCCGCCCTCTACACGGACTTCCTGCGTCCGCGCGACTGGATCACCCCCTGACGAATCCCACCCGCTCCGCCGGACTCTTCGGCGGCAGCTTCGACCCGCCGCACCTCGCGCATCGCGCGCTCGCGGACGCGGCGCTCGCGCAGTTGCCGCTGGACGCGCTCGCCTGGCTGCCGGCGAGCCAGTCGCCGCACAAGGCCGACCGCGTGCCGGCATCGGGCGCCGACCGCGTCGCGATGCTGCAACGGATCACCGAAGGCGAGCCGCGCTTCTCGATCGACCCGCGCGAGCTCGACCGCACCGGGCCCAGCTACACCGTCGATACGCTGCGCGAGCTCCACGCCGAGCAGCCCGGCACGCGCTGGTGGCTGGTCATCGGCCAGGACCAGTACGCCCGGTTCGACACCTGGCACGAGTGGCGCGAGATCCTCGCGCTGGCCGGGCTGGCGGTGGCCGCGCGCGACGGCGACGCCGTGCGCGCCGCCCCCGGCCTGTCCGGCGTTCCCCACGCGCTGCGCATCGTCGAGATGCCGGCGCTCCCGCATTCCGCCACCACGGTGCGCTCGCGCGCCGCGGCCGGGCTCGACGTCACGGCGCTGGTCGGCACGCCGGTAGCGCGCTATATTGCCGACCACCATCTATATAAGCTCTAGCAAGAAGAATCAATGGACATCCGCAAACTGCAACGCGCCATCGTCGACGGTCTGGAAGACGTCAAGGCCCAGAACATCCAGGTGTTCAACACCGAGCACCTGTCGCCGCTGTTCGAGCGCGTGATCGTGGCGGCCGGCGCCAGCAACCGCCAGACCAAGGCGCTCGCCGCGAGCGTCCGCGACGCCGTGAGGGCCGTCGGCCTGGACGTGCTGCGCACGGAGGGCGAGGAAAACGGCGAGTGGATCATCGTCGACTGCGGCGCGGCCGTGGCGCACATCATGCAGCCGTCCATCCGCGACTACTACCGCCTGGAAGAGATCTGGGGCGGCAAGCCGGTGGCCATCAAGCTCAACGCGAAGTCGGTTGGGCTGGTGAAGGCGTCCGAGGGCTTCGACGAGGACGAGGAAGAAGCGCCCGCGCCGAAGAAGCGTGCCAAGGCCGCCAAGGCCGTGGACGACGATGACGAGATGCCCGCGCGCAAGGCCGCGCTCAAGAAGCCGGCCGCCAGGAAGGCGGCCAAGCTGCCGGCCGCCAAGACCCCGGCCGAACGGTCGTCGTCCACGCGCGGCCCGGCGCGCAAGCCGACCGCCCGCGAAGCAGCGGCCACCAAGCCGGCCGGCTCGCAGAAGGGCGTCGCCAAGCCCGCACCGAAGACGGCCGCGGGCAAGGTGTCCGCCGCCGCCAAGACGCGCGCCGGCTCCACCGCCGCGCGCGCCGGCAAGGCGCCCGTGAAGACCGCGCCGGTCAAGAAGGTCGTGGTGCCGGCCAACAGCTCGCGCAATGCGTCCACCGCGGCCAAGACGACCGCGAAGAAGACGGCGGCCACGAAGGTGGCGGTCGCCAGGAAGGTCGCGGCGCGCCGCGGCTGATGCGCGGCACCGCTCGCTCTGACGGCGACTTCGGTCGCCGTTTTCACGCCCATCCGCCATGCGCCTGATCATCGCTTCCGTCGGCCAGAAGCCCCCCGCCTGGGCCGAGGCCGCCTACGAGGAATTCGAGCGCCGCTTCCCGCCCGAGATGCGGCTGGAGCTGAAGGCCGTCAAGGCCGAACCGCGCGCCGGCAAGGCGCCCGCGCAACTGATGCAGGCAGAGGCGAAGCGGCTCGAGGCCGTGCTGCCGCAGGGCGTGCGCCGCGTGGTGCTGGACGAGCACGGCACCCGCTGGACCACGCGCGCGCTGGCCGACCGCCTCGAGTTCTGGCGCGGCGACGGCCGCGACGTCGCGTTCCTGATCGGCGGCCCCGACGGGCTGGCCCCCGACCTGAAGGCCACGGCCGACGAGACGGCGCGGCTGTCCGACCTCACGCTGCCGCACGCGTTCGTGCGGCCTCTCCTGGCCGAGGCGTTGTACCGCGCGTGGTCGCTGTCGACCAACCATCCGTACCACCGCGAATGAATGCCATCGACGCGCCGGTACCCGAGGGGTCTGGCATCTCCTCCCTCCGCGCCGCGGTGCCGGCGAGGCCGGGCATCGTTCGCCGCGGAGGGAGGCAATGCCTGACCCCGATCGCGAGCGGAGTCGGGGTCAGGCATTGCCTCGAATCGCGACCGGCATCGCGGCTTGCGAATGCGGTCCGGCGCGATTCGAGGAGATGCCAGACCCCTCCGGCGCCGCTGCTCGATGCCGGCGAAGAACCATGAAGACGCATCCGTTCATCTACCTGGCCTCCCAGAGTCCGCGCCGCCGCCAGCTGCTCGACCAACTGGGCGTGCGCCACGAGTTGCTGCTCGCCTCGCCCGGCGAGGACGCCGAGGCGCTGGAGGAGCACATCCCCGGCGAGATGCCCGCGGTCTACTGCGAGCGCGTCACGCAGCTGAAGCTAGTTGCCGCCGTCGCGCGGCTGAAGGCGCGCGGCCTGCCGCCGGCGCCGGTGCTGTGCGCCGACACCACCGTGGCGCTCGGTCGCCGCATCTTCGGCAAGCCGGCCGACGCCGACGATGCGATCGCCACCTTGCGGCGCCTGTCCGGCCGCACGCACCGCGTGATGACGGCGGTGGCGCTGGCGTCCCCGGGCGGGCGGGCGCGCACGAGCGCGCTGAGCGTGTCCACCGTGCGCTTCGCGGCGATGCCCGATCGCGCGATCGAGAGCTACGTCGCCGGCGGCGAGCCCTTCGGCAAGGCCGGCGCGTACGCGATCCAGAGCCGCATCGCCGCGTGGATAGAGCGCATCGGCGGGAGCTACTCCGGTATCATGGGTTTGCCCCTGCACGAGACCGCGCAACTGCTGTTGGACGCGGGAGTCCAGTTCCAAGAATAAGACAAGTGGGAGACCGACTCTTCATGCACGACATCCTGGTCAACTGGTCGCCCCAAGAGACGCGCGTCGCGATCATCGAGAACGGCTCGATCCAGGAACTCCACCTCGAACGCACGCTGGAGCGCGGGCTCGTCGGCAACGTCTACCTCGGCAAGGTGGCGCGCGTGCTGCCCGGCATGCAGTCGGCCTTCATCGACATCGGCCTGGAGCGCGCCGCGTTCCTGCACGTGGCCGACCTGCACGGCCACCCGTCCACCAAGCCCGAGGGCGCGCCCGTGGCCATCGAGAAGCTGGTCTTCGAGGGCCAGTCGCTCACGGTGCAGGTGGTCAAGGATCCGATCGGCACCAAGGGCGCGCGCCTGACCACGCAGGTGAGCATCGCGGGCCGGCTGCTGGTCTACCTGCCGCACGACAACCACATCGGCATCTCGCAGCGCATCGGCTCGCACGAGCTGCGCGAGCAGCTGCGCACGCGCATGATCGCGCTGGCCGGCAACCC
Source organism: Betaproteobacteria bacterium (assembly GCA_013289985.1). Lineage (GTDB taxonomy): Bacteria > Pseudomonadota > Gammaproteobacteria > Burkholderiales > Burkholderiaceae_C > Scleromatobacter. The sequence continues at coordinate 2,483 of JABCYW010000003.1, read as the reverse complement.
GGCCGACGGCGGCGGCGGCTTCATCCTGCGCACCAACGCCGAGGAGGCCAGCGACCAGGAGCTGGCCGAGGACATCGCCTACCTGCGCACCACCTGGAACCGCATCCGCGAACGCGCGCTGTCCAGGCCCGCCGGCTCGCTGCTGCACCAGGACCTGAGCCTGGCCGAGCGCGTGCTGCGCGACATCGCCAACGAGAGCACGCAGACGATCCGCATCGACTCCAGGCTGCAGCACGACGCGCTGCGCGCCTTCGGCGAGACCTACGCGTCCAGCTCGGTGGGCCGGCTCGAGCACTACAAGGGCGAGCGCCCGATCTTCGACCTCTTCAACATCGAGGAGGAGATCGCCCGCGCGCTCGCGCGCCGCGTCGACCTGAAGAGCGGCGGCTACCTCATCATCGACCAGACCGAGGCGCTCACCACCATCGACGTGAACACCGGCGGCTTCGTCGGCGCGCGCAACTTCGACGAGACGATCTTCAAGACCAACCTCGAGGCCGCCGGCGCCATCGCGCGCCAGCTGCGCCTGCGCAACCTGGGCGGCATCATCATCGTCGACTTCATCGACATGACGCGCGAGGATCACCAGCAGGCCGTGCTGGCCGAGTTCCGCAAGCAGCTCAGCAAGGACCGCACGAAGGTCACGGTGAGCGGCTTCACCGGCCTCGGGCTGGTGGAGATGACGCGCAAGCGCACCCGCGAGTCGCTGGCCCACATGCTTTGCGAGCCGTGCCCCACCTGCTCGGGCCGCGGCCAGGTGAAGACCGCGCGCAGCGTCTGCTACGACGTGCTGCGCGAGATCCTGCGCGAGGCGCGCCAGTTCGATCCCAAGGAATTCCGCGTGATCGCCAGCGCGTCGGTGGTGGAGATGCTGCTGGACGAGGAGAGCGCGCACCTGGCCGACCTGTCGGCGTTCATCAAGAAGCCGATCTCGTTGAGCGCCGAGCCCACGATGAATCCGGAGCAGTACGACATCGTCCTGCTCTGAGGCCTACGTGGCGCCGGCCGACCCTGCAACGGCAGCTTCGGCACGCGCGGGCCGCAGCACGGTGGCCGCGTCGAACCGCTGCAGGTAGTCGGCGCGCTCGGTGCCGAACACGCGATCCCACCACGTGAACCACAGGCCGTAGTTGCCCTGCGCCGTCTCGTGGTGCAGGTGGTGGTGCGTCGTGCTGGTGAAGCGGCCCCAGAGCCAGTGCCGGGCGAAGCCGCGCGGCAGGCTTTCGATGGCCGCGTGGCCGTGCACGTTGCGCAGGACCTGGTGCAGCACGAACAGCCCCAGCACCTGCTCCTGCACCGGTACCACGCCCAGCGCCAGCAGCGGCACGCCGCCATTGACCATGGCCTCCACCGGATGCATCGCGTACGCCGCCCAGGGCGAGGGCTCGCGCGAGCGGTGATGCACGCCGTGGATGTGGCGGAACATCCAGCGCGTGTGCATCAGGCGGTGCGTGCAGTAGAAGCACAGGTCCTGCCACACGATCAGCACCGGCAGGCTCAGCAGCAGCCAGGCGAGGCCGTGCTTGAGCGGCTCGGCGTAGATCTCGACGCGTCCGACGGCCAGCAGGCCGAGGATGGCCGCGGCGCCCGCCGAGTACAGCAGCAGCGAACTGGCCGAATAGAGGATCTCGCGCCGCACGTCGCCCGGCCGCGGCCAGCCGGAGATGAGCCGGTGCGCCAGGCGCTTGCGCAGCAGCACGTGCAGCGCGAACCAGAACCCGAACGTGATGGCCGCGTACTGCCAGCCCTCGGCCACCGCGAACATGGTGAGCACGCGACGCAGCGCCTGCCATGCCTCGGGATTGCCGAGCGCGGTCGCCAGGTCCTGCAGCCATTCACTCATCGTTGCAAGAATACCCCGATCCAGGGATGAAACCACGCGTTTACAGCAGCGCCGCGGCTTGATCCAATGGACCATGCCCGAAATCCTCGAGATCGCCCAGGTGGCTCCGACCCGCATCCTCGTCGTCGACGACGACGACGCCTTCCGCGAATCCGTCTGTGCCGCCATCGCGCGCGACGCCGGCATGGTGCTGGCCGCCCAGGGCAATTCGGTGGCGGCCGCGCGCGAGGCCATCGGGCACGGCGACTTCGACGTCGCGCTGATCGACCTGGGCCTGCCGGACGGCAACGGCATCGACCTGATCCGCGAGATCTCTCACACGTTGCCCGACGCCGACGTGATGGTCGTCACGGTGTTCGGAGACGAGGCCCACGTGCTGGCGTCCATCGAGGCCGGCGCCACGGGCTACCTGCTCAAGCGCAGCCTCACCGACACGCTCGGCGAGACCGTGCGCGAACTGCGCGCCGGCGGTTCGCCCATCAGCCCGGTCATCGCGCGCCAGCTGCTGCAGCGCTTCAAGCGCGACACCCCGGAGTCACCGCAGCCGGCGGCGGTGGTCGACGACGGCGGGCTGTCCGAGCGCGAGCGCGAGGTGCTGCTGTTCATCGCCAAGGGCTTCACCGTCGGCGAGATCGCCAAC
>JABCYW010000002.1 GCA_013289985.1 Betaproteobacteria bacterium | reverse complement strand
ACGCAGCCGGTGGACGGTGGCCGGTCCCAGAACTGCTAGCCGACCGAGGGCCCATCCGCGACGCGCTGCAACTCCTGGTTGAAGCGCTCTATACGACCCGCGAAGTCTTGCGGCGTCAGGTCAATCGCTACGGCCAGGCGCCACACGACGCTGATCGTGGGTTGTTTGCGTGCCGCCTCGATCAAGGTCACGTACGGACGGTCGATGCCGGCCGCGCCGGCGACATCTTCCTGACTCAGTCCAAGCTCATTGCGACGCTCTTTGAGGGCGGCGCCGAGCGCCTGCAAGAGGATTGGATTTGTGCTGGGTCGCATGCGATCCACTATCTTGAAAAAGTTTACTAAAGACACGTGTCTTTAGATAACATTCCTAGGTGGCTGCAATTTGGGCGTTGCCCTGGGGAGCGTGCATCATGGCCAAGACGAAACTTCGCAAAGCCCAGCGCCTGGAGGCCCTCGGTGGACTCCTGGCCGAGATCGCATCCGGCATCCGAACTGCGCAAGACGCGCTACTCGAGAGCGAGGGTTCGGGCAATACCGCTGCCCTGGTCGTTGACTCGCTGGGGCGGCTGGGATGGATGGCCGATCAAGGTTGCGCGGTCGCCAGCGACGAGTACCCACCTATCGTAGGCGACGCTCATGCCTGGCTACGGAGTCCGCCGCCGCAGGAAGGACTCGCAAAGCATGCTGTCAAATGAGTGGCCGCCACGGCGCCCGAGCGCGCATCGGGCAGGAGGCACGACGACACTGACGCCCACGTCCGCTGCAGAGTCGCCGCGCGATGCAGGCTCTCTGCGCCGTTGAGGCCCGGCTCGTCAGCTCGCAGCCATTTGCTGGCATCCAGCCTATCCTGCACTCCATGATTTCATGGCTTCAATTGGTCGATCGAGATAGCCCAAGAAGCCAGGCTCCGCGTGGACACGCCGAAAAGCCAACGAGTAGCCGACGTGGGAAAGACGCAGAGTGACAGGCAAGGCAGCGAAGCGCCGACGGGACGGCTCGGCTCCGGCCCATCTTCCGACTCAATTCGGCCTGCGTCCGGCCTGTATCCGGACCAACTCCGGACCAGCTCCGGACCAGCTTCGGCCTACGTACGGCCCAAAAGGGCAGTCCCGACCCGGCCTGAGCGATGGCCTGCGAGCAACCTGCATTCCGCAGGCGTCAGCGCTCGATCTCGGGATCGGGGCGGCCCTTCGTCACGACAGGCCGCGGTGCGCGCTGGATCGCCGGCCGTTCGACCGAGACAGCCCGCTGCTGACGACGGCTAGCGGCTTCTCGCAGGTAGGGCGAGGCCGCCGCGAACCGGCGGATGCGGTCGGCGAGTTGACGATCGGACGCGACGTCCGAGCCTTCCAGCGCCTCGACGATGTGCAGCCAGGCCTCCAGCGCGCCATTGCGGCTGGTCGAGTGGCGATCGCCTGACTTCACGGTCTGGTCGCCGCTGCGCAAGCGGCCCGCCTCCTTCGCCTTGATCCGCCACAGCGCCTCGTAGTGACGTGTCTCGCCGCGCGTGGGCTGGCGCGTTGCCTCCGCGTCAATGCCCAGGCCGCGCAGCTTCTCGGCGAAAGTCTCGCGCCAGCGATGGAGATCCGCCTTGCGGGGGTTCAGGCGATCCCCGTTGATCGCCTCGGCGCGCACGCTGATGTGAACGTGCGGATTGGCCTGGTGCTCGTGCAGCACCATCAGCCAGCGATGCCCGGCGAGCTCCACTCGCGCGAACTCGCGTGCCGCCATCCGGACACAATCCGGGCGGGGGCCCGCCGGCATCGACAGCATGATGTTGGAGGCCTCGCGCCGGTGGCTCGTCTCGCCGATCAACGAGCCGCCGTAGCACCACTGCTCGACGATGTCCTTCAGCGCGTCGGGCCCCTCGTGCGTCATTTGCCTGTCGTCCTCCATCTCGAGCCGACCGTTCTTGCTGATGTAGCGAAAGTGCGCCGCGATAGCCGCCATGCCGCGGCCGCCGCCCGTCACCTTGACCATCACCTGCGGCGCCCGGCGCGTAACGGTGGCGACAATGCGCGCGCGGATCTCCGCCGCACGCCGGCGGGTCATGGCGTCGAATCGCGGCAACGGCGCCGTCTTGACGATGCGCGCGCGGGGGTAGAACAGCCGCTCGCCCCCACTGGACGAGGACGCCGTCGATGGACGGGCCCACGGTCAAGCGCCCCGCCCCGCACTCCTGGTCCGGTCCCGCGCCGGCCTGCGCCTATGGGCCGTCACCTCCGCGATGAGTTGCGCCGCCAGCCTCACATGCTCGCCCACGGCGATCTCGAGCCGGCCCCGGCTGGCCTCGTGCCGGGCGAGGTCGCCGACGGCGCCGCTGCGCAACAGTCGGTTCATGGCGTGGAGCTCGACGCACAGCGCGGCCAGGCTGGAGGTCGATCTGCTCAACGCCGCCAGCACGTCGCCGTGATCCGGCATCCGCGGCGCAAGCGGTGTTCCCTCGATCAGGCTCGCGACATAGTCACCCTGCGAGACGTCGGCCTTGCGCGCGCGCCGCCCCAGAAGGAGGGCATGCACGGCCGGCAGTCGGAGCGTGACCTTGACGAGCGGGCCGTCGTCCGCACGATCCGCGGTCACCGGCGTGCTGTCGCCCTGCTCCCCATCGTCTGCGAGCAACGCATCGACGGCCCGCCTCACGGTGGCCGCGATCGTCAGGCGTCTCGCGCTCGCGAAGGCCTGCAAGCGGTACTCCATGCCCCGAAGGTCGATGGTCGCGCGATGACGTGATGTGTTCGACACGATGCCCCTCTCCTTGGCCCTTCACAGCGCCACCTCTGACCGTCAGACCCCGTGCAGTTCGAGTCGACTCGCGATGCCCACCAGGCGGTGGTGCAGCGCGGCACGGTCGGCATCGCTCAGGCTTGCCGGTGTTAGGTCGTCCAAAAGTCGATCAAGTCGCGCGCAAGCAGCCTCGGCCCGCGTGATCAGCGTCGCCGGCGATCGAGAACCTTCGGACGTCGATCGCGCCTGCGCAGCCGCCATGCGCAACATGCCTACGCTCGTACGCGTGATCTCTGCATCACCCGCCACCAGCGCGCGCACAGCATCGGGCGCCACGTCGCAAAGCTTGGTCAGCTCATGCAGGGTGCGCGGCGATGTACACCGGCCCGATTGCATCGCTTGGTCAAGCTCCGGCGGCAGATCGAGCAAGGTGAGGTGATGGGCGACGCTCGTCAGGTTCATCCCGATGCGTCTGGCAATGGCGGCGTTCGTCTCGCCCGCATCGACGCGGCTCTTGATGAAGCGCGCGAGTTCGATGGGCGCCAAGCCACGGCGCACCTGGTTCTCGGCGACCTGCGCGTACGGATCCGCCGCCGCATCTCGCACGACCACCGGGACACTCTGCAAACCAGCTTGCCGCGCCGCTCGCCACCGCCGCGCGCCGAAGTGAATGCGATGACGGCCCTGCGCATCGGCGGGATGCACGACGATGGGCTGCAGGACGCCGCGCTCGCGGATGTCCCGCACGAGCTCGTCGAGATCGGAAGTGATCGTGTCCGTGCGCGGGTTGTCGGGATCCTCGACGAGCAACGCGACGGGCAGGTGAAGCGGCCGCCCGTCGTCACGCCGGCGTTGGCTCACGCGGGGCGAAGAGGCCTCGCCGCGAGTGCCAGCGCCCAGGCCCAGCACCTGCTCCAGCAGGTCGAGTTGACCAGCCCCGGACGGACGCTGCGGCGTTTGCATGGAGCGATCGTGACGCTGCGCGCCTGCGTCGTAAAGAGAGCGTCTCGAACGCTTCGTGCGTCCAGCGCCGTCCCGAGCCGCACGAGAAGATCCGATGTCATCCCGGGCCGTTCGCACGCCATTCACACATCGTTTCAACTTCGCGGCATTCCCCGCGCGCTGCGGCCTTGCGCTGAACTCAGCTGTTAGCAGACCACCCGCTCCGACGCCCTGCCCGCCGCCGTCTGACGATCAGATCCACGGACGGCATCGCCCCTTCAAGTCCTGCGTCACGATCTTCCGTTCACCGCCTTGAGGCTACCCGGATCCATCGACCTGACGCGCCGGCGCAACGGCTTGGGACGCCCTCAGACGCCCTGGGCAGCACACGGAACGACGCCCCGCATGGGCCCGAAAAACTGGCACCAGACTGGCACCAGCGCCGAATCCGGAAAATACGTTAGTGTTCGCCACCTCAAAAACACTGATGAAATGGTAGGCCGTGACAGACTTGAACTGTCGACCAAAGGATTATGAGTCCTCTGCTCTAACCAACTGAGCTAACGGCCCACGAGTCGGCGATTGTACGGACGCGCGGCCCGGCGAGGCCTCAGCTCGACGGCGACCCGAGCCATCGACCCGAAGATCTCGGCCTCGTTTCCGGGTCTGTTCGACCCTTGGAAGAAGCGGAGCCAACGTAGCATCGGTGACACATCTGGAGAAATGGCACCCATGTACCTGTCCACCACGTCATCGACAGGCCTGCCCCATGCGGCCTTGAATTCCGGCAGCGCGGGCGGCGGGGTCGTGAAGGCGATCGAAGCCGTTCCGTCCAAGATCGCCGATGGCGTCGCGGATGTCGGCGAGGCCGTGGGTGACGCCGCGAGCGCGACCGTGTCGTTCAGCGCGCGGGCCATGCAGGCGCTGGCCAACGGCGGCTTGGCCGTGGTGCATGGCGTGGAGGACGTGATCGCCTTTCCGTTCGAGATGGCGGCCGACGCGGCCATGGGCGTGGAGCACGCGATCGAGGGCGGCATCCACCTGGTGTCCAACGGCGTGAGCGCCGCTGTCAACGGGGTCGAGGCCGTGGCCAATGGCGTGGAGAACGCCGTGCATGCGGTGGCGATCGACCTGCCGGCGGCGATCGCCAAGGACGTGTCCGACGTGACGCAGGGGGCGCTCGGCGACGCGACCACCCTCGCCGGCGCGGCGGCGGGCGTGGCGGCGCTGACCGGCACGTCGCCGGCCAAGGTGATCTCGGCGATCCTCTGAGGAATTCCTGCGACTAGCGCTGCGACAGCGCGTTGCCCACCAGCTTGGCCGTGATGTCGACGATCTGGATCATGCGGTCGTAGGGCATGCGCGTGGGGCCGATGACGCCCAGCGTGCCCACCACCTGGCCGTCGACCTCGTACGGCGACGACACCACCGACAGCGCCTCGAACGGCACCACGCGGCTCTCGCCGCCGATGAAGATGCGCACGCCCTCGGCGCGGCTCGATCCCTCGAGCAGGCGCATCAGCTGGGTCTTCTGCTCGAACACGTCGAACATGTCGCGCAGGCTGCGCATGTCGTGGTGCAGGTCCTGCACGCCCAGCAGGTTGCGCTCGCCGGCCACCACCACCTGCTCGTCGCTCTCGGCGATGGCGTCGCTGCCGGCCTGCACGGCGGCGCGCATCAGGCCGGCGATGTCGGCGCTGAGCGCCTCCACCTCGGTCTTGAGGCGCTCGCGCACGTCGTCGATGGACATGCCCGCGTAGTGCGCATTCAGGAAGTTCGTGGCTTCGATGAGCTGCGGCTGCGTGTGGTCGTTGGCGGTGATGATGACGCGGTTCTGCACGTCGCCGTCGGGCGCCACCAGGATCACCAGCACGCGGCGCTCGCCCAGGCGCAGGAACTCGATGTGGCGGAACACGCTGGCGCGGCGCGGCGCCGTGATGACGCCCACGAAGCTCGACAGGTTCGACAGCATGGAGGCCGCCTGCGCGATGACGCGCTGCGGCTGGTCGGGCTGCAGCTCGCGCGAGCCGCCGATCTCGGTGAGCAGCTGCGACAGCGTGGTCTCGGCGTCCACCGGGCGCGCCGTGAGCATGGTGTCGACGAACACGCGGTAGCCGCGGGCGGTAGGCACCCGGCCGGCCGAGGTGTGCGGGCTGACGATGAGGCCCAGCTCTTCCAGGTCGGCCATGACGTTGCGGATCGTGGCCGGCGACAGCTCCAGGCCCGAGGCGCGCGAGAGCGTGCGCGAGCCCACCGGCTGGCCGTCGGCGATGTAGCGTTCAACCAGGGTCTTCAGCAGTGTCTTGGCGCGCTCGTCGAGCATGAGACCGATTGTACGGAGTGGCAGACAACCTCGGCGGCGGCTCGACGCGCGGCCCGCAGAACGCCCGGTTTACCTGGGCGGACGGCCTGCCCGCCAAGGGGGTGCTGTGGTGTAATTCATCGCATGTCGACCCCCTTCCGTCACGTGGCGCTCTTCGGCAAGTACCAGGCCCAGGGCGTGCGTCCCATCCTGGAGGAGATCGCGCAGTTCCTGGTGCGCAGCGGGGTCGAGGTGTCGGTGGATCACGACACCGCCATGAACAGCGACTGGAGCGACTACGGCGCGATGCGCATCGACGAGCTCGCCCAGGTCTGCGACCTCGCGGTGGTGGTGGGCGGCGACGGCACCATGCTGGGCATCGGTCGCGAGCTGGCGCGCCACGGCATCCCGCTGATCGGCATCAACCAGGGCCGGCTCGGCTTCATCACCGACATCGCCGCGCACGGCTGGCGCGAGGCGCTGGCCCCGATGATCAAGGGCGACTACGAGGCCGAGAGCCGCCCCATGATCGAAGGCGGCGTCTGGCGCGACGGCGAGCAGATCTTCCAGGGCTTCGCGCTCAACGACGTGGTGGTGCGCAGCAGCACGTCCAGCATGATCGAGGTGCGCGTGTCGGTGGGCGCCGACCACGTGGCCAACATCCGTTCCGACGGCGTGATCGTGGCCTCGCCCACCGGCTCCACCGCCTACGCGCTGTCGGCCGGCGGCCCCATCCTGCACCCTGGCATCGGCGGCTGGACGATGGTGCCCGTGGCCTCGCACACGCTGTCCAACCGGCCCATCGTGCTGCCCGACGACCAGGAGGTGCTGCTGGAGCTGGTGCAGGGCAAGGAGGCCAGCGCCAATTTCGACATGCACGGGCTGGCCAGCATGCTGCTGGGCGACACCGTGCGCATGCAGCGCTCGGAGCACAAGGCGCGCTTCCTGCATCCGCGCGGCTGGAGCTACTACGCCACGCTGCGCAACAAGCTGCACTGGCACGAGGGCACGGCGTGAGCGCGGGCGGAGGGGTCTGGCTCCGCAGGTGCCTGACCCCGATCATGGACCAAGGTCTCGACGCGATCGGGGTCAGGCACCTGCGGAGCCAGACCCCTTCGTGGCTCACCGCATGAGCCGGGGGCCCGGCATGCTCTCGAAATCCATCCTTCAATCCTGACCCCATGCTGCGTCGCCTGTCGCTGAAAGACTTCGTCATCGTCGATGCGCTCGAACTCGAGTTCGGTGCCGGCTTCTCCGTGCTCACCGGCGAGACGGGCGCCGGCAAGTCCATCCTCATCGACGCGCTGCAGCTGGCGCTCGGCGCGCGCGCCGATGCAGGCGTGGTGCGCGAGGGCTGCGCGCGCAGCGAGATCGCGGCCGAGTTCGACTCCCCGGCGTCGCTTGCAGGCTGGCTCGACGAGGCCGGCTTCGCCGTCGACGAGACGCTGCTGCTGCGCCGCGTGGTCGACGCCCAGGGCAAGAGCCGCGCGTTCGTCAACGGCAGCGCCGCCACGCTGACGCAATTGCGCGAGGTGGCCGACCACCTCATCGACATCCACGGCCAGCACGCCTGGCAAAGCCTCACCCGCCCGGCCGCCGTGCGCGCGCTGCTCGACGAGCAAGCTGGCATCGACGCCTCGCCGGTGGCCGCCGCGCACGCCGCGTGGGCCCAGGCCACCGCGGCGCTGGCCGGCGCGCGCGAGCGCCAGGGCGAGCTCGATACCGAACGCGAACGCCTCGCCTGGCAGCTCGCCGAGGTGGAGCGCCTGTCGCCGTCCGACGACGAGTGGCAGGCCATCACCGCCGAACACGGCCGCCTGTCGCACGCGCAGTCGCTGATGACGGCCACGCAGCAGGCGCTGGAAGAGGTGTCCGACGGCGACCTCAACGCGCTCAAGCTGGTGTCGCGCGCGGCGGCCGCGCTGCGCGAGGTGGCCGACTACGATCCGGCGCTGGCGCCCGTCATCGAGGCGCTGGACGGCGCCGAGCTGCAGCTGCAGGACGCGGCGCACAGCCTGGCCAGCTACCTCAACCGCGCCGACCTCGATCCGCAGCGCCTGTCCGAGCTCGACGAGCGCATGTCCGCCTGGATGAGCCTCGCGCGCCGCTTCCGCCGTTCGCCCGAAGACCTGGCCACGCTGTGGGGCGAATGGAAGGCGGCGCTGGCCGCGCTCGACGCGGCCGCCGACCTGGCCGGCCTGCAGAAGCGCGTGGACGACGCCCTCGCGCGCTGGCGCGCGGAGGCGAAGCGCGTGAGCGCGCGCCGCGCGACGGCGGCGCCGCAGATGGCCGGCCGCATCACCGAGGCGATGCAGCAGCTGGGCATGGCCGGCGGTCGCTTCGACGTGGCGCTCGTGGCGCAGGACTCGCCGCAGTCCTACGGCGCCGAGACGGTGGAGTTCCTCGTGGCCGGCCATGCGGGCAGCACGCCGCGGCCGCTGGCCAAGGTGGCCTCGGGCGGCGAGCTGTCGCGCCTGGCGCTGGCCATCGCGGTGACGGCGGCGCAGTCGTCCACAGCCGCCGACGGCAGCGCTGCCGCACGCGGCGCCACGGCCGGCGTGGGCACGCTCATCTTCGACGAGATCGATGCCGGCGTCGGCGGCACCGTGGCCGATTCGGTGGGCCGGCTCATGAAGCGGCTGGGCCGCCACGTGCAGGTGATGGCCGTCACCCACCTGCCGCAGGTCGCGGCCTGCGGCGACCACCATTTCGTCGTCGCCAAGCGCAGCGCGGGCGGCACCACCACCAGCCAGGTCACGCCGCTGGCCGGCGAGGCCCGCGTGGCCGAGGTGGCGCGCATGCTGGGCGGCGAACGCAGCTCGGGCACGAGCCTGGCGCACGCGCAGGAACTGATCGCGCAGGCCGTGGCGGTGGACAGTGCGGCCACGCCTGCAAGGACAAGACATGAGCGCCGACCCTGACGACCTCGTTCCCGACAGCCCCGCCGCCGGCACCCAAGGCGCGCGCGAGATCGTGCTCGTCACCGGCATCTCGGGCTCGGGCAAGTCCATCGCGCTGCATGCGCTGGAGGACGCCGGCTTCTTCTGCGTCGACAACCTGCCGCCGGAGCTGCTGCCCGAGTTCCTGCGCCTGGAAAGCGAGCGCTCGGCGCGTCGCGTGGCCGTGGCGGTGGACGTGCGCACCGCCGGCTCGCTGCCGCGCCTGGTGCCGCTGCTGGAGAGCCTGCGCAGCGTGGGCGTGAAGGTGCGCCCGGTGTTCCTCGACGCCAGCACCGACACGCTGGTGCGCCGCTATTCCGAGACGCGCCGCCCGCACCCGCTGTCCAAGGGCCTCCACGACGCCGACGGCCACCGCGCGCTGATCGAGGCCATCGAGCTCGAGCGCGAGCTGCTGGCCGGCATCCGCGCGCGCTCCACCATCCTCGACACCAGCCAGCTGCGCCCGGTGCAGCTGCGCCGCTGGATGCGCGACCTCGTCGGCGCGCACGCCAGCCAGCTGTCGCTGGTCTTCGAGTCGTTCGCGTTCAAGCGCGGCGTGCCGCTGGACGCCGACATGGTGTTCGACGTGCGCGTGCTGCCCAACCCGTACTACCTGCGCGAGCTGCGCCCGCTCACCGGCCGCGACGCCGACGTCGCCAACTACCTGCGCGAGCAGCCCGAGGTGATGGAGATGCTCGCGCAGATCGAGGTCTTCCTGCGCCGCTGGCTGCCCAACTTCGAGGACGACCAGCGCAGCTACCTCACCGTGGCCATCGGCTGCACCGGCGGCCAGCACCGCTCGGTGTTCATGGCCGAGACGCTGGCGCAGCGCTTCGCGCCCGACGTCTCCACGCTGCTGCGCCATCGCGAGCTGGACGCCAACGAGTAGGCAGCGACGAGGGGTTTCCGGGCCTTCAGAGCACGGCGTCGAGCAGCTTGCGTATCGGCGCCGGGATCCCCACCGAATCGAGCTCCTCGCGCGTGAACCAGCGCCCCGCCGTGCTCGCGGGCGTGATGCTGCGGTCGAGCTCGTCCGCGTCGGCCTTCGTCGACGGGTTCACCGCGGCCAGCGCCGCGATCTCTCGCTGCTGCTCGTCCGATGGCGATCCGTGCCACTGCAGCCGCAGCGGCTGCAGCATCCAGTCGAAGTGCGTCAGCACGTGCTTGAACGGCGCCAGCCATTCCAGCGTGCCGGGCCAGTGCTCGACCGCGCGTTCCAGCGCCACCGCGGTGTCGAACTCCGGCAGCGACCACAGCTGCGCCCAGACGCCCGCGTCGGCGCGCCGCACCAGCCAGACGCGATCCGCGTGCTGCAGCCACAGCAGCACGCTCGCGCGCTTGCCGCGCTTCAGCTTGCGCGTCTTGACGGGGAACTTCTCCGGCGCGCCGCTCGCGCGTCCCTCGCACATCGCGTTCGCGGGGCAGGCGTCGCACGCCGGCCGGCGGATCGTGCAGACCGTCGCGCCGAGATCCATCAGGCCCTGCGTGTACGTGGCCATCGCGGCGTGCAGCGGCTCGCCGGCGGGCGCCTCCGGCAGCAGGTCGGAGGCGATGGCCCACAAGGCCTTCTCCGACGCCGCCTGCGCGATGTCGCGTTCGTACGCGAGCACGCGCGTGAGCACGCGCTTGACGTTGCCGTCGAGGATGGCCGCGCGCTCGCCGAAGCAGAACGCGGCGATCGCCGCGGCGGTCGATCGGCCGATGCCGGGCAGTTCGGCGAGCTCCGCCGCGGTCCGCGGAAACTCGCCGCCATGATCGGCGGCCACGGCCTGCGCGCACTTGTGCAGGTTGCGGGCACGGGCGTAGTAGCCCAGGCCGCTCCACAGCGCGAGCACCTCCTCCGACGGCGCGGCCGCCAGCGCGGCCACCGTGGGAAAGCGCTGAAGGAAGCGCTCGTAGTAGCCCAATACCGTGGTCACCTGCGTCTGCTGCAGCATGATCTCGGACAGCCACACGCGGTACGGATCGCGCGTGAGCTGCCACAGCAGGCCGGCGCGTCCGTGCGCGCGTTGCCACTGGATGACGCGCTCGGCGAACGGCAGCGCGTTCCACGCGGGCGTCATCTCGCGGGCGATGAAGGGAGGCCGATCGGCGTCGGCTGAAAAGAGATCCATGCCGAATGATGCCTCAGGGGTCTGGCATCTCCTGCGTACTCGCAGGCAATGCCTGACCCCGATCCCCGCTCACGTTCGGGGTCAGGCATTGCCGCCGGGTACGGCAGAGATGCCAGACCCCTCGGTCAGACCGCCGCGGCGGCCGACGCGTCGAACGGGATCTCGATGTGCTCGGACTCGATGCCCGTGGGCCCGCGGCGGGCGATGACGGCCAGCGTCTCGCAGCGCAGCGACACGTCGGTGATCAGCGCCTCGATGCGCGCGGATTGCGCCTCGACGTCGAGCACGCGTTCTTCCAGGTCGCCCGCGGCCTGCTGGATGCGCTCCAGCGACTCGCGGCGCTTGCGGAAGCTGCGGCGGCGGTCGCGCAGCTGGGCTTCCATCTGCGCGCTGGCGGCCTGGTTCCACAGCTCGATGTCGCGCGCGGCCGTCTCGAAGACGACGCGCAGCTTCGAGACGAGCATGCGCACGAAGCGTTCCTTGAACGCCGACGACGCCATGCGCAGCGTCTCGCTCAGGCCGAAGTAGCGGTTGTAGCCGCGTTCGATGGCCGCCAGGTCTTCGCGGTGCGTGGCCAGCTCGGGCGGCAGCGCGATGGACAGCGAGAAGCCGAACTCGGCGTTGAGCTGGCGGAAGGTGCCTTGCAGCATCTCGCGCGCCTCGGCCGTGGTGACCTCGGAGTCGGACAACGCGTGGCGCAGCTTGTCGCACATGCCCAGGAAGGCCTGGCGTGCGCCCAGGTGCAGCCAGCCGGAGTTCAGCGCCGACTGCAGCTGCTTGACCTCGGCGCGGATGCGTTCGCTGGACAGCTGGTTCTGCGTGTCGCGCAGCAGGCGCGTCTGCACGGCGCGCAGCGCGGTCAGGCGCGTGACGCAGCGCTCGAACTCGGCGGCGTCTTCCTGCACGCGGTCGAGCAGGTGGCGCACGCGCGCCCCGCTCTTGCCGCGCAGGCCGCGCAGTTCCAGCAGTTGTTCGGAATTCTGGCGGCGCTGGTCGCGCAGCCTCGCGTTGACCTGGGCGCGCAGCGACTCGACGCCCTGCACCAGCGCATGCGTGAGCACCTGCTGGCGCGCCGGCAGGAGTTCGTTGGTGAGCGCCTCTTCCAGCTGCGGCAGCCGGCTCTTGGCGAGATCTGCGTCGTTGCCGTTCAGGCGCGCGTGCAGCGCGAGGCGCGCGGACACGGGGAACACGCGATCGCGCGGCATCTGCAGCGTCTGCGCGGTGACCTCGCATTGCTTCTGTACCAGTGCCTCGTTCTGCTCGTCGGTGTGCAGCGGGTCGGCCAGCATGTCGACCTTGTTGAGCACCACGAAGCAGGCCATGGACTGGCCGCCCAGGTGCTCGTTCCACACCGACAGGTCGGACTTGGTGACGCCGGCGTCGGCGCCCAGCAGGAACAGCGCGGCGTGCGCGCCGGGCAGCAGGCCCAGCGTCAGCTCGGGCTCGGTACCGATGGCGTTCAGGCCCGGCGTGTCGAGCACCACCAGCCCGCGCGCCAGCAGCGGGTGGGGGTAGTTGATCATCGCGTGGCGCCAGGCCGGCACCTCGACGTGGCCGTCGTCGTCCAGCGGCGGGTTGTCCTCGGGGTCGGTGTCCGACCACAGGCCCAGCTCGCGGGCGACGTCGGGCGTCACCTTGCGGGTGTGGGTGACCTCGGACAGCGACGCGGCCAGCGCGTCGGGATTGGACGGATCGAGCGGCACGCGCTTCCAGCCTTCGCGGCTGGCGCGCAGTTCGGTCAGCGACTGGCCTTCGCGGCGGGTGTCGATGGGCAGCAGGTCCAGCATGGGCTGGTCCTTCTCGTCCCAGGCCAGTTCCACCGGGCACATGGTGGTGCGGCCGGGCGAAGCGGGCAGGATGCGGCGGCCGGTGTCGGCGAAGAAGATGGCGTTGATCAGCTCGGACTTGCCGCGCGAGAACTCGGCGACGAAGGCCACCACGAGCTTGTCGGACAGCAGGCGCTGGCGCAGCGACTCGGCGATGTCGGCGGACGGCGCCGACAGCAGGTCGTTGCTGGTGAAGAACCTGGCGAGACTCGACAGTTCGCGCGCCAGCGACTGGCGCCAGTTGGCCAGGGCGTCGAGGGCGGGTACCAGCGATTGATCTTTCGTCGTCATCCCAAGCTCTTTATGGTCGCTGAACAGTCGGCGCCAAAGGCGGCGGAATCTGGTTCATATATTGACCAGTTGACCGTGGATCCTAGCGCGATTGCCAGCGGCCAATCGCCGGATAACCCCGCGAAATGCGAAGTATGTCGCATCGCGGCGCCCTGCGAGACAGTTCCTCCGCGTCCCTTCCTGCCCGGCCGAAACCTCCGGATACATTCCCTGCAAATACTCACCGGACGCGAGTATCGGAACGCCCCGCGAGCCAATATCCCTAGCGCTTTTGGCAAACCCCGCAGAAAAAGGTCGCGCGCTGTCCTTGCACGATACGCCGCACGGCGCTGCCGCAGGTATTGCAGGGTTCGCCGGCGCGGCCGTAGACCTGCGCCTGTTCCTGGTAATGGCCGGCCGCGCCGTTGGCCGAGAAATCCTTCAGCGTGGTGCCGCCGGCCTCGATCGCGTTGCGCAGCACCTGGCGCACGGCCGACAACAGGCGCGCCGCCCGCGGCCGGCTGATCTTGTTGGCCGGCGTGCGCGGGTCGATCCGGGCCAGGTGCAGCGCCTCGCAGGCGTAGATGTTGCCGGCGCCCACCACCAGCTCGCCCGACAGCAGCACCGTCTTCACGGGCGTGCGCCGCCCTTGCAGTCCGGCGTGGAACCCGGCCTCGTCCAGCGCCGGGTCGAACGGCTCGGGGCCCAGCACCGACAGCAGCTTGCGCGCCGGCTCGGCGTCGAGCGCAGGCGCCCACACCACCGCGCCGAAGCGCCGCGGGTCGGTCAGCCACAGGCAGCCGCGGTCGGTGAGCAGGCGGAAATGGTCGTACGGGCCGCGTTCGGCGGGCGGCTCGCCGAACGCCAGCGCGCCCGACATGCCCAGGTGGATCAGCAGGCCGCCGGCCGGCTCCGAGGCCGCCCGCGGCAGCCCCGGCAGGCGACTTGCGTCGTCCGCGCCGGAGCGCGACAAGGGCAGCCACAGGTACTTGCCGCGGCGCGACATCTCCCCGCATTCGGTGCCCGCGAGCGCCTTCGGATCGTGGCCCAGCGGCCAGCGCAGCGGCAGGCCCATCTGCACGTCGCGCACCCTGGCGCCCAGCAATCCTGCGGCAACGCTGCGGCGCGTAACTTCTACCTCTGGCAACTCGGGCATGGTGGTTTCTCGGGGCCTAGAATGGACTGATATGGAGCGGCAATGAGTCAAACGCAAGGCTTGGAACGCAACGGACACGGCACGCGGGCGCCCGGCCGTCCCGCGCTGCTCGGACTGGGCCTGGCCCTGGCGTTGCTGCTGCCCGCGGGCGCCTGGGCCGCCGAGAAGAACGCCGCGCTGCCGCCGGCCGGCCCCGCCTCGGTGCCCACGATCGCGCCCGATCCCGGGCCAACGGTGGAGAACTCCTACCTCGATGGTCCGCTGTTGTACCAGCTGTTGCTCGCCGAGTTCGCGCTGCGCGAGAACCAGGCGGGCGACGCCGTCGAACTGATGCTGGAGGCGGCCCGCCGCAACAAGGACGACGCGCTGTTCCGGCGCGCGCTGCAGATCGCGGCGGAGGCCGGCGCCGGCGACAAGGCGCTGTCCATCACGCGCAGCTGGCGCCAGACGATGCCGCGTTCCACCGAGGCGCTGCGCATCGAGATCCAGCTGCTGATCCAGCTCGATCGCGTCGCCGACACGGCCGAGCCGCTCAGGCAGCTGCTGTCCATGAGCACGCCGGCCGAGCGATCGGCGCTGATCTCCAGCCTGCCGCGCGCACAGCAGCGCGCCAGGGACAAGCCGGCCGCCGCCGAACAGTTCCGCCAGCTGCTGCAGCCCTACATGGACGCGCCCGACACCGGCGTGGCCGCGCGCGTGGCGCTGGGTCGCATCCGCCTGAACCAGGGCCAGCCCGTCTTCGCGCTGGACCTCGCCACGCAGGCCCAGGCCCTGGACGCGAAGTCGCTGCAGCCGGTGCTGCTGGCGCTCGACGTGATGAACTCGGTCGCCGACGGCTCGCCGTCGCGCGCGGCCGCCGGCGCCCGGGCGCCCGACGCGCCCGCGAGCGCGCCCGCGACGCCGGCCAAGGGCACCGCGCCGTCCACCGAGCTCACCGCCAAGGCCGAGGTCATCGTCAAGCGCTACCTGGACCAGCCCGACGCCGAGCCGGTGGTGCGCCAGGCCTATGCCAGCGTGCTGGCCACGCAGCAACGCCTCACCGACGCGGCCGAGCAGCTGCGCCTCGCGCTGAAGGTCAAGCCGCGCCAGCCCCAGCTGTGGCTGGCGCTGGGCGAGATCGACCTCGAGCTGCACGACCCGGTCACCGCCGACGCCGACCTGAAGCAGGCGCTGGCGCTCATCACCGAGCAGATGGCCGAAGACGCGGCCGCCCGCAAGGCCGTGGCCGCGGCGGCGGCCGCCTCCGGCGGCGGCCTTACGGTCACCGACGACGACGACACGCCGGACGCCGCGGCGCCCTCCGCCGTGCCCGCCGCTGCCGATCCGGTGCGGCTGGCCCATGTGCAACTGCTGCTGGCGCGCGCCGCCGAGCAGCGCCACGACGACGCGGCCGCCGCGAAGTGGCTCGCGCAGGTCGACCCCAAGGAGGCCGACCTGCAGGTGGTGTCGCTGCGCGCCAGCCTGCTGGCCCGCCAGGGCAAGCTGGCCGAGGCGCTGAAGCTGATCCGCGCCAGCAATGCCAGCACCCCGGCGGAACAGCGCTACAAGCTGCTCACCGAGGTGCAGCTGCTCCTCGACGAGAAGAAGCTGGGCGAGGCCCGCGACCTGCTGGCCAAGGCCAACGCGGAGACGCCCGACGACGTCGATCTCCTCTACCAGCAAGCGATGGTCGACGAGCGCCTGGACCGCCTCGACGACATGGAGCGCCTGCTGCGCCGCATCCTCGTGCTGCAGCCCGACAACTCGCAGGCGCTCAACGCGCTGGGCTACTCGCTGGCCGATCGCAACCTGCGGCTCGACGAGGCGCTGGCCATGGTGCGCCAGGCGCACGAGCTGTCGCCGGCCGACCCGTTCATCGTCGACAGCCTCGGCTGGGTCGAGTACCGCATGGGCCATTTCGGGACGGCCGCCACGCTGCTGGCACAGGCCTATTCGTCGCGCAAGGACACCGAGATCGCCGCGCACCTGGGCGAGGCGCTGTGGGCCGACGGCAAGCACGACGAGGCCGCGCGCGTGCTGCGCGACGCGCACAGGCTCGACTCGGGCAACGAGGTGCTCAAGCAGACGATGACGCGGCTGAAGGTCGCGCCGTGAAGCTGGTGCCCAGGGGTGCCGGCGCCGTCGCGCTGGCCCTGCTGCTGCAGGCCTGCGCCACGCATCCGCCGCCGCTGCCCGGCCACGTGTATTCGGGCAGGCTCGCGGTGCGCACCGACGCCGCGCCCGGCCTGCCGTCGCGCGCGGTCAGCGGCCAGTTCGAGCTGAGCGGCAACGCGTCCAGCGGCCAGTTGATCCTCACCAGCCCGATCGGCACCACGGTCGCGCGGGCGCGCTGGTCCGACCCGCGGGGCTCGCAGGGCGTGCCCTCGAGGATCGAGCTGGAGGCCGACGGCGCCACCACGCACTACGCCACGCTGGAAGACATGATGCAGCGCGCCATCGGCGACCAGTTGCCGCTGGCGGCGATGTTCGACTGGCTCGCCGGCCATCCCTGGCCCGCCGCGCCGGTGCAGCGCGGCGCCGCCGACGGCTCGTTCGACCAGCTCGGCTGGCACGTGGACCTGTCGCAGTTCGCCGGCAACCAGCTGATAGCCGCCCAGCGTCCGCAGCCCGCGCCCACGCTGCACGTGCGCGTCAAGCTGGACGCGGCCGAGTCCGCGGCATCGGCCCCTTGAAGCCATGGCCCTCCAAGCCCTCTACGACCTGCCCGCGCCGGCCAAGCTGAACCTGTTCCTGCACATCACGGGACGGCGGCCCGACGGCTACCACCTGCTGCAGTCGGTCTTCATCCTCATCGACTGGGCCGACACGCTGCACGTCGAGCGCCGCGCCGACGGCCAGCTGCGCCGCCACGACCTGGGCCCGGCCCTGCCCGCCGACGACCTGAGCCTGCGCGCCGCCCGCGCGCTGCAGCAGGCCAGCGGCACCACGTTCGGCGCCGACATCTCCGTGCTGAAGGCGGTGCCCTGGGGCGCCGGCATGGGCGGCGGCAGCTCCGACGCGGCCACGGTGCTGCTGGCGCTGAACCGGCTCTGGCGACTGGATTGGCCGCGTTCGCGCCTGCTCGAACTGGCGACGCCGCTGGGCGCCGACGTGCCCTTCTTCGTGGGCGGCGACAACGCGTTCGTGGAGGGCATCGGCGAGAAACTGACACCCATCGAGTGGGCGCCGCGCCGCTACGCCGTGGTCAAGCCCGGAGAAAGCCTGGGAACCGCCGGCATCTTTTCTCATCCGGACTTGGCACGCGACACGGAGCCTGCTACACTAGCGGGCTCTGTTGCACAGTTAAATGAGCAGCGAGAATCGTCAGCGACGTTTGCAAAAGCGGCGTCTTTCGGTCGCAACGACCTCCAGCCGGTGGCCCAGGCCTTGTGCCCGCCCATCGCCGAGGTCGCCAGGTGGCTCGAGACACGCTTCGGCAACAGCCGCATGACAGGTTCTGGCAGCGCGGTGTTCGCAACGGTCGGCGCGGAAGGCGTCGCGTGGCCCCAGGGTGAACTCCCGCAGGGCTGGAGCGGCCGGATGTGTCGCAGTCTTGCCCACCACCCATTGCGGGCCTGGGCAGGCTGAGAGAAAGTTGACGGGTTCGGCCTCGGCCGGATCCTGTGTAGGGGAGTCGCCAAGTTGGTTAAGGCATCGGATTTTGATTCCGACATGCGAAGGTTCGAATCCTTCTTCCCCTGCCAAATGTTCCTGCCCGGCGTCACTGGATGACGCCGCGGTTCTGATAGCTGGTCGCAAGGGCCGGCACCCGGTCTCGCTGCGCATCCGTCCTCCCGGAGTCTCCGACGTGCTGTTCAACACGGTCCTGTTCACAGGCAACGCGAATCCTGTGCTCGCGCAGGAAATCGCCACCCAACTCGGCTCGGAGCTCGGCAAGGCGAAGGTCGGCCGCTTCTCCGACGGCGAGTGCGACGTCGAGATCCACCAGAACGTCCGCGCACGCGACGTCTTCGTCGTCCAGTCCACCGGGGCGCCGACGAACGAGAACGTGATGGAACTGCTGATCATGGTCGATGCGTTGAAGCGCGCCAGCGCGCGCCGCATCACCGCCGTGATCCCGTACTTCGGCTACGCCCGCCAGGATCGCCGCTCGCGTTCCACCCGCGTGCCCATCAGCGCCAAGGTCGTGGCCAACCTGCTGCAGACCGTGGGCGTCGAGCGCCTGCTCACGATGGATCTCCACGCCGACCAGATCCAGGGCTTCTTCGACATCCCCGTGGACAACATCTACGCATCGCCGGTGCTGCTCACCGACGTCAAGTCGAAGAACTACCGCGACCTCGTGGTGGTGTCGCCCGACGTCGGCGGCGTGGTGCGCGCCCGCGCGCTGGCCAAGCAGCTCGGCTGCGACCTGGCCATCATCGACAAGCGCCGCCCGAAGGCCAACGTCTCCGAAGTGATGCACGTCATCGGCGACATCGACGGCCGCAACTGCGTGATCATGGACGACATGATCGACACCGCCGGCACGCTCGTGAAGGCCGCCGAGGTGCTCAAGGATCGCGGCGCCAAGAGCGTCTACGCCTACTGCACGCACCCCGTGTTCTCCGGCCCTGCCGTGGAACGCATCAAGAATTCGGCGCTCGACGAAGTCGTGATCACCAACACGCTGCCGCTGTCCGACGCCGGCAAGGCCTGCAAGAAGATCCGCCAGCTGTCGGTGGCCTTCCTGTTCGCCGAGACCATCCGCCGCATTTCCGACGGCGAATCGGTCACCTCCCTCTTTGCGGAACAGAACAACAACTTCTGATCCGCATTTCCCGATCCTTCGGCCGTCCGCCCACGAGCGGAGAAGCGGTGGCTGGATCGTCTTTACCGGGCGCCTGGTCGCGGGGCCCAATATTGGAGTACCACCATGAAGTTCACCGCTTATGAGCGCAGCCTGCAGGGGACCGGAGCGAGCCGCCGCCTGCGCCTGTCCGGCAAGGTTCCCGGCATCGTCTACGGCGCCGGCGAGCCGCAGACGATCGAGCTCGATCACAACGCCCTCTACTTCGCGCTGAAGAAGGAAGCCTTCCACTCGTCCGTCCTCGAGATGGAACTGGGCGGCAAGGTCTCGCAGGTCCTGCTGCGCGACTTCCAGATGCACGCGTACAAGCAGATCGTCCAGCACATCGACTTCCAGCGCGTCGACGCGAACACGCGCCTGCGCAAGAAGGTGCCGCTGCACTTCGAAGGCGAAGAAAACTCGCCGGCCGTCAAGACCGATGCCAGCATCGTCAACCACGTCGCCACCGAAGTGGAAGTGGAATGCCTGGCCACCGCGCTGCCTGAATTCATCACGGTCGACCTGAGCGGCCTGGTCAAGGGCAAGTCGCTGCACGTGTCCGACCTGAAGTTCCCGGCCGGCATCAAGGCCGTGCGCCACGGCACGCAGAACCCGGTGGTGGTCTCGGTCGCCGAACCGAAGGTCAACGCCGCCGACGCCGCCGAGGAAGAAGCAGCAGCCGCTGCCGCGGCAGCAGCCGCTGCCGCTACCGGTGGCAGCAAGAAGGGTGGCAAGGCCGCCCCGGCCAAGCCCGCCGCCGGCGCCGCCGCCCCGGCCGCCGCTGCCAAGAAGAAGTGATCTCGCGCGGCGACGGCCGCGTCGAGGTTTCTCTGGAGAGCCCCGCTTCGGCGGGGCTTTTTCGTTCCTGAGGGCATTACGCCGCAACTGACCCAATGTTCTCGTAAGTCCTTGGGCGGCGAGATCCGCGCGCACCAGTTGCCGGGCAGCACGCTCTACGTGGTCGCGGTGATGGTGGCGGCGCTCAGCTTCCTGGTGGCCCGCGAGTTGATCGGGTACGCGCGCAGGGCTGCGTCAGGCGCGGTAGTTCGCCATCTCTTCGCCCAGCCGCACGCCCTTGGCCGGCGCCCACGCCGGGTTGAACGCGAGCTCGCCCTTGGGAAAGGTCATGATGACCGTGGAGCCGAGCAGGAAGCGGCCCATCTCCTCGCCCTTCCTCAGCACGATCTGCCGGTCGTCGTAGCGCCACTCGCGGATCTTGCCCGGCCGCGTGGTGTTGACCACGCCGTGCCACACGGTCTGCATGCTGCCGACGATGGTGGCGCCCACCAGCACCAGCGAGAACGGGCCGCGCGGCCCCTCGAACAGGCACACGACGCGCTCGTTGCGCGCCCACAGGCCCGGCACGCCCTGCGCGGTGACCGGGTTCACCGAGAACAGGTCGCCCGGCACGTGGATCATGCGCGTGAGCCGGCCGTCGCAAGGCATGTGGATGCGGTGGTAGTCCTTGGGGCTCAGGTAGATGGTGGCGAAGCTGCCGTCCAGGTAAGGCTCGGCGAGCGCCGCGTCGCCGCCCAGCAGCGCCTGCGTCGTGTACTCGTGGCCCTTGGCCTGGAAGATGGTGTGCGTGCGGATGCGGCCGAACTGGCTGATGGCGCCGTCGACCGGGCAGATCAGGTCCGCGTTCGCGATCGGGCGCATGCCGGGCTTGAGCGCGCGCGTGAAGAAATCGTTGAAGCTCTTGTACGCGACAGGGTCTGCCTCGACGGCCTCGTTCATGTCGACCTTGTAGTCGCGGATGAAGTTGCGGATCAGCCGCGTCGTGTACCACCCCCACTCGTTGCGCGCCATGAAGCCGGCGTAGGCGGTGAGAAGGCGCTTCGGATAGAAGTACTGCGGGAGGACGGCGAGTCGGGACATAACCGGCAATTTTATCCGGCGGCACTCGCGCCGCTCGAGTGCCGCCGGCAGCCGGCTAGTTCAGCAACGCGTTCGGCGACGTCCAGTCGTAGCCCAGCGCCTGCGCGACCGCCTCGAACGTCACCTTGCCGTTCGCCACGTTCAACCCGGCCTTCAGGTGCGGATTGGCGCGCATCGCCGCCTGCCAGCCCTGGTCGGCCAGCGCGAGGCCCGGGCCGATGGTGGCGTTGTTGAGCGCGAACGTGGAGGTGCGCGCCACCGCGCCGGGCATGTTGGCCACGCAGTAGTGCACCACGCCGTCCACCACGTAGGTGGGCTCGGCGTGCGTGGTGGCGCGCGAGGTCTCGAAGCAGCCGCCCTGGTCGATGGCCACGTCGACGACGACGGCGCCCTTCCTCATGCGCGAGATCATCTCCCGTGTGACGAGCTTGGGCGCGGCCGCGCCGGGAATCAGCACGCCGCCGATGACCAGGTCGGCGGCAAGCACCGTCTCCTCGACGGAGGCCGCGTTCGAGTACAGCGTCGTGATCCGGTTGCCGAACACCAGGTCCAGCTGGCGCAGGCGGTCGACGTTCTTGTCGAGCACCGTCACCCGCGCGCCCGCGCCCACCGCGCACTGCAGCGCGTGCGTGCCCACCACGCCCGCGCCCAGGATGGCCACGTGGCCCGGCGCGACGCCCGGCACGCCGCCCAGCAGCACGCCCATGCCGCCCTTGCTCTTCTCGAGGTGCGCCGCGCCGGCCTGGATGGACATCCGGCCCGCGACCTCGCTCATCGGCGCGAGCAGCGGCAGGCCGCCGTTGACGCCGGTGATGGTCTCGTAGGCCACGCACACCGCGCCCGACTTCACCAGCGCGGCCGTCTGCCCGGGATCCGGCGCCAGGTGCAGGTAGGTGTAGAGCAGCTGGCCGGGCCGCAGCATCGCGCACTCCTGCGGCTGCGGCTCCTTGACCTTGACGATCATGTCGGACCTGGCGAACACGTCCTGCGCGGAGTCGGCCAGCGCGGCGCCGGCCGCGCGGTACTGCGCGTCGTCCAGCCCGATGGCCGCGCCGGCACCCGCCTGCACCAGCACCGAGTGGCCGTGTGCGACGAACTCGCGCACGCTGGCCGGCGTCAGGCCGACGCGGTACTCGTGGTTCTTGATCTCCTTCGGAACGCCGATCCTCATGATGTCTCCTCTGCTGGATATTGATGAACCAGGGTAGGCCGGCCTGGTGAAAGTGTGAAGCTGCATCGCAATTGCTGCGATTACAGTAGCGTTACTTATGAACCTGCTCGACCCCGCCGCGCTGGAGTCACTGGCCGCCCTGGCCGAGGCCGGCAGCTTCGAGCGCGCCGCGCAGCTGCTGTCGATCACGCAGTCGGCCGTGTCGCAGCGCCTGCGCGCGCTCGAGACGCAGGTGGGCCAGCTGCTGGTGGTGCGCTCGCGCCCGCTGCGCATGACCGAGCCGGGCAAGGTGCTGCTGCGCTACGCCCGCCAGCTGCAGGCGCTGCGCGCCGACGCCGCGCGCGAGCTGGGCGCCGCGTCAACGCGCGAGGAACGCCTGCCCATCGCGATCAACGCCGACAGCCTGGCCACCTGGGTGCTGGGCGCGCTCGACGCGCTGGTGCACGCGGGCCAGCGCGAGGGCTACGGCCTGGAGCTGATCGTCGACGACCAGGACTTCACGCACGACCGCCTCCGCGAGGGCGAGGTGCTGGGCTGCGTGTCCACGGTCTCGATGGCGCTGCGCGGCTGCACCTGCCAGCCGCTGGGCCACATGCGCTACATCGCCGTCGCGAGCCCCGACTTCATCGAGCACGCCATGCCCGCCGGGCTGAACGAGGCGAACTTCGCGCGCCTGCCCTTCATCGTGTTCAACCGCAAGGACGACATGCAGGCGCAGTGGGTGGCCCGCGCGATGGGCGTGCGCGACCCGCGCCTGCAGGAGCGCTTCGTGCCGTCCAGCGAGGCCGGCGCGCGCGCCGCGGTGATGGGCTGGGGCGTCGCCGTCATCCCCGAACTGCTCGCGCGCGCCCACCTGGATGCCGGCGCGCTGGTGGCCATCCGCCCCGAGGTGACCATCGATGTCGCGCTGTACTGGCACCAATGGAAGCTGGGCACCGGCACCGACACGCCCGCCGAACCCGGCGCGCCCATCGCCCGCCCGGGCCTGATGGAGCAGATCGGCCAGGCCCTCATCGCCGGCGCGCGCGCGGCGCTGCTGCAGCCCTGAACATCAACGAGACGACATGCTGATCCTCGAGACCGACCGACTGCGCCTGCGCTGGTTCACCGCCACCGACACCGACGCCGACTTCCTGCGCGCCCTGCTCAACGACCCCGGCTGGCTCGCCAACATCGGGCAGCGCAACGTGCGCACGCGACGCCAGGCGCTCGCCTGGATCGCGACACGCCACACGGCCAATTACGGACGCGCGGGCTTCGGCTTCTGGGCGGTGGAGCGCAAGTCCGACGGCGCGTTGCTGGGCATGTGCGGCCTGGTCAAGCGCGACACGCTGATGGAGGTCGACGTCGGCTACGCGCTGATGCCCGCGTTCCGCGGCCAGGGTTACGCGCACGAGGCGGCCGCCGCCTGCGTGCGCTATGCCCACGACGTGCTGGGCCTGCCCGAGGTCTGGGGCATCACCGGCCCCGACAACGCGCCGTCGGCCGGCGTGCTGCAGCGCATCGGCCTGCGCGACGCAGGCATCACGCGGCTGGTGGGCAACGACTACGACACCTGGGTGTTCAAGTCGCCGCGCCTGGAGCCCGGCGACGACCGCGCCCAGATCGAAGCGCTGACGCGCCGCTTCCTCGCCGCGTTCACCAACCGCGACGGCGCCATCCCCACCCTGCCCGCGCTGCCGCACTACTTCATGCTCGACGCCACCGTGCGCGTGGCCGACGCGCTGGGCACCGTCACCACCACCGACCTGCACGGCTTCATCGCGCCGCGCGCCGAGCTGCTCGCGGGCGGACGCCTGGTCGATTTCGAGGAACACGAGACCGGGTCGCGCACCGAGATCCAGGGCGCCATCGCGCAGCGCTGGCTGCGCTACGCCAAGCGCGGCACGCTGGACGGCGTGCCTTTCGTGGGCGGCGGCACGAAGGCGCTGCAGTTCGTGCGCACGGCGCGCGACTGGAAGATCGCGTCGCTGATCTGGACGGACGACGTCGGATAATCCGGGGATGATTCGATTGATCGTCGGCCTCGGCAACCCCGGGGCGGAATACGAGGACACGCGCCACAACGCGGGCTTCTGGTGGGTGGACGGCGCGGTGCGCCAGCTCAAGGGCGCGCTGGCGCACGACCCGAAATACCACGGCTTCGTCGCGCGCGTGAACCGGCCCGAGGGCCCGGTGTGGCTGCAGCAGCCGCTCACCTACATGAACCTGTCGGGCAAGGCCGTGGCGCCGCTCGCGCGCTTCTTCAAGATCCTGCCCGACGAGATCCTGGTGGTGCACGACGAGCTCGACATCCCGCCCGGCCAGATGAAGCTCAAGAAGGGCGGCGGCAACGGCGGGCACAACGGGCTGAAGGACATCCAGGCGCAGCTGGGCACCGGCGACTTCTGGCGCCTGCGCCTGGGCATCGGCCATCCGGGCGATCGCAACGAGGTGGCCGCCTACGTGCTGCGCAAGCCGCCCGCCGCCGAACGCGAGCTTATCGAGAAGAATGTCGACGACAGCCTGAAAGCGCTGGACCTGCTGCTGGCGGGCGAGATGGACAAGGCGATGATCAGGATCCACGCCAGGCCGCCGCGCCCCAAGGCCCCGCGACCGCCGCAGCTCAATCCGCTGCTGTCGTCGCTGATGTCCAAGGTGCCGGCGGCCACGCCGTCGCCGTCCAACCCTGCGAGCCCTGCGGGGCCGGCCGCGGCCGGCACGCAGGAGCCCGCAGAGTGACGACGCCAAGCCAGCAACACCACCCCTTCCGTTCCACGCCCTGCCTCGCGCTCCTGTGCGCCGGGCTGCTGTGCGCCGACAGCGCCTGGCCGAGGAAGGCCCGGGCGCCCAGGCCCGCGTCGGCGCCGACGACGGCCCAGATCCTCGGATCGTCGTCCGCCACGACGCCCGATGCGTTGCCGCCCGACAAGCGGGTCTATCGATGCGGCAACAGCTACTCCGCCCGGCCTTGCGCCGGCGCGGTGCCGCTGGACGTCGCCGATGCGCGCACCGATGCACAGCGGCGCCAGTCGGCCGAGCTCACCGCGCGCGACCAGCGGCTGGCGGCCTGGTACGAGGCCGCACGGCGCGACCGCGAGAAGCCGCCATCGGCACCGGCAGGCAGCCGAGCCGCCTCGGCAGCCGCGGCCTGCACGTCGACCATCATGATGTCGTGCGTGCCCAAGAAGCCGCGCAAGCGCACGGTGGCGGTCAAGGGCAGGAACTAGCCCGGGACGCACCTAGCCGGCTGCGGGCGCCGGCTTGTCCAGTCCCAGCAACTGGCGGTATTTCGTCATCAGCTGGTCGGGCGTCTCGACATGCTCCGGATTCACCGGGATGCATTCCACGGGGCACACCTGCACGCACTGCGGCGAGTCGAAATGGCCCACGCACTCGGTGCACTTGCCCGGCGCGATCACGTAGTAATCCACGCCCATCGAGATGGCCTCGTTGGGGCATTCGGGTTCGCAGACGTCGCAGTTGATGCACTCGTCCGTGATCATCAGGGCCATGGGACTACTCGGTATCGCGCGGCTGGGCGATACGCTCCTTGAGCTTGTTCAGCACCAAGGGTGCCACGAACTTGGAGACATCACCGCCGAGGACGGCAATCTCGCGAACGAAGGTGCCGCTGATGAACTGGTACTGGTCGGACGGCGTGAGGAACAGCGTCTCCACGTCGGGCATCAGCTGGCGGTTCATGCCGGCCATCTGGAACTCGTACTCGAAGTCGCTCACCGCGCGCAGGCCGCGCACCACCACCTTGCCGCCGTTCTCCACCACGAAGTCGCGCAGCAGGCCGCGGAAGGCCACCACCTCGACGTTCTTGTAGGGCTTGGCCAGCTCCTGGGCGATCTCCAGGCGCTCGGCGATGGAGAACATCGTGCGCTTGTGGTGCCCGGCCGCGACGGCCAGGATCAGGCGCGGGAACAGGTTGCTTGCACGCCGGGTCAGGTCCTGATGCCCGAGGGTCATCGGGTCGAAGGTTCCGGGGTAGACGGCGGTCAGGGGCTTGGACATGGACGGGCCTTGCTGGACGGGGCTTTCGCCGCGTTGTCTCGTTTTGTGAGTCTTGCCTCGATCATTCCATAGTCGAGGTGCGCGCGGATTAGGCGATGTTGCGTAGGCCAGGCCCGAAAAGGGCTCAGGATTTCCGGATCAGGTGCGCATGCACCGCGCCCGCGCGGGAGTGCCGGTACAGCTCGAGGCCGCGCTCGGCCAGCGACGCGGCGTCGAACGGCGCCGACGCCTCCAGGTAGATCCAGCCCTGCGGCACCACGCAGTTAAGCGAGGCGGCCAGCGCCGATTCGAACAGGTTGGCGTCGAAGGGCGGATCGAGCAGCACCAGGTCGAACTGCGCCGGGGCGCGCTTCATCCAGGCCATCGCGTCGGCCTGCGTGATCGTCACGGCGGTGGCACCAAGCTTCGTCTTCGACGCCGACAGTCCGGCGACCAACTTCGTCTCGCGCTCCAGCATCTGCACCGTGGTCGCGCCGCGCGACGCGGCCTCGAAGCCCAGCACGCCGGTGCCGGCGAACGCGTCGAGCACGCTCCAGCCGGCGAGATCCTGGCCCAGCCAGTTGAACAGCGTCTCGCGCACGCGGTCGGGCGTGGGACGCAGGCCGGGCACGTCGGGCACCGGCAGCAGGCTGCGACGCCACTGGCCGCCGATGATGCGGATCTCGTGCGACGCGTTGACCGCGGCGCGGCGCTCACGCTTCTGGGCCGCCTTCTGTGCGGGAGTGAGCTCGACGGGCGCGGCGGCGGCCGCCGCGGCGCGCGCGGCGCGGGCGGCGCGCGTGTTGCGCACGGGAGTCGCGTCGTCGTCCCAGGGATCGGGCGCGCGCGGCGCGGAGCGGGTCGGGTTCTTCACGGGAGCTTTCGGGAAATCACCCGCGATTGTCGCAGTCCGGCGCCCAGGCTGCCGGCGATCACTGCCGGACGGGAATGCCGCGCGCCGCCATCAGCGCCTTGGCCTCGGCCACCGTGTGGTCGCCGTAGTGGAAGATGCTGGCGGCTAGCACCGCGTCGGCGCCGCCCTGCTGCACGCCGTCGGCCAGGTGATCGAGCGTGCCGACGCCGCCCGAGGCGATCACCGGCACCGTGACGGCGTCGGCCACGGCACGCGTGAGCTCGAGGTCGAAGCCGGCGCGGGTGCCGTCTCGATCCATGCTGGTGAGCAGGATCTCGCCGGCGCCGCGCGCGACCATCTCGCGCGCCCAGGCCACCGCGTCCAGGCCGGTGTTCTTGCGGCCGCCGTGCGTGTAGACGTCCCAGCCCGGGCCGCGGCTGGCCGCGTCCTCGGCGCCGCGGCGCTTGGCGTCGATGGCCACGACGATGCACTGGGCGCCGTACTTGTCCGACGCGTCGCTGATGACCTGCGGGTTGGCCACCGCCGCCGAGTTGAAGCTGACCTTGTCCGCGCCGGCGTTGAGCAGGCGCCGCACGTCGGATACCTCGCGCACGCCGCCGCCCACCGTCAGGGGGATGAACACCTGCGACGCCACCGCCTCGATGATGGGCAGGATCAGCCCGCGCGCGTCGCTGGTGGCCGTGATGTCGAGGAACGTGAGCTCGTCGGCGCCCTGCTCGTTGTAGCGCGCGGCGATCTCCACCGGGTCGCCGGCGTCGCGCAGTTCCACGAAGTTGACGCCCTTGACGACGCGGCCGCCGGTCACGTCGAGGCAAGGAATGATTCGTTTGGCGAGCATCTTCGAATTCGCGGTGCCAGGTCTTGCCCGGCAAATCCTGGGGTCAGGTTCTGCCGGGCAACGTCGATTGGGGGAGTTGCCAGGCAAGACCTGGCACCCATAAGGAAAGTCAGCCGGTGAGCAGCTCATCGGCGCGGGCCTGCGCCTTCGTGAAGTCGAGCGCGCCGGTGTAGATGGAGCGGCCGCAGATGACGCCTTCGACGCCCTCGTCCTCCACCGCGCACAGCTTCTCGATATCGGCGATGCCGGCCAGGCCGCCGGAGGCGAACACCGGGATCGTGAGCGCCTGGGCGAGCTTGACGGTGGCATCGACGTTGATGCCGGTGAGCATGCCGTCGCGGCCGATGTCGGTGTAGATCACGCCTTCGACGCCGTAGTCCTGGAACTTCAGCGCCAGGTCCACCACCTCGTGGCCGGTGAGCTTGCTCCAGCCGTCGGTGGCCACCTTGCCGTCCTTGGCGTCCAGGCCCACGATGATGTGGCCGCCGAAGGCCGTGCAGGCGTCCTTCAGGAAGCCCGGGCTCTTCACCGCGGCGGTGCCGATGATGATGTAGCTGAGGCCGTCGTCGAGGTAGCGCTCGATGGTGTCGAGGTCGCGGATGCCGCCTCCGAGCTGGATGGGGATCTCGCCCCCGAGCTCCTTGATGATGGCCTTGACCGCCGACTCGTTGACCGGCTTGCCGGCGAACGCGCCGTTCAGGTCGACCAGGTGGAGTCGTCTGGCGCCGGCGTCCAGCCACCTACGGGCCATGGCGGCGGGGTCGTCTCCGAAGCTGGTGGAGACCGACATGTCACCTTGTTCGAGACGAACGCAGTGACCGTCCTTGAGATCGATCGCGGGAATCAGCAGCATGGCTCGGGCCTGTCAGGGCATCCAGTGCAGGAAGTTGCGGTAGAGCGCCAGACCGAGGTCGGCGCTTTTCTCGGGGTGGAATTGGGTCGCAAAAATATTATCCCGCGCCACAGCCGAGGTAAAGCGGTCGCCGTACTCCGTGGTGCCCGCGCTGTGGCGGACCTCCGACGGCGCCGCGTGGAAGCTGTGCACGAAATAGAACCAGCTCTCGTCGGGGATGCCCGCCCACAGCGGGTGCGCGAACTCCTGGCGCACGCGGTTCCAGCCCATCTGCGGCACCTTGTAGCGGCTGCCGTCGCCCTGAACGCGGCCCTCGAGCCGGAAGCGCTTGACGGTGCCGGGAATCAGCCCCAGGCCCGGCGTGTCCTGTTCCTCGCTGTGATCCAGCAGCATCTGCATGCCCACGCACACGCCCAGCATCGGCTTGCGCGCCGCGGCGTCCAGCACGGCCTCGAGCATGCCGGAGTCGCGCAGCTCGCGCATGCAGTCGCGGATCGCGCCCTGGCCGGGCAGCACGATGCGGTCGGCGGCGAAGACCTGGTCGGCGCTCTGCGTGATGACGACGTCCACGCCGCTGCCTTCGGCCGCCTTGATCACGGCCTGGGACACCGACTTCAGGTTGCCCATGCCGTAGTCGACGACGGCGACCGTGGAGGTCACAGGCTGCCTTTCGTCGACGGAATGACACCCAAAGAGCGCGGATCCAGCGCCAGGCCCATGCGCAACGCGCGGCCGAACGCCTTGAAGATCGTCTCGGCCTGGTGGTGCGCGTTGTGGCCCTTCAGGTTGTCGATGTGCAGCGACACGCCCGCGTGGTTCGAGAAGCCCTGGAAGAACTCGAAGGCGAGCTGGGTGTCGAACCCGCCGATCATGCCGGCCTTGAAGGCGACGTCCATGAACAGGCCCGGGCGGCCCGAGAAGTCGATCACCACGCGCGACAGCGCCTCGTCCAGCGGGACGTACGCATGGCCGTATCGCGTGAGGCCCTTCTTGTCGCCCACGGCCTGCGCCACCGCCTGGCCCAGCGTGATGCCCACGTCCTCCACCGTGTGGTGGCCGTCGATGTGCAGGTCGCCCAGGGCGTGGATGTCCAGGTCGATCAGGCCGTGGCGGGCGATCTGGTCGAGCATGTGGTCGAAGAAGCCGATGCCGGTATCGAGCTTGGAGACGCCGGTGCCGTCGAGGTTGACGCTCACGCGGATCTGCGTTTCCTTGGTGTCGCGCTGGACGGTGGCGGTGCGGGGTGCGGTCATGACGTGAGCTCTTGGAGGGCGCCGCGCAGCGCGGCCAGGGTCAACGGGTTTTCTTCGGGCGTGCCGATGGTGATGCGGATGCAGTTGGCCAGCAGCGGGTGCAGCCCCGAGACGTTCTTGATCAGCACCCCGCGCGCGCGCACGCCCTCGAACACGCGCTTCGCGTCGGGCACGCGCGCGAGGATCATGTTGGCCTCGCTGGGGAACGGGCGCACGCCGGGCAGCAGCGCCAGCGCGTCGTGGAGCTTCTCACGTTCGGCGCGGATCGTGGCGGCCTGCCTCGCGTATTCGTCGACGTGCTCGAGGGCGAACAGCGCCGCCTCGCAATTGAGCACGCTGATGTTGAACGGCGGGCGCAGCTTGTCGATCTCGGCGATGAGCGGCTGGCGCCCCATCATGTAGCCGATGCGCACGCCGGCCAGGCCGAACTTGCTCATCGTGCGCATCAGGACGACGTGCTCGTGGCGCCGCAGCCGCGCCAGCGAGTCGCGCGCGGCGAAGGGCTGGTAGGCCTCGTCGATCACGACCAGGCCGGGCGCGGCCTCGATGATGGCGTCGACGATGTCGTCGTTCCACAGGTTGGCGGTCGGGTTGTTCGGGTAGGCGATGTACAGCAGCGCGGGCTGGTGCTCGCGAACGGCGGCCAGCATGGCGGGGCCATCGAGCTCGAAGTCCGGCGTCAGCGGCACGCCGACGAACTTCAGGCCCTGCAGCTTCGCGGCCATCTCGTACATCACGAAGCCGGGCAGCGGCGCCATGACGACGTTGCCGGGTACGTCGGCGGCCAGCGTCAGCAGGCTGATCAGCTCGTCGGAGCCGTTGCCCAGCATGATGTCGCAGCTTTCAGGCATGTTCGCGTGCTTCGCGAGCTCGGCGCGCAGCACGTCGCCGCGCTCGGCGGGGTAGCGGTTCAGCGCGACTTCAGCCAGGCGTTCGCCGAGCGCCTTGCGCAGCGCGGCGGGCAGGCGAAACGGGTTCTCCATCGTGTCCACCTTCACGAAGCCGGCGCTGGGCTGGACGGCGTAGCCGTGCATGCCCTGGACGTCGGCGCGGAGGTAGCGGGACATGCGGTCGGACAGGGTCATGGTCGCGGCTCCTGGACGGTGAGCACCGTCGGCATGGAAGGATCGTCATCCAGGATTTCCGGACCGATGAGAAACGGATTGATGATCCGCAGCTTGTCGATGATCTGCCCGTGCTGCAGATCCTCGGTCAGCAGGAGCGTGCAGGACTGGTGCTGCGCGGCGGCGACGATCATCGAGTCCCACCAGCTCAGCTTGTAGCGGGCCTCGACGGCCCAGGCTGTCTCAACGGTCTGATGGTCGATCTGCCAGGGCTTCCAGTGCTGGTAGCGCCGGACCTCCGCCCGGGCATCGCCCTGGGTGATCCAAGCCGCGAGCTTGCCCGTCGCGTTGGCGTAGTACTCGTTGAGCACCTGCGTCGAGACACGACCGCAGCGGCGCGTCCACAGGGCGGCGAGCCACTCGCGCGCGCGCCGGTGCTTGTCAGGCCGTCGACCGTCGTCCGCGTAGAGCAGGACGTTGGTATCAACGAAAACGATCGAGTCGCTCGGCATAGATCTCGTCGCGCGTCATGTAGGGCGTGTCGCCGGCGGAGGTGAACAGCGGCGGACGATCCAGCCACTCGCGCATGGCGCGTTCGTAGGAATCGTCATGGCGCATCTTGTCGGCCAGCATCTCGCCGATCATCCGCGACACGCTGGTGTTGCGACGCGCAGCCTCCACCCGCGCCCAATCGGCAACGGTGTCTTCCATCGTGACGGTGACGTTCTTCATGGGCGGCCTCCACGCATATTGTGCGCCACGATTTTCGTGCGACACGAACTTCGTGTCAATTCGCTCAACGCGAATCAGGTCTTCTTCAGGCGCATCTCGGCCGCACGGGCGTGGCCCTGCAGGCCTTCGCCATACGCAAGCTCCGCCGCGATCGGCCCCAGAATGTGAGCACCCGCTTCACTGACCTCGATCAGGCTGCTGCGCTTCTGGAAGTCGTACACGCCCAGCGGCGACGAGAAGCGCGCCGTGCCCGACGTGGGCAGCACGTGGTTCGGCCCGGCGCAGTAGTCGCCCAGGCTCTCGCTGGTGAACGCGCCCAGGAAGATCGCGCCGGCGTGGCGCAGCAGCGGCTCCCAGCGGCCCGGCGCGTCGCTGCTCACCTCCAGGTGCTCGGGCGCGATGCGGTTGGCGATCTCGCAGGCCTCTTCCATCGAGCGCGTGCGGATCAGCGCGCCGCGATCCTTCAGCGACGTGCGGATCACGGCCTCGCGCGGCATCTCGGAGATGAGCCGGTCGATGGACGCGCGCACCGCGTCGAGGTAGGCGGCGTCCGGCGACAGCAGGATGCTCTGTGCCAGCTCGTCGTGCTCTGCCTGGCTGAACAGGTCCATCGCCACCCAGTCGGCCGGCGTCGTGCCGTCGGCCAGCACCAGGATCTCGCTGGGCCCGGCGATCATGTCGATGCCCACCTGGCCGAACACGCGGCGCTTGGCGCTGGCCACGTAGGCGTTGCCCGGGCCGGTGATCTTGTCGACCGCGGGGATCGTGGCCGTGCCGTAGGCCAGCGCCGCCACGGCCTGCGCGCCGCCGACCGTGAACACCCGGTGCGCGCCCGCCACGTACGCGGCCGCCAGCACCAGCGCGTTGCGTTCGCCGCGCGGCGTGGGCACCACCATGACGATCTCGCCGACGCCCGCCACGTGCGCGGGGATCGCGTTCATCAGCACGCTGGACGGATACGCGGCCTTGCCGCCGGGCACGTAGATGCCCACGCGGTCCAGCGGCGTCACCTTCTGGCCCAGCAGCGTGCCGTCCTCGTCGCGGTACTGCCAACTGCGGCCGCAGGCCTCCCGCTGGCGCTCGTGGTAGCTGCGCACGCGGCGCGCGGCCGATTCCAGCGCGGCGCGCTGCGCGGGCGTGATGGCCTCGAACGCGGCCTTCAGCTCGGCGCGCGTGAGCTCCAGCGCGACCACGCTCACCGCGTCCACGCCGTCGAAGCGCTTCGTGTATTCCAGCACCGCGGCGTCGCCGCGCGCCTTCACATCGGCCAGGATCGCGGCGACCCGCTCCTCGATCGCGTGATCGGCCTCCTCCGACCAATGGCGCAGCTTGGCGAACTCGGCTTCGAAATCGGAGGCGGAGGTGTCGAGCTGGCGGATCTGGACGGGCATGGCGGGCTTCAGGAGTTGGAGGACATCGCGCCCGAGAAGGCGGCGATCAGCGAGCGGATGCGTTCGCGCTTGAGTTTCAGCGCGGCCTGGTTGACCACCAGGCGCGACGAGATGTCCATGATGCGTTCCACCTCGACCAGCTTGTTGGCCTTCAGCGTGGAACCGGTGGACACGAGGTCGACGATGGCGTCGGCCAGTCCGGTGAGCGGCGCCAGCTCCATCGAGCCGTACAGCTTGATGAGGTCGACGTGCACGCCCTTGTCGGCGAAGTGCTGGCGCGCGACGGCCACGTACTTGGTGGCCACGCGGATGCGCGAGCCCTGCTTGACGGCGGCCTCGTAGTCGAAATCGGCGCGCGTGGCCACGCTCATGCGGCACTTGGCGATCTGCAGGTCCAGCGGCTGGTACAGGCCGCCGGCGCCCTCGTTCTCGGCCGCGTGCTCGATCAGCACGTCCTTGCCGGCCACGCCGAGGTCGGCGCCGCCATGCTGCACGTAGGTGGGCACGTCGGTGGCGCGCACCAGCACCACGCGCACGTCGGGCTGGTTGGTGGCCAGGATCAGCTTGCGGGTCTTCTCCGGATCCTCGGTCACCTCGATGCCGGCGGCGGCCAGCAGCGGGAGGGTCTCCTCGAAGATGCGGCCTTTGGAAAGTGCGAGCGTGAGCATGTGAGCCTTACTTGACGCGTTCGATGTCGGCGCCCAGCTTCTGCAGCTTGGCTTCCATGCGGTCGTAGCCGCGGTCCAGGTGGTAGATGCGTTCGACGATGGTCTGGCCGTCGGCCACGAGGCCGGCGATCACCAGGCTCGCCGACGCGCGCAGGTCGGTGGCCATGACGGTGGCGCCCGACAGGCGCTGCCCGCCGGTGACCACGGCCAGCTTGCCGTCCACCTCGATCTTCGCGCCCAGGCGCACCAGCTCGTTGACGTGCATGAAGCGGTTCTCGAAGATCGTCTCGGCGATGGTCGCGGTGCCGGCGGCGATGCAGTCCACCGCCATGAACTGCGCCTGCATGTCGGTGGGGAACGCCGGGTACTCGCTGGTGCGAAAGCTCACGGCCTTCAACGCCTCGGCACCCGGCGAGCGCACGCGGATGAAGCCGTCGCCGGACTCCACGGCGGCGCCGGCATCGCGCAACTTCTCGATGACGGCCTCCAGATGGCGGCCCTCGGCGTTGCGCAGCACGACGTCGCCACCCGCGGCGGCCACCGCGCACAGGAAGGTGCCGGCCTCGATGCGGTCGGGCACGATGCGGTGCGGCTTCGCGGGGGCGTGCAGCCTGTCCACGCCCTGGATGCGGATGCGGCTGGTGCCATGGCCTTCGATCCTGGCGCCCATCGAGATCAGCAGCTCGGCCAGGTCGGGGATCTCCGGTTCCTGCGCGGCGTTCTCGAGGATGGTCTCGCCGTCGGCCAGCGTCGCGGCCATCAGCAGGTTCTCGGTGCCGGTGACCGTGACCATGTCGGTGGTGATGCGCGCGCCCTTGAGCTTGGTGGCCTTGGCGATGATGTAGCCGTGCTCCACGCGGATGTCGGCGCCCATTGCCTGCAGGCCCTTGATGTGCTGGTCGACCGGGCGCGAGCCGATGGCGCAGCCGCCGGGCAGCGACACCGTGGCCTCGCCGAAGCGGGCCAGCAGCGGGCCCAGCACCATGATGCTGGCGCGCATCGTCTTGACGAGCTCGTACGGCGCCTCGGGCGTGCTGAGGCCGCTCGCGTCGATCACCACCTCGTCCAGGCGGCCGCCCTCGGTCTCGGCGCCCCAGTTCACGGCCACGCCCATGTTGCGGATCAGCTTCAGCGCGGTGGCCACGTCCTGCAGCTTGGGCACGTTGTGCAGCGTGACGGGGCCGGCCACCAGCAGCGTCGCGCACAGCTCGGGCAGCGCGGCGTTCTTGGCGCCGGAGATCGTCACCTCGCCGTTGAGGCGGCGGCCGCCGCGAATCAGGAGTTTGTCCATCGAGGTGCTCTGGCTGGGATGAGTGCTGGAAAGGCGTGGAGGCTGGCCAGCGGGCCGCGGCGTCGTGGGAGTCCGCGCGTCAGCGCACCCACTCACCCGCGGCGGCGCCGCGCGGGAGCGTCAATGGGAATGGCGGACGGCATCGCTGCCGGGCACGCGCTGGCTGGCCCATTCGGCCGGCGTCAGCGTCTTCATCGACAGGGCGTGGATCTGCTCGCGCATGCGCTCCCCGAGTGCGGCATACACGCGCTGGTGGCGGCGGATGCGCAGGAGGCCTTCGAATTCCGTCGACACGATGGTGGCGAAGAAATGCCGGCCGTCGCCCTCCACCTCGAGGTGATCGCAGGTGAGTCCGTCGGCGATGTAGCGCTGGACGTCTTGGGGCGTGGGATCGGTCATGGGATCCGTATTATCCCTCAGGCGTTGGGCACGCGCGCCACGAGGGCGCCGATGGCCACCGCGACCAGCAGCAGCACGCCCGCGAGGCGCCACTTGAACCCGGCCGAGGCCTTGATGGACACCAGCAGCACGGCGGCCATCGTGCCCGCCGTCGGCAACAGCGCCAGGAAGACCAGCATGTGGACGATGCTGGGCGTCGGACAGTTGTCGCCACAGCGCGCCGACCACCAGTTCCACAGCAGCGCCGACACGCCGGCGGTGCCGACGAAGGCGCCCAGCACCGCGAGCACGCGCTGGATCGGGTTCGGGCCGTCCAGGTTCGGTTCGGGATCGCTCATCGTTCAGTGCCTCAATTTGTAGCCGCTGCGCAGCAGGCTCAGCGCGATCGCTGAAACGGCCAGGAACGAGCAGCCGACCACGCCCAGGCTCAGCCACGGCGAGACGTCGCTGACGCCGAAGAAGCCGTGGCGGAAGCCGTCGATCATGTAGAAGAAGGGATTCAGGCGGCTCGCCACCTGCCACACGGCGGGCAGCGAATGCACCGAATAGAAGACGCCCGACAGGAACGTCATGGGCATGATGATGAAGTTCTGGAACGCGGCGAGCTGGTCGAACTTCTCGGCCCACAGCCCGGCGATGAGGCCCAGCGTGCCCATCATCGCGGCGCCCAGCAAGCCGAACACGAGGATCCACAGCGCGTTGGCCAGGCCCGGCGGCGCGAACCACGCCGTCACCAGCATCACGCCGGCGCCCACCACCATGCCGCGCACGATG
Source organism: Betaproteobacteria bacterium (assembly GCA_013289985.1). GTDB lineage: Bacteria > Pseudomonadota > Gammaproteobacteria > Burkholderiales > Burkholderiaceae_C > Scleromatobacter. Next base: position 110,758 of record JABCYW010000002.1, on the reverse strand, counting down.
GCCGCGCCGGTGTAGGCCAGGAACCACGCCGCCGGCGACAGCGGCGTCACCAGCAGGAACACGAGGTTGCCGGTGACCTTGCTCTGGATCAGCGAGGACGAGCTGTTGGCGAACGCGTTCTGCAGCACGCTCATCATCACCAGGCCGGGAATGAGGAACTGCACGTAGCTCACGCCGTCGTACACGCTCACGCGGCCGGTGAGCGCGTGGCCGAACACCAGCAGGTACATCACCGCGGTGAGCACGGGCGCGGCCACGGTCTGGAACGCCACCTTCCAGAAGCGCAGCACTTCCTTGCGGAACAGCGGCCGGGCGCCGGCGAGGACGATGCGAGCGCTCATCGCGCGTGCTCCGCGGTCATGATGTCCAGGAAGACATCCTCCAGGTCGGCGCGGCCGATCTCCAGGTCCTCCACCGGCACGCCGGCCTCGCGCAGCTGCGCCAGCACGGCCTCGACGTCGGCCGGGTCGCGCGCGCTCACCTGCGCGGAGCGCCCGGTCACGCGCGCACGTTCCGCGAGGCTCGCGGGCAACGCGTGGTCGGTCTTGAAGCGCAGCATGGTGTTGGCCGTCGACGCCAGCAGCTCGGAGGTGCGTTGCAGCGCCACGACCTTGCCCTGCTTGAGCATGGCGATGCGCTGGCACAGCGCCTCGGCCTCCTCGAGGTAGTGCGTGGTGAGCAGCACCGTGTGGCCCTCGCGGTTCAGGCGGGCGATGAACTGCCACAGCGTCTGGCGCAGTTCCACGTCGACGCCCGCGGTGGGCTCGTCCAGCACGATCACCGGCGGGCGGTGCACCAGCGCCTGCGCCACCAGCACGCGGCGCTTCATGCCGCCCGAGAGCTGGCGCATGTTGGCGTCGGCCTTGTCGGCCAGGCCGAGGCTGGCGAGCAGCTCGTCTATCCAGGCGTCGTTGTTGCGCACGCCGAAGTAGCCGCTCTGGATGCGCAGCGTCTCGCGCACCGAGAAGAACGGGTCGAACACCAGCTCCTGCGGCACGATGCCCAGCGACTTGCGCGCGGCGGCGTAGTCGTCGACCACGTCGTGGCCCATCACCGTCACCTTGCCGCGGGTGGCGCGCGCCAGGCCGGCCAGGATGCTGATCAGCGAGGTCTTGCCCGCGCCGTTGGGCCCCAGCAGGCCGAAGAATTCGCCGGGCTGGACGTCGAACGAGACGCCGCCCAGCGCACGCACGCCGCTGCCGTAGGTCTTCTCGACTTGTTGGAATGAAATCGCGGACATAGGGCGGGGATTGTAGGAACTTGTCGAGAAGTGCCTCTAGAACAGGGGCATGCGAATCTGTGCATCGGCGCGCCGGGGTGCTAGATTGCGCGATCCGCAGAAGAACAAGACCCGATGGAAGCCAAGAAACCTCGCCGCACTGCCGAACGCATCCTCGAAGTCACGCTGGACCTGTTCAACCGCTTCGGCGAGCCGAACGTGTCGACCACGCTGATCTCGGCCGAACTGCACATCAGCCCGGGCAACCTGTACTACCACTACCCGGCCAAGGACGAGCTGATCAACGCGCTGTTCGATCGCTACGAGAAGGCGCTCAACGAGCTGCTGCAGGCCGCCGACAACGTGGCCAACGTGGAGGACGCGTGGCTGTTCTTCCACATGATGTTCGAGCTGGTGTGGCAGTACCGCTTCCTGTATCGCGACCTGAACGACCTGCTGTCGAAGAACCGGCGCCTGGAGACGCACTTCCAGTTCGTGCTGAAGAACAAGTCGCGCGCGGTGGAGGCCGTGCTCGATGGCATGAACCGCAGCTCCGAGGTGCGGCTGGCCCGGCGCGAACTGCCGTCGGTGGCCACCTCGATGGTGGTCGTCCTCACCTACTGGCTCAGCTACGAGTACGTGCGCGAGCCGCGCAAGGCGCTCGAGCCCGAGCAGGCCGGCGCCACGCTGGCCCGCGGCGCCTGGCACGTGCTGAGCCTGCTGACGCCCTACCTGGAACCGGCCGCCCGCGAACACCTGCAGCAGCTGGCTGGCGCCTACAAGTCCTGACAACTTCAAACCACGAGACAACGCCATGGCCAAATGGACCGCCTTCCCCTATGACGCCGCCGACTACACCTATGACGCGGCCGCGCTGAAGAAGCACTGGGCCCGCCTGCACAAGGGCGACGCCGAGCCCTTCCCCAAGGACGAGGCCGTGCAGGCCGCCTGGGCGCTGTATCACGCGGGCCAGTTCCAGAAGGCGTACGACGCCGGCCTCAAGGCGGGCGACGCGGGCATCGTCGTGGCCAACAAGGCGCAGTCCATCTACGCCAACTACCTGGAATCCAGCGAGAAGACCAAGCTCGCGATGTTCCTGGAGGTGGCCGAACGCGCCGAGGCGCAGGCCACGGCCAACCCCAAGCTGGCCAACGCGCACTACTGGCAGGCCTACGCGCTGGGCCGCTACAGCCAGGGCATCAGCGTGGCCAAGGCGCTCACGCAGGGCCTGGGCGCGAAGGTGAAGAACGCGCTGGAGACCACCATCGCGCTGGCGCCCAAGCACGCCGACGCCCACATCGCGCTGGGCGCCTTCCACGCCGAGGTGATCGACAAGGTGGGCCGGCTGCTGGGCAAGACCCAGGGCGCCGACACCGCCACCGGCCTGAAGATGTTCAAGGAAGCGCTGGCGCTGAACCCCGACTCGGCGATCGCCCGCGTGGAGTACGCCAACGGGCTGGTGATGCTCGAGGGCGACAAGCGCATGAAGGAGGCCGAGAAGCTCTACGCCGAGGCCGCCGAATGCAAGCCGCTCGACGCGATGGAGCGGCTGGACGTGGAGATGGCGAAGGCCGAGCTCGAGGACGAGTGAGTGAGCGTGGCGACGTCACTGGCGACTGCCATCGCCGCATCCGCCCTCGCGACGCTGCCCTGCGCGCCGGCATTTGCGCAGAAGACGTTCGACATGGTCTCGGGCTCGATGGAGCCCACAATCCATGTCAAGCAGCAGATCACGGCCAACCTGTTCGCCTACGCCTTCGCGGTTCCTGCGCGCGGCGACGTCGTCGTCTTCATGGTGCCAGCCGGCGCCGAGTTCCGCATCTACCGCGTGGTGGCCGTGCCGGGCGACACCATCGCCTACGACGCGCATCGCCAATTGAGTCTCAACGGTGCGCTCGTGCCACGCAGTCGGATGAATGACGCGCCACCGGCGCCGTGGACGAATGCACAGGTCTACGTCGAAGAGTTTCCCGGTGCGCGGCATCGGGTAATGCTCGAACCCGCATCGACGTTCACGCCAACATTTCCCGAGCTCGCAAGGAATCCGGCGTGCACGACCGCCCCCGGCACGTTCACCTGCAAGATGCCCGATGGTCAGTACTTCCTGATGGGTGACAACCGCGAGCATGCCCAGGACAGCCGCTTCCTCGGCTTCATCCCGGCCGAATACATCACCGCGCGCGTAAGCAGCGGCGACTCGGTAGGCACGGACGCGTCGCACTGATCCATCTGCTCGCGCTGCGGCCGCTTGGTGCCCGGCGCCCCGAACCTGCGCAGCGGGCAGGCTCAGCCGCGCTCCCAGGGCAGCATCATCGCCAGGTACAGCAGCTTGTCGAACTCCGGCCCGAAGCGCTTGACGATCTCGTCCGGATCCGGGCACATCTGCGCATCGGTGATCAAGCCGAACTGCACGCCGCCGCCGTAGCTGAGGATGCTCACGCCCATGCCGATGTCGCCCGATGCCGGCACCCAGAACATCACCTGCTTCAGGGTGCGGCCGCAGATCTTGAGCGGCACGGCCGGCCCCGGCACGTTGGTCATCACGGCCGTGGCCTTCTTCGCGAACAGGTTCAGCAGCGCGTGCTGCACCGGCTTGATCAGCACGCCCGCCACCGACAGCAGCGCGAAGGCCAGCAGCGGCTGGTAGCCGCCCTTCAACTCGTTCATGCGCGCGCGCACGGCCGCGAGCCGGTCAATCGGGTTGGCGATGCCGATGGGCAGCACCAGCGGCACCAGGCCGAAGCGGTTGCCCAGCTGCCAGGCCTTCTCCAGCGGGCGCAGGTTCACCGGCACCATCGCGCGGATCTCCTTGCCGGCCGGATCCTCGCCCTTGTCGCGCAGGTAGCTGCCGATGGCGCCGGCCACGCTGGCCAGCAGCACGTCGTTGATCGAGCCGCCGAGCGCCTGGCCGACGGCCTTGACCTCGGGCAACGGCAACGGCTCGCCCCACGCCACGCGCTTGCCCGGCGTCGCCTTGCCCTTGAGGCTGGTGGGCGAGTCGTCGGGCATCAGGGCCATGGCGGCCAGGTCGCTGACCACCTGGGCGCCGATGCGCGCCATCTCCATGCTGCCCGCCAGCGGCGCGCCGGGGTCGGCCATCATCTCGATACCCTTGCCCATGCCCGCGCCGTAGACGCCGATGGCCTTGACCGCCAGGTCGGACGCGGGCTTGAGCAGGTAGTCGGCGATCCAGTCGTTCTCGCCGTCTTCCTCGGCCTCGGCCTTCTTGCGCACCGGCGGCGACTTGCCGCCGTCGGTGATGGACAGCATCACCGAGATCAGCGCGATGCCGTCGGCGATGCAGTGGTGGATGCGCGCCACGAGCGCGGAGCGGCCCGTCTCGAAATCCTCGAACAGGTGGAACTGCCACAGCGGCCGGCTCGGGTTCAGCGGCTGCGTGGTGAGCTCGCCCACGGTGGCCTTGAGCGCGTCCATGGGCGACTGCCCGTGCGCGAGCTCCAGCCGCTCGGGCACCACATGGGCGGCGATGTCGAAGTGGTCGTCGGCTACCCACTGCGCGCCGATCGCGTCCTCCACCACCTTCTGGCGGAAGCGGTGGTACTTCAGCAGCGCCGTCTCCACGCGTTCGCGCAGGTCGGCCAGGGCCAGCTGGGGCTCGATCAGCCAGACCCCGACGATCATCATCAGGTTGGCCTCGGTATCCATGCGCAGCCAGGCGGTATCCACCCGGGACATGCGTTCGACGTTTGCGCTCAAGCAATCTCCCCGTGATTTCGGACTAGAGTGACGTCTCGGCACTCTTTTGGTACGGCCTGCGAGGTTGGTGTTTAACATCCGCCCCGTCAAGCCTGACTTTCACCCACAGCGGAATACGAGCCATGAGCACTTTGAACGAACAATTCGAACAAGCGGTCGCCGACAGCAAGAACCTGCCGGAGCGTCCGGACAACGCCACGCTGCTGAAGCTGTACGCGCTGTACAAGCAGGGCAGCTCGGGCGACGCCGACGGCAAGCGCCCGGGTTTCGGCGACATGGTGGGCCGCGCGAAGTGGGATGCCTGGAACGAGCTGAAGGGCCAGACGGCCGACGAGGCCAAGCAGGCCTACATCGACCTGATCGAAGACCTGAAGTAATTCACTTCTTCTTCGCCGCGGCCTTGGCGGCGGGCTTCGCCGCCTTGGTCGATTCCTTCGCCAGGGCCTCGTCGAGCTGCTTGCCGACCTCGGCCTCGATCGTGGCCAGGAAGGGCTTGAACAGGAAGCCCAGCGTCGCCTCGAGATCGAAATGGGTGGCCGCCACGACCATGCGGCCGTCGACGCCCGAACGCTTGAACTCGAGCACGTCCTCGTCGTCGCCCTCGATGATCGTGCACTCCATGGCGAGCTTCTCCTCGACGTGCTCCGCCCATTTGAGCGCCACCTTGCGCGCGCGGGCCAGGCCCAGGGTGTGGTCTCGATGCAGGTTCAGGTCGGCCATTGGCTTGTCTCCTCTTCCGAGGATTCTCAGCCAGAAACGGTCGCGCCCGATGCCGGTGTTGCAGGCGCCACCACAGGTGCCTGTTGCGGCGCCTCGCGGTACTTCGCCATCGCCGCGTCGCGCTCCGGCTTGGGCAGCCCCGCCATGCGCTTGACCTCGGCGTAGAAGCGGTCGAAGTCGCTGCCCTCGGCGACGAACAGGCGCTCGAACGCGCCCACCTGGTCGTCATAGGCCGACTGCACGCCCAGCGCCGCGTTGTTGACGGTGGCGAACCAGTGGTCGTAGCCCTTGTAGCCGCCCCACTTGTCGCGCTTCATCGCCTCGTAGTCGGCGCGCATGCCGGCATACAGCTCCGCCTTGCGCAGGCGCTTCTCGTCGTCGGGCAGGCCGCTGCGGTACATGGTGTCCAGCTTCGCGCGCCAGGCGCGCACGAGCACGTGGAAGTCCTGGCGCCGCATCTCGGTGAGGGCCTGCTTCTCGCGCACCTCGGCGTCGGCGTTGGCCTGCAGCCAGCGCTGGCTGCCGATGTGTTCGACGGCGGTGGCGAAGGATTCGTTGAACGTGGTGTCGCCCGGCGCGTAGGCCACCTGGTGCGCCAGCTCGTGGAAGATCAGGCGCGACAGCTCGCCCTCGGGCCATTGCACGAAGGTGTTGAGCAGCGGGTCGCCGCCGATCCAGTTCATCCAGCCCAGCGTGGAATAGGCCGGCACCTCGTAGACGTCCACCTCCAGCCCCGCGGCCCTCAGCGGCTCGGCCGCGGCGTTCGCGCCGGCCAGGTCGTAATAGCCGCGGTAGCCGACGCAACCCACGATGGGGAAGCACCAGGTGGCGAGCGTGAGCGACAACTCCGGCGCCGCCACCACGTTCCACACCGCGGCGCTGCGTTTCAGGTCGGCGTACGAACGGTAGCTGCCGTTGTCGGGCTCGTGCAGCTCGGTGACCGCGAACTCGCGCATGCGCTGCGTCAGCTCCAGGCGCTTGCGCAGCGCCTCGGGCGTGGCCGGGTCGGCGATGGCGTCCTTCACCGGCCGCGCCGCGGCCAGCAGCCGGATGTGGCCGGTGGCCGATTGGCCCAGGTAGTCGATCGACGAGCAGCCCGACGTGATGCACAGCGTGGCCAGCAATGCCAGCACGAGGCCGCCCAGGCTCAACGCGCTGGCCAGGCCCCAGCGTGCCGCGCGACGCCTTGGCCAAACCCTCATGCGGCGCGCTCGACCTCGACCAGGCAGTCGTAGAACGACGGCGCGCGGCCCAGGTCGGTGAGGCGCTGGTGCGTGAGTTCGTTGACGTTGGTGCCGTCCACGCCGTACTTGCGCCACCACACGCCCAGGCCGTGCACGACGCCGGCCCGCGCGCGCGCGCTCACGCGCGCGACGCAGCGGTACTCGCCGCGGTCGTTGAACACGCGCACCTCGTCGCCGTCGGCGATGCCGCGCGAGGCGGCGTCGGCGGCCTCGATTTCCAGCACCGGCTCCTGCTCGATGGCGCGCAGGCTCTTGACGTTGACGAAGGTGGAGTTGAGGAAGTTGCGCGCCGGCGGCGAGATCATCGCCAGCGGAAAGCGCCGCGCCAGCTCGGGCGCGCTGCGCACGCTCTCGTAGGGCGGCAGGTAGTCGGGCAGGCCGATGCCGGGCGCGTCGCACTGCACGCGGCCACTGGGCGTGGGAAAGCCGCCGTCGGCGAACGGCGCCTCGGGGAGCGGCAGCTGGAACCAGCCCACCGAACGCAGTTGCTCGAACGGCACCGCGTCGACCACGGCCTGTCGCGCCAGCGAAAGGTCGTCGTCGGAGAAACACGGCTCGTCGAAACCCATGCGTTGCGCCAGCGCCCGGAAGATGGCCGCGTTGGAGCGAGACTCGCCGCGCGGCGTCAGGGCCGGCTCGTTGATCACCAGGCTCGTGTGGCCGTAGCTGGCGTGCACGTCCCAGTGCTCCAGCTGGGTGGTGGCGGGCAGCACGTAGTCGGCGTGGTCGGCGGTGTCGGTGAGGAAGTGCTCCAGCACGACGGTGAACAGGTCGTCGCGGGAAAAGCCCGCCACCACCTGCCTGGAATCGGGCGCCACCGCCACCGGGTTGCTGTTGTAGACCACCAGCGCCTCGATCCTGGGCCCGAAGGCGCGGCCGTCGGGCATCGTCTCGCCCGTCTCGCGCAGCAGGTCGTCGCCGATCGTGCTCATGTTGACGATGCGCGGCGTGCGGCCGGCGAGCAGCTCCGGGTGGCCCAGCTTCTGGTTGCGGAAGGCCGCGAACCAGCCGCCCGACGACAGCAGCAGGCCGCCCGCGCGATGGCGCCAGGCGCCGGTGAGGCAGGGCAGCAGCGCGATCAGCCGCGTGGCGTTGCCGCCGCCGCGCACACGCTGCATGCCGTAGTTCAGGCGGATCGCGGCCGGCTTCGTCGTGCCGTAGAGGCGGGCGAGCTCGCGGATCTGCCCGGGCGCCAGCCCGCACTCCGCGCCGGCGCGCTCGGGCGTCCAGGCCAGCGCACGCTCGCGCAGGCCGGCCCAGCCGTCGACGTGGCGCGCGAGGTAGTCGTGATCGAGCCAGTCATTGACGATCAGCTCGTGCATCAGCGCCAGCGCCAGCGCGCCGTCGCTGCCGGGCGTCAGCGCCAGGTGGTGGTGGCACTTCTCGGCCGTCTCGGTGCGGCGCGGGTCGATGCACACGAGGGTGCCGCCGGCACGCTTCGCGGCCAGCGCGATGGGCCAGAAGTGCAGGTTCGACGCGATGGAGTTGCTGCCCCAGATGATGATGAGCCTGCTCTCGGCGAAGTGCTCCACGTGCATGCCCACCTTGGCGCCGTAGGTGGCGGCCAGCGCGTCGCCGCCGGCGCTGGAGCAGATGGTGCGGTCGAGCCGTGACGCGCCGAGCCTGTTGAAGAAGCGCGCGGCCATGCCCTCGCCCTGCACCATGCCCATGGTGCCGGCGTAGCTGTAGGGCACGATGGCCTCGGGCGCGCGCGCCGCGATCTCGCCCAGGCGGGCGGCGATGGCGTCCAGCGCCTCGTCCCACGACACCTCCACGAACTCGCCGCGACCCTTGGGCCCGACGCGCTTGAGCGGCCGCAGCACGCGCTCGGCGTGCTCGGTGCGCTCGGCGTAGCGCGACACCTTGGTGCACAGCGCGCCGTTGGTGGTCGGGTGGTCGGGGTCGCCCTGCAGCCGGATGACCTTGTCGCCCTGGACGGTGACGCGCATCGCGCAGGTGTCCGGGCAGTCGTGCGGGCAGGCGGCCTGGACGGTGCGCGGGGCGTCCGCGACGGATGATTCTGCAAGGATCGTGCTCATCCCGAAATGATGTCACAACACCACCGCCGAGCGGCGCGAAAGGCCGCTCGCGCGGGGGCTGTCTCCCGACACGCGACAGGCATAAGATCGGCCGGAGGGGTCTGGCATCTCCTCGAATCGCGCCGGGCGTTTTCCGAGAGCCATGAAGCGACCGCGATTCGAGGCAATGCCTGACCCCGATCCCGGCTCACGATCGGGGTCAGGCATTGCCTTCATCCGCGACCCCCTGTCGCGATCGCCAGCAACTTGGCGCGGATGAAGGAGATGCCAGACCCCTCCAGAATTTCACCGCCATGAACGTCATCGAATCCCTGCTGGCCGACGCGGCCGCCATCACCGCCCTGCGACGGGAGATCCACGCGCATCCGGAGCTGTGCTTCCAGGAGCAGCACACCAGCGATCTCGTCGCGGCCAAGCTCACCGAGTGGGGCATCCCTATCCGCCGCGGGCTGGGCAAGACCGGCGTGGTGGGCATCGTCGAAGGCCGGCTGGGCTCGAAAGGCGGGGCCATCGGGCTGCGGGCCGACATGGACGCGCTGCCGATGTCGGAGTCCAACACCTTCGCCCACGCCAGCCGCAACGCCGGCCGCATGCACGCCTGCGGCCACGACGGCCACACCGCCATGCTGCTCGCCGCGGCGCAGCACCTGGCCAGGCACCGCGACTTCGACGGCATCGTCTACCTGCTGTTCCAGCCCGCCGAGGAAGGCGGCGGCGGCGCCCGCGAGATGATCAAGGACGGCCTGTTCGCCGAGTTCCCGATGGACGCCGTGTTCGGCATGCACAACTGGCCCGGCATTCCCGTCGGCCAGCTGGCCGTCTGCCCGGGCCCCTGCATGGCCTCGAGCAACGAGTTCTTCATCACGATCCGCGGCCGCGGATCGCACGCCGCGCTGCCGCACCTGGCCATCGACCCGGTGCCCATCGCCTGCCAGATGGTGCAGGCGTTCCAGACCGTCATCACGCGCAACAAGAAACCCACCGACACCGGCGTGATCTCGGTCACCACCATCCACACGGGCGAGGCCACCAACGTGGTACCCGACTCCTGCGTCATCGAAGGCACCGTGCGCACGTTCACGCTGCCGGTGCTGGACCTGATCGAGCAGCGCATGCGCGAGATCGCGCAGCACACCGCCGCCGCGTTCGGCGCCACGGTGGAATTCCGGTTCCACCGCAACTACCCGCCCACCGTCAACCACGCGGCCGAGGCCGCCTTCGTGGCCGACGTCATGCGCGACACCGTCGGCGCCGAGAACACGCTGGCCTTCGAGCCCTCGATGACCGCCGAGGACTTCAGCTACTTCCTGCTCGAGAAGCCCGGCGCCTACTTCGTCATCGGCCACGGCGACGGCCGCCATCGCCTGGCGTACAGCGGCGCCGACGATGGCGAGGACGACGGCGGAGCCGCGGCCAACCGCCACAACCTCGGCCCGTGCACGCTGCACAACCCGCACTACGACTTCAACGACGACCTGATCCCGCTCGGCGGGACGCTGTGGATCCGGCTGGTCGACAACTGGTTCAACAAGCGCGCCTGAGACCCGTCGACGGACGGGCCGCTGGTCGTCGCCACCCGCAGGAGAGCACGATGCGCAACCAGCCGGAACCGTTCGCCCACACCTACGCCGAAGCGCGTGCCAAGTTCCTCGCGGCCGCCGCCGGCGCGCGCGTGGACTCGCATCCGGAGCCGCTGCGCGGCCTGGAGCTCGACGCGCTCTACATGGATGTCGCGCGCGTGGGTGCCGACGACGCCGACGCGCTGCTGATCGTCTCCAGCGGCTGCCACGGCGTGGAGGGCTACTGCGGCTCCGGCGCCCAGGTGGCCCTGCTGCACGACGAAGCCTTCCGCACCAAGGCGCGCCTCGCCGGCGTGGCGCTGCTGTTCATCCACGCGCTCAACCCGTGGGGCTTCTCGCTGGGCCGCCGCGTCACGCACGAGGGCGTCGACCTCAACCGCAACTTCGTCGATTTCCGCCGTCCGCTGCCGGGCAACCCGGGCTATGACCAGCTCGCCGCCCTGCTGTTGCCGCAGGCGTGGCCGCCGCGGGCCGAAGACGAGCGCCAGCTGATGGCCTATGCCGCCGCGCACGGCATGGCGGCGCTGCAGGCGGCGATCTCGAGCGGCCAGTACCGGCATCCCGACGGCCTGTTCTACGGCGGCACGGCGCCCACCTGGAGCCAACAGACGCTGCGCATGGTGCTGCGCCAGCATGCCGCGCGCTGCCGCCAGCTCGGCTGGATCGACGTCCACAGCGGGCTGGGCGAGAGCGGCCGGGGCGAGCGCATCTTCGCCTGCCGCGACGACGACACCGCCAAGCACCGCGCCAAGGCCTGGTGGGGCAACCGCATCACGTTCACCGAGGACGGCTCGTCGAGCTCCGCCGACCTGCACGGCAACCTGTGGCATGCCGTCTACGAGGAGTGCCCGCAGGCCGCCTACGCCGGCATCACGCTGGAGTTCGGCACGCAGCCGCCCGAGGTGGTGCTGGCCGCGCTGCGCCAGGATCACTGGGTGGCGCGGCAACGCCCGCCGCACCCCGAACAGGCCCAGGTCGCGCGGGCGTCGATGCGACGCGCGTTCTTCACCGACACGCCCGAGTGGAAGAAGGCGGTGCTCACGCAGTCGCGCGAGGCCGCGGTACAGGCAATCGACGGGATGGCGGCCTGGCAATGATGTCCTGAAACGTCCGCAAGTGGTCGCGCGGCGGTGCTGCCAGAATGTCCTGCCGGAGTGAAGATTCGTCCATCCACTCACAGGAGAACACCATGCAGACCGCCTTGCTTCTGATCGACGTCCAGGAATCCTTCCCGCAACGGCCATACTGGTCTCAAACCGGCGCCGACGCGTTCCTCGCGCACGTCAACGCGTTGGTCGACGGCGCGCAGGCGCACGGCATCCCCATCGTGCGCGTGTTCCACACCGACGGCCCGCAGACGCCCGACAACCCGTTCGCCCACGGCAGCCCGTTCATCCGGCCGCTCGCCGGGCTGGCGCCGTTCGAGGCCGCGCTCACGATCGAGAAGCATCGCCACAGCGCGCTGGTGGGCACGCCGCTCGCGCAATGGCTCACCGCCAACGGCATCCGCCGCGTGATCGTGGCCGGCATCCGCACCGAACAGTGCTGCGAGACCACCACGCGCCACGCCAGCGACGAGGGCTGGGAGGTCGACTTCGTCGGCGACGCCACCCTCACCTTCGACATGACCACGCCGGCCGGCAGGACGCTGGCCGCCGCCGAGATCCGCGAGCGCACCGAGACCGTGCTGGTGAACCGCTTCGCCACGCTCGCGACGGTGGACGAGGCGCTGGCGCGGGCTCGCTGAGTCCGGAGGCCACGTTGATCGACGTCCTGTTCCTGGTGCTGCCCGACACGCTGCTGCTGGATCTCGTCGGGCCGGCCGAGGCCTTCCGCCTCGCCAACCAGCAGCTCGCCGCCCGCGGCAGGCCACCGGCGTTCGCGCTGCGCTACATCAGCGCCACGCCACAGGCCTCGACGTCGATCGGCCTGACCCTGGCGGGCCTCGAGCCCTTGCCGGACCGCCTGCCACCCGGCGCCTGGGTGGTGCTGCTCGGGCGTCCGGGCCTCAAGGAGAGCCTGCCCACGCTGCAGCGCAACGGCTGGCTGGGAGCGCGCCACTGGCTGACGAAGGTGGTTGCCCCCGCGCTGGCGCAAGCCACGGCGCATGGCCTGCTGACCGTGTGCGTGGGCACCTTGCTCGCGGCCGACGCCGGTTTACTGGGGCGGCGCCAGGTGACGACGCACCATGAGCATCTCGACGTGCTGGCCCGGCTGGCGCCCGAGGCCCAGGTCTGCGCCAACCGCGTGTTCGTCGTCGACGGCCCGGTGTGGTCCAGCGCGGGCGTCACCGCCGGCATCGACCTGGCGCTGCACTGCATCGGCGACACCTGCGGCGACGCGATCGCGGCGGCGGTGGCCGAGACCATGGTGGTGTTCCAGCGCCGCGGCGCCGACGACCCGCAGCGCTCGCCGCTGCTCGACGGCCGCAACCACCTGCATCCGGCGGTGCACCGCGTGCAGAACGCCGTGTGCGAGCGGCCCGGCCACGACTGGGACGTGCCGGCGCTGGCCGCCGTGGCGCACGTGACGCCGCGCCACCTCGCGCGATTGTTCAAGGATCACGCCGGCGTGTCGCCGCGCGACTACGTGGAGCGCATCCGCAGCGGGCTCGCCGAGCAGGCGCTGGCGCGCGGGCTGCCCACGGCGCAGGCGGTGGCGCTGGCCGGCTTCGGCACGGACCGGCAGTTCCGGCGCGCGCGTGCACGGCAAAGGGCTCAGTGAGCTTTGCCTTCCATCCGCCTCGACAGGTCGTCGACGATGGTGATCAGCATGTTGAAGTCGGCCGGCTTCGTGACGTAGAAGTCGAAGCCGGCGGCGTCGGCCCGGCGCTTGGCGTCCGGCCCCGACACGGCCGTCAGCGCCACCAGCACCGGCGGCGCGTCGACGAGCAGGCGGCGCAACGAGCGCGCGGCGTCGTAGCCGTCGAGGATGGGCATGTTGATGTCCAGGAACACGATGTCCGGCCCGAACGACTGCGCGGCCTCGAGGGCCTGCTGGCCATCGTAGGACGTCATCGTCTGGTGCCCCAGCGCATCGAACAGCAGGGCCAGGCTATCGGCAGTGTCGCGGAGATCGTCCACGACCAGGATCTTCGGCATCGTTGTGTCCCTGACGGGGTGACAGGCCCGTCTCCCATCCCGCGCCCGGGCTCCCGGCGATGCGCGTGCACACCGCCTCCGGACGCGAGCAACTCGCGTGCCGCAAGGGTACTTGGTCCTGGACGAGTTGGACGAGTGCGCCGCTGTCGCGTGAACTCCACGCGACAGTCATTCACGCATCACCAGCCCAATGCGAGCGCTTGCGCCTCGGCCTGCGCCGCGTCGACGAAGTGGATGGCCTGCCAGCCGGCCGCGCGCGCGGCGACGACGTTGGGCAGGTGGTCGTCGAGGAACAGCAGCTGCGACGGCGCGCGGCCGAACACCCGGACCGCATGCGCAAAGATCTCGGGCTCGGGCTTGAGCAGGTTCACCCGCGCCGAGAACACGCCCGACTCGAACATCGCCATCAGGTCGTGCGTGCGCTCGAAATGCGCCGCGAAGGGCTCGGGCATGTTCGAGAGGTAGTGCATGGTGCGGCCCTGCGCGTGCAGGCGGCGCATCCATGCGACCGTGTCGGGCAGCGGCTGCAGTTCGTGCGGCGCGCGCTCGATGACGGCGATGACCTCGTCGGGCGTGAGTCCGGTGCGCGCGGCGATTCGGCGTGCGAGGTCGGCCGGCGTCACCACGCCGCGATCGAAGTCGCCCCAGTCGCCGCCGTAGCCCTGGAACACCTGCGCCACCCAGTGGCGGGTGGCCTCGGCGTCGGTCGCGCGATGCGGCAGCGCGGCGCCCAGCAGCGCCTCGGGACGCCAGCGGAACACCACGCGACCGAAGTCGAACACGAAGGCGCGGTCGTTCGGGAGCGCGCTCATCGCTTCGAGAGCAGGCGGCTGAGCAGTCCGGCCGTCGAGCCGTCCAGCCCGTCGGTGGCGCCGCTGGAAAAGCGCGGCAGCAGCGCGTTGCACAGCGCCTTGCCGAGCTCCACGCCCCACTGGTCGAAGCTGTTGATGCCCCACAGCGCGCCGCTGCAGAACACGCGGTGCTCGTACAGCGCGATCAGCGCGCCCAGCGTGCGCGGCGTGAGCGCGTCCAGCACCAGCGTCGTGCTGGGGCGGTTGCCCGGGAAGCCGCGGTGCTCGGCGAGCACCTCGCGCGCGATCGTGCGCGAGGCCGTCGGCGGCGTCTCCGTCGCGGCCTCCGATGCCGCCTTGCCCTGCATCAGCGCCTGCGACTGCGCGAGGCAGTTGGCGAGCAGCTTCGAATGCAGGTCGGCATACAGGCCGTCGTGGCCGGCCGCCGGCGACCTGACGGCAATGAATTCCACCGGGATGACGTCGGTACCCTGGTGCAGCATCTGGAAGTAGGCGTGCTGGCCGTTGGTGCCGGGCTCGCCCCAGACGACGGGGCTGGTGGCGAACGGCAGCGCGTGGCCGTCGACGTCCACGCGCTTGCCGTTGGACTCCATCTCGAGCTGCTGCAGGTAGGCCGGCAGGCGCTTCAGGCCCTGGTGATACGGCGCGACGCTGCGGCTGGTGAAGCCGTGGAAGTTGCGATACCAGACGTCCAGCAACGCCAGTTGCACCGGCAGGTTGTGCGCCAGCGGGGTGCTGCGGAAGTGCTCGTCCATCGCGTGCGCGCCGGCCAGGAACTCCCTGAAGCCGTCGGCGCCGATGGCGATCGCCAGCGACAGGCCGATCGCGCTCCACAGCGAGTAGCGGCCGCCCACCCAGTCCCAGAAGCCGAAGGTGGTGGTGATGCCGAACTTCGCGGCGGCCTCGATGTTGGTGGTGACGCCCACGAAGTGCGACGCGACGTCGGTGCCGCCGTTGGCGGTGAACCACTCGCGCGCGACGTTGGCGTTGGCCAGCGTCTCCTGCGTGGTGAAGGTCTTGGAGGCGACGATCACCAGCGTCTTCGCGGGGTCCAGGCGCTTGAGCACCGGCGCGATGTCGTGGCCGTCGACGTTGGAGACGAAGTGGAAGCGCAGCTTGGGATGCGCGAACTCCTCCAGCGCGATCACGGCCATCTGCGGGCCGAGGTCGGAACCGCCGATGCCGATGTTGAGCACGTCGGTGAACTGGGTGCCGGCCTGCGCGCGCACGCGTTCCGCGTAGGCGAGCAACGGCTCGAGGACCGAGTGCACCTCGGCGATCGCTGCGTCGGTCACCACGCCCAGCGACTTCGCGCCGGCCGGCGCGCGCAGCGCCGTGTGGAGCACTGCGCGGCCTTCGGTGAGGTTGATGGGCTCGCCGGCGAACATCGCGTCGCGGCGCGCCTCGAGGCCGCACTCGGCGGCCAGGCCCGTCAGCAGCGCGCGGGTGCTGGCATCCCAGCGATTCTTGGAGAGGTCGGCGAAGACACCCGGGGCCTCGACGCCGAAACGGGCGAAGCGCTCGGCGTCCGCGGCGAAGGCGGTGCGCAGGTCGAACTGCCGTCCACGCGTGTCGTAGTGCGCCCGCAGCGCGCCCCAGGCCTCCGTGTTGTCGCAGCGTTGGCCGGCCATCACGCGGCCTCGATCAGCTTGTCGAGCTTGACGGAGTCGGCGGCGAACGCGCGGATGCCTTCCGCGAGCTTCTCGGTGGCCATCGCGTCCTCGTTGAGCGCGAAGCGGAACGCCGCCTCGTCGAAGCGCACGCGATCCAGCGCCAGGGCCTTGGCGGCCTCGGCGTCGAGCGCCTTGGGCAGCGGCGCCGAGTCGGCCTGCAGCGAGCCCAGCAGTTCGGGGCTGATGGTGAGCAGGTCGGAGCCGGCGAGCGCCTGGATCTGGCCGACGTTGCGGAAGCTCGCACCCATCACCTCGGTGGCGATGCCGAACTTCTTGTAGTAGTTGAAGATGCGGGTGACCGACTGCACGCCCGGGTCGTTGGCGCCGGCCTGCGCGGCCTCGTCCCACTTTGCGCCGGCCTGCTTCTTGTACCAGTCGTAGATGCGGCCAACGAAGGGCGAGATCAGCGTGATGCCACCGTCGCCGCAAGCCACGGCCTGGCAGAACGAGAACAGCAGCGTGAGGTTGCAGTGGATGCCGTCGGCCTCCAGCTCGCGCGCGGCGGCGATGCCTTCCCAGGTGGAGGCGATCTTGATGAGCACGCGCTCGCGGCCGATGCCCGCGGCCTCGTACAGCTTGATGATGCCGCGGGCGCGGGCCACGGTGGCCTTGGTGTCGAACGACAGGCGCGCGTCGACCTCGGTGCTCACGCGGCCCGGCACCACCTTCAGGATCTCGAGGCCGAAGCGCACCAGCACCTGGTCGACGACGTCGGCAAGCGGCTTGCCCCTGTGCGCGGCCACGGTGTCGGTCAGCAGCGGCGCGTAGTCGGCCTGCTGGACGGCCTTGAGGATCAGCGACGGGTTGGTGGTGGCGTCGCGCGGCGCGTACTGCGCCATCTGCCTGAAGTTGCCGGTGTCGGCCACCACGACGGTGAAGGCCTTGAGTTGGTCGAGCTGGTTCATGTCATCCCCTGAAGAGAAAGCGGGTGGCGGATTTGACCGCGGGAAGAAACTTCGGCATCATTATTCCTGAAACAAAGTTACACCACCACTACTCAGAGACAAGCCCCGGTACTCAGCAGCGGCAACGCCGGGTCTCCACCCTGCTTCACAAGAAACATCATGTCCTTTGATCTCGTATTCTTCGGCGGCACTGGCGACCTCACCTGGAGAAAGCTGATGCCGGCGCTGTTCCAGGCCTTCCGCCACGGCAAGCTGCCGGAAGGCGGCCGCATCCTGGCCGTGGCCCGCGACGAGCGCACCGACGACGAGTACCGCGCCTTCATCAAGGAGCGCTTCGTCGAGGTGGATCGCTCCAAGCAGCCCAGCGACGAGGAGTTTGCGCGCTTTGCCGAGCTGCTGCACTACCGCCGCATGGACCTGTCCAAGCCCGACGACTACGCCGGCCTGAAGCAGTGGATCGACGCGCGCGGCGCCGACACCGCCGTGCTGTACCTGGCCACCAGCCCGCACCTGTTCCCGCAGATCTGCGAGCAACTGGGCGCCGCCAAGCTGAACGGCCCGCACGTGCGCGTGGTGCTCGAGAAGCCGCTGGGCCACGACCTGGCCAGCGCGCAGGAGATCAACCGCGTCGTGAAGTCGGTCTTCGCCGAGAAGCAGGCCTTCCGCATCGACCACTACCTCGGCAAGCCCTCGGTGCAGAACCTGATGGCGCTGCGCTTCGGCAACGCGATGTTCGAGCCGCTGTGGAACCGCCAGAGCATCGCCAACATCCAGATCACGCTGGCCGAGTCGTTGGGCGTGGGCACGCGCGGCGACTTCTACGACCGCACCGGCACGCTGCGCGACATGGTGCAGAACCACGCGCTGCAGCTGCTCACCATGATCGCGATGGAGCCGCCGGCCACCAACGACGCCGACGCGATCCGCGACGAGAAGCTGAAGGTGCTGCGCTCGCTGAAGCCCTTCACGCGCGAGAGCGTCGCGCGCGACGTGGTGCGCGGCCAGTACCGCGCCGGCAACATCGACGGCCGCGCCGTGCCGGGCTACCTCGACGAGGTGAAGGTGCCCGCGGGCAGCCACACCGAGACCTTCCTGGCGCTGCGCACCGAGGTGGAGAACTGGCGCTGGGCCGGCGTGCCGTTCTACATCCGCACCGGCAAGCGGCTCGCGGCGCGCGACGCGCAGATCGTCATCAACTTCCGCCCCGTGCCGCACCCGATCTTCGCCGGCCCGAACCGAGCCAACCAGCTGATCATCAAGCTCCAGCCCGAGGACGGCCTCGAGCTGACCCTGCAGGCGGCCAAGGGCGGCCTCGCCTCCGCGGGCACGGCTGAACAGCTGGGCACCGTGTCGCTGGACCTGGACTTCGACAAGGCCTTCCCGACCGACCGCGTCGGCGCCTACGAACGCCTGCTGCTCGACGCGATCGCCGGCCGCCTGAACCTGTTCGTGCGCAGCGACGAGCAGGAACAGGCCTGGCGCTGGGTCGGCACTATCCTCGACGCCTGGGCCAACGACTCCGAGCCGCCGCGTTCGTACGCGTCCGGCAGCTGGGGCCCGGCGGCCGCGAGTTCGCTGATCGCCCGGGACGGGTTCGCATGGGCAGAGGAAGAGTGAACATCACATGACGATGCTCGAGCGCGTCCGCGCGTCCATCCCGGCACTGCCGCCCGCCGAACAACGCGTGGCCAAGCTCGTGCTGAGCGATCCGCGCGGCTTCGCGTCGACGCCGGTGGGCGAGCTCGCGGAGCGCTCGCACGTGTCCAAGCCCACCGTCGTGCGCTTCTGCCGCAGCGTGGGCTACGACGGCCTGGCCGACTTCAAGCTGAAGCTGGCCGGCACCGTCAACGAGGGCGTGCCCTTCGTGCACCGCTCGGTGGACGAGGACGACGGGCCGGGGGAGCTGATCGTCAAGGTGATCGACAACGCCGTCAGCGCGATGCTGAAGTACCGCAACAACGCGCAGGGCCACGCGTTCGAGCGCGCGATCGCGGCGCTGACCGACACCGGCCTCAACAAGAGGCGCATCGAGTTCTACGGCGTCGGCAACTCCGGCATCGTCGCGCAGGACGCGCAGCACAAGTTCTTCCGCCTGGGCGTGAACACCTCGGCCAGCAGCGACGGCCACGTGCAGGTGATGAGCGCCACGATGCTGGGCCAGGGCGACTGCGCCGTCATCATCAGCAACTCGGGCCGCAGCCGCGACCTGATCGACGTGGCCGATATCGCGCGCAAGAAGGGCGCAACGCTGATCGTGATCACCGCGAGCGCCTCGCCGCTGGCGCAGCTGACCCAGTCCAATTCGCAAATCCTGCTGGCCGCCGACCACCCCGAGGACTTCGACCGCTACAGCCCGATGGTGTCGCGCATGCTGCACCTGATGATCATCGACATCCTGACCACCGGCGTCGCGCTGCGGCTGGGCCAGGAACTGCGGCCCGTGCTGCAGGAGATCAAGCGCAACCTGCGCGCGCGGCGCTACGCCACGCCCGAATAGAAAAACCCGCCGGCGGCGGGTTTCTTGTCGATGCGACGGCGCTCAGCGCAGGATAGGCACGACCGGAATTTCCGATGCCTTCGCCGAGCCGTTCAGCGTGACCGGCGTGAAATCGCTCACCGCGATCCCGAGCAGCTCATCGACGCCGTACAGGTGCGCCAGGTCGCTCATGCGCGCAGGTGCGTTGACGACCTGCAGCTTGCGCCTGGCCGCGGCGGCAATGCGCGAGCATTCGAGCAGCACCGCCAGCGCCGACGTGTCGAGCTGCGTGACGGGCGCGGCGTCGATGCGCCAGACGTCGCCGGTATCGGCGGCAAAGGACTGGCGCAGCGATTCCAGGATCGCCTGCGCGTCCTTCAAGGTGACGCTGGCCGGCAGCGAGGTCATCACGCCCGTCGCGCTCATCACTTGGCGGCCGGGGCCTTGTTCTTCGCGACCAGGGCGCTGATGAGGCCGTCGACGCCGCCGGAGGCGATCTGCTGCGCGAAGCTGCCCTTGTACTGGTCGACCAGCCAGACGCCGAGGACGTTGACGTCGTAGATCTTCCACTCGGCCGGCTGCTTCTCGAGGCGGTAGTCGATGCCGACCGGGTCGCCGCCCGTGCCCTTGATGTTGGTGCGGATGACGACGTCGCCGTCGTCCGGCGCCGAGCGCGTGGGCTTCAGCTCGATCGAGGTCTGCGCGTTCACCTTCGTCAGCGCGCCGGCGTAGGTGCGGATCAGCAGCGTCTTGAACTCGGCCTGCAGCTTGGCCTGCTGGTCGGGCGTCGCGGTCTTCCAGGCGCGGCCAACCGCGGCTGCCGTCATGCGCTGGAAGTCGACGTGCGGCATGACCTGCGTATCGACCAGGCCCTGGATGCGGGAAACGTCGCCGGCCTGGATGGCCTTGTCGTTCTTGACCGACTCGATGACGTCACCGGCCACCTGCTTGATCAGCACGTCCGGCGCGGTCTGCGCGAACGCGGCGGTGGCGCCGAGGGTGGCGGCGGCGAAGATCAGCGAAGAAATCGTGCGTTGAAACATTCTTGTCCTTTCGAGCGGGGGTTCGCTCTTCTCCATAACGCCGGTCGCGACGGCTTGGTTCACAAGGGCGACATGCAAAGATACGTACGGCTCAGGTCTGCGGGCCCGATGCGGGCGGCGGCGGCGTGGGCACCGGGCCGGTCGGGGGCACCGGCAACGTCGGGGACGATGCGGGAATCGGCGCCGGCGTGACGCCGCCGGGCGCCGGCTGCGACGGCGGCGTGGCCGGCGCGGGCGCCGACTTCGGGTCGTCGTCGTCCTCGTCGGGCAGGTCGGGCGGGTTGCCGTCGTAGACCAGGCTGCGGCGCCGCGTGATGTAGGCGTCGCGCAGGAAGGTGTAGCGGTCGAACGCCAGCTCGTCGAGCATCTGGCTGGCGCCCAGCAGGCCGGCGCGGGTGTCGATCACGCCGACGGCGTCGACGCCCAGTTCCTTCCAGTACTTGGGCGCCACCAGCAGCGCGGGCGAGACGTAGGTGTCGAAGGGCAGCGCGAGGCCGTCGCGGATGTCGGACGCGCCGAACAGCGGCAGCACCAGGTACGGGCCGGGCTCGAGGCCCCAGTGTCCCAGCGTGAGGCCGAGATCCTCGGGCTTGCGCTCCAGGCCCAGGCGGGTGGCGGGATCGAACAGGCCGGCCATGCCGAGGGTCGTGTTGGTCAGCACGCGCAGCGTCATCGTGCCGGCGTCGCCCGGCTTGCCCTGCAGCAACTGGTTGACGGCCGACCAGGCGTCCGAGAAGTTGCCGAAGAAGTTGTGGATGCCGGTGCGCACCGGGGACGGGACGACCTTGTTGTACGCGGTCGCGACCGGCTTGAGCGCATAGGTATCCAGCGTGTCATTGAACGCGAACACCTTGCGGTTGACGCTCTCGTACGGATCCTTCGGGCCGGCGCTGCGCCGGTCCTGGTGATCCACGCCCGGCGTCGTCGCGCAACCCGCGGCGGCGGCGACGGCGAGGGCGGCGACGACGCGCGACAGCGCGCGGACCAGGGCGAGGAAGGTCATTTCTTGGATTCCGTGACCGCCGCGGAGGCGGCCGGAGCAGGGGCAAGCGACGAGCCAGGGGCCGGCGCGGGCGCGGCCGTGCCGGCGTCGGCGGCCTTGTTGAAGATCAGCTGGCCGATGAGGTTCTCCAGAACCACGGCGGACTGCGTCTGCTTGATCAGGTCGTTGTTGGCCAGGTTCTTGTCGTCGGAGCCGGGCTCGATGCCCACGTACTGGTCGCCCAGCAGGCCGGCGGTGAGGATCTTGGCCGACGAGTCGACCGGGAACTGCACGCCCTCGTTGATCTTCATGATCACGAGGCCCTGGTAGGTGTTCTTGTCCAGCGTGATCGACGTGACCTGGCCGACCGACACGCCCGCGCTGCGCACGGGCGCATTCTTCTTCAGGCCGCCGATGTTGTCGAAGCGGGCGCGTACGGTGTAGGTCTTCGCCGCGCTGAAGCTGGCGAGGTTCGCCGCCTTCAGTGCCAGGAATGCGAGGGCGATGATGCCCAGCAAGACGAAAACGCCCACCAGGGTCTCTGTGCTTTTCTTTGCCATGTCAGATCCGATTCAAGCCCTTGACGCCGCTGATCACGACGTCGAAAACATCATTGCGGTGAGGATGAAGTCCATCGCCAGTACCGCCAGCGAGGAGAACACCACCGTGCGCGTGGTTGCATAGGCCACGCCTTCGGGCGTCGCCTGTGTTTCATAGCCCTGGTACAGGGCGACTCCGGTGCAGATCACGCCGAAGACGAACGACTTGACGATGCCGTTGCCCACGTCTCGCGTGATGTCGACCTTGGACTGCATGATCGACCAGAAGTTGGCCGGGTCCACGCCGATCAGCTGGACGGCGATGAGCCAGGCACCGAGGATACCGATCGCCGAATACAGGATGGCCAGGATGGGCATCGACACGATGCCCGCCAGGAAGCGCGGCGCCAGCACGCGGCTGCGCGGGTCGACGGCCATCAGCTCCATCGCCGACAGCTGCTCGCCCGCCTTCATCAGGCCGATCTCGGCGGTGAGCGCCGTGCCCGCGCGGCCGGCGAACAGCAGCGCGGTGACCACCGGCCCGAGCTCGCGCACCAGCGACAGGTTGACGACCAGGCCCAGCGATTCGGCCGCGCCGAACGGCACCAGCGCGTAGTACATCTGCAGCGCCAGCACGCAGCCCACCGCGAAGCCGGAGGCCACGATGATGGTGAGGGAGCGATAGCCGATGGCGTAGATCTGGTCGACGACCAGGCCGAAGCGCCGCAGCGACGCCGGCGTGTAGCGCGCCAGGTCGACGGAGAAGTAGGCCGCATGGCCCAGCGCGGCGAAGGCGCGCAGCGTGGCCTGCCCGAGCGAGTTGACGAAGGCGATCATTGCGGCAGCCCCAGCGCTTCGGCGAACGGCGGTGCCGGATAGTGGAACTTGATCGGCCCGTCGGGCTCGCCGCGAATGAACTGGCGCACCTGCGGATCGGTGGACTGATTGAGTTCCTCGGGTCTGCCGTGCGCCACCACGATGCCGCCGGGCATCATCAGGTAGCAGTAGTCGGCGATGGCGAAGCACTCCTGCACGTCGTGCGAGACCATCAGCGACGTGGCGCCGGTGGTGTCGTTCAGGCGGCGGATCAGGTTGGCGGTGACGCCCATCGAGATCGGGTCGAGGCCGGCGAAGGGCTCGTCGTACATGATCACTTCCGGGTCGAGCGCGACCGCGCGCGCGAGCGCGATGCGGCGCGCCATGCCGCCCGAGACCTCGGAGATGCGCAGCTGCGCGGCGCCGCGCAGGCCCACCGCGTTGAGCTTCATCAGCACGATGTCGCGGATCATGGTCTCGCTCAGTTCCATGTGCTCGCGCAGCGGGAACGCGACGTTCTCGTAGACGCTCAGGTCGGTGAACAGCGCGCCGAACTGGAACAGCATGCCCAGGCGGCGACGGATGGCGTAGAGCTGGTCGCGGTCACGGGTGTCGATCTCGGCGCCGTCGAAGACCACGCGGCCCTTCTGGGGCTTGTGGACGCCGCCGATCAGGCGCAGCAGCGTCGTCTTGCCGCAGCCGGACCCGCCCAGGATGGCCGTGACCTTGCCCCGCGCGAATTGCAGTGACACATCGTTCAGGATCGTCCGGCTCGCGTCGTAGCCGAAGGTCACGTGGTCGATCTGGATGAGGTTGTCGGTGTTCAATCCGGCGTCCGGCCGCGTCAGCGGCGCCAAGGTGGGAGTGTCGGTAGAGCAGCTTCGCCGCCCTGACCTTTCTGGATACTGTCCAGGCGGGTGAGCATAAGGGGTTTCCCGCTGCCGCATTGTGTGCGAACTCGGCGGCGCACGTAATGAACCCCCACGGATAACCCCACAAAGGCTGCCTAGGCAACGATCTTCGTCGCGTTATGGCAACAGGGTGGCGGGTTCTTCCGTGCCGCTCAACGGGAACGGGCGCCGCGGCGCCCGTCCGTCACCTAGGGGCCATGGCTCAGCGCGGCAGCGTGCTGGCGCCCATCAGCGCCAGGTCGATCGCGCGCGCGGCCTGGCGGCCTTCGCGGATCGCCCACACCACCAGCGACTGGCCGCGGCGCACGTCGCCCGCTGCCCACACCTTGTCGGCGTTGGTCCGGTAGCCCGCCTTCTCGTCGACGCCGGCCTTGGCGTTGCCGCGCGAATCGGCATCCACGCCGAAGGACTGCAGCAGGCTGCCCAGCGGATTGGTGAAGCCCATGGCCAGCAGCACCAGCTCGGCCGGCCACACCTTCTCGGTGCCGGCCACCTCGACGAGCTTGCCGTCCTTGAACTCGATGTGCACCGTCTTCAGCCCGGTGAGCTTGCCCTTGTCGCCCAGGAACTCCTTGGTGGCGATGGCGAACTCGCGCGAGCAGCCCTCGTCGTGCGACGACGACGTGCGCAGCTTGGTGGGCCAGTACGGCCACACCAGCGGCTTGTTCTCCTGCTCGGGCGGCATGGGCATCAGCTCGAACTGCGTGACGCTCTTGGCGCCATGCCGGTTGCTGGTGCCCACGCAGTCGCTGCCGGTGTCTCCTCCGCCGATCACGATCACGTTCTTGCCGGTGGCCAGGGTCTGGCCCTTGACCTTGTCGCCGGCGTTGACCTTGTTCTGCAGCGGCAGGAACTCCATCGCGTAGTGCACGCCGTCGAGGTCGCGGCCCGGCACCGGCAGGTCGCGCGAGACCTCGGAGCCCGCGGCCAGCAGCACCGCGTCGAACTCCGACTTCAGCTGCTCGGCGCTCACCGCCTCCTTGCCGAAGTTGGTGATCTTCGTGCCCTTGGGCCACTCGCCCACCACCACCCCGGTGCGGAAGACGACGCCCTCGGCCTCCATCTGCGCCACGCGGCGGTCGATGTGGGTCTTCTCCATCTTGAAGTCGGGGATGCCGTAGCGCAGCAGGCCGCCGACGCGGTCGTTCTTCTCGAACACCGTCACGTCATGGCCGGCGCGCGCGAGCTGCTGCGCGGCAGCCAGGCCGGCCGGGCCGGAGCCGACGACCGCGACCTTCCTGCCGGTGCGCACCGCGGCCTTCTGCGGCACGATCCAGCCCTCTTCCCACGCGCGGTCGGCGATGGCGTGCTCGATGGACTTGATGCCCACCGCGTCGTCGTTGACGTTGAGCACGCACGCGGCCTCGCACGGCGCCGGGCAGATGCGGCCGGTGAACTCGGGGAAGTTGTTGGTCGAATGGAGCACCGTGGCCGCGTGCTTCCACTGGTTCGAATAGACCAGGTCGTTGAAGTCCGGAATGATGTTGTTGACCGGGCAGCCGTTGTTGCAGAACGGCGTGCCGCAGTCCATGCAGCGCGCGGCCTGCACCTTGGCGTCGTCCGCCTTCAGGCCGACGACGAATTCCTTGTAGTGCTTCAGGCGCGTCGGCACCGGCGCGTAGCCCTCCTCGAGGCGCTCGTACTCCATGAAGCCGGTGACTTTTCCCATGTTCTCTTCCTGATGCTGGTTTCAGTGGCGCGGCCCGCTTTCCGCGCGGGCCGCGTGCACGTTCTTCTGGCTGGCCTTACTTGGCGGGGACGCTCTGCGACTTGCTGGCCTTCGCCTTCGCGATGGTGACGCCGGCCTCGGACTTCGCGTGGATCTCGCCGAGCGCGCGCTTGTACTCGTTCGGGAACACCTTCACGAAGCGCGAGCGCGAGTCGGCCCAGTGGTCGAGGATCTCGCGGGCGCGCAGGCTGCCCGTCCATTTGTGGTGGGACTCGATCATCTGGCGCAGCAGCGCCTCGTCGGTCTCGCCCTTGTGCCAGACGGCGCGCTCGATGGCCTTGGCCTGCTCGTCGGCGGTGAGGATGCGGTCCAGGCTCACCATCGCCGTGTTGCAGCGCTCGGCGAACTTGCCGTCCTCGTCGTAGACATAGGCCACGCCGCCGGACATGCCGGCCGCGAAGTTGCGGCCCGTCCTGCCCAGCACCACCACCGTGCCGCCGGTCATGTACTCGCAGCCGTGGTCGCCGGTGCCCTCGACGACCGCCGAGGCGCCCGACAGGCGCACCGCGAAGCGCTCGCCCGCCACGCCGCGGAAGTAGGCCTCGCCGCTGGTGGCGCCGTACAGCGCCGTGTTGCCGGTGATGATGTTCTTGGTGGCGTCGCCGCGGAACTCGATGCTGGGGCGCACCACCACGCGGCCGCCCGACATCCCCTTGCCGGTGTAGTCGTTGGAGTCGCCGATCAGGTACAGCGTGATGCCCTGCGCCAGGAACGCGCCGAAGCTCTGGCCGCCCGTGCCTTCCATCTGGATGAACAGCGTGTGGTCCGGCAGGCCTTCGGGGCGCTGGCGGATCAGCTCGCCCGACAGCATCGCGCCGACCGAGCGGTTCAGGTTGCGCGCGTCCTCCATGAACTGCACCTTCTCGCCGCGCTCGATGGCCGGGCGCGAGCGCTCGATCAGCTTGTTGTCGAGGGCCTTGTCCAGGCCGTGGTCCTGGTGATCGTTGTGCAGGCGCGAGACGTTGGCCGGCATCGCGGGCTGGTGGAACACCTTGGCGAAGTCGAGGCCGCAGGCCTTCCAGTGGGCGATGCCCTTGCGGGTATCAAGAAGCTCGCTGCGGCCGATGAGGTCGTCGAACTTGCGGATGCCCAGCTGCGCCATGATCTGGCGCGCCTCTTCGGCGATGAAGAAGAAGAAGTTGACGACGTGCTCGGGGCGGCCGGCGAACTTCTTGCGCAGCACCGGATCCTGCGTGGCCACGCCCACCGGGCAGGTGTTCAGGTGGCACTTGCGCATCATGATGCAGCCCTCGACCACCAGCGGCGCGGTGGCGAAGCCGAACTCGTCGGCGCCCAGCAGCGCGCCGATGACGACGTCGCGGCCGGTCTTCATCTGGCCATCGGCCTGCACGCGCACGCGGCCGCGCAACTGGTTCAGCACCAGCGTCTGCTGCGTCTCGGCGAGACCCAGTTCCCACGGCGTGCCGGCGTGCTTGATGGACGACCACGGCGAGGCGCCGGTGCCGCCGTCATGCCCGGCGATGACCAGGTGGTCGGCCTTGCACTTGGTGACGCCCGCGGCAATGGTGCCCACGCCCACTTCCGAGACCAGCTTGACGCTGATGTCGGCGCGCGGGTTGGCGTTCTTCAGGTCGTGGATCAGCTGCGCCAGGTCCTCGATGGAATAGATGTCGTGGTGCGGCGGCGGCGAGATCAGGCCCACGCCCGGCACCGAGTAGCGCAGCTTGCCGATGTAGTCGGACACCTTGCCGCCCGGCAGCTGGCCGCCCTCGCCCGGCTTCGCGCCCTGGGCCATCTTGATCTGGATCTGGTCGGCCGAGACGAGGTATTCGGTGGTGACGCCGAAGCGGCCCGACGCGACCTGCTTGATCTTGCTGCGCAGGCTGTCGCCGGCGTTGAGCTCGAAGTCGGCCACCATGATGCCGTCGCCCAGCACGTCGGAGACCTTGGTGCCCTGCGTGATCGGGATGCCCTTGAGCTCGTTGCGGTAGCGCGCCGGATCCTCGCCGCCTTCGCCGGTGTTGCTCTTGCCGCCGATGCGGTTCATCGCGATCGCCAGCGTGGAGTGCGCCTCGGTGGAGATGGAGCCCAGCGACATCGCGCCGGTGGCGAAGCGCTTGACGATCTCGGCCGCGGGTTCCACCTCCTCCAGCGGGATCGCCTTGCTCGGGTCGATCCTGAACTCGAACAGGCCGCGCAGCGTCATGTGGCGCTTGCTCTGGTCGTTGATGATCTGAGCGTATTCCTTGTAGGTGTCGAACTTGTTCGAGCGCGTGCTGTGCTGCAGCTTGGCGATCGCGTCCGGCGTCCACATGTGCTCCTCGCCGCGCGCACGCCACGCGTACTCGCCGCCGGCATCCAGCATCTCGGCCAGCACCGGATCGTCGCCGAAGGCCGCACGATGCATGCGCAGCGCTTCCTCGGCGATCTCGAACACGCCCATGCCGCCCACCTGCGAGGCGGTGCCGCGGAAGTACTTGCCCACCACGCCCGTGTCGAGACCGATGGCCTCGAACAGCTGCGCGCCGCAGTACGACATGTACGTGCTGACGCCCATCTTGGACATGATCTTGGACAGGCCCTTGCCCACCGCCTTGATGTAGTTGTAGACCGCCTTGTCGGCCGACAGCTCGCCCGGGAGCTCGGCGTGCAGCTGGCCCAGCGTCTCGAGCGCCAGGTACGGGTGCACGGCCTCCGCGCCGTAGCCGGCCAGCACGGCGAAGTGGTGCACCTCGCGCGCCGAGCCGGTCTCCACGACCAGGCCGGCCGTGGTGCGCAGGCCTTCCCGCACCAGGTGCTGGTGGATGGCCGACAGCGCCAGCAGCGCGGGAATGGCCACCGAGTCCTTGCCCACGCGGCGGTCGGTGATGATCAGGATGTTGTGGCCGCCGCGGATCGCATCGACCGCTTCGGCGCACAGCGAGGCGAGCTTGGCCTCGACGCCTTCGCGGCCCCACGAGATCGGGTAGACGATGTCGATCTCGTGCGGCTTGAACTTGCCGAAGGTGTGCTTCTCGATGGCGCGCAGGCGGGCCATGTCGTCGAAGTCGAGCACCGGCTGCGACACCTCCAGGCGCATCTGCGGGTTCACCGCGTTGATGTCCAGCAGGTTGGGCTTGGGGCCGATGAACGAGTTCAGCGACATCACGATCGCCTCGCGGATCGGGTCGATCGGCGGGTTCGTGACCTGCGCGAACAGCTGCTTGAAGTAGTTGTACAGCGGCTTGTTCTTGTCGCTGAGCACGGCCAGGGGCGAGTCGTTGCCCATCGAGCCCGTGCCCTCCTCGCCCAGCGTGGCCATCGGGCTCAGCAGGAACTTCAGGTCTTCCTGCGAGTAGCCGAAGGCCTGCTGGCGATCGAGCAGCGTGCCGGCGTCCTCGTCGGCCGCCGGCGCCGCGAGCACCGGGATCTCGTCGAGCTTGACGCGGACGTTGTCGATCCACTGGCGGTATGGCTTGGCCGACGCGAACTGGTTCTTCAGCTCCTCGTCGTCGACGATGCGGCCCTGCTCGAAGTCGATCAGGAACATCTTGCCCGGCTGCAGGCGCCACTTCTTGATGATCCTGTTCTGCGGGATGTCGAGCACGCCCGATTCCGACGCCATCACCACGAGGTCGTCGTCGGTGACGATGTAGCGCGCCGGACGCAGGCCGTTGCGGTCGAGCGTGGCGCCGATCTGCTTGCCGTCGGTGAACACCATCGCGGCCGGGCCGTCCCACGGCTCCATCATGGCGGCGTGGTACTCGTAGAACGCGCGGCGGCGCAGGTCCATCACGGCGTGCTGCTCCCAGGCCTCGGGAATCATCATCATCGCGGCGTGGGCGAGCGGGTAGCCGGCCATCGTCAACAGTTCGAGCGTGTTGTCGAACGTGGCGGTGTCGGACTGGCCCTCGAAGCTGATCGGGTAGAGCTTCTTCAGGTCGTCGGCCAGCACCGGCGACTTCATCACGCCCTCGCGGGCGCGCATCCAGTTGAAGTTGCCCTTGACGGTGTTGATCTCGCCGTTGTGCGCCACCATGCGGTACGGGTGGGCCAGCGGCCATTCCGGGAACGTGTTGGTGGAGAAGCGCTGGTGCACCAGCGCCAGCGCCGACACGACACGCTCGTCGGCCAGGTCCAGGTAGTACTTGCCCACCTGGTCGGCCAGCAGCAGGCCCTTGTAGATGATGGTGCGGCAGCTCATGCTGGGCACGTAGTACTCGCGGCTGTGCGTGAGCTTGAGCGCCTGGATGGCGGCCGAGGCCGTCTTGCGGATCACGTAGAGCTTGCGTTCCAGCGCGTCGGGCACGATCACGTCGGCGCCGCGGCCGATGAAGATCTGGCGCAGCACCGGCTCCTTGGCGCGCACGGTGGGCGACATCGGCATCTCGCGGTCGACCGGCACGTCGCGCCAGCCCAGCAGCACCTGGCCCTCGGCCTTCACGGCGCGCTCGAGTTCCTGTTCGCAGGCGAGGCGCGACGCGTGTTCCTTGGGCAGGAAGATCTGGCCGACGCCGTACTCGCCGGGCGGCGGCAGTTCGACGCCCAGCGCGGCCATCTCGGCGCGGAAGTATTCGTCAGGGATCTGGATCAGGATGCCCGCGCCGTCGCCCATCAGCTTGTCGGCGCCGACGGCGCCGCGATGGTCGAGGTTCTCCAGGATCTTCAGGCCCTGGCTGACGATGGAGTGCGCGCGCTGGCCCTTGATGTGCGCCACGAAGCCCACGCCGCAGGCATCGTGCTCGCCCGCGGGGTCGTACAGCCCGCCCGCGGCCGCGGCGGCGATGTCGGTCATCGAGGTGGGTTGCCCTTGGGCTGCCTTGCTCATGGCGGATCCTTCTTCAGCGCTGGAAAACCCGAACAATAAACCAGGCCCTCGCCCGCGAGCAATCCCATTTAATTGGGGTCAGTATTGTTTAAGTTGATTGCATTGACATGGTGCGATATTTAATGGGGCCGTAGTCAATGAATCGGCGAATCAGCGTCAAATCGCATCGATGTGGTGCATTCGCTCGGCGCGGAACGGGGTTGACCGAGACTTTGGCGTGGCGGGACGTCATCGCGACGCCCGCGCTGCCGCGCTCCCGCAGCAAATTCGTCGGGTATTGCGGTGGCGCGCCACCAGCTCGCCTCGACCTCGCGGGCGGCGGCGAAGGACCGCCCGGCGTCAGAACCTGTGAATGGATCCCGCGCGCCCGAGCGGCGCGCCAAAACGTGTCCGATCAAGGCGCAAAGCGCAGCCGTAGCTCGGGCTACGGCGAGCATTTGCAACGCAGAGCGGGCGCGTTTTGGCGGGACGAGCGGGTGTGTGGGATCCGTTCACAGGTTCTTCAGGCCGCCGGCGGGTCGACGCGCCGCGGGCGACCGCGCGGCCGCGGCACGATCTCGCGTCCGAGCAGGGCGGCCAGGCGTTGCTGACCCTCGGCGCCGGCGATGGGCCAGCCGCGCCGCGTCGCCTGCGAGATCGCCTGGGCCTCGCGCTGCCCGACGCCTTCCTCGAGGTAGCCGCGGAAGGCGCCTTCGCGCTCGAAGGGCGTGTTGCCGAGCGCCCAATAACGCGCGTGGTCGACGATCAGCGGGTCGCGCCGACGCCCCAGGTGATGGGCGCAGCTGGACCAGGCGTAGTCGGCGGCATCGGCCACCAGGCCGCTGCGCTGCGCATGGCTGTCGATGTAGCGCATGCAGGCCAGCAGCGAGCCCTCGGGATCGACCAGCGCGGCCCGGAAGCGCCCTTCCCAGAGCGTGCCCGAGCGGGCGTGGCGTCGGTTGAACGCCGCCACGTAGCGCCGCCCCAGCGACTGCATCATCGTGCTGAGGCCGTCGGCGTCATGGCGCGGCGTGGCGAGCAGGTGGACGTGGTTGGACATCAGCACGTAGGCGTGGATGTCGACGCGGGCCACGAGGCTGGCCTCGCGCAGGTGGGCACACCACGCCTGCCGATCCTCGTCGTCGACGAAGATCGCCTGCCGGTTGTTCCCGATCTGCATCAGGTGGTGCGGCAGGCCGGGCAGCGAGAGGCGGGTGAGGCGGGCCATGGCCGCAGTTTAGCTGGCCCCTATTGTTCGAATCTCGTGAGGAACCCGGATTGGCGGGATCTCAGAACCTGTGAATGGATCCCGCGCGCCCGAGCGGCACGCCAAAACGTGTCCGATCAAGGCGCAAAGCGCAGACGTAGCTCGGGCTACGGCGAGCATTTGCAACGCGGAGCGGGCGCGTTTTGGCGGGACGAGCGGGTGTGTGGGATTCGTTCACAGGTTCTCAGCCTGGCGTGCGGCCCAACGACGCCCAGGAGTTGCCGAACAGCGCCTGGCCGGTGAGGCGTTGATGCTCCTTGAGCGCGAAGCGGTCGGTCATGCCGGCGATGTAGTCGGCCACGGCGCGCGGCCGGTCGACCGCCTGCTGGAACTCGTCGCTCATCTCGGCCGGGCGGTCGAGGTAGATCGCGAACAGGGCGCGCACGACGTCGCGGGCGCGGTCGGTGGTGGCGGTCACCGCGGGATGGCGGTAGAGGTTGGCGAACAGGAAGCGCTTGAGCTCGCTGCTGTCGTGGCGCATCTGCGCGCCGAAGCGCATCAGCAGCGGCAGCTCGCGCACGGCCTGCGGGCTGCCGGGCGCCGCCGCATCGATGGCGGCCTGGCTGGTGGCGATCAGGTCGTAGATCATCTGCGACAGCATGCGCCGCAGCGTCTCGTGCACGAGCCGGCGCGCGGGCAGCGTGCGCAGGCGCGGGTGCGCGTCCAGCGCCTCGTCGCGCAGGCGCGCGTAGAGCGGAACGTCGTCCAGCTGGGCGTGATCGAGCAGCCCGGAGCGGATGCCGTCGTCGACGTCGTGCGTGTTGTAGGCGATCTCGTCGGCCAGGTTGGTGAGTTGGGCCTCGAGGCCCGGCTGCAGTCCGGCCACGAAGCGATGGCCCACGCCGCCCGGCTCGAGCTCCTCCAGCACGCGGGCCTGGGCCAGCGTCACGCGCTTGAGGATGCCCTCGCGTGTCTCCAGCGTCAGGTTCAGGCCGTCGAACTCGGGGTAGCGCAGCTCGAGTTCGTCGACCACGCGCAGGCTCTGCAGGTTGTGCTCGAAGCCGCCGTGATCGCGCATGCAGTCGTCGAGCGCGTCCTGCCCGGCATGCCCGAACGGCGTGTGCCCGAGATCGTGGGCGAGCGCGATGGCCTCCACCAGGTCTTCCTCCAGGCCCATCGTGCGCGCCACGGAGCGTCCGAGCTGGGCCACCTCGAGCGAGTGCGTGAGGCGGGTGCGGAACAGGTCGCCCTCGTGGTTGAGGAAGACCTGGGTCTTGTAGACGAGCCGGCGGAACGCGGTGCTGTGGACGATGCGGTCGCGATCGCGCTGGAACTCGGTGCGCGTGGGCGCCGCGGCTTCGGGGCGCCGGCGTCCGCGCGACATCGCGGGATCGCTCGCATAGGGCGGCCGTTCGACGGGCGGGCTGGCGATCACGTCGAACGCGGGCCTCAGGCGGCCGCGGTAAGCGTGGTGATGACGTCGACGACGACGTCCTCCGGCGCGGTACGCACGACGGCGTGGCTCTCGCCATCGAGCAGCACGAAGCGGATGTCGCCGCCCTGCGCCTTCTTGTCGACGCGCATCAGCTCCAGGTAGCGGGCCGGCGGCAGGTCGGCCGGTCCGCGCACGGGCAGGCCGGCGCGCGCGACCAGCGCCTCGATGCGCCGCGCGAACGCGGTGCTCACCAGGCCCAGGCGCGCCGACAGCTCGGCGGCCATCACCATGCCGCAGCCGACGCCCTCGCCGTGCAGCCAGGCGCCATAGCCCATGCCCGCCTCGATGGCGTGGCCGAAGGTGTGGCCGAGGTTGAGGATGGCACGCAGCCCGGCCTCCTTCTCGTCGGCGCCGACGATGGATGCCTTGATCTCGCAGCAGCGGCGCACCGCGTGCGTGAGCGCGTCGCGGTCGCGCGCGCGCAAGGCGTCGATGTGGCGCTCGAGCCAGCCCAGGAATTCGACGTCGATGCTCGCGCCGTACTTGATCACCTCGGCCAGGCCGGCGGACATCTCGCGGTCGGGCAGCGTGTCGAGCACGTCGAGGTCGCACACCACCTGCTGCGGCTGGTAGAACGCGCCGATCATGTTCTTGCCCAGCGGGTGGTTGACCGCCGTCTTGCCGCCCACCGACGAGTCGACCTGGGCCAGCAGCGTGGTGGGCACCTGCACGAAGGGCACGCCCCGCATGTAGCACGCCGCGGCGAAGCCGGTCATGTCGCCGACGACGCCGCCTCCCAGCGCGAACAGCACCGTTCGCCGATCGGCCTCCTGGCCCAGCAACTCGTCGAAGATCAGGTTCAGGTGGGCGAGATCCTTGTAGACCTCGCCGTCGGGCAGCGTCAGCGTGCGCACGCGGGCGAAGTGCGGCGCCAGCGCCGCGGCGAGCGGGGCCGCGTAGAGCGCGTCCACCGTCGTGTTGGTGACGATCAGCGCGAAGGCCTTGCGGTCGGCCTGCGGCGCCCAGGTCCGAGCGTCGCGCAGCAGGTCGCCGCCGATCAGGATGGGGTAGCTGCGGTCGCCGAGCGCGATCTGGACCCGCGCGGCGGCCGGCTGGAGAAGTTCGGGAGAGGTCTGCATCGACCCCTATTTTGCGTCCTGCCGCGCCCCGGTGCCCATGTCGAGCTGCATGGATATGAGATTGACCAGCATCGTGGCCGACTTGTGCGCGGTGTCGACGACGATGTCGGCCACTTCGCGGTAGATCGGATCGCGCACCGCATACAGGTCGCGCAGGCGCTGGCGCGGGTCGGCCACCTGCAGCAGGGGACGCTGCGTATCGCGGCTCAGGCGGCGCGCAAGATCCTCCGGCAGGGTGTGCAGGTACACCACCGTGGCGTTGGCCTTCATCACTTCGCGATTGGCCGGGCGCAGCACGCTGCCGCCGCCGGTGGCGACGACGCGCAACTGGGGCGCCACGAGCGTCTCGCGGATCACGCGCTCCTCGACATCGCGGAAGGCGGGCTCGCCTTCGCGATCGAAGAACTCACGGATGGAACAGCCCAGGAAGCGCTCGATCTCGTGATCGGAATCCAGAAACGGCAACTGGCGCGAGCGCGCCAGTTGTCGCCCGATCGTGGATTTTCCACAACCGGGCATTCCGATGAGAGAGATCGCCGGAACTGTGCCTCCGTGCTCCGTCAGGGCTGGGCCTTGCACAACACGCCTGACTTGCCGGTCGACGGGTCGGTGACGGTCGCCGTGCCCACCGCCGCGGGATTCGCGCTGGCCGGGTTCAGGTTGTACGGGCTGAGGTAGAACGGGGGCGTGGTCGCGGAGGTGATGGCGGATGCGAGCACGCCCAGTGTCCCGGTCGTGCTGGCCTTGCCTTCCGTGCCCGACACCAGCGCGCTGAAGGTCAACGTGTAGTCGTCCCAGCCCGCGACGTTCTGGCCGTACTGCATGTTGAAGTACGCCAGGCCGAATGCGTCAGTGGTGTTCGAACCCGTCGACAGGGACGTGATCGCGACGTCGGCGGCGTACGGCTCCAGCTTGCCCGAATTGTTCTGGTCTTCCGTGACGCCACTGGAGTAGGTTTCCAGCACTCCGTTGCGATTGATGTCTTCGTTGTCGCAGACGTTCAAGACGACCTGGGACCAGGGGGCCGGGCCGACCCAGTAGCCACGGTAGTAACGCGGCAGGTCGACCGATCCGGTGACCAGCACGCCCTGGATCGGCTGCCCGACGGCGTCCACCACCTGCACCGTGAAGGGCTGCGTGTAGGTGAGCTTGGTGGCGTCGGCGACGACCGCGTTGCTGTGGAAGATCGAGATGCTGACGCCGCTCTGGGCGACCGTGATGTTGGCCGTCGCCGCGTTGGGGCAGGTGCCCGCGGCGAAGTCGACCTCGCTCCAACAGGCGCGGATGGTCAGTTGCTGGTTGCCGCTACCCCGGGTGCCGGGAACGTAGCTGGTCAGCGCCACGCCGTTGCCGTCGGTGTAGACAGGGTTGGTGCCAGAGGTGAGCGTGCCGCCGATGAGGTTGGGGTCTCCGTTCAGGTCGAAGCGCACGCGCACGTTCGAGATCGGTGCGTTGCCCGCGCCCAGGAACAGGCCGCGCACCGCGACCTGGTTCGTGGTGGAACTCGCCGTGTTCACGTTGACGGTCGCCGGGTTGGCAGCCAGTGACGCCGACGTCACCGTGCCGCTCGCCGGGCTGGTGTTGGTCGTGGCGATGGTGACCGTGGTAGTTGCCGTCACGCCCGCTGCCGTGGCGCTGATGCTCGCGGTCGGGCTCGACGGCGCGGTGTAGGAATAGGTGTACGCGCCGTTGGCATCGGTCGTGCCACTGGTGGTGGTACCGCCGTTGAGCGCCACGGAGATTGGCGCGTCGGTGATGGCCGCACCGGTCTTGTCGGTCACCACGTACTGCACCGTGGCCGTGGCCCCCGGGGCCGCGGAACTGGGCGTGGCCTGGAGCTGGGCGCCGGTGACGGCGATCTGCACGGTCTTGGTGATGCTGCCGGACGTGACGACGACGTCGATCGTGCGGTTGGACTTGTCGGCGCCAATCCCGATCACGCCCGTGATCTGTCCCGTGCCGGTGGCCGTGGTGGTGCCACTGACCGTGACCACACCGTTGCGGTCGGGAACGATCGTGACCGGGGCACCGGCGACGATGTTGCGCGACGAATCGACGGCCGTGACGGTGACTGTCGCCGAGTCGCTGCCGGCATCCGCGATGGACGCCTTGTCGACCGTGACGACCAGATCGGCAGCCTTCGCAGTGCCGGTCGTCGTTGTCGTCTTCTGGGGTTCACCGCCCGCGCTGCAACCGGCCAGGACCGCACCCACTGCCACCGCCGCGACGATCGCCTTCATTTGTTGATTTCCCTGAAAATTCATGTTCAAAGCCTCAATGCGCGACCGAGCGGTCCGAGATGACCCGCGGCGTGATGAAGATCAGCAGTTCGGTGCGCGTCATCACCTTGGACGTGCTCTTGAACAGGTTGCCCAGGAACGGGATGTCGCCCAGGAACGGGATCTTGTCTGTCACGTTGTTCTCATTCTGCTGGAACAGCCCGCCCAGCACGACGGTGCCGCCATTCTCCACCAGGGCCGTGGTCTTCACGTGCTTGGTGTCGATGGCGTAGCCGGCGCTGGTGCTGCGGCCGACGCTGTCCTTGTTGACGTCCACGTCCAGGATCACGTTGCCTTCCGGCGTGATCTGCGGCGTGACCTGCAGTCGGATCTGGGCCTTCTGGAATGTCACGGAGGTCGCGCCGCTGGAGGTGGCCTGCTGGTAGGGCAGTTCCTCGCCGGCCTCGACGACGGCCTGCACCTGGTCGGCCGTGATGACGCGCGGGCTGGAGATGATGCGGCCCGAGCCGTCTTCTTCCAGCGCGGACAGTTCGAGGTTCAGGAACCGGCTGGCGCTGGCGCTGAACAGCGACAGGGCGATCGTCGCGGCGTTGGCGGTGCTGGACACGAGGCCCGCCTGCGCGGGGAAGTTCACGAACTGCGTGTCGGTGTAGGGCACGGTACCCGCTACCTGGCCGGTCTGGTAGCCGATGGCTTCGTAGTTGCCGCCGACCGACGCGTACTGGCTGCCGCCGAGGTGGAATGCGTTCGACGACGACGATCCCAGCTTGACGCCAAGGGCACGGCCGAAATTGTCGCTGGCCTCGACGATGCGGGCCTCGATCATCACCTGGCGCGACGCGATGTCGATGCGGGCGATCAGCGCCTGGACTTCTTCGAGCTTGGACGGGATGTCGGTGACGAACAACTGGTTGGTGCGTGTTTCCGCAACCACCGAGCCACGGGTCGACAACAGGCGCGTACCGCCGCTCGAGCCGCCGGCCGAGGTCGCACCGCCGGCCGAGGTCGCGCCGCCGGTCAGGCCGTTGGCGACGTCGGCAGCCTTCGTGTAGTTCAGCTGGAACGCCTGCATGTGCATCGGCTCCAGGTCGGCGATCTTCCTCTTCGCCTCGAGGTCGACCTGCTCCTTGGCGGCCAGTTCGTCCTTCGGTGCGATCAGCAGCACGTTGCCCGAGCGGCGTTTGTCGAGGCCCTTGCTCTGCAGGATGATGTCGAGGGCCTGATCCCAGGGCACGTCCTTCAGGCGCAGCGTGACGGTACCGGTGACGGTATCGCTGGTGACGACGTTGAAGTCGCTGAAGTCGGCGATGATCTGCAACAGCGCGCGGATCTCGATGCTCTGGAAATTCAGGGACAGGCGCTGGCCGGTATAGCCCTGGCCCGGAACGAGCTTGTTCGGGTCGGCCTTGGCCGGGCGCACCTCGAGCACGAACTGGTTGTCGGTCTGGTAGGCGCTGTGCTCCCACGCACCCGTCGGCGTGACGACCATGTGCACGTGATCGCCTGCCTGGGTGGTGGTGATGGCCTGCACCGGCGTGCCGAAGTCGCTGACGTCCAGGCGGCGGCGCAGGCGAGCCGGGGCATTCGAACGCAGGAAGTCGACGACCAGGTCCTTGCCCTGCTGCTTCAGGTCGACGCCGACCTGCGTGCTGGCCAGGTTGACGACGATGCGGCCGGCGCCGTCGGTGCCGCGGCGGAAGTCGATGTCGCGCAGGTCGAGGACGTCGGCATTCTGGCTGCTGGCGAAGTGGGCGTCGGCGGCCTGGGCGGGCGCGGCCGCGGCCGGCACGGAGGCGCCGTTGTCCAGCGAGATCAGCAGCGTCTTGCCCTGGATCTCGGCGTGATAGTTCGACGCCACCTTCAGGTTCAGCACAAGGCGCGTACGGTCGCCGGAGCTGGCCACGCTGACCGAGCGGACGTTGCCCTGGTTCAGTTCGATGGACGACTTGCCGGAGGCATTGGTGACGCCCGGCAGGTCGATCGCCACGCGCGGCGGCGACTGCACCGCGAAGCCCGCGGGCACCGCCGTCAACGCTTCGCTGAGCTCGACCCGGACGACGTCCGTGCCGCCCTGCTGCGAGCCCGTGACCGAGCTGATCTTGGGTTCGGCCCACGACACCGTCGGCAAACCCACCCCCAACGCCAGAACGAGCGCTGCTCCCGCGGTCCAACTCCGCATATTCCGATTCTCCTGACTGCTGTTCATCGCGCCTTCTCCTGAATCTGGAGGGTGCTGGTGCGCTCTATCCATTCACCCGTGGGGTCCTGCACGGTTTCCCGCAAGGCAATCTGTGAGTCCGTGATCGAGGTGATCTGGCCGTAGTTCTGGCCCAGCCAGTCGCCCACCTTCACGTCGTGGAGACGGCTTTCCACCATCAGCAGCCCATGCGTCTTGCCGCCTTGCTGCAGCGAGCCGACCATGGCCATGCTGTCCAGCGGATAGGACTCGAGCTCCTGCGCGGCATGGGCCTTCGCCGCGGCGAGCAGCGCGCTCGACTTGCCGTTGGACGGGCCGCCCACCGGAATCAGTTTCTGGGTGCCGAAGGGCTCGACGCCGGTCACGCCCAGGTAGGCCTGCGGGTCGAACTTCTTGGGCGGATAGATCGGCGGCACATTGGGCTTGACCTCCTTGTGCTGCTGCTCCATCCAGGAGATGAGTTCATCGTTGTCGGCGGTGCATGCGCCGAGCGCGGACAGCATCAGCGCGCCAGCCGAGATGCAGAGGATTCGCTTCATTTCTTGCCTCCGGGGCCGCTGGCCGCGCGAGCCTGGATGACCTCGGCCGGATCCAGGTAGCGATAGGTGCGCGCCAACGCCTCCATGGACAGTCCGCCGCCGGTCGACTTCGTGTCCGGCGTGATCGAGAGGTTGTGCAACGTGACGATGCGCGACAGCGCCGCGATGTCGGCCGCGAAGGCGCCGATGTCATGGAAGCGTCCCGTCACCCGGATGGCGATCGGCAGCTCGGCGTAGTATTCCTTGGTCTCGGTCTGGCCCGGGACGAACTGCTCCATCACCAGGCCCCGGCCGACGCCGGCCTGGTTGATGTCGGTGAGCAGCGCGTCCATCTCGGCCTTGCCCGGCAGCTGTTTCTCCAGCTGCGTCACGTAGGTCTGGACGTCTTCCTTCTGCTTCTTCAGCGCGTCGAGGTTGATC
This sequence comes from Betaproteobacteria bacterium, assembly GCA_013289985.1. Taxonomy (GTDB): domain Bacteria; phylum Pseudomonadota; class Gammaproteobacteria; order Burkholderiales; family Burkholderiaceae_C; genus Scleromatobacter. The sequence continues at coordinate 71,328 of JABCYW010000002.1, read as the reverse complement.
GCCTGGCCGAGCTTGGTGCGGTACTCGCTCTTGAGTGCCGGCTCCTTGTCGCGCGCCGCCTGCAGGTCGTTGGACTGGTCGCTGAGGGCCACGAACCATCCGATGATGACCACCACGACGGCCACGATCGCCCAGGCCGTGAAGCGCGGCAGGAACGGCCACTGGCCGGGCTGCTGGAGGTTCAGGTCGTTGAACTGGCCGACCCCGCCGCGCAGGGCGGCGAGGATGTCCGCGCCTCGGTCTTTTGCTTGAGTAGCCATGCTTACCTCGTCGCCGTAGAAGCGGCCGGAACCGGTGCCGCGGCGGCTGCGCCGGAGGCCGCGCTGGCGGCGGATCCTGGAACGGGCGGACGCTTGAGCGTCACGCCCATCACGAATGCGAACATCCGGCGCTGATCCTTGCTGCCCGCGACGACCAGCGTCTGCGCCTTGATCTCGACCAGTACCGGCTTCTCGAGCCAGGGCGAGCTGTAGGCGGTGTTGCGCAGGAATTCGGAGATGCGCTCGTTGGTCTGCGCCACGCCGGTGATCGCCACCTGCTGGCCGCCTTGCTTCACGCTGGTGAGGTACACGCCTTCGGGCGTCTGCTTGACCAGTTCGTTGAGCAGGTAGACCGGCATGTTGCGGTCGGCCTGGAGGTCTTCCACCGCCTTCTGGCGCGCCTTCAGGGCCGCGATCTCGGCCTTCAGGGTCGCCACGTCGGCGATCTGCGCGTCGAGGCGCTTGATCTCGTTGGAAAGGAACTGGTTGTGCTCTTCCTGCGTGTTGATCTGCGCATTGACGAGGGTCCACCAGCCGCCCACGACGGCGGCGCCGAACAGCACGGCCATGCCGATGCCTGCGAAGAACGCATTCTTGCGTTGCTGGCGCCGCGCTTCGCGGTGCGGCAACAGGTTGATCAGAATCACTGCACGAACCTCCGCATCGCCAGCCCACATGCGGTCAGGTACGACGGCGCCTCGCGCCGCAGCTTGCCTTCACGCACGGCGCTTCCCAATTTCATGTTTTCGAACGGATTGACGACGCGGCAGGCGAAGCCGGTGACCTCCTTGACGCGCTCGCGCAGCCCCGACAGCGACGCGGTGCCGCCGGCGAGCATCACGTAGTCGACCTTGTGGTGCGGCGTTCTGGTGAAGCATTACTGCAGCGCACGGCCGATCTCGTGGGCCAGGCTGTCGACGAAGGGCATCAGCAGCGTGGACTCGAAATCTTCGGGCAGGTCGCCGGCCAGCTTCTTCTGCTCGGCTTCCTCGAACGAGAAGCCGTACTGGCGCGAGATGAGCTGCGTGAGCTGGGCGCCGCCGAACGTCTGGTCGCGGTCGTAGAGCATTTCGTCGTCGCGCAGCACCTTCAGGCCGGCCGTGTCGGCGCCGATCTCGAACAGCGCGACAAGCATGTCCTTGCCCTGCTCGGGCAGGCTGGAGATGACGCGGCCCATGGCCAGGCGCGAGGCGTGCGACTCGATGTCGAGCACGACCGGTTTCAGCCCGGCCGCTTCGGCCAGGCCCTGGCGATCCTGAACGCGGTCCTTGCGCGACGCGGCGATGAGCACGTCGACGTCGCCGGTGGAACTTTGGCTCGGCCCGATGACACAAAAGTCGAGGCTGACCTCGTCCAGCGAGAACGGGATGTACTGATGAGCTTCCGACTCGACCTGGATCTCCATCTCGGTCTCGCGCAGCCCGGCAGGCAGCACGATGCGCTTGGTGATCACGGCCGACTGCGGCATCGCCATGACGACGTCGCGGGTCTTGGCGCCGCTCTTGGCGACCAGGCGGCGCACGGCGTCGGCGACTTCGTCGAATTTCTCGATCTGGCCGTCGGCGATCCAGCCCTTCTCGAAGGGTTCGCTCGCGAAACGCTCGAGTACCAGGTCGCCGGAGGGAGTTTGGCCGAGCTCAACCAGCTTGGCGCTGGACGAGCTCACATCCAGCCCGATCATGGGCGGATGCTTGCGGCCGAAAATGCTGTCGAGAATTGACACGAGGACATGCTCCGACAGCGCTCGAATGTGAGCGCCGGGTTGATATTTTGCGGCAATCCTATCAGCAAGAACGACAGGAAAACAAAGTTAGTGTGCGGGAATGCCCGCATTTTCAAAGCATTTGGTCACCATAAGAAGTGGTGAATCTGCGTCGACACTGGCATATCCGCGATTCCCGGGACTTCGACCGCACCGCAAGCTGCTTAAGGGAGACTTGTCGGTTTCTATAATCAGCGCTTACATCCCGGCCTACATTCATGAGCGATCCAGACCGCACGCCCGCGAAACTTCCAGCCTCGGCGCCCCGTGGCGGCTCCTCTGCCCACTGGGCGGCGCGGGCCTGGCGGCACGTGCTGCGCGCCCTTTTGACATTTGTCGGCGCGCTGTTGGCGCTGTTACTCGGTGTTGCAATCTGCGTGGCGATCGGACTGGCTGTCGCGTATCCCAAGATGCCCGAGCTGAGCGCCCTGACCGATTACCGCCCGAAATTACCGTTACGGGTTTTTTCTTCTGACGGCGTCCTTCTCGGGGAATATGGTGAGGAAAGGAGACAGTTCGTCCCGATCGCCCAGATCCCCAAAGTGATGCGCGACGCCGTACTGGCCATCGAGGACGCGCGTTTCTATCACCACGGGGGCGTCGACTACCTCGGCGTCATCCGTGCCGGCCTGGCCAACGTGGGCGAGGCCCGCAGCCAGGGGGCCTCCACCATCACGATGCAGGTGGCCCGCAACTTCTACCTGTCCACCGAAAAGACGTTTACCCGCAAGCTGTACGAGATTTTGCTGGCGCTGCGCATCGAGTCGCAATTGAGCAAGGACCAGATTCTGGAGCTGTACATGAACCAGATTTATCTGGGTCAGCGGGCGTACGGCTTCGCCTCGGCCAGCGAAATCTATTTCGGCAAACCGCTCAAGGACATCACGATCGGCGAAGCGGCGATGCTGGCGGGGCTGCCCAAGGCGCCTTCCAGCTACAACCCGATCGCGAACCCGCGGCGCGCGACGCAGCGCCAGCAGTACATCATCGATCGAATGTTCGAGAACGGCTTCATCACCGAGGACGAGCGCAAGGCTGCGCACGCCCAGGTCTTGATATACCGGGCGCCGAGCGAGTCGCCGATCCACGCGGAATACGTGGCCGAGATGGCCCGCCAGCTCGTCTTTGCGCAATACGGCGACGAGGCCTATACGCGCGGGCTGAACGTGACGCTGACGGTCTCTTCCACCGACCAGTTGTCTGCGTACCACGCTCTCAGGCGCGGGATCATGGACTTCGAGCGCCGGCAGCAATTCAGGGGCCCGGAGGGTTATGTCGACCTTCCGGCCGACCCGAAGGCGCTCGACGCGCGAATTGCCGAGGCGCTCGCCGACCATCCCGACAACGACGACCTGAAGGCCGCGGTCGTGCTGGAGGCCTCGCCGAAGAAGGTGCTGGCGGTGCTGCAGTCCGGCGACACCATCACGGTGACGGGCGACGGCCTGAAGCCGGTCACCTCGGGCCTGTCGACCAAGGCCGACCCGAAGGTGCAGATCCGCCCGGGCGCGATCGTGCGCGCAATGAAGACCGACAAGGGCGACTGGACGCTGACGCAGCAGCCCGAGGTGGAAGGCGCCTTCGTGGCCACCGAGCCCTCCACCGGCGCCATCCGCGCGCTGGTGGGCGGCTTCGACTACGGCAAGAACAAGTTCAACCACGTGATCCAGGCCTGGCGCCAGCCGGGCTCCAGCTTCAAGCCCTTCATCTACTCCAGCGCGATCGAGAAAGGCTTCAACGGCGCCACCGTGGTCAACGACGCGCCGCTGTTCTTCGACGCCGGCACCACCGGCAGCCAGCCCTGGGAGCCCAAGAACTACGACGGCAAGTTCGAAGGACCGATGACGCTGCGCACCGCGCTCGCCAAATCCAAGAACATGGTCTCGATCCGCATCCTGCAGTCGGTGGGTCCGGCCTACGCGCAGCAATGGATCTCGCGCTTCGGCTTCGATCCCGAGAAGCACCCGCCCTACCTCACGATGGCGCTCGGCTCGGGCTCGGTCACGCCGATCCAGATGTCCACCGCGTACGGCGTGTTCGCCACCGGCGGCTACCGCGTCAATCCGATCCTCATCACGCGCGTGACCGACTCGCGCGGCAAGCTGCTGCACGAGGAACACCCGAAGCCGTTCACCGACGACATGCGCGCCATCGAGCCGCGCAACGCCTTCATGATCGAGTCGCTGCTCAACACGGTCACGCGCAGCGGCACGGCGGCGCGCGCGCAGGCCGTGCTCAAGCGCCCCGACGTCTACGGCAAGACCGGCACCACCAACGATTCGATGGACGCCTGGTTCTGCGGCTTCCAGCCCTCGCTCGCGGCCGTGGTGTGGATCGGCTACGACACGCCGCGCAAGCTGGGCGACCGCGAGACCGGCGGCGGCCTCGCGCTGCCGGTGTGGATCGAGTTCATGCAGACCGCGCTGAAGGACGTGCCACAGGCGCCCCTGGAGCCGCCCGAGGGCGTGATGAACGTCAACGGCGAGTGGTACTACGACGAGTTCGGGCCGGCCAACGGCGTGACCGGCCTCGGCCTGGACGACAAGGCGCCGCAGCAGTCCACCGACGACGAGAAGAAGAGCATCCTCGACCTCTTCAAGACAGGGAACTAGGCCAGCATGCCCGCCAGCTCGTGCGCGAAGCGGTGGGCGTCGCCGGGCCAGCGCGCGGAGAGATAGCGTCCGTCGCGCACGGTGAAGCCCACGCGCCGCAGGCGATCCGAATCGCGCAGCAGCGCGGGCGGCCCCGCCAGGAAGTCCCTGGTCGAGCGCAGCGCCGCGGCCACCTCGTCCTGCACCGTCTGCGGGTAGGTGCGGTAGTAGTCGCCCAGCCGACGGCGCGTGAGCCGCCAGGCCAGCATCTCGAGCTGGCGCGTGAGGCCCGTGGTGCGGCGCCCGTACAGCACGCTGCGGCCCGCGCCCTCCCCGCGTGCCACGCGCGAGCGCGCCGCGAGCACGGTGCCGTGGCAGATGGCGGCCACCGGCAGGTCGCGCTCGAAGAAGGTGGCGACGGCCGATTGCAGCTCCGCCGACTCGAGGTACTCGCGCATGCCCGGCGCGTGGCCGCCCGGCAGCAGCAGCGCGTCGAAACGGCCGGCGGCCAGGCCCCCGGCGATGGTCGACCAGGCGATCGGCGAGCGATACGCCGCCGACTGCGCCATGCGGTCGTGGTCGGCCACGGCGTTGGACTGCGCCCGCAGCATGGCCGCGAGGAGGCCCAGGTCGCTGCCCTTCAACATGCGCGGGTCGGCCTGCGCCGGGGCGGCGTCGGGCGTGGCGAACACGAACGCATGGCCGGCCTCGGTGAGCACGCGCCACGGCACGCCGGCCTCGGTCGGATCGAAGTCGCGCCGAGGCAGCGGGACGAGGATGGTGGCCACTTCAGGCCGCGAAGAAGCTCAGCGCCTTGCCGCCCTGGCGGCTCGCCTCTTCCGACAGGCGCGCAAAGAACTCCACGCCGTCGCGCGTGTCGCGCCAGGCGCCGTCGGCGAACCTGAAGTGGAAGCCACCGTTGCGCGCGGCGAGCCAGATCTCGTGCAGCGGCGGCTGCTTGTTGACCACGATCTTGCTGCCGCCCGGGAACTCCAGCTCCACGAGGCCGCCGGAGCGGTTCGTGTCGATGTCGATGACGCCCTGCTGCAGCCAGTCGTCGCACTGGCGCTCGATCGCGGCCAGCAGGCGCTCGGCCGCGGCCTGGTATTCGGTGTCGTGCAGCGTCGGGGTCGACATGGTCGATAGAATCCGTGAGATGAATGAAAGCCAGGGATCGAGTTTAGCGGGGCATCGCGGCCCTGCGCCGCGTGCAGTCTTGCGTGCGTGCGCGCTCGTCCTGGCGCTGGCAGGATGCGGCCAGAAGGGCCCGCTCTACCTGCCCGGGACGGCGGGCCCCGCCGCCCAGCCGGCCGCCAGCGCCGCGAGCGCCCCCGCCGCCTCGGCGCCGGCGCGCTAGAGGCGCCCTTCCTCGACGGCGTGGCAAGCCACCCGCACCGCGCCCGAAGGCCGCAGCGCCGGCCGCTCCACGCGACAGCGTTCGTTCGCGTTCGGACAGCGCGGATGGAACGCGCAGCCCGACGGCGGCAACAGCGGATCCGGCACCTCGCCGAGCACCGGCACGCGCTCGCGCCCCCGTCCTTTCAGGTCGGGCACCGCGGCCAGCAGCATGCGCGTGTACGGGTGGCGCGGCGTGGCGAACAGGTCGTCGCGCGGAGCGAGCTCCACCAGGCGGCCCAGGTACATCACGCCCACCTCGTCGGCCACGTAGCGCACCACCACCAGGTTGTGCGAGATGAACAGGCAGGTCAACGCGCGCTCGCGCTGCAGGTCCACGAGCAGGTTGAGCACCTGGGCCTGCACCGAGACGTCGAGCGACGACGTCGGCTCGTCGCAGACCAGGAATTCCGGGCTGGTGGCGATGGCGCGCGCGAGCGAGATGCGCTGGCGCTGGCCGCCGGAGAACTGGTGCGGGAACCTGCGCGTGTCCAGGCCTTCGAGACCCACCGAGGCCAGCAGCGCGTCCACGCGCGCGGGCGCCTGGGCCGGCAGGATCAGGCCCTGCTCCAGGAGCGGCTCGGCGACGATGTCGCCGATGCGCCAGCGCGGGTTGAGGCTGGCGTACGGATCCTGGAACACCATCTGCATGCGCCGGCGCAGGGCGCGCGCCGCGTCCCCCGGTCCCGCGAGCGTGGCCTGCACGTCGACGCCGTCGACCCAGGCACTGCCCTGCGTGGGCTCGTCCAGCCCCACCATCAGCCGCGCCAGCGTGCTCTTGCCGCAGCCCGACTCCCCCACCAACGCGAGCGTGCGCCCGCGCGCGATCGTGAAGCTCACGTCGTCGACGGCGACGATGCGGCGCGGCGCGGCGCGATCGACCAGCCGGCTCGTCCACGGCGTGCGCAGCGCGAAGCTGCGGCCCAGGCCGCGGGCCTCCACCACCGGCGTGGCGGCGGACGCGGGCCGTTCGATCGGTGCATCGGCGGACGTCACGGCGCGACCGGACTCTCTGCGATGGGCCACCAGCAGGCGGCGCGCGTGCGTTGCACCAGCGCGAGCTCCGGGCGTTCGTCGCTGCAGCGCGGGCTCGCCTTGGGGCAGCGCGGGTGGAAGGCGCAGCCGGACGGGATCTCGCCCAGGCGCGGCAGCGCGCCCTTGATCTGCGCGAGGCGGCCGCGCGCGTCGTGCAGCGACGGCACCGAGGCCATCAGCCCGGCCGTGTAGGGATGCGCCGGCCGGCGGATGACCTCGTCCACGGGCCCGATCTCCACCACGCGGCCCGCGTACATCACCGCGACGCGATCGCAGGTCTCCGCAACCACGCCCATGTCGTGCGTGATGAGCATCACCGCGGCCCCGCGGGCCTGCGTCACCTCGCGCAGCAAGCGCAGGATCTGCGCCTGCACCGCCACGTCGAGCGCCGTGGTCGGCTCGTCGGCGATGACGAGCGCGGGCTCCGCGGCCAGCGCGAGCGCGATCACCACGCGCTGGCGCAAGCCGCCGGACAGCTCGTGCGGATACTGGCCGAACCGCGCCGCGGGCGCCGGAACGCCGGTCTGGCGCAGCAGCTCGACCGCCCGCTCGCGCGCCTGCGCCGCGCCCAGGGGCAGGTGCGCGCGCAGGGTCTCCACCAGCTGGTGGCCGACCGTGTACAGCGGATCCAGCGACGTCAACGGATCCTGGAAGATCGCGCCGATGCGGCGTCCCCGCAATCGCCGCATCGCCTCGCGCGGCAGGTCGTCGATGCGCTGGCCCTCCAGCAATACCTGGCCGCGGCACACGCGTCCCGGCGGCTCGAGCAGGCCGATGATCGCGGCGCCCGTCAGCGACTTGCCGGCACCCGACTCCCCGACCAACCCCAGGATCTCGCCCGCCGCGATGTCGAAGCTCACGCCGTCGAGCGCGCGCAGCATGCCGTGGCGCGTCGGGAATTCGACACCCAGGTCGCGCACGTCGAGCAATGGGCCGCTCATCGAAGCCTCGGATTGAGCGCGTCGCGCAGCCAGTCGCCCAGCAGGTTCACGCTCATCGCGATGAGCACCAGCGCGACGCCGGGAAAGACGGTGATCCACCATTCGCCGGCGTAGAGGAAGTCGTTGCCGATGCGGATGAGCGTGCCCAGCGACGGGTTGGTGGGCGGCACCCCCACGCCAAGGAACGACAGCGTCGCCTCGGCCACGATGGCCTGCCCCAGCTGGATCGTGGCCAGCACCAGCACCGGCCCCAGGACGTTGGGCAGCACGTGGCGGCGCAGCAGCCGGCCGCGCGAGATGCCCACGAGGCGCGCGGCCTGCACGTACTCCTTGTGGCGCTCCACCAGCGTCGAGCCGCGCACCGTGCGGGCGTAGCGCACGCAGTCGGTGACCGACAGCGCGAAGATGAGCACCGCGAACGCCAGCAGGTCGCGGGCGTGCGGGAACAGCAGGCGTCCCACGCCGTCGACGAGCAAGGCGATGAGGATGGGCGGGAACGACAGCATGACGTCGCACGTGCGCATCAGCACCGCGTCCACCGCGCCGCCGACGAAGCCGGCCACCAGGCCGGTGGTGACGCCGACGAGCACCGACAGCGTCACGGCGCCGAGGCCCACCATCAGGGAGATGCGGGTGCCGTAAAGCAGCGCCGACAGGATGTCGCGGCCCTGGTCGTCGGTGCCCAGCGGATAGGCGGCACGGCCGTCCGCCAGCCACGCGGGAGGCAGGTGCGAGTCGGCCAGGTCCAGCGTGGCGAGGTCGAACGGATCATGCGGCGCGAGCCACGGCGCGAACAGCGCGCCGCCCACGCACAGCAGCGCGACGAAGGCGGCGAGCACGGCCAGCGGCGATTGCGTGAAATCGAACCAGAGGTCGCCGCGCAGCCAGCGCGCGACGGGCCGGGCCGCGGCGGGGGTCGCCGCGACAACCGCGTCGGTGGACGGCGTCCGCTGCCTCATCGCCGCGCCTCGCCCGCGATGGCGTGCACGCGCAGCCGTGGATCGACCACCGCATAGAGCAGGTCCACGGCCAGGTTGATGAGGACGAACACCAGCGCGATCAGGCACAGGTAGGCGGCCATCACGGGCACGTCGGGGAACTGCACCGCCTGGATGAACAGGCTGCCCATGCCGGGCCACGCGAACACCGTCTCCGTGATGACCGAGAACGCGATGAGGCTGCCCAGTTGCAGGCCGGAAATCGTGAGCACCGGCACCAGGGTGTTGCGCAGGGCGTGACCGAAATTCACCACGCGGTCCGGCAGGCCGCGCGCCCGCGCGAACTTCACGTAGTCCGATCGCAGCGCCTCCAGCATCTCGGCGCGCACGAGGCGCATCACCAACGCCAGCTGGTAGACAGCGAGCGTGAACGCGGGCAACGCGACGTGACGCCAGCCGTCGGTCGTTAGCAGGCCGGTGGTCCACGCGCCCAGTTGCACCGTCGCGCCACGGCCGAAACTGGGAAACCACCCGAGCAGCACCGAGAAGACTTCGATCAGCACGATGCCGATCAGGAACGTGGGCAGCGAAACGCCCAGCAGCGACACGGCCATGGTCAGCTTGGCATCCCAGTGCCGGCGGCGCAGGGCGGCGTACACCCCCAAGGGTATTCCCAGCGCCACGGCGAGCGCGGCCGCGACGACGGACAGTTCCAGCGTCGCGGGCAGGCGTTCGGCGATCAGCGCCGACACCTCGCGGCCCTGTCGCAGGCTGACGCCGAAGTCGCCGACGAGCGCGTTGCCGACGAAGTGCGCGAACTGCACCGGGGCGGGCTTGTCCAGGCCCAGTTCATCGCGCAGGCGCTCGCGCTGCGCGAGCGTCGCGTCCTGGCCCAGCATGTTGCTCACCGGGTCGCCGACGTACTGGAACAGCGAGAACGCTCCCATGCCGACGACCAGCAGCACGAGCACGGCCTGGGCGAGTCGGCGGAGGATGAACGACAGCATCGACGCCAAGAATACTCGCGAATCGCGGCCCCGCCCCTGGAGCGCACCCCGGCCGGACACGCCGGGGCGCTTCGCCGCCAACGATGTCACGCCGACGGGGCGCCAATGAAAAAGGCCCGTCCGAAGACGAGCCTTGAGGAGGCCCCGCTCGAGGCGAGGCGCCGAAGACGACCCGGCAAGCGCCGGGGCGCGATCAGAAGTTGTGGACGACGCCGGCGTTGAATGCCTTGTTGCCGGTACCGGTCGCCGTCGCGTTGCCGACCAGGAAGGCGGCGCCGTGCTGGTTCTGGATGCGGGCGAACGAGGAGTACAGCGAGGTGCGCTTCGACAGCGGGTATTGGACGCCGATGCCGGCCTGGTTGGCATCGAAGTTGGCCACCGTGCGATCGTTGTGATGCACGTACGACGCCATCAGGCTGGCCGGGCCGACGGGCACGGTCACGCCAACCATGAAGCTGCGGTAGTCGAGCGTGCTGGTGCCGGTGACGGACTGGCCCAGGCCGTGGACCTTGACGACGCCGAAGTCGTAGGTGCCGCCGACGGTGACGACCTTCTTGGCCGGGCCGGTGCCGGCGGTGTTGCTCTGGTTGTAGAACGTGACGCCAGCGTAGGCCGGGCCCGAGGCGTAGTTGATGCCAGCGCCGGTTTCGCGGCCGCCTTGCCAGTTGCCGACCTGCTCGCCGAAGGCGACTTCGGCCGAGCCGGTGAAGCCGGCGGTGTTCGGCGTGGAGTACGTGACCGAGTTGTTCAGGCGGATGCCCGACGGGTCGACCAGGTAGAGGCCAGCGGCGCTGACGTTGTTGGCCTGGCCAGCGAAACCGGCGCCGAACGGGTCGATCGTCGCCAGGTTGTTGAAGCCGAGGCTGTACTGGCGGCCGGCGCTCAGGGCACCGAACGAACCGGTCAGGTCACCGTGGGCCTGGCGGCCCATGAAGTTGTTGCTGCCCGTGCAGAAGTTGGGGACGGTCGCGCCGCCCGAGGACGCGCCGGCGGCGCTGTCGGCGCAGAAGCCGGTCTCGAGCTGGAACGAGAACTTCGTGCCGCCACCGAGGTCTTCAACGCCCTTGAAGCCGATGCGCGAACCACCCGTCACGCCGGAGTCGAGGCGAACCGACTTGCCAGGGCCGCCAGCGTCATAGACCATGCCCAGGTCGATCTTGCCGTACAGGGTGACAGACGATTGGGCGGATGCGGCGCCGCTGACGGCGGTGAGCACTGCGAGAGCGAGCAGCGACTTTTTCATTGCGAATATCTCCTAGGGTTAACAAGAGATTCCGGTCGCGGCGCGGCTGGGCGTGTTTAACCGCGATAACCGCAACCTCTTCGGAAGCTGCACGTATTGCACCAGAGGGGCTCTGCCGACGCAAAGAAACACGGCCGAAATCGCGGGGGGCTGTTGTCCTCACACAACGTCACACGCGGGGGTAGCTTTGCCCTGTAGCGAGGGGCGAACAGACATCATCGGTTATCGTTTCGCCATGGAACTGAGTCTTGTCGATCGCTGGCTTTGCGGCGCCGAAGTGGCGCTGCGCACCTTGTCCGGCGGCAGCCGCGCCGACCGCCCTGCGCCATTGGCCGGCGGCGCCGACGACCTCGATGCGCGGCAGAAGCGGATCTCGGGCGCTCTCATGCGCGTGAACCACGTCGGCGAGGTCTGCGCGCAGGCGCTGTACCAGGCCCAGGCCGTGGCCACCGCCGACCCGCAACTGAAGGCGCAAATGGCGCAGGCGGCACGCGAGGAGGTGGACCATCTCGCCTGGACCGAGGAACGCCTCGCGCAGCTGGGCGACCGGCCCAGCCTGCTCAATCCGCTCTGGTACGGCGGCGCGTTCCTGATCGGGCTGGCCGCGGGACGGCTGGGCGATCGCGTGAGCCTGGGCTTCGTCGTCGAGACCGAGCGCCAGGTCGAGCGTCACCTGGAAAGCCACCTGGAGCGCCTGCCGGCCAACGACCTGGCCTCGCGCGCGATCGTCGGCCAGATGCGCCTCGACGAGGCGGCACACGCGGCGGCCGCGCAATCGGCCGGCGGCATCGAGCTGCCGGCGCCGGTGCGCGGGGCGATGCGCCTGGCCGCCAGGGTGATGACGGGCACGGCGCACTACATCTGACTAGCCTTCGAGCACCTCGAAGCTGGTCGTGACCTCGGCCGTCTTGCCCAGCATCACCGTGGCCGAGCAGTACTTCTCGTGCGACAGCGCGATCGCGCGCTCAACCGCCACCGGCGACACCGCGTTGCCGGTGACGACGAAGTGCAGGTGCAACTTCGTGAAGACCTTGGGATCCTCGTGCGCGCGTTCCGCCGTCGCCTTCACCTGGCAGCCCGTCACCGCGTGGCGGCCACGCTTGAGGATCAGCACCACGTCGTAGGCCGTGCAGCCTCCGGCGCCCGCCAGCAGCGTCTCCATCGGGCGCGGCGCCAGGTTGCGTCCGCCGCCGTCAGGCGCGCCGTCCATCGTGAGCAGGTGGCCGCTGCCGGTCTCGGCCGAGAAGGCCATGCCGGTCGCCGGCAGCCAGTTGATCGTGCATTCCATGGTGGTCGTGTCCGAAAAGGGAAGGCTCCGCAGCCGGAGCGTGTCGATTGTGCAACGCCCGAACAAGCCTTGCCGCTCCAGGAGATAGCAAATTCCTTACCAAGTTGGTGCACGAGCGTGCTTTTTGCACCTCCGACGGACATTTGAGGCCCCTCTCTACAGAGGGAACAGAAGATATATTGCGGTGCAACAACCAGTGATATAGACTGACTTCATTGTCGCTGCGGCAAGCCCTTCCGGAAGACGGATTCGCCTCTGCCAGGACCCTCCCGCACCGACCGCAAGTTGTCTCCTCCACCTCCTTAAAACTGGTGGATTCAGGCCCAGAGCTGTGAAGCTTTGGGCCTTTTTCTTTGTCCGTCGCTTTCGCTGCCAGCGTTGCATCCGTTGTCGCATCGAGAAGCCAGTGCCCGCGCGGGGCCGTATCATGCGGCGGCTCTGCCCAACTCAGCGACAGGAGCTCCCGATGGCCGCCGCACGCCCCCCGCGTGACCCCTCTTCCGATGCCGACACGGGACGCTCGTCCGGCATCGCGGGGATCGCGCCCGCGGCCCCGCTGTCCCGCGCCGCCCAGGCCATCGCCGGCGACTACCTGCGCCGCATCCTCACGGCCCGCGTCTACGACGTGGCCGTCGAGACGCCTCTGGAGCCCGCGAAGAACCTGTCACGCCGCCTGGGCAACCACGTGCTGCTCAAGCGCGAGGACACGCAGTCCGTCTTCAGCTTCAAGCTGCGCGGCGCGTACAACAAGATGATCAACCTGGCGCCCGAGGCGCTGCAGCGTGGCGTCATCTGCGCGTCGGCCGGCAACCACGCGCAGGGCGTCGCCCTCGGCGCGAAGCGGCTGGGCGTGCGCTCGGTGATCGTGATGCCCGTCACCACGCCCAAGCTCAAGGTCGACGCCGTGCATGCGCTCGGCGGCGAGGTGGTGCTGCACGGCGACAGCTACTCCGACGCCTACGGCCACGCGCTCAAGATCGAGAAGGACGAGGGCCTGACCTTCGTGCACCCGTTCGACGACCCCGATGTCATCGCCGGCCAGGGCACCGTCGCGATGGAGGTGCTGCGCCAGCACCAGGGCCCCATCGACGCCGTGTTCGTGGCCATCGGCGGCGGCGGCCTGATCTCCGGCGTGGCCGCGTACATCAAGGCGCTGCGCCCCGAGGTGAAGGTCATCGGCGTGCAGGCGGCCGACTCCGACGCAATGATCCAGTCGGTGAGGAAGGGCAAGCGCGTCACGCTGACCGACGTGGGGCTGTTCGCGGACGGCACCGCGGTGAAGCTGGTGGGCGCCGAGACCTTCCGCATCACGCGCGCGCTGGTCGACGAGTTCATGACGGTGGACACCGATGCCACCTGCGCCGCCATCAAGGACGTGTTCCAGGACACACGCAGCATCCTCGAGCCCTCGGGCGCGCTGGGCGTGGCCGCGATCAAGCAATACGTCGAGACGCACAAGCTCAAGGGCAAGACCTTCGTGGCGGTCACCTGCGGCGCGAACATGAACTTCGACCGCCTGCGCTTCGTGGCCGAGCGCGCCGAGTTCGGCGAGCAGCGCGAGGCGCTCTTCGCCGTGACCGTGCCCGAGGAACGCGGCAGCTTCCGCCGCTTCTGCGAACTCATCGGGCCGCCGGGCAGCGCGCCGCGCCAGGTCACCGAGTTCAACTACCGCATCTCGCACGCCGACAAGGCGCACGTCTTCGTGGGCATCTCCATCGCGAAACGCGACGAGGCCGAGAAGATCGCCCGCCATTTCGAGCGCCACGGCTTCCCCACCGCCAACCTGACCGGCGACGAGCTGGCCAAGGAACACGTGCGCCACATGGTGGGCGGGCGCAGCGACCTGGCGAGCGGCGAACGCCTGTTCCGCTTCGAGTTCCCCGAGCGCCCGGGCGCGCTGATGCGCTTCCTGAACTCCATGCACCCCGACTGGAACATCACGCTGTTCCACTATCGCAACCAGGGCGCCGACTACGGCCGAATCCTGGTGGGGCTGGTGGTGCCCGAGAAGGACAACAAGGCGCTGGCCACGTTCCTGGCCACGCTCGCGTTCCCGTGGGTGGAAGAGACCGACAACCCCGTCTACAGGCTGTTCCTGAACTGACGCAAGGGGTCTGGCTCCCGCCCGAAGACGTCACCCCTTGGCTGACGGCGCGGCGGGCGGGTGCCTGACCCCGGGCCTACCAGTGCGAAGGAAGCTCACGCAGGATGCGCAGGCGCCCATCCTCCAGCGAGATGATGGCCGCGTGCTCCAGGTCGCGCAGGATGCTGCCGGCCATCTCCTGCGAGCACCCAAGGCGCTGCGGCAGGTCGATCTCGGCCAGCGGTTCGCGCACCAGGCGCGTGCCGTCGAACTGCGCCTGCGCCACCGCGTCCAGCCAGCGCTTGAGCCGGCCGTAGGCGTCGTTGAGCGCGTACTGGCTGGCCGCCAGGGTGGCCACGCGGGCGCGCTGGATCACCTTGGCGATGAGCTCGAACGCGAACTGCGGGCGTTCGCCGATGTACTGCGTCAGCGTGGCCTTCTCGACATAGGCGCAGGTGGTGTCCGACAGCGCCTCGACGCTGGCCATGCGCGCGCCGCCGTCCAGTCCCATCTCGCCCAGGTAGTCGCCCGGGCCGAACAGGCCGTAGGTGACGTGGCGGCCGGTGTCCGAGCCGGTGAAGGCGCGCAGCTCGCCGGCCAGGATGATCAGCAGCGCGTCGCCGCGGTCGCCCTCGTCGAGCACCAGGGAGCCCTTGCGGAAGCGGCGAATCTCGCTGCGCTCGGCCAGCGGACGCAGGATCTCGGGCAGCGAGTTGTAGTCGATCGGACCGGATTTGCGTGCGGACATTCGAGGGGAACGCAGGCGCTGCCGCGCGGCAACGGAGGGTGCAGGGGATTCTTCGCCTCAGTATCGCCGGTTTGACCCCGCGCCGGGCAGCCGGCGATGCCCTGTCAACGGCATTTGAGCGGCCGTTTTGCACATCCTCGTCAGGCGACCGGTGTCTTGCTGTAACGCGCGGCCGCCTCGGCGGCCGCGGACTCGAAGGAGCGGACGACCACGTCCAGCGCCTCGTCGGCCGGCGCGAACTCGCCCTCGGACAGCAGGCCGACGAACACGGCGTCGGCGAAGCGCTCGCGCAGCCCGGGCAGGATCTCCGAGATGCGCGCCCACTCTTCGGCAGGCGCCGCGGTGACGACGAACACCATCGCGACGCCGTCGGTGCTCGCGCCAGGCGGCGGCCCGCGGTCCAGGTCGTCCAGCGAGAGGTGACGGGCGTCGATGTCCTGCGTCCGCAGGATGCGCACCAGCAGCTCGGTGACGAGGTCGTCGCGCATCGAGCCCAGGCCGATGCACAGCGCCACAGAGCCCGGCGGCACCACCACCGGGCCCTGCCACTTGCCCATCGCGTCCTCGCGCTGCTGCCGCAGGTGGGTGCCGATGCTGGTCTCGTCCAGCACAGAGCCGCGGCGGCTGCGCCGCGTCGGGCGGCAGCCGTCGGTGCCCAGCGATTCGATGACGCGGGCGATGGTGCTCTTGACCATGGCCTGCTGCCCCGGCGTGATGGTGTGCTTGCCGAGGTCGGCGCCGGCCAGCTGCAGCGCCGGCATCAGGATCTTGTCGCAGTAGCGCGCGAACGACTTGCGCTTGAGATAGGCGTGCGCGGCCGCGACGATCTCCTCGTGGTCGCCCGAGATCGCGCGCTGGTAGAAGCGCTCCGACATCGACAGCGCCGGCGTGTCGCCCAGCAGCACGTCGAGGAAGGCGAGCCCCTTGATGTGGCGGCCCGCCACCACCAGGCACAGCGTCAGCGGCGTCGACAGGAGCAGGCCGATGGGGCCCCAGATCCAGCTCCAGAAGATCGCCGCCACCACCACCGACAACGGCGACAGCCCCGTGCTGTGGCCGTACAGCTGCGGCTCCACCACCTGCGACGAGACCAGCTCCACCGCGGCGAACAGGCCCAGCGTCTCGAGCAGCAGCGACCAGCCCGGATCGACCGCGGCGGCCATCAGCCCCGCGCTGCCGGCCGCGATGAACACGCCCACGTAGGGCACGAAGCGCAGCAGCGCCGTGAGCACCGCCCACAGCAGCGCGTGCGGCAGCCCGATCAGCATCAGGCCCAGCCACACCGCCACGCCCACGCCCACGTTGACCGCCAGCTGCGACACGAAGAAGCGCGACAGCCGTTCGCCGGCGTCGTTGAAGGCCTGCGTGGTGCGGCGCAGGTCGGCGCCGCCCAGCAGCCGGATGAAGCGGTCGCGCAGCGCCTCGTGCTCCAGCAGCACGAACACCATCACGATCAGCACGATGCTCGCGCGGCCCAGCGGCCCCCAGATGGACGAGAACAGGTGCGAGATCACCTCCACCGGCGTCTGCTCCCGCGGACGCACCTCCACCGGCACCGCGCCCGACGCGGTCAGCGGCGCACCCTCCAGCGTGGCACGCGCCGGCGCCGAGGCCGCGTCGGCCTCCGCGCCCAGCCGGCTCATCATGCGCCCCGTCTCGCCCTGCATCACGCGGCCCAGCGTCACGTCCTGCACCGCATGGAGCTTGTCGCGGATGGTGGACTCGTACTGCGGCAGGCCCTCGGCCATCGCCACCACCTGCGAGACGATCACCGCCGCCAGGCCGCCCACCAGGATCGTCAGCACCACGACGGAGCCCAGCACGGCCGTCACCTGCGAGCGCACGACGCGACGCAGCTTGCGCACCAGCGGCGCGATCAGCAGGCTCAGGATCATGGCCAGCGTGATCGGCACCAGCACCTCGCGTCCGAAATACAGCAGCCCCAGCACCACCGCGCCGTTGACGAGGCCGCCGGCATGGAACTTCGTCGGAAGGGCGGGCGGAGCGGGCGGCTGGGGGGTCACGGACGGCTTTCGAGGCGGATCGGCAGGTGGCCGAGCTTAGCGCCGAATGCCAGGCCGCCTCTTCCGCAGGGATTCGGCGGCCCGGCGCCGCATACCGGTGGAGGTATCAAGGTCGCGCGGCGTCCGCGATCCATTCGACGATCTCGCGCCGGCTCGCGAACTCGTCGCAGGCGCGCGCCGGGATGGCCGGGAAGCGCTCGCGCCAGAGGCGCACGAGCGTCGTGCCCGGCCCCACCTCCAGCACGGCGCCGGGCCGGCGCTCGGCCACCGCGTCCATGCACGCGTCCCAGCGCACGGTAGTGGCCACCTGCTCGGCGAGCAGCCGCCGCACCTCGACCGGATCGCGTTCCACCGCGCCGGTGATGCCCGCCACCCAGGCGACGCGCGGCGCGCGCCAGGGCGCTTCGGCGAGCGCCCGCGCCAGCGCAGGCACGGCCGCGCGCATCACGCTCGTGTGCGAGGCCACGCGAACGCCCAGCGGCGTGGTCTTCGCGCCCAACGCGGCCAGGTGCGCCGCCGCCTCGTCGAGCGCGGCGCGCCCGCCGCCGACGATGCAGCGCCGCTCGCCGGTGCGGATCGCCACCTCGAGGCCCCAGCGCGCGCACGCCGCATCGACGTCCGCCGGATCGGCGTCGGACAGGCCCAGCAGGCCCGCCCGCCCGTCGCCCGCGCAGGCGTCCATCGCGGCCGCGCGCCGCCGCGCCAACGCGAGCGCGTCGCCGGCCGCCAGCATCCCCGACGCCACGCACGCCGCGAGCTCGCCCACGCTGTAGCCCGCCACCGCGACCACACGCGGCAGGCCGCCCTCCAGCGCGGCCCAGGCCGCGAGGCTGGCGCCGGTCACCAGCGGCTGGGCGATCGCGTTGGACTGCGACCAGTCCGCGTCGGCGACGCGGGCGCGCCAATCGCCGCCCAGGTGCTCGGCCATCCAGGCCAGCACCGGCCGCGCCGCGGGCTCGGACGCCAGCCACGGCAACATCGCCGTGTGCTGCGTGCCCTGGCCGGGGAACAACAGCGCGACGCTCATCGCACCATCCGTTCTATGCGGTCGACCCAGCAGGCCGCGGCGAGCAGGTCGGCCGCGCCGCCCGGGGACAGCCGGCGTTCGACGAACACCGCGTGCACGCGGGCTGCGCGCGCGACGGCGTCGGAGCCCAGGCCGCCGCCGTCGGCAAGGAACCGGCGCGCCAGCGACTTCGCGTCATGCAAGCCCTGCAGTCCGCCGCGATGCACGAGGTTGGTGTCGTCCACCTCGGCCATGGCGGTGAAGAGCGCGTGCAGCCGCGCGCCGCGGTCGTCGGCGCCGGCCCGGCGCGCGTCACGCAGGGCCGGCAGCACGTGGTCGAACAGCGTGGGCAGGCCCAGCGCGGCCTCCTCGGAGGCGCTGCGCAGGCCGTGCCGGCGCGCCGCGCGGGCGCCGTGCGAGTCGTGCGCGAGCGTGGCGCGATGGGCCAGCGCCGGGCCCCAGCGCGCCATCAGCGTGCCGCGCAGCCTGGCGGCGTCGCAGGCGCGGCCGGCCGCGCCTGCGGCGGCGCACAGCAGGCCCAGCGTGAAGATGGCGCCGCGATGGGTGTTGACGCCGCCGGTGGCCCGCAGCATGCGCGTCTCGGCGGCGATGCCCAGCGCCTCCAGCGGCGCGAAGTCGGCGCTCGCCGCGCCCTGCGCCGCCACGTGCACGAAGAAGTGGCGCAGCGCGAACAGGCTGCGCAGGAAGGTGGACGCGTCCATGTCGTCGTGACTGCCGGCGTCGGCGAACGACACCAGGCCCGGCTTGGGTTCCAGCGCGAGTTCGTCGTACAGCGAGACGATGGCGGCGCGCCCCAGCGCGGCATGGAACGCGTTCGCCGCCGGGGCTTCGTCATCGGCGCGCGACAGGGCCGCGCTCATGCGAGCCTCGCACCGGGCGCCTCGAGCGCCACGCCATGCAGGCGCTTCACCAGCACCCGCGCTGAGCGGCCCTCGCGGTGCGCCAGCCATTCGCGCCACGCCACCGCCGCGCCGTCGGGAAACAGCAGCTCGCCGTCCAGCCGCGGACCCGTCCATGCCGCCGTCGCGAGGACGCGCGCCACCGCGTCGGCCCGCACGGACGATTCCACCGGCAGCAGCAGGTCGATGTCGGAGTCCGCGTGCACGTAGGCCAGCCGCGTGAGGGCCTGCCAGCCGTAGCCGCCGTACACGCGCGGCGCGCAGCCGGCCCCGGCCAGCGCGCCGGTCAACGCGCGCCACGCGGCGACGCTAGAACGCGGCAGCAGGCGCGCGATGGCCTCGGCCGCCGGGAACTCGTCAAGGGACATCACGTGCCGCGGCGCGACGGCCACCGCCAGCCGCAGACGCCGGAACCGCGCCGGCGCGGGCAGTCCGGTGGCCAGCGTGTCCGCGGCCGGCACGGGCTGGCGCGTGACGACCAGCGGCAGGCCGCGCGCGGCCCACAGCGCCAGGCACTGGCGCGCGATAGCGTCCCAGGGCGCGTCGAGCACGCGCGCCCAGCCCTCGCCCGACAGGCGCAGCAGTTGCTGGCGGCGCAGCGCCACCGGCTCCGCGGCAAGCTGCACCTCGGCCATCACGCCTCGAGCACGCGGCGCATCACGTCGCTGGCGACGCGGCGGCCGCCGCGCCGCGCGCCCTCTTCCGCGCGCCGATCGGCGGTGTCGCGATCGGCCAGCGCCGCACGCAGGCCCGCGGCCAGGTCGCCCTCCCACAGCGAACGCACGCCGCCCATCGCCACGTAGTTCGCCACGCCCGGCGCGAAGACGGGGTTGGTGCGCGACAGCGATTCCAGCAGCTCCTCCGCAAGCTTGGTGACGCGCGCCATCGCGGGCACGCGCATCACGCGGATCTCGGCCTCGGGCAGCGCGTGGCAGGCGTCGGCCATCAGCCCCGACGTGATGAAGCCGCCCGACAGGGCCTGGTCGTAGACGAGGCCGACGACCGGATGGCCCTCGCGGCGAGCGAGGTCGAGACAGCAGCCGAGGTGGGCCATCGCGCGGTGGATGCCCAGCAGCTCGTCGCGCCGGCGCAGCTTCTGGCCCTGCGTGTCCACCAGCAGCAGCAACGGCCGGCCAGGATGCTCGGCAATCGTCGCCAGGATCGCGCGCGCCTGGCGCAGCGCGAGCTCCACGCCGACCGCGGCGTGGTTCGTGGTGCCGACGACGGCGATCGCGGCGCCGTCGAACGTCGCCGTGCCGCCGAGGAAGTCGCCGTCGGCGACGATGGCGTGCGCGTCGCCGAACAGCCGCGTGGCGAGCGTGGGCCAGTCCATCACGCGCCTCCCGTCGCGAGGGGCGCCATCGCCACGGGGCGCCGGGCGCGCACCGCGTCGGCGTCGAGGTCGGGCACGGCACGGGCATCGTCCACGCCCAGCCGCGACCACAGCTCGAACGCGTCGGCGTTGTCGCCGTCGACGTCGGCGCGCCGCTGCAGCAACGCCGACTCCTGCTGCAACGCGGCCAGCGTCAGCGGACCATGCGCCGCCAGCGCCGCGATCGCGGCCGCGCGGAAGGCGTCCGGGTCGTCCTCCACCAGCTCGTCGCAGTCGCCGGTGAGCCAGCGATGCTTGCCGCCCGTCGTGCGCCAGACGAGCGCCCGATCGCGCGAGTCGAACTCGCCCGCGCCGTGGGCCGACTCGATCACCTCGGGGCCGGACATCGCATGCCGCGCGATGTCGCTCATCACCACCGTGTCGGCGCAGCGCGCGACGATGCCCATGCCGCCGAAGCAGCCGTTGGCGCCGCCGATGAGCACGATCGTCGGGATGCCCGCGGCGCGCACGTCCAGCAGCGCGCGCATCACCTCGGAGACGGCGATCAGCCCGGCGTTGGCCTCGTGCAGCCGCACGCCGCCGGACTCGGCGAGCAGCACCACCGCGGCGGGCCGGTCGCGCAGCGCGCGGCGCAGCAGGCCCGCCAGCTTGGCGCCGTGCACCTCGCCGACGCCGCCGCCCATGAACTCGCCCTCCTGCGCCGCGACGAAGATCACGCGGCCGGCCAGCGTGGCGCGGCCGATGGCGACGCCGTCGTCGAAGGCCGCGGGCACGCCCAGCTGCGCCAGGTGCGGGCTCATCACGCGTTCGGACGGCGGCAGCCATTCATGGAACGACCCGGCGTCGACGACCGCGGCCAGGCGCTCGCGGGCCGACAGTTCGGCGAAGCTCGCGTTCATGGCGTCGCTCCACCGATCGCGGAGATCGCCTGGTCCAGCCGCAGGCTCACCACGGCCGGCGTCGCGCCCATGTCGTGGATGGACACGACGAGGCCGCCGAGCCCGTGGCGCGCGTGGAAGTCACGCAGAACGGCCTCCCAGATCGGGCCGAAGCCGCGGGCGGAGGTGTCGACGTCGATACGGCACCCGGTACCGGCGGCGGGCTCCACCAGCACCTCCAGGTTGCCCGACGCGACCACGCCCACCAGCGCCGGCGCGAACGGCGGCAGCGCGCGGCCGCCGTCGAACGCGTAGTGCAGGGTCTCCATGCCGGCCATGCGCTCCTCCGTCGCTCACCAGTTGCGGAAGCGCCGCGGCGGCTGGTACAGGCCGCCCGAGGCACGAACCAGGTCGCGCATCGTGCGCGCGGCCAGCAGGTTGCGCGTGGCGTCGCGCGGATCGATGCCGAGGTCGGCCGGCCGGCGGATGACGCCGCGCTGGCGCAGCCGCTCCACCATCGCGCGGTCGCGCCACTGGCCCGCCGGCGTGAAGCCCGCGACGCCGCGGATCGCCTGCTCGCGTTCCTCGTCGTCGCGGCACAGCAGCAGGTTGGCGATGCCTTCCTCGGTCAGCACGTGCGTCACGTCGTCGCCGTAGATCATGATGGGCGGCAGCGCGAGCTTGGCCTGCTCGGCCAGCTTCCACGCGTCCAGCGTCTCGACAAACGCGGGCTGCATGTGCTCGCGGAAGGTCTCCACCATCTGCACCACCAGCTTCTGGCCGCGCGGCGTGCCGCGCGCGCCGGACAGGCCGCTGCGTGCCTCGCGGCCAGCCTTCAGCCAGGCCTCGCTCGCGTGGCGCCGGCCGCGCGCGTCGGCGCCCATGTTGGGCGCGCCGCCGAAGCCCGCGATGCGGCCCAGCGTGGCGGTGGAGCTGTTGCCCTGCATGTCCATCTGCAGCGTCGAGCCGATGAACAGGTCGCACGCGTAGTGGCCGGCCGCCTGGCAGAACGCGCGGTTGCTGCGCAGGCTGCCGTCGGCGCCGGTGAAGAACACGTCGGGCCGCGCGCGGATGTAGTCCTCCATGCCCAGCTCGGAGCCGAACGAGTGCACCGACTCGACCCAGCCGGCCTCGATGGCGGGGATCAGCGCCGGATGCGGATTGAGCGCCCAGTGGCGGCAGATCTTCCCCTTCAGGCCGAGGCGTTCGCCATAGGTGGGCAGCAGCAGCTCGATGGCCGCGGTGTCGAAGCCGATGCCGTGGTTGAGCGACTGCACGCCGTATTCCGCGTAGATGCCCTTGATGGCCATCATCGCCATCAGCACCTGGATCTCGGAGATCTGCGCCGGGTCGCGCGTGAACAGCGGCTCGATGAAGGCGGGCTGGGGCGCCTTCACGACGAAGTCGACCCAGTCGGCGGGGATGTCCACGCGCGGCAGCCGGTCGACGATCTCGTTGACCTGCGCCACCACGATGCCGCTCTTGAACGCGGTGGCCTCGACGATGGCCGGCGTGTCCTCGGTGTTGGGCCCGGTGTAGAGGTTGCCCTGTGCGTCGGCGGCCTGCGCCGCGATCAGCGACACCTTGGGCGTGAGGTCGATGAAGTAGCGGCCGAACAGCTCGAGGTAGGTGTGGATCGCGCCGATCTGCAGCTTGCCCTGGCCCAGCAGCTGCGCGAGGCGCGCGGCCTGCGGGCCCGAGAACGAGAAGTCGAGCCTGCTGGCGATGCCCAGCTCGAACACGTCGAGGTGCTCGGGCAGCGACAGCACCGATTGCACCATGTGCAGGTCGTGCACGCGCGCGGGCGCCACCTGCGTCAGCGCGCGCGCGAGGAAGTCGGCCTGCTTCTGGTTGTCGCCCTCCAGGCACACGCGGTCGCCGGGCTCGATCAGCGCCTCCAGCAGCGCGACGATGGCGCCGGCCTCCACCGTCTTCGCCCGCACGCCGGCCAGCGCGGAGGCGCGCGCGAGACGCGCCGCGCGATTGCCGCGCTGGCGGGTCCAGGGCGAGTCGGCGACGGTCGTCATCTCACGTCGGGCGCGCGAGCGGCCCCATCACGAGGTCGGGCAGCGCCGTGGCGATCGTCGGGAACGCCGCCAGCAGCACCACGGTGAGCAGCATCAGCACGACGAACGGGATGATGCCGCGGATGATGGCGCCCAGCGGGATGTCCGGCGCGATGTTCTTGATGACGAAGATGTTCAGGCCCACCGGCGGGTGGATCAGCCCGGTCTCCATCACGATGGTCATCACGATGCCGAACCACACCAGGTCGAAGCCCGCGGCCTTGAGCGGCGGCAGGAAGATGGGCGAGGTCATCAGGATGATGGACACCGGCGGCAGGAAGAAGCCCATCACGATCACCATGCCCAGGATGGCCGCGAGCAGCAGCCACTTCGACAGCGCGAGCCCGACGATCCACTGCGCCATCGACTGGCTGATGTGCAGGTAGCTCATCACGTAGGAGAACAGCAGCGACATGCCGATGATGAACATCAGCATCGTCGACTCCTTCAGCGTGGCCGACAGGATGGGCGCGATGTCCTTCACGCGCCAGACGCCGTAGATGATCGCGATCAGCACCAGCGCCAGCAGGCTGCCCAGCCCCGCGGTCTCGGACGGCGTGGCGAAGCCGCCGTAAAGCGCCACCATGACGCCGGTGAGCAGGATCAGGAAGGGCAGCACGCGCGGCAGGATCTCGAAGCGCTCGCGCATGGTGAAGTGCTCGTCGAGCAACAGCGGCGACTCGACGCCGTTCGCCTCGAAGTTGCGCTTCGCGACGCGGTACTCGCGCTGGTAGTTGATGGCCGCCCACAGCGCGAACAGCGCCACCAGCAGCACGCCCGGCCCGATGCCCGCGAGAAACAGCCGGCCCAGCGACTGCTCGGCCGCCACCGCGTACAGGATCATCGTGACCGACGGCGGCAGCAGGATGCCCAGCGTGCCGCCGGCGGCGATGATGCCCGCGGCGAATCCGGGCGAGTAGCCGCGGCGGCGCATCTCCGGGATGCCCGCGCTGCCGATGGCCGAACAGGTGGCCGGGCTGGAGCCGGCCATGGCCGCGAACAGCGCGCAGGCGAACACGTTGGCGATGCCCAGGCCGCCGGGAATGCGGCCCATCCACACGTGCATCGCCGCGTACAGGTCCTGCCCGGCGCGCGTGCGGCCGATCGCCGAGCCCTTCAGGATGAACAGCGGGATCGACAGCAGCGTGATGCTGGACATCTCCTCGTAGACGTTCTGCGTGACCGTGTCGAGCGAGGACGCCGGCATGAACAGCGCCATGAACAGCACGCCGACGGCGCCCAGCGAGAACGCGATGGGCATGCCCGAGAACATCACCAGCAGCGTGACGATGCCGAACAGCGAACCGAGCAGCAGCATCGACATCAGCGATCCCCCGCCGGCAGGCGCAGCTTGTTGAAGCTGACCACGCACTGCAGCGCCAGTTGCACGGAGAGCAGGATCATGCCAAGCGACATCAGGAGGTAGGGGATCCACAGCGGCGGCGCCCACGACGACGACGTCGTCTGGCCCTCCACCCAGGCCTCGTGCAGCAGCGTGCACGATTTCCACGCGAAGAACGCGCAGAACGCGAGGCAGCCGAGATCGACGATGGCGATGCGCACGCGGTTCACGCGCGCCGGCAGCAGCGACGACACCGCCTCGATGCCCACGTGTCCACGGATGGCCTGCACGAATGCGCTGCACAGGAAGGTGGCGCCCACCAGGCAGAACACCGAGGCCTCGTCCTGCCAGTCGGTGGACGCATGCAGCACGTAGCGCGTGAGCACGCTGGACGTGAGTACCAGCGCCGACGCGAGCAGCGCGATCATGCCCAGCACCATCACGCCGCGGTTGACCAGCACCAGCGCGCGCGTCAGCGGCAGCAGCCAGCGCGGCGTGGCCGGGTCGATGTGCTGGTGCAGCCCGGCGCCGGCCGGCGCGGCGGCCAGCCCGACGGGCACGGAGGGCAGGTCGAGGCTCATGGTCGTCTTACAGGAGCTTCTGCGCGGCGGTGATCAACGCCTTGGTGCTCTCGTTCTTCTCGGCGTAGTCCTTCCACGCCGTGGCCTTGGCGATGGCCTGCCACTTGGCCAGCGTGGGCGCGTCGATGTCGTAGACCTTGGCGCCGGCCTTGGCGTAGATGTCGGCCACGAGCTTGTCGTCGGCGCGCGCGGCGTCCTGCGCGAACTTCTCCTGCTCGGCGCCGACGGCCATGATGATGTCCTGGTGTGCCTTCGGCAGTCGCGCGAACACCTCCTTGGAGATCATCAGCGGCTCCAGCATGAACCAGTAGGCCCACTTGCGCGCCGTGGTCAGGTGCTTGGCGATCTCTTCCAGCTTGAACGAGATGAAGCTGGTGGACGACGTCATGGCCGCCTCCATCGCGCCGGTCTGCATCGCCGCGTAGATCTCGTTGGACGGCAGCGAGATGACCGAGGCACCCGCCTCCTTGAGCATCATGTCCATCTCGCGGCTGCCGCCGCGCACCTTCATGCCCTTGGCGTCCGCCGGGGCCACCAGCGGCGCGTTCTTGCTGGCCACGCCGCCGCCCTGCCAGATCCAGCTGACGATCATCACGCCCTTGTCGTCGAGCACCTTGGACAACAGCCTGCCCACCTCGGCCGTCTTCCATGCGGCGCCCACCTCGTAGTTGGGCACCAGCGCCGGCATCAGGCCGATGTTGGTCTCTGGCACCTCTCCGCCGGCATACGACAGCGGCACCAGGCTGAGGTCCAGCGCGCCCTTGCGCAGCGCCGAGAACTGCGAGTTGGTCTTCATCAGCGACGAGCCGGGATAGACGGCCGCCTTGAGCGCGCCGTTGCTGCGCTTCTCGATCTCGGCGGCGAAGCGCCGGCACAGGCGGTCGCGGAAGTCGCCCTCGGCAATGGTGCCGCTCGGGAACTGGTGCGAGATCTTGAGCGTGCCTTCCTGCGCGAGCAACGCGGCGGACAACGGGGCGAGGCCGGCAACGGCGGCGCCCTGGACCAAGGTGCGTCGGGTGATCGTCATGGGGTCTCCTTCTTGAGGTCGCGGCGATTCGGAGTCGACCATCCAGCGCAGCGTGGCGGTCTCTATGAATACAATTTCGGCGAGTTTGCATCCAATATGTGGCAGATGCACTGGTGACAACCCGTGGTTCGGTGGATGATTTCCCTCGAGCCGCACGCAATGCAGGCCTTCTAAAATACAGGCCATGTCAACCACCCGCCTGCCCGAACGCCTGCGCGAGTCCATCGAGGAAGAGATCGCCACGGGCAAGCTGCTGCCGGGCACGCGCCTGGACGAGACCGAGCTGGCCACGCGCTTCGGTGTCTCCCGCACGCCCATCCGCGAGGCCTTGCGGCTGCTGCTGGGCGAAGGCCTGGTGGAGACGCGACCGCAGCGCGGCGCCGTCGTGGCGCAGGTGACGCCGCAGCGGCTGATCGAGATGTTCGAGGTGATGGCCGAGCTGGAGGCGATGTGCGCCCGCCTGGCGGCACGGCGCATGTCCGACGCCGAGCTGTCCGAGATCGAGGCCGCGCACGAGGCCTGCCGGGGCTCGGCCGCCGCGCGCGACGCCGACGCCTACTTCTACGCCAACGAACGCTTCCACTACGCCATCTACGCGGCCTCGCACAACACCTTCCTGTTCGAGCAGGCCGCGTCGCTGCAGCGCAAGCTCAGGCCATATCGACGCCTGCAACTGCGCGTGCGCAACCGGCCGCAGCGCTCGTTCGAGGAGCACCAGGCCATCGTCGACGCGCTGCACGAGGGCGACGCCGAGAAGGCGGTGCAGGCCATCCGCTCGCATGTGGTCGTGCAGGGCGAGCGTTTCGGCGATCTCGTCGCGAGCCTGGGCCAGATGACGGCGCCGACGGAGCCCGCGGCCAGCGCCTGAGCGCACCGTTGTCGAATCCGGCGACACTCGTTCGTCGTACGAGCAGCCCGTTC
The DNA here is from genome assembly GCA_013289985.1 of Betaproteobacteria bacterium. Taxonomy (GTDB): domain Bacteria; phylum Pseudomonadota; class Gammaproteobacteria; order Burkholderiales; family Burkholderiaceae_C; genus Scleromatobacter. The sequence continues at coordinate 43,942 of JABCYW010000002.1, read as the reverse complement.
AACCGCACCGAAGGAGATCGCCATGACCTACGTCGATGGATTCGTCACCGCCGTTCCGACCGCGAACAAGGAAGCCTACCGCGCCTACTGCCAGTTGATGGGCGGCTTGTTCAAGGAGTACGGCGCGCTCGAGGTGATCGATTGCTGGGGTGACGACGTGCCGCCCGGCAAGCTGACGTCCTTCCCGCTCGCCGTGCAATGCGCGGAGAACGAGACTGTCGCGTTCGGCTGGACGGCCTGGGCCTCGCGCGCGGCGCGCGACGAGGCGTGGAAGAAGGTGATGGCCGATCCGCGCATGCAGCCCGGCGCGAACCCGATGCCGTTCGACGGCAAGCGGATGATCTACGGCGGGTTCGAGAAACTCTAGGGCGCCGCCGTCAACGCGATCTCGCCCAGCACCGCGCGCCGCAGCAGCGGCCACAGTGCCTGGTGCGACTGGCGGAACCAGTCGAGGTGGCCGATGCCGCGCAGGCCGTGGTCGGCCGGGCTCACCTGCAGCGTCGCGCGCGGCGCGCCGGGCAAGGTGCGCAGCAGGTCGCGCACAGTGACGGGGTTGGCGATGTCGTCGTCCTCGGCATGCAGCACCACGATGGGCGTGCGCACCTGGGCGTGGAAGTCGTCGGCCAGGCCGGCACGCACGGCGTTGGTGGCGTAACCGCCGGCCGCGCACCACTGGCCCCATTGCCGCGCCACCTGGGCCGGCAGGTTCTCGCCCAGGCCCAGCCAGGCGGTGGGCGCGTAGCCCTTGAACAGCGTGCCGATGGGCACCAGCAGGCGCAGGCCCAGCCGCGCCCTGAGCGCGAACGCGAGCCGCATGCCGCCGAACCAGCCGGTGGATGCGGCCACGCCCACCACGCGCAAGAGGCGGTCGTGGTTGGGCAGCAGGCCGATCATCTGGCCGCCCGCGCTGTGGCCCACCAGCACCACCTGCGGCGCACCGCTGCGCGCCAGCAGCCATTGCAGCGCGGCGACCTGGTCGAGGCGGCCCCAGTCGACCAGGCGGGCGCGGCTGTCGGCCAGCCTGCCGTCCAGCGACAGGCCGATGCCGCGGTAGTCGAAGACCAGCGTGGGGTGGCCCTGCGCTGCCAGCCAGTCGGCGAAGCGCCAGTAGAACTGCTGGCGGACGCCGGTGGCCGGCGAGATCAGCACCGGCGCGGCGGCGACGCCGCCGCGCGCGGCGAAGAAGTGGCCCTGCAGGCGCTGGCCGTCGGCGCAGGCGAGCGTGACGGGTTCGGGCTTGAGCGGGTCGGTTCGGGCTTCAGTCATCGGCATCTCCCAGGGTCTGCACGTGCTCCAGCCAGCGCCCCACGGTCTGCAGCTCGGCAGGCGTGAAGTCGCCGGTCAGGCACTCGTTGATGCGGCCCAGCGCCTTGCGCAGCGCGGGCAGTTGCGCGCTGCCCGCGGGCAGCAACCACACGCGCTGCGTGCGCGCGTCGGCCGTGTCGGTACGGCGCTCCACCCAGGCCAGCGCCTCCATGCGCTGCGCCAGGCCAGATATCGCCGACGGCGCCAGGTCGAGTGCCTGCGCGAGGCGGCCCATCGTGACGCCGTCCTCTCGCGCGAGCACGAACAGCACCCCGCTCTGCGCCGGCGAGGGCGCGGCCAAGCCGTCGCGCGCGGCGCGATCCTGTTCGGCGGCGATGAATTGCTGCAGGCGGCGCTGGGCGCTGTTGAGCAGGAAGATCAGGCGAGGCGGCTTGGTCATGGCAGCGGGTTTATTTCGCATGCGAAGTATATCCGACCGCCATCCGCGTCGAGCGCGGGCGACTGCTGGCCGTCGTTCGACGCCCCGGCACGTTCGTCCGTCGGCCGGAAAGGCCGCCGCAAGACAATTTCGGCGAACATGGCGGGTTAGAGAATCAAGAGAGCTCCTCCATGGCCCCGCCCACCTCCCCACCTGCCGCCGGCTTCTCGCCGTACCAGAAGTTCGTCGTCGGCCTGCTCGCCTTCCTGCAGTTCGCCGTCATCCTCGACTTCATGATCATGGCGCCGCTGGGCGCGTTGATCATGCCGGCGCTGCAGATCTCGCCCAAGCAGTTCGGCCTGGTCGTGTCCGCCTACGCGTTCAGCGCCGGCGTCTCCGGCTTCGTCACCGCCGGCTTCGCCGACCGCTTCGACCGCAAGAAGATCCTCATGTTCTTCTACACGGGCTTCCTGGTGGGCACGCTGTGGTGCGGACTGGCGCCCACCTTCGAGCTGCTGCTGGCCGCGCGCGTGTTCACGGGCCTGTTCGGCGGCGTGATCGGCTCGGTGGTGCTGGCGATCGCCACCGACCTGTTCGACGTCTCGTTGCGCGGCCGCGTGATGGGCCTGATCCAGACCGCCTTCGCCGCCAGCCAGGTGCTGGGCCTGCCAATGGGGCTCTACCTGTCTAACCGCTGGGACTGGCACGCGCCGTTCGTCGTGCTGGCCGTGCTGGGCGTGGCCGGCCTGGCCGTCATCTCCGCGAAGCTGAAGCCGGTGGACGGCCACCTGGGCAAGCCGCAGGAGCACAGCCCGTTCATGCACCTGTTCCACACGATCACCGAGCCAAGCCACCTGCTGGCCTTCCTCACGGTGACCCTGCTGGCCACCGGCGGCTTCATGCTGATGCCGTTCAGCAGCGCGTTCCTCGTGCACAACCTGGGCATCGAGCTGGCCCACCTGCCCACCATCTACTTCTTCACGGGCATCTGCACGATGGTGTTCGGCCCGATGATAGGCAAGGCGGCCGACAAGTTCGGGAAGTTCGAGGTGTTCCTGTTCGGCAGCGCGCTGTCCATCCTCATGGTGGTGGTCTACACCCACCTCGGGACGACGCCGCTGGCGGTGGTGGTGCTGGTCAACGTGGTGATGTTCGTGGGCATCTTCTCGCGCATGATCCCGTTCCAGGCGCTGGCCAGCCAGGTGCCGGAGCCCACCAGGCGCGGCGCGTTCAACGCCATCAGCGCGTCCATCCAGCAGGTGTCGGGCGGCGTCGCCTCGCTGGTAGCCGGCCACATCGTCACGCTGGGCGCCGACGGCCGGATCGAGCATTTCCCCGAAGTGGGCTACGTGGTGGTGGGCACCACGCTGGCGGCCGTCGGCCTGGTCTGGAACATCCAGCGCCAGCTGCAGGCGCGCGCCGCCGCCTGACGCGGATCGGCGACAGGGTCCGCGTCCTCCGTGCGGGGACTTCTCGATTCGCCGGGGACGGGCACAGATAAAGGTAGAAGTCGCGTCTTTTGTAGGACTGCACGGACGCCAAGCCGCGCTAACGTCTGGCTTGGCAACTTCGAACACCACGCGAAGATGCAGGCATCCCCCCGAACACGACCGGCCCACACCATGAACAAGCCCCTGATCACCTCCGCCCCGCAAGACAGCGGCGAGCAATCCCTCCCGCTCGACGACGCCTTCCTGTCGCAGTTCGACGACGAGGCGCTGGTCCACGCGCTCAAGACCGTCAACTGGCACCCGAAGGACGTGAGCCAGTTCCTGCGCAGCGCCGCGAACTTCTGAGCTCAGTGCCCGGCGATTTCGGCGCGCGGCACCGACCCCGGCGCCGGCTCCGGATGGGCCCATTGCTTGACCACCAGCGCCAGCGCGGCGATCACGCCCGGCACGGTGACCACGGTGAAGATCTCGGTGAACGTGAACTGGCGGCGCGAGAGCTCCGCCACCAGGAACGATCCCGCGATGCCGCCGAAGCGGCCGAACCCCAGCATCCATGACACGCCCGTGGCGCGTCCCGCGGTCGGATAGAACGCCGCGGCCAGCGCCGGCAGCGACGACTGCGCCGTGTTCATGAACGCGCCGCCCAGGAACACCACCACCACCAGGCTGCCCACGTTGCCCGCGGCCTGGCCGATCAGCCAGATCAGCGCCGCCGTGACCAGGTAGCCGAGCGCGATGATCTTGTTGCCGTTGAAGCGGTCCATCAGCCATCCGAACAGCACCGCGCCGCAGCCGCCCAGCGGGAACAGCGCGGCGATGAGCGTGGCCGAGCGCGGCTCGACGCCGGCGTCCTTGAACAGGATGGGCATCCAGTTGATCAGCGCGTAGAAGATCACCAGGCCCATGAAGTAGGTGAGCCACAGCATCACCGAGCCCACCAGGTATTGGCGCGACAGCACCAGCGCGATGCCGGCCTTGCCGGCGCTGGATGGCCGCGACTCGGACAGGCTGAACGACGGCGCCGACGCGGCGCTCGCCGAGACGCGCGCGAGCGTCGCGCGGATCTTTTCCACCGGCCGCGCGCGCGCCACCATGAAGCGCACCGATTCCGGCAGCATCGCCAGCATGGCCAGCGCGAGCACCAGCGGCGCGATGCCGCCCAGCGCGAGCACGCTGCGCCAGCCGAACTGCGGGATCAGCCACGCGGCCAGGAAGCCGCCGAACGCGGCCCCCAGCGGGAAGCCGCAGAACATCGCGTTGGTGAGCGTGGCGCGCAGCCGGTCGGGGCAGTACTCGCTCATCAGCGTCACCGCGTTGGGCATGGCCGCGCCCAGCCCCAGTCCGGTGAGGAAGCGCAGCGCGGTGAGTTGCTCCAGCGACTGCGAGAACGACGAGCCCATGCAGGCGATGCCGAAGACGAGCACCGACGCCACCAGCAGCATCTTGCGGCCCAGCCAGTCGGCCAGCGGGCCTGACGACAGCGCGCCGAAGGCCAGCCCGAACAGCGCGGCGCTGAGCACCGGCGCCAGCGCGGGCCTGGTGACGCCCCACTCCTTGACCAGCGACGGCGCGATGAAGCCGATGGCCGCCGTGTCGAAGCCGTCCAGCAGCACGATCAGGAAGCACAGCCCGAAGATCATCCACTGGAAGCCGGAGAACCGGTGTTCGTTGAGGAACGACTGGACGTCGACGCTCTGGCGGTCTTGCATGGCTTGTCTCTCGCTTCGTTGTGGCGGCCGCGGCGGCGGCGGCCTGATTCTGGCGGAGTGTCCATGCGCGCGCGCAAGGCAGCGTGCGGGCTTTCCCTGGAATGTTCGTTATGTGCAAGCGTTGGGCGGAGATGTGCAGTCGATTCCGGCGGTCGCGGCAATGCCGCCGCATCCTGCGAGAATCGGTGCGGGGTGGTGAAAAAAGGGGCTGTCGCGGTGCTGGACGAGGAATTGCGTTCGCTGGATGCCGCCGTCGAAGAGGTCGGCGGGGCGGCGCTGTCGGCGATCCAGGCGGCGGCCCACCGGATGCGCGAGCGCGACGAGCGCGAGCGGCTGATGTGGCTGTCCCCGCTGCTGGGGCGCGCGCTCGCGTTCCATCGCCAGTACGACGCCGCGGAGGCGGTGGCCAAGGAGGCGCTGTCGCACTTCCGCCAGGTGGGCTCCGTGCGCGGGCAGACCATGGCGCTCATCGTGCACGGGCTGGTCCACGTGATGCAGGGGCGGTCGGCGCCCGCGCTGGACGCCGTGTTGCGGGCCAACGCCCTCGCCCGGGCCGCGGGCGAGCTCTCCTTGCTGGCGCGCGCGGCCAACATCCGTGCGATCGCGCTGATGGACTTCGGGCTGGCGTCGGAGGCCTCGCAGGTGCTCGAGGAGGCCATCGGCCTGACCGCGCGGCATCCCGAGGAACCCGCCACGCTGCGCCTGCGCTCGAACATGAGCTGGATCCTGGCCCGCACGGCCATCGACGCGCGCGAGCGCAACGCTTCCGAGGCCACCTGGAAGCCGGTGGCCCAGCGAGCCGTCGCGATGGCCGAGAGCGTCGCCAAGGCGTGGGTCCTGCGCGGCAACCAGTACGAGGCGCAGGAGGCGAGCGATTGCCTGGCGTTGTCCCATGTCGCCCTCGGGCAGCTGGAACAGGCCCATGCCGAGCTCGACGCCGGCAGCCTGCGACTGCGGCTGGAGATCCCGGCCCTGTCGGTCGTCGCGTTCCACGCCATCCGCGCGCGCGCGCACCTGCAGGCGAACGAGACCTCGCAGGCCATGCGCGCCATCGAGCAGGGCCTGGCCATGGCCGACCAGCAGGACGGCGCGTTCAACGTCGAGGAACTCTGGCGCCTGAAGTCAGCCGTGCACGAGGCGCAGTGCGAACCGGTGCAGGCGCTGGCGGCCTACCGGCGCTTCCACGAACTGCACGAACGCCAGGTGCTGCAGCGCGTGGAGCGCATGCAGCTCGAGGCGCGGCACGATGCCCTGACCGGGCTGGCCAATCGCCGCCGCTTCGACGAATACCTCGCCGGCGTGCTGCCGCGCGTCGGCACCGAGGCGCCCGTCTGCCTCGCGCTGATCGACGTCGACTTCTTCAAGGCCATCAACGACCGCTTCGGCCACCCCATCGGCGACGCCGCCCTGCGCTGGGTCGCCTCGGAGATGCAGGCCTTGAGCCGCCACACCGACCTGCCCGTCCGGCTGGGCGGCGATGAGTTCGCGTTCGTGCTGGCGGCGCCGCTGCCGCACGCCCACGGCATCTGCGAACGCCTGCGCGCCGCCATGTCCACGTGCCCCGGCGAGCTGCCGCGCGACATGGCGATGACGCTCAGCATCGGCATCGCCGAGACCAGCTCGCCGTGCGCGGAGCATGAGCTGATCCAGCGGGCCGACCTGGCGCTGTATGGCGTCAAGACGCAGGGGCGGGACGGCGTGGGGGTGTCGCACCCTTCATGAGGCCGGCCATCGCCTTGACACGCAGCACATGGCGCAGCCGCTCGCGCGCGGCGAACGCGCCGCGCCCCGCCGGGCACAGGCCCGCGAAGCGGAAGCCGAGCCGCTCGAGCAGCGCGGCGGAGGCCCGGTTCTCGCGGAAGACGATCGCCGACAGCGGGCGCGCCCGTGGGTCGCGCGAGGCCTGCGCGCACAGGGCACGCGCCAGCGCAGAGCCGACACCGAGCCGCCGATCTGCTCACGCTCCACGCGGCCGGCACGAGCGACACGGTCTGGGGCTATTTCGGCGCGGCGCGACTGTAGGGCGCCGGAGTTCTTGCCCTGGCATTTCACACCGAATGCGGATTGATCGCTGATCAGTGCCGTTGCGATCACCGCTCTCGGCGAGGGCTGAAAGGTCCGCTCCGGCGCTGCCGGATGCCTTTGCTTGCGTAGTCGGCTGGAGAGAATGCGTCCCGCTGCGCACGCAGATCGTCGCCGTCGATCTGCTGGGCCAGGCTCTCGATGTCGCGCTGCGAGACGCCCTCGGCTTCAAAGTGCTCGCGCCAGCCGTTGACGACGCCGATCACGCGGGCGGCCTCCGCGGCCGCTTCCGCTGGCGTCATCCCGAACAGGCCCGACTGCGACATGGCGTTGGCCAGCGTCGAGTCATGCCCATCGGCGCCGCAGACGAATTCCTGATATCCCTGGCCTGAACCGGTCGGCAAGACGTCGTAGGCCGGCGCCAGCTCGTATTTCCCGTGAGCTTCAGGGGCAGTTACCAGGAGCGCGTGGTTCTTCTCATGGTCGTCGGTGTTGTCGATCAGGATGTTGAAGACCATCCGCCGGAATAGCTCGCGCGCATCCTTCTCGTTGCGGTCGTCCTGCGTCACGCCGGCGCGGCGCAGCAACTGGGCGAGTGCCGGGTAGCTCAACTCGGGCTCAGCGTCGACCGCGGCGGCGCGCAGCGCCGTGCCCGCAGAGATGCTGTGGATGCGGCGACCATCGGCACGGTCGAAACGCTTGACCGCCACGGCGTTGGACGTCGGCAGCTTGATCACCCGGGTTGTCGCAACGGTGATCCTGGCCTTCCGGGCCAGTGTCATCGTCGCGTGCTCGATGAGGGGCGAGTCCACGGGCTCGCCGTTGAAGAACTTGATGACCCACTCATGCCCGTCGATGTCGATGAGCGCCTTCGGCTTGGCGCCGCCGATGCTGCCGCCGGCTTGGATCATCTTCTGTTCCTGATCGGACAACTCCTCGCTCGCCTCGATCTTGGCGACGACCTGGCTGAGTGCCTCGGCCTGCTCGAGCCTGGGCAAGGCGCCTGTGGCATGGGGCGCGTAGACGTCGCTACTCGTCGACACGCTGAGTGCGCCGAACCGGTCGTCGCCGGCGTAGTACAGGTACTCCATCAGCGACCTGCGCTTCGGGTTGACGATGACGCGAATCACCTTCTGCCCCCACCGGTCAGGGCGTGCGTCGTCGACGGCGCCCACCGCGCGCTCGCCGTCGCCTGTCAGGCGCCCGCGCGGCATGTGCGTGGCGTCGCTCAGGGGCAGGTCTTCGCTGAGGGGAAAGCCACTCGTGATCCACTCGGCGCCGTACTGGAGGGAGACTCCCTTGCCGGACGCGACGAGTCGCAGGATGCCGACGTAGCGCGGCACCGCGGGATTGCCGAGGTACCAGAGGTACAGGGTGTCGTGGCGCGGCGCCGGCGGCTGTGTCATCGTCGTCATCGCGTCGAGGGCTCAGAACCTGAACGCTTCAGCCGGGCTTCGGCCGAGGCTTGGGCGCGGCGCTTGCCCAGATCGCTGGCTTCCTGGACGCTGAGTTCGATGGCGCCTTGATCGACCTCGGGCGCGGCAAGCTTGGTCAGCTGGCCATCGCGGTTGATGAGGAAGAGTGCGGTGGCCAGGATGCCCAAGGACACGCCGGGATCGCCGGCCTCCAGGCGCTGCAGCGTAGGCGTCGAGACACCCATGCGCTTGGCCCACGTCCTCTGGGACTCGCCACGACGCAGCCGGGCCACGGCCAGGTCGGCCCCCAGCTTTTCAATGGCTGCAAGGGTGGCAGGGGGCAGCCGGTCCAGGGCGTTGGAGGCTTTCGTCACATCATATAGTTTATCGATGTACCCACTACTGTCAACATATATGTTATCTTTTCCGCTCTGAGAGCTGCATCACCGCACCTTCGACGCGCTTATCGGGCGAGCGCCAGGCGCATACGAGTGCGCCAGTCGACGCTACTTTGGCGCCCTGCGAGCGTGTCCCGCGCCCGCCGCCACGCAACGCCACTCAGCCGCTCGCGGATTCCCCCGATCAGCCGCAGGCCCCCACGTACCCGCACGACGTGCAGAAATCGCACCCGTCCTTGTGGATCATCGTGGCGTTGCCGCACTCGGGGCACGGCATGCCGGCCTGCGGCGCGAGCTGGCCGGTGGCGCGCGGCGCGGGCGGCTCCAGCAGGCCCATCGCGCCCAGCGGGAAGCCTTCCTCGTCCAGCACGCCCAGCATCGCGTAGCGGTGGATCATCAGGCGCGCGACGTAGGCGATCGTCGACGGCCACACCTGCTGGCGCTTCTGGCCCGGCAGCGGCGCCATGAAGTGGCCCAGCGGCTCGCCGACGTTGAGCAGCTTGCGCAGCTTCATGCCGATCCAGGCCGGGTCGATCACCCGCATGTCGAGCGACAGCAGGCGCGCGAGGCCGTCGAGCGCGCGCGGGTAGTTGCCGGAGAAGCCCACCGCGCACGGGCGCGTGACGAGCGTGGGCGCGGCGCCCGCGGGCGCGTTGGCGCCAGCGGCCGAGCGCAGCGTCACCTCCTTCATCGTGAGCGTGAAGCTCTCGCCGGTGGCCGGGTTGTCGACGTCCACGGCCCAGGCCAGCGTGCCGGCGGTACCGGTGCGCGGCTCGTCGCGGCTGAACATCGCGTCGAGCATGGGCGCGGGGCCGCCCTCGGCGAGCGCGCCGAGCTGCTCGCAGCGCCAGCGGATGACGGCGGCGGTGGCGGCCACGACGCCGGGGAACAGGCGGCGCTCGCCGGCGGGCGGGAACGGCATGTCGAAGGCGCGCTCCTCGGCCACGGTGGCCAGCACGTCGAGCTTCAGCTTGAGCCACTGCGGATCGTTGACGCGCATGTCCATCGACAGCGTCTTGGCCAGCGCCGACAGGCCGCGCGGCTGCTCGGCGCCGTTGACCCACACCTCGAATGGCACGCTCTGCGCGAACAGGCCGAAGCCGGGGCCGGCCTGCGCGGGCATCTCGCCGACGAACAGCGCGAACTCGCCGTGCGGGTGGCGGATCATGTACGTCCATGCCGGGTTGCCGCCGTTCATCTCGGGGCGGCCGGGCCAGCGCAGCGAGCTCATCACCGCGGTGGACGGGCGATCGAGCGTGAGGCGCTGGTCGGCCAGGTTGCCGCCGCCGTCGACCGAGGCCACCAGCGGCTGCGGAGTCTCGGTGGTGGCCGCGTTGGGCAGGGGCCCGGACGCGGCGGGCGTGGTGCTCAGCACCGACCCCAGCACCGCGTTGGGCCGGTAGGTGGCCAGGCCCTTGAGGCCGGACTTCCACGCGAAGCGGTACAGGCCCTCGAAGTCGGCGAACGGGTAGTCGGCCGGCACGTTCACTGTCTTGCTGATGGCCGTGTCCACGAAGGGCGCGACGGTGGCCACCATCGCGGCGTGGCTCTCGGCGCTCATCTCGAGCGCGGTGACGAACGCGTCGGTGAGCGGCGCATCGGTGCCCTTGAGGTGGCGATACAGCCGCCACGCGTGATCCTCCACCGCGTATTCCTTGGCGCCGCCGTCGGGCATGCGCTTCTTGCGCGTGTACGACCACGAGAACGGCGGCTCGATGCCGTTGCTCGCGTTGTCGGCGAAGGCCAAGCTGATGGTGCCGGTGGGTGCGATGGACAGCAGGTGCGAGTTGCGCAGACCCTGCGCGCGGATCTTGTCCTTGAGCGCCGGCGGCAGGCGCGAGGCGAAGGTGCCGCGCGACAGGTACAGGTCGGCGTTGAACAGCGGGAACGCGCCGCGCTCCACCGCGAGGTCGGCCGACGCGTCGTAGGCCGCGTCGCGCATGGCCTGCGCGATGCGCCCGGCCTCGTCGCGCGCGGCGGGCGTGTCGTAGCGCAGGTTGAGCATCACCAGCGCGTCGCCCAGGCCCGTGAAGCCCAGGCCCACGCGCCGCTTTGCGTTGGCCTCGGCCAGCTGCGCGGGCAGCGGCCAGACGGTGATGTCCAGCACGTTGTCCAGCATGCGGGTGGCGGTCTTGGCGACGGCGTTGAAGGCGGCGTAGTCGAAGCTCGCGTCGTCGGCGAACGGGTTGCGGACGAAATGGGTGAGGTTGATGGAGCCGAGGCAGCAGCAGCCGTAGGGCGGGAGCGGCTGTTCGCCGCATTGCCCGGTCACCAGGCCATTGAAGATGACCGTGTTGCCGTCGGGCTGAGTCGTGTCGTAGACCGGTTCGACACCGGCGAATTCGACAGTGCTGACTCTCGCGGTGAAGCGCTGCGTCTTGCGCTGGATCCGGTCGCCTGACCAGACCTCGTACTTCTCCCGCTTCGCCGGCAACGGGAAGCCGATGTCTCGCATGAAGGTCTCTCTCGATTCGCCATCGATGAGCAACTCGTATTGCGCCTGGCAGACGTAGTGGCGGAGGCCGCCCTTGCCGTCGGGCATCGGCCGCAGGGACGCACGTCGTCGCAGGTGGATTCGAGAGAAGATGCCGAAGTTGGAGAGCAACACCTGCACGTCCTGCAGCATCCGGCGGTTCACGGAAGAAAGCCTGACGGAACAGCTCTTGTTGTGGTTGTGGCCGCTGACGTTGACCGTCCCGTCGATCTGGAACAGACCCTGAAGGTAGCCGCGGACACAGGCCTCGCTCCCTTGCCATACGACCTCGGGTACCGCGAGCTTGGTCGCGGCGTTGAAATCGAAACGTTCCAGTACCCGCGCCAACAGCGTCGAGCGAATGATGACGAGCTGACGGGTCGAAACGGACACAGGACGGCAAACATAGTCGCGCGTTCTCTGAGTTTCGCCGGCGATCAAGGCATTGACCGTCTCGCATACCTGTGCTGCCAGCTGCCGGTCCTCGCCCCACAGGTTGACGACCGCAGCCATCTGCCCCTTGCCTCGATTCGTGAAGTGGCCATCTCCCGTGATCAACCCGATCAGGAGGCCAAGCTCCGCGCTGCCCTGCTCACCAAACTGCCCCTTTCCGGACTGAACCAACAACTCGTCGCCGGGCACCAGTTCGGGCAGCTTGATCTTGCCGCGCGTCGTATAGAAGTCGTGCCAAGGCGTCGCCGTGATCTCGTAGCCTTCCACGGTCTGCACACGGAACACCTTTGACCGCGCCGCCGTCTGGAAGGCCGCCTTTGCCGTTCGCGTCGCCGTACCGCGCGTTGTCTCGCCGAGCGCGCGCCGGTCGACCGTGCAATCCAGTGCGGCACCGTTGGCCTCGAGCGCAAGAATGGACGCCAGGCCATGCTGGGTGGCAAGCCGCGTGTCCCCGGTCACGCACGGATTCGTCGCCGCGATCGTCTCGCAATAGCTCAGGTTGTTGTCCTGGTTGATCCGGTCCAGGAACAGCACGCCCGGCTCGGCGTGGTCGTAGGTGCAGCGCATGATCTGGTCCCACAGCGCGCGGGCACGCGGCTGGCGGTAGATCCACAGGCCGTCGTCGCGCTGCTTCGCGCCGGCGGCGATCTGTTCCTCGCTGGGCTGGGCGCGGTGGACGAGGTCGAAGGTCGTGTCGTCGTCGACGGCCTGCATGAACGCGTCGGTGACGCCCACCGAGATGTTGAAGTTGGTGAGGTCGCCCTTGTCCTTGGCGTGGATGAACGCCTCGATGTCGGGGTGGTCGCAGCGCAGCACGGCCATCTGCGCGCCGCGCCGGCTGCCGGCGGACTCCACCGTCTCGCAGCTGCGGTCGAACACGCGCATGTAGCTGACCGGGCCCGAGGCGCGGCTGCGCGTGGAGCCCACCCAGGCGCCTTGCGGGCGGATGCGCGAGAAGTCGTAGCCCACGCCGCCGCCGCGGCGCATGGTCTCCGCCGCCTCGGTGAGCGCCGTGTAGATGCCCGGCACCGAGTCCTCGGCCTGCGCGATGGAGTCGCCCACGGGCTGCACGAAGCAGTTGATGAGCGTGGCGGTGAGCTCGGTGCCGGCGGCTGAGTTGATGCGGCCCGCGGGCACGAAGCCGCCCTGCAGCGCGTCGAGGAAGCGCGCGGCCCAGGCCTCGCGCTGGTCGGGCGCTTCCACCTGCGCGAGCGCCAGCGCGACGCGCGCGCGCACGTCGTGCAGGTCCTTCTCGTCGCCCTTGGCGTACTTCTCGAGCAGCACCTCGGTGCTGATGTCCTGCGGCGGCAGCCCGCCGGGCAGCGCGGGCGCGTCGCCCGCGTCCGGGGCGAGCGCGTCGTAGAGGCCGCGTTGGAGGTCGGTGGTCATGGGTTGTCCTCGTTTCGGCGACGCGCGCGGCGGCTAGCCGTGGCGCGCGTCGGGGATGTCGTCGTGCACGGCGTCGCGGCCCGCGGCCTTGGCCGCGTAGAGGGCCTCGTCGGCGCGCTTGAACAGGTGGACGGCGTCGCACGGCGCGGTGGCCTCGGCGATGCCGGCACTCAGCCGGATGGTGACGTCGGCCGGCAGGCCGGTGGCGCGTTCGGCGACGGCCACGCGCAGGCGGTTGCACACATGGTGCGCGACGGCCAGCGGTGCCGACAGCACCAGCGCGAATTCGTCGCCGCCCAGGCGCGCCGGCAGGTCGGTCTGGCGGCACTGCGCCTGCAGGTGCGTGGCCACCCAGCGCAGCGCCGCGTCGCCGGCCAGGTGGCGGTAGCGGTCGTTGATGGACTTGAAATGGTCGAGGTCGATCAGCACCAGCGACACGGGATGCTGGTCGCTGGCGCGCGGCAGCACGCCGGCCAGGAACTCGTCGAAGCGGCGCCGGTTGGCCAGGCCGGTGAGCTGGTCGTGGCGCGCCTCCAGGTGCGCGCGCTCGGCGCGGTCGCGTTCCTCGCTCACCTGGCGCAGCGCGCGCTCGGTGCTCAGCGCCACGACGAGGGCCGAGGCCTGTTGCTCCGCGCGCTCCAGCACCATGCGCGAACGCAGCTCATGGAACCGCTTGTGGGCGACCAGCGCATCGTGCCACTCGCCGCGCGCCTCGTGCGCCTGCGACTTCAGGCGGAACAGCTCGTCCATGTGCATGTGGCCGCCGCGGCTGTCGGCGGCCACGCGGCCGCGCTCCAGCGCCTGCAGCGCCAGCTGCGGCTCGTTCGCGTGCAGGTGGGCCCTGGCGCGGGCGCAGCTGAAGAACACCATCGAGTGCGGCGCCGACGCGTCCATCAGCGACTCGGCCTCGTCCAGCGACGCGTGCGCGGCCGCCAGGTCGCCGAGCACGATGTGCGAGATGGCCAGGTGATCGAGCGCGTTGCTGATCTCCACCCATTTCTTCTCCTCGCGCCAGGTCTGCAGCGTGGGCACCATCAGCTCGATCGCGCGCTCGGCGCGCGGACGCCAGGTGGTCTCGGCAACGCCGTCGTCGTGCTCCTTGAGCGCCCAGCGGCCGAGCGCCAGCGACAGGTTCGAGCGCAGCCGCAGCACCACCGCCTCGCCCAGGAAGCCGCGCGATGCGCGCAGCCCCTCCTCGAAGATCTGCACCGCCTCGGGCAGGCGCCCGATATCGTTGAGCACGATGCCCAGCGTGTTGGCGATGCGCACCTGCAGGACGGGATCCTCGGCGGCGCGGGCCAGCACCACGGCCTCGCCCGCCACCTCCAGCGCCCGCGACGGCACGCCGCGGCGCAGGGCGGTGACGCCCAGCGCGTTCAGCGCGAACGCCTGCCCCCGCACGGAACCGTTGACGCGGAAGTGCGCCAGCGCCTCGTTGGCGGCCGCCTCGGCTTCCTCGAACTTCTCGCACAGCGCGAACGCCCGCGCCAGCGGCGGAAGCGCCCAGGCAAGCCGGTCGCGATCGCCGTCGCCGCGCATCCGGTCGACCGCCGCCCGTATCGCGTCCAACCCCGAGGCGCCGCGCTCCTCGGCCTCACGGTCGAGCGCGCGAAGGTCGTCGTCCAACAGATCCTGTTCCGCCATTCCAGCCCCCAGCGCCGAGGCCGTCATCGGCCACCCCGTCCACCAGCAGGTCGCGGGCAAGCGCCGCGCCTTGTATCCCGCCCTCTTTTCCGAGGCAGTGACGACCCATTGTGCACTGGAGATCCCACCCCCGCGCGCGCCGCGTCAATGCCTTGCGAAATCACCGTTCCGCGGGCGCGACAGCATGAAAAATGGGCCCGGTCGGGCCCATTGCGGAGAGGGTTTCGGTACGCTCAGTCCTGGGCGTAGATGTCCACGTCCTTGGTTTCCTTGATGAACAGCAGGCCGATCACGAAGCACACGGCCGCGATGACGATCGGGTACCAGAGGCCGTAGAACATGTTGCCGTTCTGGGCCACCATGGCGAAGGTCACCGACGGCAGCAGCCCGCCGAACCAGCCGTTGCCGATGTGGTACGGCAGGCTCATCGACGTGTAGCGGATGCGCGTGGGGAACAGCTCCACCAGCATGGCCGCGATCGGGCCGTACACCATCGTGACATAGACCATCAGGATCCACAGCAGGCCGACGACCGTGAACCACTGGCCGCTGAACGCCTCGATGGGCTTGGCCTTGGCCGGATAGCCGGCGGCCTTGAGCGTGTCGGCCACGTCCTTCTTGAAGGCGGCGATCGCCTTGCCCGAAGCCTCGTCGAACTTGAAGCCGCCCGCGGCCAGCGCGCCCGACGGCGGCGTGAGCGTCTTGTCGCCCACGGTGACGACGGTGGGCGATCCGGCCGGCAGCGCCTCGTTGGCATAGCTGGCCGAGTTGGCGGTCAGCGCGCGCTTGGCGATGTCGCACGGCGACGTGAAGTCGATCTCGCGAGCCACCGGGCTGCCCTGGAACGAGCAGCTCGCCGGGTCGGCCTTGACCGTGATCTGCGACGACGCCTGGGCGGCGGCCAGCTCGGGATTCGCCGCGCCGGCGATGGCG
Organism: Betaproteobacteria bacterium; assembly: GCA_013289985.1. Classification (GTDB taxonomy): domain Bacteria; phylum Pseudomonadota; class Gammaproteobacteria; order Burkholderiales; family Burkholderiaceae_C; genus Scleromatobacter. The sequence continues at coordinate 28,371 of JABCYW010000002.1, read as the reverse complement.
TGGAAGATCGGGAAGTAGGTCACGCAGGCGAGCACCATGCCCGCCAGGATGATGGGCTTGCGGCCGATCTTGTCCGACAGCGTGCCGAAGATGACGAAGAACGGCGTGCCGAGCAGCAGCGCGGCCGCGATCATGTACTGCGCCGTGGTCGGATCGACCTTCAACGAGCTGGTCAGGAAGAACAGCGCGTAGAACTGGCCGGAGTACCAGACCACGCCCTGGCCCGCCACGAGGCCGAACAGTGCCAGCAGCACGATCTTCAGGTTGCCCCACTTCGTGAACGATTCCGTCAGCGGCGCCTTGGAGGTCTTGCCCTCTTCCTTCATCTTCTTGAAGGCCGGCGACTCGTTCATCGACAGCCGGATCCACACGCTCACCGCGAGCAGCAGGATCGAGACCAGGAACGGGATGCGCCAGCCGTAGTCGTTGAACGCGGCGTCGCCCAGGAAGGACTTGATGCCGATGATCACCAGCAGCGACAGGAACAGCCCCAGCGTGGCCGTGGTCTGGATCCACGAGGTGTACGCACCGCGCTTGCCGCGCGGCGCATGTTCGGCCACGTAGGTGGCGGCACCGCCGTACTCGCCGCCAAGGGCCAGGCCCTGCAGCATGCGCAACGCGATCAGGATGATCGGCGCCGCGGCGCCGATGGACGCGTAGCTGGGCAGCACGCCGACGATGAAGGTCGACAGGCCCATGATCAGGATGGTGACCAGGAACGTGTACTTGCGCCCGATCATGTCGCCGAGCCGCCCGAACACCAGCGCACCGAACGGACGCACGAAGAAGCCGGCGGCGAACGCCAGCAGCGCCGCGATGAACGCCGCGGACGGGTCGAGCCCCGAGAAGAACTGCTTGCCGATGATGGCCGCGAGCGAGCCATACAGGTAGAAGTCGTACCACTCGAAAACGGTGCCGAGGGACGAGGCGAAGATGACCTTCTTCTCCTCGCCGGTCATCGGCCTGGCGGGCGCGTTGCTGGTTGCCATGGGATGCTGTCTCCTGTTATGCGTCACGATGCCCGCATGGTTCGGAGGCATCTGTTGCGCATGGTGAGACTGCCCTCTGACTGAGGTCTGACGCGGGACTTATTCGAAACTTACAACTCGAGGGATAACGCGGAGACTTTGTTTCTCATCGTGGGAATGAAAGCGGTGGCGAGGGTAAACACCGTCGAGGGGGATACCCCGTGCCGCATTGCAGCAAAACCCCCGTCCCGCCTGCGACTACGCGTCGGATGACACCGCGGCCTGCCTGCGCATCACGTCGACCAGCATCTCCAGCCCGTCCTGTCCCCAGAACAGCTGGCCGTCGTCGAGACGGAACGACGGCACGCCGAACACGCCCGCGGCGGCCGCCTGGGCGGTGCGCGCCTGCAGCTCGGCCTTCACCTCCGGGCTCGCGGGATCGCGCACGGGCGCGATCGCGCCGGCCAGCGCCTGCAGCGCGACCGCGTCGTTGGGATCGCCGCCGTCGCCCGCCCATACGTGGCGCATCGCCAGCTCCACCGCGCGGCGGTTGGGCTGCTGCCCGGCCGGCACGCTGGCCACCAGCAGGCGCAGCAGCGCGAGCGGGTTGAACGGGTGCGGCACCGGCGGGCGGAACGCCACGCCGTCGCGCTCGGCGATCCATGCGCATTGGCGGAACAGCCAGGCCTTCTTGGGCGGCACGTCCACCGGCGCGGTGTTGCCCCAGTGCTTGAGCAGGCCGGCGAACAGCAGCGGCCGGTACTCCACGTGGTGCGACAGCCCGTCCAGCGCGGACGGCAGGCGCTCGAACGCGAGGTACGCGTAGGGCGAGACGATGTCGAAGTCGAAGATCACGCGCTGCATGGGCTCTCCCTTATCAGACTGGCGGTTCGCGGCCCGGAAGCTGTTGCCAGACCCAGCGCTTGTCGGCGTCGCCCAGGCTGCTCCACGCCGCGATCTCGTCGAGCGTGCGGCGGCAGCCGTGGCACACGCTGGTGTAGGGATCGATCTTGCAGATGTTGACGCAGGGCGACGGCACCAGGCCCGCATCGCCGATCTCGGCCAGGCGCGCGGCGAAGAACTCGCTGCCGGGCGCGTGCTCGATGCCGTCGCGGATCGTCATGCCGAAAGTGCCTGCACCACGTCGTGCACCGGCGCACCCGTGAGGCGCTCGAGCTCGGCCGGCGTCATCGGGAACACGCCGTGCGGATGGCCCGCCGCGGCCCACACGCGATCGAAGCGGAACAGCTCGCGGTCGATCAGCGTGACCACCGGCGTGGCATGCGCCAGCGGCGACACGCCGCCGATCGTGAAGCCGGTCTTGGCCTTGACGAAGTCGGCGTCGGCGCGACCGATGGCGCCCACGATCTGCGCCACCTTCTTCTCGTCGACGCGGCGGTCGCCGGACGCCACCACGAGGATCGCCACCTCGTCGGACCGGCGCCGGAAGATCACGCTCTTGGCGATCTGGCCCACGGCCACGCCCAGCGCGTCGGCTGCTTCCTGCGAGGTGCGCGCGGCGGTGTCCAGGAATTGCGGCGCGTGCGGATGGCCCAGGCGTTGCAGCTCCTGCGAGACGCGCTGGAAGCCTTCGGGGCGTTCTTCCAGACTCATAAGGCAACCTCCGTCCTGCGGACTGCGGTGCTCATGCGCTCGCTGCCGTTGAATCGGCCCGCTTGGCCAGCATCGCCCGCGCGACACGCGAACCGTTGGGCTTGCCGATCGCCCTGCTGATGAACGCGCCGGCGTCCACGAGCTTGTCGAGATCGATGCCGGTCTCGATGCCCAGCCCGTGCAGCAGGTAGACCACGTCCTCGGTCGCCACGTTGCCGGTGGCGCCCTTCGCGTACGGGCAGCCACCGAGGCCGGACACGCTGGTGTCGAAGGTGTGGATGCCCATACGCAGGCATTCATAGATGTTCGAGAGCGCCTGGCCGTAGGTGTCGTGGAAGTGGCCGCTGGTCTCGGCGGCTGGGAAGTGTTCCAGAGCGGCCTCCATCGCGGCGCGCACCTTCAGCGGCGTGCCCACGCCGATGGTGTCGGCCACGCCCACGTGGTCGACGCCGATCGCGCGCATCATCTTCGCGACCATCGCCACGCGCGACGGCGCGATGTCGCCTTCATAGGGACAGCCGACCGCGCACGAGATCGCCGCGCGCACCTTCACGCCGGCCGCCTTGGCCGCGGCCACGACCGGCGCGAACCGGTCGATCGACTCGGCGATCGAGCAGTTGATGTTCTTCTGGCTGAACGCCTCGCTGGCCGCGCCGAACACGACGATCTCGTCGGGACGCGTCGCGATGGCAGCCTCCCAGCCCTTCATGTTGGGCGTCAGCACCGAGTAGCGCACGCCAGGTTGGCGCGCGATGCCGGCCATCACCTCGAGCGCGTCGGCCATCTGCGGCACCCACTTCGGGCTGACGAAGCTGGTGACCTCGATCTCGCGCAGGCCGGCGTCCTGCAGCAGGCCGACGAGCGCGATCTTGTCGGCCGCCGGCACGTGGTTCTTCTCGTTCTGCAGGCCATCACGCGGGCCGACCTCGACGATCTTGACGAATTCAGGCAGTGACGCCATGGCTTACTCCAGGGTGAGCAGTTCGCCGCCCTCGCTGACCTGGTCACCCGGCGCGAACAGCAGTTCGGCCACGGTGCCGTCGCGGGGCGCGGCGATCGTGTGCTCCATTTTCATCGCTTCGAGTACCGCCAGCGGCTGTCCGGTCTTGATCGCGTCGCCAGCCTTGACCAGGTAGGCGATGACCTTGCCCGGCATCGGCGCGGTGAGGCGCCCGGCCTCCTTGTGGCCCTCGCCCGCGTGCGCGAGGGTGTCGACGACCGTGGCCTGCGCGCTGCCGGCCTGCGAGAACACCGACACCTGCTCGCCGACCTGGTAGACGGTCAGCGCGAGGCGGCGTGAATCGGCCTGCATGCCGAGGGTGACGTCGTAGCGGTCGCCGCCGAGCGAACGCGATTCGAACGCGACCTCCGCGTCGCCCACCTTCAACAGCGCGCCACCGCCGTGCTGCGACTTCAGCAGCACCTCCAGCGATTCGCCCTGCCATTCGAGATCGAAGCGCTGCACCGAGACGCCGTGCATGCGCCAGCCGTCGCGGCGCGACCACGGGTCGGCACCGACCGAGCCTTGCTGCAGCGCCATCGCGCGCGCGACCACGCCCGCGGCGACGACGTCCAGCGGCAGGCCCGTGTGGCCGAACAGCACGGCACGTTCGCGCTCGATCAGCGCGGTGTCCAGGTGCGCCTCGGCGAACGACGGCGTCTTCGCCACCCGTCGGAGAAAGGACACGTTGTTGACCACGCCAGCGATATGCGTGCCGGCCAGCGCCGCGTCCAGCCGCGCCAGCGCCTGCTCGCGGTCGTCGCCCCACACGATCAGCTTGGCGATCATCGAGTCGTAGTACGGCGTGATCGCGTCGCCTTCGTTGACGCCCGTGTCCACGCGCACCGGCGCCGGATCGTGGAAGCCCTCGCCGTCCTCGTTGCGGCGGAAGCTCACGTGCGCCGGCCACTTCAGCACCGACAGCGTGCCGGTGGCGGGCAGGAAGTTGGCCTCGGGATTCTCGGCGCAGATGCGTGCCTCGATCGCGTGGCCGCGGATCTTCAGGTCGGCCTGCGTGGCCGGCAGCGGCTCGCCCGACGCCACGCGCAGTTGCCACTCGACGAGGTCGTGCCCGCTGATGGCCTCCGTCACCGGATGCTCCACCTGCAGGCGCGTGTTCATCTCCATGAAGTAGAAGCGGCCGTCCTGCTCGCAGATGAATTCGACGGTGCCGGCGCCCACGTAGTTGACGGCGCGCGCGGCGGCCACGGCGGCCTCGCCCATCTCGCGGCGACGCTCTTCCGTCATGCCCGGCGCCGGCGCCTCCTCCAGCACCTTCTGGTGGCGGCGCTGCACCGAGCAGTCGCGCTCGAACAGGTAGACGCCGTTGCCGTGGGTGTCGAAGAAGACCTGGATCTCGATGTGGCGCGGGCGTTGCACGTAGCGCTCGATCAGCACCGCGTCGTCGCCGAAGCTGTTGATCGCCTCGCGCTTGCACGACGCCAGCGAGGCGTCGAAGTCCTCGCCGGACAGCACGACGCGCATGCCCTTGCCGCCGCCGCCGGCGCTGGCCTTGATCAGCACCGGATAGCCGATGCGGTCGGCCTCGCGCCTGAGCAGCGCCGGATCCTGGTCGGCCGCGTGATAGCCCGGCACCAGGCGCACGCCGGCCTTCTCCATCAGTTGCTTGGACTCGGCCTTCAGGCCCATCGCACGGATCGCGCTGGCCGGCGGCCCGATGAACGCGATGCCCGCGTCGGCGCAGGCCTGCGCGAAGTCCTCGTTCTCGCTGAGGAAGCCGTAGCCCGGATGGATGGCCTGCGCGCCGGTGGCCCTGGCGGCGTCGATGATGCGCTCCCAGCGCAGGTAGCTGTCGCGCGGCGAGGCCTCGCCGATGCGCACCGCCTCGTCGCAGGCGGCCACGTGGCGGGCGTTGGCGTCGGCGTCGGAATAGACGGCGACGCTCTTGACGCCGAGACGACGCGCGGTGGCGGCGACGCGGCACGCGATTTCACCGCGGTTGGCGATCAGGATCTTGGTGAACATTGCTGTCTCCGGGAAAGCGAATTCGTTGTCAGTTCGTGGCGGCCGCAGCCGTCGGCAACATCTCGGCGTGCCAGACGACATCGTCGTCCACCGCATACAGCTGACATGGTTCCCTGGTCTCGCGCTCGGCGCAGCGCTCGAGCGCGACACGCATCGCGGCAGGGTCGCCATAGCGATACGACCAGCGGCCGTGCGGCGACACGGCGAAGGCCTTCGGGGGTGCCGCCTCGCGATACTCCCGCCAAGCGGCCCGGCCCTCCTTGCCCACGAAAGGGATGCGTGCCGCGTCGTCGATGGGCGCGAAGCGGCTCGGCGGGGGCGGCGGCGTCTCGTGGTCAGCCACCACGACGCGGTATTTCACGTCGAACGGCAGGCCCAGCTCGCGAAAGAAGTTGCGTACCTCGGGCACCCAGATCTTGAGTCCGGCGCCCGAGGCAAACATGTCGTGCGAGTTGTCGCGAAAGATGCCGAACGCGACCATGCGCGCCGGGCCGCCCGCGCCGCTGTAGGCCTTGAACATGCCCTGCCACAAGTCAGTGTCGAAGACCTGGTCGTTGTCGCCGTAGAACCAGAGGCTGGGTACGCGCGTTTCCGCGCCGAAATCACGCACGGCGCTCGTCAGGTCGGCCTGCCAGTGCGCACAGTTTTCAAGACGCAGGCCGCCGGCGAAGTTCACGAGTCCCACGACCTCCTTCAGCCTGAGCGCGCCGGTCGCCAGGGTGGCCAGGCCGCCATGCGACTGGCCCACCACGACCGTTCGGCTGGCGTCGATGCCTGGCCGCCTGGACAGTGCGGAAAGCGTTGCCGCGACGTCGACGGCTTGCGCCTTGCCGTTGTCTTCGATGTCGCACCCGGTGCCCAGATAGCGGCCGCCGGAGTCCGCGAAGCCCTGGCGCATCGGCACCGCGACGGCATAGCCGCGGCTGAGGAATTCCCGCGCCGGCAGCAGGAAACGCGCGCGCGGCTGGAAATGAGGATCGCCCAGCGACTTGCCGTGGTTGACGATCACGAGAGGGAACGGTCCGTCTCCGGGTGGCAGGAACAGCGTGGTCTCGAGCTTGACGTCGCCGCGACCCGGCTTGTCGATGTAGATCACCTCTTCGCGCATGCTCGCGGCCAGCGTCTCCGCGGCGCTCGCCACGCCCGCGCCGAGCACCAGCCACGCCAGCGCGACCCAGGCGACGGTACGGCGCGACCTTGCCGCGAGGGCCATCAACGCCATGCCGGATCCCGCTTGTTGAGGAAGGCCTGCACGCCCTCCTTGCCTTCGGTGCTCGCACGGATGTCGGCGATGCGCCTGGCCGTCTCGCCGCGCAGCACATCGTCGATCACGCGATCGGCGACGTCCTGCACCAGCTTCTTGCAGGCGCGCACGGCGGCCGGGCCGTTGGCGACGAGCGCAGCGACGAGTTCATCGACCTTGGCGTCGAGCGCGTCCGCCGGCACGACCTCGTGCACGAAGCCCAGCGCGTGGGCGCGTGCGGCGTCGAAGCGTTCGGCGGTGGCGAAGTAGCGGCGCGACGCCTGCTCGCCAAGCGCCTTGACCACATAGGGGCCGATGGTGGCCGGCAGCAGGCCCAGCTTCGCCTCGCTGAGGCAGAAGTTCACGCCCTCGGCCGCGACGAGGATGTCGCACACCGCGGCCAGGCCCACGCCGCCGGCGTAGCAGTCGCCGTGCACGCGGCCGATCACCGGCACCGGGCACGACCAGATCGCGTGGAGCATGTCGGCCAGCGCCTGCGCGTCGGCGCGGTTCTGCTCCCACGTGTAGTCGGCCATCGCGCGCATCCACGACAGATCCGCGCCGGCGCAGAACGCCTTGCCGTGGCCGCCCAGCACGACCGCTCGCAACGACGCGTCGGCCGCGAAGCCGGTGAACGCCGCGGTGAGTTCGGCGATGACGCTGTCGTTGAACGCGTTGCGCACGTCGGGGCGGTTGAGGAACACGCGGGCGACGGCGCCGTCGCGGGTGATCTGGAGGATGGCGGTCATCGTGAAGCCGCTCAGTTCGACGCCGGCGCGGGCCGCGGCGGCAGGGGCTGGAAGGTGGGCGCGGGCGGCTGCGGCGCGTCCGGCAGCGGCGAGATCGCGGGCGGCTGCGCGGGCGGGGCCGGCGGAGACGCCGCCGGCACGTCCGCCGGCGCCAGCGGGCCCGAGGCGATCTGGGCGCGCAGCGTGACGGCGGCCTTGAGCGCGCCGACGTGGCACTCGAAGTGGACGGGGTCGTCGAACACCGTCCCCTCGTAGTTGGAGATCACGCCGACGATGGCCGTGCCGCGCGCGCCGCGGGCGGCGAACGCCAGCTGCGTCATCGCGTCCTCGAACGCGCGGGCGCACAGGTCGTGGTCGGCCGGGCGCACCTTGTCGTCCTGGCCGACGTCGTGCAGCTGGGTGGTGCCCACGCCCTTGACGACCACGTCGCGCCGCACGATCGTCGCGCCGCGGGCGCTGTCGCTGCCGAAGCGCAGGTCCAGCGTGCCGAGGATGTCGTGCGTGCGCGTGACGCGGACGGTGTCGGGCACCGACTCCATCAGGCGGACGTTGCGGGCCTGAGCGGGCAGCGCGAGCGCGGCCAGCGCGGCGGCCAGCGCGACGGGGAACGGGGGGAGACGAAAGTGTGTCATTGGCAAGCCCTTTCTGGCGCGGCGGCCGCGATGGCGATCGCACGTCGCCATGGGGCAAGCGCCTTGCCGGCCGTCGACAGCGCCTCCGACGCGGCACGGGTCATTGGTGCTCGTCCTTGGGCGCGACCGGCGCCGTCGCGAGGCGCCACTGCGCCGCGCTGGCGATGCGCCGCCCTTCTTCCGCGTTCCAGACGACGCCGTCGTCGACGGCGTAGAGCCAGCACCGCTTGTTCAGGCGCGCGCAGTCGTCGAACACCTTGCTGACCGCGTCCGGGGTGTCGGCCCAGAAGCGCCACGTGCCGTCTTCGAGGAACGCGAACGCGCGCGGCTTGGGCAACGTGAGGAAGTGCGCGTAGCGCGCCTTGCCGGCCGGCGTCGACGGGACGGCGTCGAGGTTCGCCAGGTCGGCGTAACCGGAATTCACCGGCACCGGCGACGCCTGGGACACCGTGCGCGCGAGCTGCGCCCGCAGCGACACGTAGGAGTGGAAGCTGCCGGCGTGGCACTCATAGGTGGCGGCATCGTCCACGAGCTGCCCTTTGAAGTCCGAGACGATGCCCACGGCCGCGGTCGCGCCCGCCTGGCGTGCAGCGGTGGCGAGGCGCTTCATCGCGTCGGTGAACGCCTTCTGGCACACGGATTCGTCGCTGGGCGGCTGGCTGTCGCGCTGGTACGCGTTCTCGCGCACCGGCAGGGCGCCGCCGTCGACCTGCACGTCGTGAGTCAGGACATCGACGTTCGATGCCGAGGCCGAACCGAATCGCACCGTCATCGAACCGACGATGCCCCGGGTGGTGACGTCGGCCAATGCCTCGTCGACCGGCAGGTGCAACACGCGGTCGCGCGCCTGGGCCGACATGACAGCCGACACGAGCAGCAACAGCGCGGGAATGTGGCGTGCGTTCATTGATTCACGTCCCCGGAAGCATTGGTCTTGGCCACGCCGCCGTCGAGCTGCGTGGACGACCCGATGCGCTGGCTCACGTCCGCGCTCCACACGACGCGGTCGTCGGCCGCGTAGAGCCAGCAGCGGCGGCCTTCGCGCGCGCAATAGTCGAGCGCCTTCGTCATCGCCTCGGGATCCTTCGAGTAGAAGCGCCAGGCGCCGTCCTCGTAGACAACGAACGCGCGCGGCTTGGGCAAGGTCAGGAAGTACGCGTAGCGTTCGCGGCCAGCGTCCCCGATCGGCACCGCCTTCACATCGTCAAGGGCAGCGTAGGCGGTTGCGCGCGGCAGTGCGCGCGAGCTCGCCACGGTGTAGGTGCGCGCGAGCCTGCCGCGCAAGGTGACGTAGGACTTCGCCGAACCCGCATGGCAGTCGTAACTGCGCGGATCGTCGAAGACCTCGTCCTTGAAATCGGAGACGATGCCGACGACCGCGGCCGCACCGGCGCGATGCGCCTGTTCCGCCAGCTGGGCGATCGCGTCGTCGAACGCGTTCTGGCAGACCTCGTCGTCGGTCAGGTGATCGCGCCTGCGCGGGTCGATGATGATGCTCGCCACGCCTTGCCCGACGACGTCGCCGTTGAGCAGATCGACGCCTGTCGCGCTCGCGCTGCCGAAGCGCAGGGGCAATTCGCCCAGGGTCTCGCGCGGATGCTTCTTGGCCAGCGCCTGGTCGACGGGCCGCTTGAAGCTCTCATTGCGGGCATGAGCCGTCTGCACTACGGCGAGCGCAGCGAGCAGCACCAGCAGCGGTACGAATCGGGGGGCGAAAGAGGTCATGCGGTGTCTGGTGAGGTTGGAAGGAACGCCATCATCGCGGCTGCGGCGGCCCGCGGCGTTCGAACCTGTCGCGACGCTGTGAACGGCGTCACGCACGTCACATCCGGAACACGCCGAACTTCATGTCCGGAATCGGCGCGTTGAGGCTGGCCGACAGCCCCAGCGCCAGCACGCGACGCGTGTCGGCCGGGTCGATGACGCCGTCGTCCCACAGGCGCGCGCTGGCGAAGTACGGGTGGCCCTGCGCCTCGTACTGGTCGCGGATCGGCGCCTTGAAGCTCTCTTCCTCGTCGGCCGACCACGCACCGCCCTTGGCCTCGATGCCGTCGCGGCGCACCGTCGCCAGCACGCTCGCCGCCTGCTCGCCGCCCATCACGCTGATGCGCGCGTTGGGCCACATCCACAGGAAGCGCGGGCTGTAGGCGCGGCCGCACATGCCGTAGTTGCCGGCGCCGAACGAGCCGCCGATGATCACCGTGAACTTGGGCACGTTGGCGCAGGCCACGGCCGTCACCATCTTGGCGCCGGCGCGCGCGATGCCCTCGTTCTCGTACTTGCGGCCCACCATGAAGCCGGTGATGTTCTGCAGGAACACGAGCGGCACCTTGCGCTGGCAGCACAGCTCGATGAAGTGCGCGCCCTTGTCGGCGCTCTCGGAAAACAGGATGCCGTTGTTGGCGACGATGCCCACCGGCATGCCCTCGATCCACGCGAAGCCGCAGACCAGCGTCGCGCCGTAGCGCGCCTTGAACTCCTCGAACTCGGAGCCGTCGACGATGCGGGCGATGACCTCGCGCACGTCGAAGGGCTTGCGCGCCGGCTTGCCCTCGGCGTCCAGCGGGATGATGCCGTGCAGGTCGGATTCGGGCAGCAGCGGCGCCCGGGGCTCGCGCAGCGCGACGCCCACGTCCTTGCGCCAGTTGAGCGTGCCCACCACGCCGCGGGCGAGCGCCAGCGCGTGCATGTCGTTCTCGGCCAGGTGGTCGGCCACGCCCGACAGGCGGGTGTGCACGTCGCCGCCGCCGAGGTCTTCCGCGCTCACCACCTCGCCGGTGGCCGCCTTCACCAGCGGCGGGCCGCCCAGGAAGATGGTGCCCTGGTTCTTGACGATGATGGTCTGGTCGCTCATCGCCGGCACGTAGGCGCCGCCGGCCGTGCACGAGCCCATCACCACGGCCAGTTGCGGGATACCTTGCGCGCTGAGGTTGGCCTGGTTGTAGAAGATGCGGCCGAAGTGGTCGCGGTCGGGGAACACCTCGTCCTGGTTGGGCAGGTTGGCGCCGCCCGAGTCGACGAGGTAGATGCACGGCAGCCGGTTCTGCGCGGCGATCTCCTGCGCGCGCAGGTGCTTCTTCACGGTGAGCGGGTAGTAGGTGCCGCCCTTGACGGTGGCGTCGTTGCACACGATCAGGCACTCGACGCCGGCCACCCGGCCGATGCCGGCGATCATGCCGGCGCCCGGCGCGGCGTCCTGGCCGCCCTTCTCGGGATACATGCCCAGCGCGGCCAGCGGCGCGATCTCCAGGAACGGCGTGCCCGGGTCGAGCAGGCGCTCCACGCGGTCGCGGGGGAGCAGCTTGCCGCGCGACAGGTGTTTCCTGCGGGCATCGTCGCCGCCGCCCAGCGCGATCTTCGCGAGCTTGGCGTTGAGGTCGTCCACCAGCAGGCGCATCGCCGCGGCGTTGGCCTTGAAGTCTTCCGAGCGGGCGTTCAGTTGGGTCGAGAGGGTGGACATGGAGTGGTTCTGGCTTGTCTCGTTGAGGCGCGTGTCCGGTCAGGCCGCGCGCGTGGCCTGACACGTTGCGTGGATGATTATCGATTGACGTTTACGTAAACGTCAATTACGTCATTTCACGATGCCCGCAGGATGGCGGAAATCTTCAAGACGCGCACGGCGTTCCTGCCCTATCGTGGGCGCCATCGCATCCGGAGAGATTCATGCAATTCGGCTACACCATCCTTTACGTCGCGGACGTTCCCGCGACGCTGGCCTTCTACGGCAAGGCCTTCGGCCTGAGCACCCGCTACACGCACGAGAGCGGCTCGTACGGCGAGCTGGAGACCGGCGCGACCGCGCTGGCCTTCGTGTCGCACGCGCTGTTGCGCCAGATCGGCAAGACGCCGCAGGCGCCGGTGCTGGACAAGCCGACCGCCGAGATCGCGTTCGTCACCGACGACGTCGCGGCCGCGGTCGCGCGCGCGACCGGTGCGGGCGCGAAGCTCGTGCAGGAGCCCGCGGCGATGCCCTGGGGCCAGACGATCGCCTACGTCGGCGACCTGAACGACTTCCTGGTCGAGATCTGCACGCCGGTCGCTCACGCATAGGCGGGGGCCGCCAGGGTCTCCAGGAAACCAGGCGTCGCGCGCAACCCGGTCGGCGTGGCACCGAACCAGCGGCGCAGGTCGCGCGTCATGTGCGCCTGGTCGGCGTAGCCGTGTTCGGCCGCCAGGTACGCGAGCGGCGCCGTGCCCGCCAGCGCGCGTGCGCAGCGGCGCGCCCGTGCGAGTTGGCGCCAGAAGAGCGGGCCACGTTGCGTGCGCAGCGCCAGCAGGCGCTCCAGGCTGCGCTCCGAGACGCCGAGCCGGCGCCGGGCCAACAGCAGCGTCGGCGCCTCACGCAGGCAGTCCAGCGCCTCGCGCACCCGCGTGTCGAGCTGCACCGCACTGCCGATCGCGGCCATCAGGTCGCTGTCGTCGGCACGTTCGCCGTCGCGCAGCAGCGCCAGCAGCGCGGTCTCGTCGAACTGCGCGCCGGGCCGCAGGCGGACGCCGACGGCCCGGTCGCCGGGCGCGAATTCCGGCATTTCCGTCGTGTCGGCCAGCGCGCTGACGAAGCACACCGGGGCGCCCGCCCTCGGCGCGACGACGATCAGGTCGCGGCAACCATCGGGCGGCACCTGCACCGCCACCCGGCCGCGGGCGGTGAAGCGCCAGAGGTCGAGCGCGACATCGGGCAACTCGGGCGCGTCGCTCAACCGAACACCTCGCGCTCCGTCCACCCCAGCGCCGACATCTCCATCACGCGGAACGGCTCGTCCACGCGCAGGATGAACTCGTCGAGCTGCGGCGGCTTCACGTGCGTGCCCGAGAGCATCGAGTGCACCTGGCCGCGGTGGTGCGTCTGGTGCATGAACAGGTGGTTCAGCACCAGGCAGGCCAGGTCGCTCCGGGTGGGGTCGGCGCCGTGCAGCATGTGGACGACGGCGTTGGCGCCCGCGTCGTCGAGCCTGTCGCAGAACGCGATCAGCTTGTTGTCGCTGGCGTCCTGCGCCGCGGCGTAGGGCAAGAGCTCGTCGTGCGGCGCGAAGCGCTTGTACGACTCCACCATGTCGGGCTCGCCGTGCAGCGCCGCGATGTAGTAGCGGTCGACCGCGAGCAGGTGGTTGAGCGTGCCGATGAGGGTGGGGAAGAAGCTCGTGCGCTTCGCATGCAGCTCGGACGTGGACAGGTTGGCCAGCGCGGCCTGCAGGCGCCGGTTGGCCAGGCGGTTGGCGTGCGCCTGGATGCTCAGCACGCGCGCCAGGCCCAGCGGGCGCGGGTCGGATTCATTCGTGTCGGACATGTTGAAGACCTCCTGACTCGTTGGGGCCAGAGTACATCCGAACGTGGCAAGTCGCGCGCGCTTTCGGCGCCGCCGCATCTCGCTCAGGGGATTGAAGATCGCCCCCATCGCCTGATGCGGCGAATCAAGGTCTGTTGCTGCGGTCCGTCCAGCGGCATCCGAGGAACCAGGGCCAGCGCGTCCTCGACCGCCACGAACGCATGCCTCAGCAATTCGATGCAGAACTCGCGATCCTTGTCTCGCCCGGCCCAGGCCTTGGAGAGGAAGAGGTCGACAACGCTCAGGCACAAGCCCACTCGCAGATCGGTGTTGGCGTTCTGGACGCGGTGCACGCGCTCCAGCCATCCATCCGGCAATACGGCCGTGTCGGGTCCGACGCCCTGGGCATAGAAGCCTTTGGCGAGGTGGAATTGGGAGCCTTCGCCGATGGCCCCGTCGATCTCGTCGGCGAGTTCGGGCGCATGCAGCGGATAGACATCCGCCTCGGCAGACATGGTGAAGATCGCCGGCGGATGAGGAATGGCGCCCAGGATGGACTGGCTGCCGAGGATCACGAATTCGTACTGGTTCGTGATGCCCGCGCTCGCACGGATCACATGTTCAAGCTCCTCCCGCGTCATGGCGATTCCGGGGAAGCGACATCGCCGAGTTCCACGCCCTTCTTGAGCTCTCGCACCTGCGCGAGCACGTCCTGGCGTACGGTGTCGGGCAGCAGCGTGACGAGGGGCGAGGCTTGGCGCAGCTCCTGCGCGCGGCGTGTCCGGCTGAGCACCTTGCGCCATGTCCGGCCGGCCAGGATGTCTTCCCACTCTCGCCACAGGCCCATCGAGCGCGAATTGCCGGCGGAAAGCCACCGCCTCAACGTGTCCTGCGCCCGTTCGACGAGTTCGGGGTTGGCGCGCACGAGACGCACCGCTTCCTCGTGCAGTGCGAGGCTCTGCAGGTCCTGCACCTGGTGGCGCGCGTCTTCGGCCGTGACAGTGACCTGGACGAGCGGCCTCGCGCGGCGCGACCGCGCGGCGGCGCCCCCTTTGTGAGGCGCCTGGAGAATGTCGCCGGACAGCAGCGCGAGCTCAGCGGCGATTCCCAGCACGGACATGACGCGCAGGTAAGTTCCGATCGCCGTGCCCGGGTCGCCGGCTTCGACCGCGCGCAAAGTGGGACGTGAAATGCCCAGCCGCTCCGCCATTTCCACGGTACCTATCCGTTGCGCCTTGCGCAGCCGCTTGAGTCGCTCGCCAAACTGCAGGAGCAACTGGCGCTCGAGCACGGGAGCTGCCGAGCGACTGCGATCAAGGGAATGATTTTCGTGGTCCGTCATTTGGAAATAATTTTATCCAAATATGCGTCTATGGAATATATTTATTCCACTTGGCATTGACGTCAATCCACCGGCAACGCCGTCTCGTACTTCACCTCGCGCAAGACGACGCTGCTGCGCACGTTGGCCACGCCCGGCGTCTTGAACACCTTGTCCTGCAGGAAGCGGTCGTAGGCCTTCATGTCGGGCGCCACCACCTTGATGAGGTAGTCGCCCTCGCCCGTGGTGCTGTGGCACTCCATGATCTCCGGGCTGGACCGGGCCATCGCCTCGAACTGCTCGACGGCGCCCTCGCTGTGCCGCACCAGCGTGACGTGCGCCAGCACGCAGATGGACAGGCCCAGCTTCTCGCGGTCGAGCAGCGCCACGTAGCCGCGGATCACGCCGCTGGCCTCCAGTTCCTTCACGCGGCGCCACACGGGCGTGGCCGAGAGCCCGACATTGTCGGCAAGCTGCTGGGCGCTCTGGCGGCCGTCACGCTGCAGGGCGGCGGCGATGCGGCGGGCCACGCGGTCGATGGGGGCGGGCAAGGTCATGGGCGTATTTTCCCTCGGATTCACCATCTGTCGAGACATTCATTCCAGATCTTCAGGCATTCCGAAATGCCCATCTCGTTTTCAGACGAATCCGCATTGATTGCGCAAGATCGCTACGCTCACCGAGGAATAGCATCGTCGGTCAGCCTCCCATGCCCAGCGGAGCGCCCTTCCTGCGCGAACCAGATGCCATGACCCTGCCTTCCTCGGACATCACCACCACGCCCGACCCGGACACCGCACCGCTGCGCCCCTACGCGTTGACGGACAACCTGGCCGCCGATTCGGGCGCCGTGTTCCTCACCGGCACGCAGGCGCTCGTGCGGCTGCTGCTGATGCAACGCCGCCGCGACCAGGCCGCCGGGCTCGATACCGCCGCCTTCGTCTCCGGCTACCGCGGCAGCCCGCTGGGCATGGTCGACCAGCAGCTGTGGAAGGCGAAGAAGTTCCTGGCCGAGTCGCAGGTGGAGTTCCTGCCGGCGATCAACGAGGATCTCGCGGCCACGGCCTGCCTGGGCACGCAGCGTGTGGCGCTCGACCCCAAGCGCACGGTCGAGGGCGTGACGGCCATGTGGTACGGCAAGGGCCCCGGCGTCGACCGCTCCGGCGACGCGTTGAAGCACGGCAACGTCTACGGCTCCAGCCCCAAGGGCGGCGTGCTCGTCGTGGCGGGCGACGACCACGGCTGCGTGTCGTCGTCGATGCCGCACCAGAGCGACCTCGCGATGCAGGCGTGGAGCATGCCCGTGCTGCATCCGGCCAACGTGGCCGAGTACCTGGAGTTCGGCCTGTACGGCTGGGCGCTGTCGCGCTTCTCGGGCGCGTGGGTGGGCTTCAAGGCGATCTCGGAAGTGGTCGAGTCGGGCATGACCGTCGACCTCGACGCGATCCCGCTGGACTTCACGCAGCCGGTAGATTTCACGCCCACGCAGGACCTGCACGTGCGCAGCGTCGACCTGCCCTCGCTGGTGCTGGAATCGCGCCTGGCCGAGAAGCTCGCCGCCGTGCGCGCGTTCGCCAAGGTGAATTCGGTGGACAAGCACATCGTGGCCAGCCCCAGCGCCACGCTGGGCATCGTCACCGTGGGCAAGGCGCACTACGACTTCCTGGAGGTGCTGCGCCGCCTCGAACTCGATCCGAACGCGCTCGCGGCGGCCGGCGTGCGCATCTACAAGGTGGGCCTCGTCTTCCCGCTGGAGCCCACGCGCATGGCGGAGTTCGCGCAGGGCCTGGAGGAGATCCTCGTGATCGAGGAGAAGGGGCCGGTGGTCGAACGGCAGATCAAGGAACTGCTGTACGGCCTGCCCGACCTGCAGCGCCCGCGCATCGCCGGCAAGACCACGCCCGACGGCATGCCGCTGCTGTCGTCGCTGGGCGAGCTGCGTCCTTCACGCATCATGGAAGTGGTGGCCGGCTGGCTCGCGCGCCTGAACCCCGCGCTGGACCGCACGCACCTGGTCACTGACTTCACGATGCCCTGCCTTCTGCACAACGAGGGCGACGCCACGAAGCGCCAGCCCTACTTCTGCTCGGGCTGCCCGCACAACACGTCCACCAAGGTGCCCGAGGGCTCGCGCGCGCTGGCCGGCATCGGCTGCCACTTCATGGCCAGCTGGATGGAGCGCGACACCAGCGGCCTGATCCAGATGGGCGCCGAGGGCGTCGACTGGGCCGCGCACTCGCGCTTCACCAAAGAGAAGCACGTGTTCCAGAACCTGGGCGACGGCACGTACTACCACTCGGGCTACCTGGCCATCCGCCAGGCGATCGCCGCCAAGGCCACCATCACCTACAAGATCCTCTACAACGACGCCGTGGCGATGACCGGCGGCCAGCCGGTGGACGGCTCGCTGTCGGTGCCCGAGATGGCGCGCCAGGTGGAGGCCGAGGGCGCGAAGCGCGTCGTCATCGTGAGCGACGACATCGCGCCGCACCGCGCGCACGCCAACCTGTTCCCGAACGGCACCACGTTCCACCCGCGCGAGGAGCTCGACGCGGTGCAGCGCGAACTGCGCGAGGTCGAGGGCGTCACCATCCTCATCTACGACCAGACCTGCGCCGCCGAGAAGCGGCGCCGCCGCAAGAAGGGCGAGTACCCGGATCCGCCCCAGCGCGTCTTCATCAACGAGGCCGTGTGCGAGGGCTGCGGCGACTGCGGCCAGGCCTCGAACTGCCTCAGCGTGATCCCGGTGGAGACCGAGTGGGGCCGCAAGCGCCACATCGAGCAGAGCTCCTGCAACAAGGACTACTCCTGCATCAACGGCTTCTGCCCCAGCTTCGTCACGGTGACGGGCGCCACGCTGAAGAAGCGCGTGGGCTCGGGCTTCGACGCCACGCGGCTGGCAGCCGAGATCGAGAGGATCGGCCGCCCCGCGGCATGGCACTGGACGGGCCCGTTCGACATGCTGGTCACCGGCGTCGGCGGCACCGGCGTCGTCACGGTGGGCGCGCTGATCACGATGGCCGCGCACCTGGAGGGCAAGCAGGCCTCGGTGCTGGACTTCATGGGCTTCGCGCAGAAGGGCGGCGCGGTGCTGTCGTTCGTGCGCGTGGCGCCGACGGCCGACCAGCTGAACCAGGTGCGCATCGACACCCAGCAGGCCGACGTGCTGCTGGCCTGCGACCTGGTGGTGGGCGCCTCCGACGACGCGCTGGCCACGGTGAAGAACGGCCGCACGTCCATCCTCGCCAACACCCACGAGATCGCCACCGCCGCCTTCGTGCGCAACCCCGACGCGACGATGCACGCGCCGGCCCTGGTCGCCAAGCTGCACCACGCCGCCGGCGACGACCGCGTGCAGCTGGTGGACGCGCAGGCGCTGGCGCAGGAGCTGATGGGCGACACGATGCCGTCCAACATCATCATGCTGGGCGCGTGCTGGCAGCGCGGCCTGGTGCCGGTGTCGCACGCCGCGCTGATGCGGGCGATCGAGCTGAACAACGTGGCGGTGGAGAACAACAAGACGGCCTTCGCGATCGGCCGCCTGGCCGTCACCGACCCGACCGCGTTCAAGCGCATCATGGGCGCCGACCAGCCACCGGCGGACGCCTCCGCGAAGCTGTCGCTGTTCGGCCCCGAAGGCCTGGTCGAGCGCCGCGTCGCGTTCCTCACCGCGTACCAGAACGCCGCGCTCGCCGCGCGCTTCCGCTCGCTCGTCGAGGCGGTGCACGCACGCGAGCAGGCGCTCGGCGCCGCGGGCGCGCCGCTGACCACGATCGTGGCGCAGCAGTTCTCGCGGCTGCTCGCGATCAAGGACGAGTACGAGGTCGCGCGCCTGTACACCGACGGCAGCTTCGCGAAGTCGCTGGCGGAGCAGTTCGAGACGGTGGGCAGGATGGAATTCCACATGGCCCCGCCGCTGCTGGCGCGCCCGGGCCCCAACGGCCGGCCGCAGAAGATGCGCATCGGCCCGTGGCTGATGCCCGCTCTGCGCGCGCTGGCGAAGTTCAAGGGCCTGCGCGGCACCTGGGCAGATCCGTTCGGCCACACGGAAGAACGCAGGCTGGAACGCCAGCTCGCGGACGACTACGAGACGATGCTGCGCAACGAAATCCTGCCGCTGCTCGACGCCGAGAGGCATTCGCTGGCGCAGCAGATCGCCCGCGTGCCCGAACGCATCCGCGGCTACGGCCACGTGAAGCTGGGTAACCTCGCCACGGGGCGCGCGCAGTGGCGCGTGCTGCTGGACAAGTGGCACGGCCGCGGCGGCGATGCGGCCACGAAGGCCGGGGCGAACGAGCGCGGGCGGGTGATTCCGATCAGCGTGGCGTAACGGGCCGCGGGCAGCTGGTCAGTCGTCGTCCCAGCGGAACACGAACGACGCCCGCGCCCGCGACGCCTCGATCAGGCGCGCGTTCGGCTCGTCGGTGCCCGCCACCCACGCGGCGGCGTCCTCGGCGCTGCGGCCGAACTGCTGGTGGCGTTGCGTGAGGCGGTCGATGCGCAGCGCGTCGTCGACGTCCACATACCAGATCTCGTCCAGCAGCTCCCTCACCCGCGCCCACGGACCCTCCTCGAGAAGCAGGTAGTTGCCCTCGGTGATGACCAGTTGCGTGCGGGCGTGGATGGGAATCGCGCTGGCGATGGGCTCCTCGATCTCGCGCCGGAACTCGGGGGCGTAGACGATCTCGTCGTCGGCCTGCGCCAGCAGCCGGCGCAGCAGCGCCACGTAGCCGGCCGAGTCGAAGGTGTCGGGCGCGCCCTTGCGCGCGCGCCGGCCCAGGCGCTCGAGTTCGGCGTTGGCCAGGTGGAAGCCGTCCATGGGCACCACCTGCGCCACGCTCGCGAACTCCGCCTGCAGCGCCGCCGCCAGCGTGGACTTGCCGGAGCCCGGCGGGCCGACCAGGCCCAGCAGCGCGCGGCCGCTGCGCTTGATCAGCTCGTTCGCGCGGATGCGCGCGCTGGCGGGGAGTTCGGGAAGCAGGGACTCGTTCATCCCCCGCATCATGTCACCAGAGACGGATCCGATCGGCCGGCGCCTTCCAGAGCTTGTCGCCCGGCTTGGTGGCGAACGCCTCGTGGAAGCCGTCGCTGTTGATCGACGCGCCGTCGGCCCGGAACTGGCCCGGCGAATGCGGGTCGGTGGTGACCTGGTTGAGCAGCGCCTCGTCGCGCACCTTCTCGCGCCACGATTGCGAGAACGCGTAGTAGAAGCGCTGCTCGCCGGTGAGGCCGTCGATCACCGGCGCCGGCTTGCCGTCCAGCGACAGCTTCCAGGCCTTGAAGGCGATCTGCAGGCCGGACAGGTCGGCGATGTTCTCGCCCATCGTCAGCTTGCCCTTGACGTGCACGCCGGGCAGCGGCTCGTAGGCCGAGAACTGCGCGTCGAGCCTGGACGTGACGGCGTCGAAGGCCTTGCGATCGTCGGCGGTCCACCAGTTGCGCAGCTTGCCGTCGCCGTCGTACTGGCTGCCTTCGTCGTCGAAGCCGTGGCTGATCTCGTGGCCGATGATGGCGCCGATCGCGCCGTAGTTGGCCGCGTCGTCGGCCTTCATGTCGAAGAACGGCGGTTGAAGGATGGCGGCCGGGAACACGATCTCGTTCTTGGTCGGGTCGTAGTACGCGTTGACCGTCTGCGGCGTCATGCCCCACTCGGTGCGATCGACCGGCTTGGAGTTGCGCGCCACCTGGCGGTGGTACTCGAACTGCGCGGCACGCACGGCGTTGCCCAGCGGGTCGCCGGACTTGACGTCGAGCGCCGTGTAGTCGCGCCACGTGTCGGGGTAGCCGATCTTGATGCCGTACTTGGCCAGCTTGGCGTGGGCCTCGACCTTGGTGGCCGGGCTCATCCACGCGAGGCCGTCGATGGACTGCGCGTAGGCCTTCATCAGGTTGTCCACCAGCTCCACCATGCGCGCCTTGTACGCGGGCGGGAAATATTCGGCCACGTAGAGCTGGCCGACGGCCTCGCCCATCGAACCGTTGACGGTGCGCACGGCACGCTCCCAGCGCGCGCGGTCGGTCTTGACGCCGCTCATCGCGACGCCGTGGAACTGGAAGCGCGCCTCGCGCACGTCGGCCGGCAGCTCCAGCGCGACGGCGTCGATCAGGTGCGCGCGCAGGTAGGCCTTCCACACGTCCAGCGGTTCGGATCGGAC
This sequence comes from Betaproteobacteria bacterium, assembly GCA_013289985.1. Lineage (GTDB taxonomy): Bacteria > Pseudomonadota > Gammaproteobacteria > Burkholderiales > Burkholderiaceae_C > Scleromatobacter. The sequence continues at coordinate 7,437 of JABCYW010000002.1, read as the reverse complement.
CAGCCTGGCCATCGCCTGGGCGTAGCTCGGCTGGCCGATGGAGACGAACGGCGCATCGGCCAGCTCGCCGGCGGCGAAGAAGTCCTTCCAGTCGGCGTCTGGCGCCTTGGCGGCGATCTGGGCGACCGTCAGCGGGTTGTAGCCCTTGACGGGATCGCGCAGCTGTTCGGGCGCCCACTGCGCCTTGGCCAGCTTGGTCTCGAGGCCCATCACCGCGGCGGCCTCGACCTTCGCGTTCTTGCTGCCCTGCGCGGCCAGCATCTTGCGGACGTACTCCACGTAGGCCGTGCGAGCCTTCGCGAATCGCGCGTCCTTGTTCAGGTAATAGTCGCGCTCGCCCAGGCCGAGCCCGGCCTGGCCGGCAGCGGCCGAGTACACGGTCGGATCCTTCGCGTCGGGGCCCACGCCCAGGCCCATCGGCAGGTCGACGAACGAGACCCACTGGCCCATCAGGCGCATCAGGTCGGCCCGGGTCTTGACGGCGTCGACCTGCGCCAGGTACGGCCACAGCGGACGCATGCCGGCGGCGTCGATGGCCGCGGTGTCCATGTAGCTGTTGTAGAAGTCGGCGATCTTGGCGCCGGCGGTGCCGGGCGCCTGCGGCTTGCCGGCCAGGCCTTCGATGATCTTCCTGACGCGTTCGTTGGACTGGTCGTCGAGCATCGTGAACGTGCCGTAGTCGGCCTTGTCCGCCGGGAGCTGCATGTTCTTCACCCAGGTGCCGTTCATCGCGCCGAACAGGCTGTCCTGCGGACGCACGCTGGTGTCCATGCCGGACTTGTCCAGGCCCGAGGTCAGCGGCGACTGGGCGACGGCTGCGGGAGCGACGGTCAGCGGCGCCGCGCCGATGGACAGGTCGGCCGCGAAGGTCAGGGACAGGGCGACGACCAGGGTCGCGGGACGGAAGGGACGCATCAGGATTTTCCTCGGTGGTGGTGGACGCGGCGAGCCGGGGCGGCCGCCGTCTTCTTCGAAAGGGACAGCCGGGCTACCAGAGGCGCAACCGGTCTTCCGGCGCCTTCCACATCCGGTCGCCCGGCTTGGTGCCGAACGCCTCGTGGAAGCCATCGCTGTTGATCGCCGCGCCGTCGGCGCGGAAGCTCGCCGGGGAGTGGGGATCGATCACGATGAGCTGCAGCGCGCGCGCGTCGCGCGTCTTCGACCGCCACTCCTGCGCGAAGCCGTAGTAGAAGCGCTGCTCGCCGGTGACGCCGTCGATCACCGGCGCCGGCTTGCCGCCCAGCGACAGCTTCCAGGCCTTGTAGGAGATCTGCAGGCCCGACAGGTCGGCGATGTTCTCGCCCAGCGTGAGCTTGCCGTTCAGGTGCGTGCCGGGCAGCGGCTCGTAGGCCGAGTACTGCGCGTCGAGCCTGGACGTGATGGCGTCGAACGCCTTGCGGTCGTCGGCCGTCCACCAGTTGCGCAGCCGGCCGTCGCCGTCGTACTGGCTGCCCTGGTCGTCGAAACCGTGGCTGATCTCGTGGCCGATGATGGCGCCGATGGCGCCGTAGTTGACGGCGTCGTCGGCTTGCATGTCGAACAGCGGCGGCTGCAGGATGGCGGCCGGGAACACGACCTCGTTGCGGTCGGGTGCGTAGTAGGCGTTGACCGTCTGCGGCGTCATGCTCCACTCGGTGCGATCCACCGGCTTGCCGTTGCGGACGGCACGGCGCTGGTACAGGAACTGCGCGGCGCGCGCCCGGTTGCCCACCGGGTCGCCGGCCTTCACCTCGAGGGCGCCGTAGTCGCGCCAGACATCGGGATAGCCGATCTTGACGCCGTACTTGGCCAGCTTGGCGTGCGCCTCGACCTTGGTGGCCGGGCTCATCCACGTGAGGTTGTCGATGGACTGCGAATAGGCCTTGAGCAGGTTGTCCACCAGCTCCACCATGCGCGCCTTGTAGGCCGGCGGGAAGTAGCGCGCCACGTAGACCTGGCCGACGGCCTCGCCGAGCGCCGCGTTGACGCTGGCCACGCCACGCTGCCAGCGCGGCTGGTCCTGGTTGACGCCGGTGATCGCGACGTCGTGGAACTGGTAGCTCGCGTCGCGGAAGGCGGCCGGCAGGATGCGCGCATTCGCGTCGAGCAGGCGAACGCGCAGGTAGGCCTTCCAGACGTCCAGAGGCTCGTCCTTGACCAGCTTGGCCAGCGCCCATGCGTAGCTGGGCTGCGAGATCGAGACGAACGGCGCGTCGGGCAACTCGCCGGCCGCGAGCCAGGCCTTCCAGTCGACGGACGGCGCGTGGGCCGCCAGCTCCGCCGGCGTCATGGGGTTGTACGTCTTGACCGGGTCGCGGTTGGCCTCCTTGGACCACTGCGCCGTGGCGATCTTCGTCTCCAGCGCCATCACCGACCTGGCGTCCATGACGGCGTTCCTGTCGCCGTCCAGCGCCAGGATCGCGTGCAGGTACGTGGCGTAGGCGGCGCGCGCCTTCGCGAAGCGCTCGTCGGCCTTGAGGTAGTAGTCGCGATCGTCCAGCCCCAGGCCGCCCTGATCGGCGCCGGCCGAATAGACGCCGGGCTCCTTGGCGTCGGGGCCGACGCCCAGGCCCAGCGGCATGTCCATGACGCCGGCCCAGCGGCCCATCAGCAGGACCAGGTCCTTCTTGTTCTTCACGGCCGACACCTGCGCCTTGAACGGCGCCAGCGGCCGGATGCCGGCGGCGTCGATGGCCGCGGTGTCCATGTAGCTCGAGTAGAAGTCGCCGATCTTGGCGCTGACGGAGCCGGCGGCCTGCGGCTTGGCGGCGAGCTCCTCGACGATGCCCTTGACGCGCTGGTCGGAGAGTTGACGCATTTCGTAGACCGCGCCCCAGGCCGTCTTGTCGGCCGGGATCCCGGTGCTGGCGAGCCAGCCCCCGTTCATCGCGAGGAACAGGTCGTCCTGCGGTCGCACGGCGGGATCCATGCCCGACTTGTCCAGGCCGGTGTGGGTGACGGCGGGCGACGGTGCGCCGACGGCGGCTTGCGCGGCCATGGCCAGCGCAACGACAGCCACCAGCGTGGCGGGGCGAAAGGGATTCAAGGGGCGTCCTCGGGTGGGATTGACGGTGTTCAGCCCGACCGTGGAAGCACTCTCTTGGAGCGCCGGCGGTACAGGCCGCGGCCGCCCGGAGACGGCCTGCCGCCGCGCAGCGGGAAGCCGCGCGGCCTGCAACTTTTCAACATGACGACTTGAGGGTCGCCACGGCGTCAATGGTTCCCTCGATGGTCGCGGGATGCCCGGCGTTTGCGACGAACTGCAGCGGACGGGTTCCGAAATACGGGCCGGCTACGGCGAGGGTCCGGGCTAACCCGCAGGTTCGCGCCGCGCGGGCGGCCGCCAGGGCACGGCGCGCGCGCGTTTCGGCGCGTCGAACACCGCGATCGCGGGCGCGAAGCACTCGGTGACCAGCAACGGCGCGCCGCGCCGCCTGAACACGGAGCAGCGCGCCCAGACCTCGCGCCGGCCCCAATCGGTGCCCGTCGCGTCGCGCCAGCGCCGATGCACGGTGGCGGCCAGGCCCGACCCCGGCGCGAAGCGCGCGAACTCGAAGCTCGAGCGTTGCGCCGCCGGCAGCCCGAACAGCAGGTCGGCCAGCGCCCGGTTGCCCAGCCCGCGGATCGCCTTCCACGTGCCGCGGGCGTGCACCGCCTGCAGCACCGACCGCGCATAGACCACCGGCACGCCGTCGGCCAGCAGGATCACCTCGCGACCGTGCGCGGCCGCGCCGGCGGGACAGCGCAGCCGCTGCGCCTCGGCCGGCTGCAGCCGCACCCGGCCCTGGCGCAGCACGCGCACCGCGAGCCTGCCGCTCACCGACGCGATGCGCGCGCTGAGCGAGCCGTCGATCTGCAGCCAGGCGCTCATCTTTCTTGAAGACGGCATCGGGTGGATGCCTCTCCTCGAGACCAGCAGCGGCTTCACAGCGCCAGGGCTCGCCCGATGAGGATCTTCTGGACTTCGGACGTGCCTTCGTAGATCTGGCACACGCGCACGTCGCGGTAGATGCGCTCCACCGGGAAGTCGGTGGTGTAGCCGTAGCCGCCGAACACCTGGATGGCCGCGGAGCACACGCGCTCGGCCATCTCGCTGGCGAACAGCTTGGCCATCGCGGCCTCCTTCAGGCACGGCTGGCCGGCGTCCTTCAGGCTCGCCGCGTGATGGATCAGCTGGCGCGCCGCCTCGATCTGCGTGGCCATGTCGGCCAGCTTGAACTGGATCGCCTGGTGCTCGAAGATGGGCTTGGCGAAGGCCACGCGGTCCTTGGCGTAGGCCACGGCCGCCTCGAAGGCCGCGCGCGCCATGCCCACGGCCTGCGACGCGATGCCGATACGCCCGCCCTCCAGCCCGGACAGCGCGATCTTCAGGCCCTGGCCCTCCTCGCCGATCAGGTTGGCCGACGGGATGCGGCAGTCCTCGAACAGGATCTGCGCGGTGTCGCTCGCGTGCTGGCCCATCTTCTCCTCGATGCGCGCCACCACGTAGCCGGGCGTGTTCGTCGGCACCAGGAAGGCGCTGATGCCCTTCTTGCCGGCGGCCTTGTCGGTGACCGCCATCACGATCGCGACGTCGCCGTTCTTGCCGCTGGTGATGAACTGCTTGACGCCATTGAGCACGTACTGGTCGCCGGCCTTCACGGCGGTGGTGCGCAGGCCCCCGGCCTCCGAGCCCACGTGCGGCTCGGTCAGGCAGAACGCGCCCAGCATCTCGCCGCGCGCCAGCGGCTTGAGGAAGCGCTCCTTCTGCTCGGCGTTGGCGAACGCCATCATGATCGTGTTCACCGGGCAGTTGGTGACGCTGATGATGGTGGAGGTGGCGCCGTCGCCGGCGGCGATCTCCTCGAGGATCAGCGACACCGAGAGGTAGTCCAGCCCCGCGCCGTCCCATTCGACCGGCACCGCGATGCCGTAGCAGCCCAGTTCGGCCAGCCCGCGCAGTTCGTCGCGCGGGAAGTGGCAGTCGCGATCCCAGGCCGCGGCCTTGGGCGCGATGCGGTCGCGCACGAAGGCGCGGACGGCGTCCTGCACGGCGCGATGGTCTTCGGAGAGGTACATGGTTGTCTCTTGCTCAGTCGTTGTTCGATGTCACCAGGCCAGCGGCGTCCCGTCGTAGTTCAGGAAGCTGCCGGTGTCCTCCGGGCGGAGGGCGGCGATCGCGCGGCGCATGCCGGCGATCGATTCGGAGGCGTCGATGTCGGCATCGGCGCCGCCCATCTCGGTGCGCACCCAGCCGGGGTGGAACGCGACGCACAGCGCGCGGCCGGCCAGCGCGAGGGAGGCGTCCTTCACCACCGAGTTGACGGCCGCCTTGGAGGCCCGGTACGTCCAGCCGGCCGTGCTGGCGCGCAGCCCGATCGAGCCCATGCGCGACGAGACGACGCCGATGCGCGCGCCGGGCGCCAGCGCCTCGGCCACCTGCGGCAGCACGCGCATCGCGCCCAGCACGTTGGTGTGCATCACCGCGTCGAAGTCGGCCACCGACGGCGGCTCCAGGCCGGTGCTGCGCGGGCCGTAGACGCCCGAGACGTGGAAGATCGTGTCGAAGGCCTCGCCGGCGATCGTCCAGGCGAGGCCGGAGGCGCTGGCCGCGTCCGCCACGTCGAGCCTGAGCGGCTTGGCGCCGAGCGCCGCGATCGCGGCCAGGCCGGCGTCGTCGCGCGCCGTGGCGGTGACGCGGGCGCCGTCGGCGCGGTACTGGCGCACGAACTCCAGCCCGAGGCCGCGCGAGGCGCCGACGATCAGGACGTTGCGGGCGGGAGGAGAAGACATGGTGTCGGCTTTCGAAGGAAGACGCTCAACGCAGCGCGCGGTGCTGGCGCCACAGCGCGCGCACGCCCACGACCAGCAGCATCAGCAGCATGCCGCCGTAGAACGCGAACTTGACCTGCGTGACGCCGCTGGCCCACTGCACGAGCTCGGGCGAGAGATCGTCGCGGGTGAGCAGGATGCGCCACTGCAGCACATTCTCGATCGTGTCGGCGATGGCCGCCAGCCAGGGCCACAGCGTGGCGCGCGGCGCGTCCAGGCGCAGCATCACGGCGGCCACCAGCGCGCACAGCAGCCACGGGAACACCATGTCCAGCGTGCGGTAGGCCGCGTAGTCGGCCAACCCCTGGGGGCCCAGCGAGTGGAGCGCCGCCAGGACACCCGACAGGGTATAGCCGGCCGGCCGCTCGTCGAACGGCGGCGCGCCGGCCAGCGCGGCGAAACGGCTGCTGGCCGCGGGACTCGCCGGCCACTGGAACAGCGCGATGCACAGGAAGACCGCGGCGGCGATCCACCCCATGACCCGCGGACGCAGCAGCCAGCGGTTCATCGCCCGCTCATTTCGTTCACCGTCATGACGCGCGGCGCACCAGTACCGTGCCGCGCGCGATCACAGCCAGTGCATTGGCGACGGTGGCCTTGCCCTCGATCTGCGCGATCACGCCGTCGAGGCTGGCGTTCCACTCGGTGCTGGCCACCACCCAGCGCATCGTCACGTCGGAATCGGCAAAGATGGGCTCGCGATAGGCGAAGTTGAAATGCAGGCACAGCATCGAGCGCGCGACGCCGCCGTCGGCCCGCGAGAAGTACGTCGCGGCCAGGCCGCTCATCAGGGCGGACGTGTGCTGGCCGCTGGCGATCACGTCGGACAGGCCGGCCTGCCGTGCCGCCTCGCGGTCGTGGTGCACCGGGTTCGAATCGAGCGTGAGCAAGGCGAAGCGCGAGATCTCCTCGCGCGTGAAACGGCTGACGTGCTCGATGCGTTCGCCTACCTGCACCAGGGCGGCGATGGCGGACTCGTCGGCGATGATCGTGGAGGAATCGGTCATGGACATGGGGGGAGCCTTCTGCGGGTGCGGACAGTCGACGTCGTCCTCGCGGAGGGAGTTCGGACAGACGCGCCGCTGTCGATTCAAAGGCACGCAGTGTGCCGGGTCCGCATCGGGGATGCGGAACACGGCCTTTCACCGTTACCCGCCGTTTCAAGCTCGCCTCCGGTTTCAGGCCGATTACAGCAGCTCCACCGCCATCGCCGTGGCTTCGCCGCCGCCGATGCACAGCGCCGCGACGCCGCGCTTCCTGCCCTGCTTGCGAAGGGCGCCCAGCAGCGTCACCACGATGCGCGCGCCCGAGGCGCCGATCGGGTGGCCCAGAGCGCAGGCGCCGCCATGCACGTTGACGATGTCGTGCGCGAGGTCGAACTCCTTCATCGCGGCCATCGTGACGGCGGCGAAGGCCTCGTTGACTTCCCACAGGTCCACCGACTGGGCGCTCCAGCCCGTCTTCTTCAGCACCTTGGCGATCGCGCCGGCGGGCGCCGTGGAGAACCACTCGGGCGCCTGCGCGTGCACCGCGTGGCCGGCGATGCGGGCGATCGGCTTCGCGCCGTACTTCGCCGCGTCGGACTCGCGCATCAGCACCAGCGCCGCGGCGCCGTCCGAGATGCTCGACGCGTTGGCGGCCGTGATC
>JABCYW010000001.1 GCA_013289985.1 Betaproteobacteria bacterium | reverse complement strand
CTGTCGCTGCTGGGCACCTTCATCGTGCGCTCGGGCGTGCTGTCGTCGGTACACGCGTTCGCCACCGACCCGAAGCGCGGGGCGTTCATCCTCGTGTTCCTGGGCATCGTCGTCGGCGGCGCGCTGGCGCTGTACGCCTGGCGCGCGCCGAAGGTGGGCCTGGGCGCGCGCTTCGCGCTGGTGTCGCGCGAGTCCATGCTGCTGGGCAACAACATGCTGTTCGTCGTGGTCTGCGCCTCGGTGCTGCTGGGCACGCTGTACCCGCTGCTGCTCGACGCGCTGGACAAGGGCAAGATCTCGGTGGGCGCGCCGTACTTCGAGACGGTGTTCCTGCCGCTGATGGTGCCCGTCGTGCTGCTGATGGCGCTGGGCCCGCTTGCGCGCTGGAAGGAGGCCTCGCTGCCGTCGCTGTTCCATCGCCTGCGCTGGGCCGCGCTGGCCTCGGTGCTGGGCGCGCTGATCACGGCCTGGCTGGCCGGCAAGCTGTCGCTCGGCGCGATGCTGGGCTTCCTGATGGCGTACTGGATCACCGCGTCCATCGTGGTGGACATCGTCGAGCGCCTGAAGTCCGACGGCGGCACCCAGCTGGGCCTGTTCGCCCGCATGCGCCAGTGGCCACGCTCGCTCACGGGCATGTGGCTGGCGCATGTGGGCGTGGCCGTGTTCGCGTTCGGCGTGAGCATGGTGCGCACCTACGAGGTGGAGGAAGACCTGACGATGGCCATCGGCTCCAGCGCCACGGTGGGCGGCTACGAGTTCCGCTTCGCCGACCTGCACCCGGTACACGGCCCCAACTACGAGGCCATCGAGGGCGACCTGCCGGTCACGCGCAACGGCAGCGAGGTGACGGTGCTGCACCCGCAGAAGCGCATCTACCGCGTGCAGCGCACGCCCACCACCGAAGCGGCGATCCAGCCGGGCCTCACGCGCGACCTGTATGTGTCGCTGGGTGAATCGGTGCAGCCCAACACCTGGACGCTGCGCGTGCACGTGAAGCCCTTCGTCGACTGGATCTGGGGCGGCTGCCTGCTGATGGCGCTGGGCGGCATCGTCGCGGTCAGCGACCGGCGCTATCGCCAGAAGGCGCGCCAGGCGCGCGCCGAGGATCCGCTGCTGCCGCCCAGCCGGCCGGTGCCGGTGGTGGGCCCGCTGGGCGCCAGCGGAGAGTCGGCATGAAGGTGTTGAAGTTCCTGATCCCGCTGGCGATCTTCCTCGTGATGGTGGGCTTCTTCGCGAAGGGCCTGTACAACAACCACGACCCGCACGAGGTGCCCTCGCCGCTGATCGACAAGCCGGCGCCCGAGTTCGCGCTCACGCGCCTCGACCAGCCGGAGCAGACCATCCGCCGCGCCGACATGCTGGGCAAGGTGTGGATGCTCAACGTCTGGGCCTCGTGGTGCGAGAGCTGCCGCGACGAGCATCCGTACCTCGTCGAGTTCGCCAAGCTGAAGGCGCTGCCGATCTACGGCCTCGACTACAAGGACCAGCGCGAGCCCGCCCAGGCGTGGCTGGCCGAGCGCGGCAACCCGTACGACGCATCGCTGTTCGACGCCAACGGCCGGGTGGGCATCGACTTCGGCGTCTACGGCGTGCCCGAGACCTTCGTCATCGACAAGCAGGGCGTGATCCGTTTCAAGCAGATCGGCGCGCTGACGCCCGAGGTGCTCAACGGCAAGGTGCTGCCGCTGCTGAGGAAGCTCAATGGCTGACCCGCGCCGCCTGCTCGCCACGCTGCTGCTCGCGCTGGGCGCGGCGCTACCCGCGCTCGCCGCCGACGCGCCGGCCTCGGCGCCGTCCGCCGCGGCCGCGGCCGCGTCCGAAGCCACCGTGAAGTTCGAGGCGCCTGCCGCGCGCCTGACCGCCGCCGACCCGGCGCTGGAGGCCCGCATGCTGGCGATCACCGGCGAGCTGCGCTGCCTGGTGTGCCAGAACCAGACCATCGCCGACTCGCACGCCGACCTGGCCGTCGACCTGCGCCAGGAAGTGCGCGAGATGCTGCAGCGCGGCCAGACGCCCGAGCAGATCCGCCGCTACATGACCGATCGCTACGGCGACTTCATCCTCTACCGGCCGCCGCTGAAGGCCAGCACGGCCGTGCTGTGGCTCGCGCCGGCCGCGCTGCTGCTCATCGCGCTGGCCGCGCTGGCCGTGGTGATCCGTCGCCGCGCCCGCCTGTCCGACGACCAGTTCGAACCCGAGCCGCTGCTGGACGACGAGTCCATCGCGGTCGACCGCCCCGTGAATCTTGTATGAGCATGACGCTGTTCGTGATCCTGTCCCTCGCGCTCGCCGCGGCCACGCTGGCGATCCTGGCCTGGCGCGGCCCCGCCGTCGCCCACGTCACCGACGCGGCCGGCGCGGCCGCGGCCGTCGCCCGGCCCACGCGCGGCCTCGTCATCGCCCTGGCGCTGCTGGTGGCCGTCGTTGCCGGCGGCGGCTACGCCTGGGTGGGCTCGCCGCGGCTGCTGCCGGTGACGCCCGACGCGCCGCCCGGTCCGGGCCCGTCCGCCGAGGCCCAGGTGGCCGAGATGCAGGATCGCGCCGAACGCCATCCCACCGACGCCAACGGCTGGCTGCAGGCGGCGCGCGCCAACGCGATGCTCAACCATGGCCAGGCCGCGGTCGACGACTTCCGCAAGGCCGTCGCGCTGCGCCCCAACGACGCCGAGCTGCTGGCCAACCTGGCCGACATGCTGGCCGCCACGGGCACCGGACGGCTCGACGGCGAGCCGATCCAGCTCGTGGAGCGCGCGCTGGCGATAGCCCCGAACAACGTGCGCGCGCTGGCGCTCAAGGGCAGCTGGCTGATGACGCAGCGCGACATCCGCGGCGCGCTCACCACCTGGAACCAGGCACTGAAGGTGGCCCAGCCGGACGATCCGATCGCCCAGTTCCTGCGCACGCAGCTGGACGACATGCGGGCGATGGCCGCGCAGGCGGCGTCGGCGCCGGCCTCTGCGGGCCGCTGAGCAACCCGTGACTCCCCGACGACGGCGTCCGCGGGCGCCGCTTTTGTTGCTTCCACCGGTTTCGGGGCCGTCCGGATTTCGTGCAGTACCTCACGAAGGCGGCGTCTTTGCGTTGCGTTTGTACACATCTGTGGCCCGGCGACCCCTAACAGAACATCTGCTTACTGATTACCTGTTGGGGGAAACAGTGCGCCCGGGAAACCGGAACTTTTTCACGCTTGTTCAAAGGTCTTCACTGCGAAGATGCTGGCGAAGCGACGGAGTGTGCAATCCGCACGCGCCTCCAGAACAACGATTTCCCGCCCGTCCTCAGGGCCCCTCGCGCCATCCCGGCCCGGGGTCACGCACCACATGACCATCGTCCACCCGCCCGCCGCCGCCAGCGTTTCGCCGTCGCCGACTCCCGCCCAGGGATCGGCTGGCGGCTGGTATCGCGCCGAGGAAGCGATCATGGGCACCGAGGTGAGCGTGGAGCTGCAGGCCGGCGACCGGGTCGGCGCCGAGGCGGCCATCGCCGCGGTGATGGCCGAGATGCACCGCATCGACGCCACGATGAGCCCGCACAAGGCCGACTCGGAGCTGTCGCTGGTCAACGCGGGTGCCGCCCAGGGCCCGGTGCGGGTCAGCCCCGGCATGTTCGGCCTGCTGTCGCGCGCCGTGGCGTTTTCCAGGCTGTCCGGCGGCGCGTTCGACATCACCTTCGCCAGCGCCGGCAACCTCTACGACTACCGCGCCGGCATCGCCCCCGACCCGTCGGCGCTGGCCGACGCGCTGCCGCTGATCGACTGGCGCCACCTGCAGCTCGACGCCGCCACCCACAGCGTGCGCTTCGCGCGCCCGGGCGTTCGCATCGACCTCGGCGGCTTCGCCAAGGGCCACGCGGTGGACAACGCCGTGGCCATCCTGCGCCGGCTGGGCATCGCCAACGCGATGGTGGCCGCCGGCGGCGACAGCCACGTGATGGGCGCGCGCGGAAGCCGTCCGTGGACGGTGGCCGTCCGCGACCCGCGCCGCGCGGGCGCCGTCGTGGCGGTGCTGCCGCTGGAAGACGTCTCGATCTCCACCTCGGGCGACTACGAACGATTCTTCGAGCGTGACGGCGTCCGCTGCCATCACCTGCTCGACCCGCGCACCGGCCGCTCTCCGGCCGGCGTGCGCAGCGTCACCATCATCGCCGACGACGGCCTGACCACCGAAGCCTTCTCCAAGACGGTGTTCGTGCTGGGCGTCGAGGAAGGCTTGCGCTTCGTGGAGGCCCATCCGGGCGTCGACGCGGTGATCGTGGATGCGCAGGGCGCACTGCACTACTCCGCCGGCCTTCTCGGCTGAGACGGATCAGAAGAACCCAGGAAAGAAACCCCCATCATGAAGCTGCCGATCATGTTCCCGACGCGCACCCTTCTCGCCGGCACAAGCGCCCTGGCCGCCGCCGGCGTCCTGTCGCTCGCGGCCTGCGGAGGCGGCTCGAAGTCCGCCTCGAGCACCGTCACCGTGCAGGGCGACGTGGCCATCGCGTACGCCAAGCGCGTCAACACCATCGGGCTCAATCCCACCAACGGCGCGCCCACGGCGCCGGGCGGCGACCTGATGATCCGCGAGAAGGCCTCGCCCAGCGCCCCCGAGCACAACATCACCGCGCAGTTCACGCTGGGCAAGGGCGATGCGGAGACGCCCGAGGTCTCGTGGGACGGCAAGAAGATCCTGTTCTCGATGCGCTGTCCCGCCTCCAACGCGGTGACCGTCGGCGGCGCGCCGGCCTGCACCGGCCACTGGAACGTCTGGGAATACGACATGACCACGGGCGGCCTGACGGGCGGCACGTTCCGCCGCGTCACCTCGTCCACGAACGACGACGACATCCACCCCGTGTACCTGCCCGCGGGCCAGGGCATCGTGTTCTCGTCGAACCGCCAGACCGAGTCGATGCCCAACCAGGCGCTGGGCCACAGCTACTACGCGCTGGACGAGTACGAGCGCGAGCGCGTGTTCAACCTGCACACGATGGCGCTCGACGGCAGCAACATCACGCAGATCTCGTTCAACCAGTCGCACGACCGCAACCCGGTGATCCGACCGAACGGCCAGATCATGTTCTCGCGCTGGGACCACGTCGGCGGCCGCAACCACTTCAAGGTGTTCACGGTCAACCCGGACGGCACCGACATGTTCGTGCTGTACGGCTCGCACAGCGACGGCAACAGCTTCCTGCACCCGCGCGACATGGATCCCGCCGGCAAGTACGCGGGCTTCCTCACGTCCGACCTGATGCCGCTGCAGCGCACCAACGAAGGCGGCGCGATCATGCTGATCGATGCGGCCCACTACTCCGAGCAGAACACGCCGGCCACGAAGTCGGTTGCCGCCATCGGCGGCCAGGCCCAGGCCACCGACAAGACGGTCAACATCGACCGCGGCATCTCGACGTACGGCCGCTTCACCGCCCCCTATCCGCTGTGGGACGGCACCGACCGCGTGCTGGTCTCGTACCGCCCGTGCGAGGTGACCAAGAACGGCGTCGTCGTGCCCTGCTCCACGCTCTCCGCCGCCGAGCTCGCGCTGCTGGCCGACACCAACCGCCCGATCGCCGAGAGCGCGCTCGACCCGGTGCAGGACAACGTGCCGCCGCCCTACGCCGTCTACATGTTCAACGCGGCCAACCAGTCGATGCTGCCCGTGGCCACGCCGCCGGCCGGCTTCATGTACGTCGACCCGGTGGCCATCCAGGCCCGCACCGAGCCGGCCACCAGCTCCCCCGCCGCGCTCGACTCGACGCTCGCCTCGCAGCACCTGGGCACGCTCAACGTGAAGAGCGTCTACGACACCGACGGCCTGGGCCGCATGGGCGCCGCGATGCTGACGGCCGCCGACGCCACCGGCACCTGCACCACGCTGATCCCGCAGACCACGCCGGTCGACGTCAACGACACCCGCGCCACCGTGGCCGACATCGCCCGCATGAAGAACCCGGCCGACGCCGCGTACAACTGCGCGCCGGCCCGCTTCATCCGCGCGGTGCGCGCCGTGGCGCCGCCCACCAACATGATGAAGATGCGCAGCTCGCTGGGCGAGACCGACTTCGAGGCCCAGCAGGTGCTCGGCTACGCGCCCATCGAACCCGACGGCTCGTTCAAGCTGAACGTGCCGGCCGACACCCCGATCGCGCTGGCCGTGGTCGATTCGCAAGGCCGCGCGCTGCAGACCCACACGAACTGGATCCAGGTACGCCCCGGCGAGAAGCGCACCTGCGACGGCTGCCACAGCCCGCGCCGCGGCGCGCCGATCAACACCGGCGCGATCGCCAACACGGTGCCGTCGGCGATCATCGCCGCGATGGCCAGCGCCCACCAGTCCGGCGAGACGATGGCCGAGACCCGCGTGCGTCTCGACCCGACCGCCGCCACCCTCAAGCCCGACATGGTGTCCACCGACATCTGGGCCGACACCACCCAGGCCGGCGTCACCGCCCGCCCGGCCGTCGCGCTGCGCTTCACCGGCAACCCGAACCCGGCCGACGACCTCGTCACGCCGGTGCCGGTCAACGGCGTCATCAACTATCCGACGCACATCCAGCCCCTGTGGACGCGCGATCGCGGCGCCAACACCTGCACCACCTGCCACAACGTGTCCGACCACACCGACCTGAGCGCCACCATCGCCGGCGACGGCCGCGTGGTGTCCTACGACCGGCTGATGATCGGCGACCCGCAGCTCGACGCCTCGGGCCGTCCGGAGATCACCTTCGACGACGGCGTGCCGATGCTGGTGCGCCAGGCGGCACTCGTGAACACGGCCGCCAGCGAAGGCGAGGCCGTGGGCCTGGCGCGCAAGAGCCGGCTCATGGAGATCCTGTCGGGCCAGACGCTGATGTCGGACGCCGCCGCCCAGGCCTCGCACCCGAACCCGCCGTCCACCGCGCCGGATCACTCCAAGATGCTCAACGCCGGCGAGAAGCGCCTGCTGGCCGAGTGGATCGACACCGGCGGCAAGTACTACAACGACCCGTTCGACCCGACCAGCGGCACCGCCATCATGGTGCCGACGCTGGACGAGAACTCGTTCATCGCCTCCGTCTACCCGATCCTGGAAAGCACCTGCGCCGGCTGCCACCAGGCCCTCGGATCCACCAACACCCCGACAGGCGCGACCTCGTTCACCAACAACCGCTTCGTGCTCACCGGCGACCCCGACGGCGACTGGGGCGTGACGATGACCATGGTCAACGACGTCTGCCACCCGCCCACCAGCTACCTGCTGACGCGTCCGTCGACGATCCCGCACCCGGATTCGGCAACCAGCCAGACCACTGCGGTACTCCCCGCGAACGGCGCGAACTATGCGACCATCGCGAGCTGGATCCATTCGGGTTGCCTGACTCCATAAAGATGCTGATCTCGAAGACGTTTTCACATCCCGGCGCGCGGCTTCGCGCGCTGGTCAGCGCGGTCCTCGGGGCCGCGCTGTTGTCTGCCTGCGGCGGCGGCGGCGGCCCACTGAGCAACCCCGGCAACGTGACGAACCCGGTGATCACCGGCGGCGCCTCGCTGGCGTTCCCCTATTTCGAGAAATGCATCTTCCCGATCTTTCTCAAGCAGTTGCCCATCGTCCAGAATGGCGTCTCCTCGACGAACACGTGTTCGGGCTCGGGTTGCCATGACAGCAACACAGGCACCGGCGGCGCCTTGCGGGTGATCGTCGCGGCCCAACCGGTGAGCGATGCCGACCTGACGGCCGCGGCCACCGACTCCGCCACGGCGACCGCCATCCGCGCAACCGACATGTACAAGAACTTCTACTCGGCGCAGGGCACGACGGTGTTCGGCAGCCCGATCCAGAGCCGCCTGTTCGACAAGCCCCTGGTGCTCAACGTGCTGCACGGCGGCGGCCGCATCTTCACGAGCCAGGACGACCCGAACGCCAAGCTGATCGCCTACTGGATCAGCCATCCGGTGCCCAACGGGCAGAACGAGTTCAGCGCGGCCAGCTACAGCATGTTCACTCCCGCGGATCCGGCGACGGGTACGTGCAACACCCAATGAACGGCGTGCGCGCCGTCCTCTCGTCGCCCAACGCACCCCGGTTCGCCGCGGGCTGGCTGGCGTGCGTGCTCGCGTGCGCGCTGGCGTGCGGCGCCGCACGCGCGGCCGATGCGCCGGCGGCCGTTCCGATCGACGCGGCC
Organism: Betaproteobacteria bacterium; assembly: GCA_013289985.1. Lineage (GTDB taxonomy): Bacteria > Pseudomonadota > Gammaproteobacteria > Burkholderiales > Burkholderiaceae_C > Scleromatobacter. The sequence goes on along the minus strand of JABCYW010000001.1, from coordinate 323,711 downwards.
GCGTCGGCCTCCGCCCCTGCGGACAAGCCTCCCGTCGCCACCGTGCCGGTGCCCGGCACCACGAAGACCGTCGAGATCCCCGCGCCGCTGGCCACCGTCTCTGCGCCCACCGTGCCCACGCCCGACAGCGTGCCCGGCGGCGAGAAGGTGGAACGCGTCCAGGTCACCGACCCGTTCATCGAGCTGCACACCTTCCCCGGCCGCGGCTACCCGATCTTCTACGTGGCCGGCCGCGGCGAATGGGTGTCCATCGAGCTGCGCCACACCGACTGGTACAAGGTACGCACGGCCACCGGCAAGGAAGGCTGGGTCACGCGCGCGCAGCTGCAGACCACGCTGGCCGAAAACGGCCTGGCGGCGCCGTTCGGCGACATCGCGTTCAACGACTACCTGGCGCGCCGCTGGGAGCTGGGCGCCGGCTACGGCCGCTTCCACCAGGAACCGTTGATCAAGTTCTGGCTGTCGTACCGGATCTCGGACACGCTCAGCTTCGAGTCGACGCTGGGCCAGGTGCAGGGCGTGTTCTCGGGCACCACGCTGTGGCACGTGAACCTGCAGGCCGAGCCGTGGTCCGACCAGCGCTTCTCGCCGTTCGCCGGCATTGGCATCGGCCAGTTCAAGAACATCCCGAACCAGAGCCTGGTCAATTTCCAGACCACCAACGCGCGCCTGGCCGATGCCATCGTCGGCGCGCGCTACCACCTCACCGACCGCTTCATGATCCGGGCCGACTACGCGATCTACACCGCGTTCGTGTCCCAACAGCGTTCGCTCGAGTACCGCGCGGCCACCGCCGGACTCTCCTTCTTCTTCTGATGCGCCGCCCATGACCGCCAAGAGCCGCTCCACGACTGCATCGCGCAAGTACTCCATTGCCGCCCGCGCGACGGCGGCCACGCTGGCCACCGCCTGCGTGCTGGCGCTGCTGGCCCACGGCAACGCCCGCGCCGCCGACGCGCCCGCGGTCGACACGCCCGACCAGGTGATCGTGCCGCAGGTCGAGCGCCGCGACGTGCACAAGCCCAAGTACCCGTCCAACGACTTCGAGATCGGCCTGTTCGGCGGCAGCTACTCGTCGCAGAACTTCGGCACCAGCTTCAACTGGGGCGCCCGGCTGGGCTACGACGTCACGGAAGACTTCTTCGTCGAGGCCACCTACGGCCGCACCAAGGTCACCGACAAGGCCTTCCGCCAGATCCTGCCGGGCGGCATCTTCACCGCCGAACAGGAAAAGCTGAAGTACTACGACCTGTCGCTGGGCTGGAACTTCCTGCCCGGAGAGATCTTCGTCGGCAAGAACTGGGCGAAGGCCTCCACGATGTACGCGATCGCGGGCATCGGCAGCACCTCCTTCGACTCGCAGCGCATGCAGACCTGGAACTTCGGCATGGGCGCCAAGCTGTTCCTGGCCGACTGGGTGGCGCTGCGGGCCGACGTCCGCGACCACATCTTCACGCTCGACTTGCTCGGCAAGCGATCCGCCACGCAGAACCCCGAGCTGTCGCTGGGATTCTCGTTCTTCTTCTGACAAAACCGACTCCGTCCCGGCTTGATCGCACGGCCGCGTCGTCGATATCCCTGACGACACCCCCGTCTCCACCGTTCGATTCCAGCCAGGTGAAACCCAAATGCGCATGATCCGCTCCCTCGTCGCCGCCGCCTTTGCCGCGCTCGCAACATCGGCCATGGGCACCGCCGGCGCCACCGTGCCGGTGGCCAACGCCGCCGCACCCGACTTCACGCTGCGCGGCTCCGACGGCCGCAACGTGCGCCTCGACGAACTGCGCGGCCAGGTCGTTCTGGTCAACTTCTGGGCCACCTGGTGCGGCCCGTGCCGCGAGGAAATGCCGCGCCTCGACACGCTGTACCAGAAGTACCGCAAGTCGGGCTTCGTGCTGCTGGGCGTCAACGTCGACGACGACCCGCACACCGCGCTGGCCACCGCCGCCAGGTTGAACGTGAGCTTCCCGGTGCTGCTCGACACCGACAAGAAGGTGAGCAAGCTGTACGACCTGAACACGATGCCGTCCACCATCGTGATCGACCGCGACGGCAAGATGCGCTTCCTGCACCGCGGCTACCGCGCGGGCACGGAGGACGACTACGAACAGCAGATCCGCGGGTTGCTGAAGGAATGACGATGCGCGCCTTCCGTCCTGTCTCCGTCCTGGTCCTCGCCGGCGCCGCCTTCGTGCTCGCCGGCTGTGCCTACAAGCCGATCGAGCCCTGGGTGAAGCCCTACGAGCGCGAGCGCCTGGCCGACCCGGTGATGAAGGCCTCGCTCAACGAGCTGCCGGGCCGCCAGCAGGATCACGTCTACACGGTGCGCGAAGGCTCGCGCGGCGCCACCGGCGTGCAGGGGGGCGGCTGTGGCTGCAATTAAGAACGCCGCGACCGTCGCCGGCCTCGTCGGCGGTGCCATCGTCTCGGGCAGCGTGCACGCGGTGGACCTGCCGGAAGACCGCGCCGAGACGATGTACCACCTGTACGACGGCGGCGGCGTCATCGCGCAAGGCCCGGCCGTGCTGGTGCGCAAGAGCATGCTCGATCGCGTCGCGCTGTCGGGCAGCTACTACGTGGACGCGGTGAGCAACGCGTCCATCGACGTCGTCACCACGGCCAGCAAGTACAAGGAGACGCGCGACCAGGGCGAGATCGGCCTCGACTACGTGGTGCGCGATTCGCTGATCCACGTCTCGGGCTCGCGCAGCGTGGAGCCCGACTACCAGGCCAGCACCCTCAGCGTCGACCTCACGCAGGACGTGTTCGGCGGCATGACCACCGTCACCATGGGCTACAGCCGCGCGCACGACAAGGTGGGCCAGCACGGCACGCCCGGCTGGATCGACACCGCGCGCCACTGGCAATACCGGCTGGGCGTCACGCAGATCCTCACGCCGCGCTGGACGGCCAGCGCCAACCTCGAATCGATCAACGACGACGGCTACCTGGGCAGTCCGTACCGCCTGGCGCGCGTGTTCGGCACCTACGTGCACGAGAACGACCCGCGCACCCGCGAGAGCAAGGCGCTCAAGCTGTCCACCACCGGCGACATCACGCCCGAGGGCGCCGACAACCGCCGCGCGTTCCGCGCCGACTACCGCTACTACTGGGACACCTGGGGCATCCGCGGCCACACGCTGGAGCTGGGCTACAACCGCAACCTCGCGCCGGGCTGGCTGCTCGAGAGCTTCGTGCGCTACTACCGCCAGAACCACGCCCTGTTCTACAGCGACAACGCGCCGCAGCAGACGCTCTACGTCACGCGCAACCGCGAGCTCAGCACCATGCACGACTTCGGCCCCGGCGCCAGCGTGTCGTACACGCTGCGCAGCGTGCCGGGCAAGTACGACGTCAAGCTGAGCGCTACCTACCAGTTCATCGATTTCCATTACGCCGACTACACCGACGCGCGCACCGGCAAGCCTTATTCCTACAAGGCGAGCGTGATGAACACCGTCCTGTCGGCCACGTTCTGAAAGACAAGTGAGAGCCCGCATGCTGAAACTGACTCGCGCGGCGTTGATCGCCCTCGGACTCTGCGCCACGGCGCTGTCGCCCGCCTTCGCGGCCGACGCACCCGCCGCCCCGGCCTCCGCGCCGCTGCCGGCCGCCGTCTCGGCACCCGATGCCGCGGCCAGCGCGGCCGCGCCCGCCGCCGCGAGCGTGCCGCAGGGCAGCCTCGACGACCGCGTGCAGGCCACCAAGGCCGACGTCATCAGCCTGAACCGCGACCTGCTGGTGCTGGAAGAGGAGCTGCTGTTCCCGGCCAACACGCAGGTGGCCGTGTTCGTGTCCATGGACGTGGGCCTGCTGTTCGACCTCGACTCCGTGCAGATCAGGCTCGACGACAAGGTGGTGTCCACCTACCTCTACACGCCGCTGGAGGTGCAGGCGCTGCATCGCGGCGGCGTCCAGCGCGTCTACCTGGGCGACCTGCGCGCGGGCAGCCACGAGATCGTCGCGTTCTTCACCGGCAAGGGCCCGCACGACCGCGACTACAAGCGCGCCACCACGATCAAGTTCGACAAGACCACCGAGCCCAAGTACATCGAGCTGCAGATCAAGGACGTGCAGCAGAAGCTGCAGCCGGAATTCGACGTCAAAGTCTGGCAGTGACGACGATGCGCCAGCGTTCGCGCTTCTCCTTCCACCTGGCCGTGGTCGCCGCCCTCGTGGCCGGCGCGCTGGCGATGTCGGGCGCGCGCGCAGCCGACGACCCGGACAAGGTGCCCGCCGATCCGCCGCTGCACCCGGTGCTGGATCCGCACTACGGCGACGTGCTGTTCGAGTTCTACCAGGGGCGCTACTTCCCGGCCATCACCAAGCTGGAGGCCTCGCAGGTCTTCAACCGCATGCAGCACCACGCCGACGAGGCGGAGATCCTTCGTGGCGGCCTGCTGCTGTCCTACGGCCTGCACCAGCAGGCGGGCGAGGTGTTCGAGGCGCTGCTCGCGCGCGGCGCCGCGCCGTCGGTGCGCGACCGCGCGTGGTACTTCCTGGCCAAGGTGCGCTACCAGCGCGGCCTGATGCCCGAGGCGAACAAGGCGCTCGCGCGCATCGAGCACCGCCTGCCCGCGCCGCTGGAGGACGACCGCCGGCTGCTGCAGGCCAACGTGCTGATGGCGCTGGGCGACAACGCCGGCGCCGGCAAGATCCTCACGCCCATCGCGGGCCCGCGCGGCGACGACCTGTACGCGCGCTACAACCTGGGCGTGGCGCTGATCCGCGGCGGCGACGCCGCGCACGGCACCACGATGCTCGACGACCTCGGCCGCCAGACCATGCCCGACGAGGAAGGCCGCGCGCTGCGCGACAAGGCCAACGTCGCGCTCGGCTTCGCCGCGCTGAAGGCCGGCAAGCCGCAGGACGCGCGCGCCTACCTGCAGCGCGTGCGCCTGCAGGGCATCGAGGCCAACGCGGCGCTGCTGGGCTTCGGCTGGGCCGCCGACGCGCTCGGCAGCCCCAAGCTGGCGCTGGTGCCCTGGGTGGAGCTGGCCGGACGCGACTCCACCGACTCCGCGGTGCTCGAGGCCCAGCTGGCCGTGCCCTACGCCTACGCCGAGCTGCACGCCGACGCCCAGGCGCTGCAGCGCTACGAGAGCGCGATCGCCAACTTCGAGACCGAGGACGCCAACGTCGACGCGACCATCGCCGCGATCCGCGACGGCAAGCTCATCGAGGGCCTGATGTCGCGCAACCCGGGCGAGGAGATGGGCTGGTTCCAGACCTTCCGCGACGTGCCGCTGATGCCGCACGCCCGCCTGCTCACGCCGGTCATCGCCGGCAACGAGTTCCAGGAAGCGTTCAAGAACTACCGCGACCTGCAGTTCCTCGGCCACAACCTGGCCGAATGGCACGAGAACCTGGGCGTGTTCGGCGACATGCTGGCCACGCGCCGCCAGGCCTTCGCCGAACGCGTCCCGAAGATCCGCGAGCAGCAGCAGGCCAGCGGCCAGGACATCGCCCACCTGCAGCAGCGCAGCGACGAGAACGCCGCGGCGGTGAAGCAGGCCGAGGAGGCCGCCGACGGCGTCGCCTTCGCCGACGCCAACGAGCGCGAGCTGCAGCAACGCCTGGCGCGCGTCACCGGCACGCTGGCCAGCCTGCCGCCCGACGCCGATCCCGGCCTGGTCGAGGCCCACGACCGCCTGCGCCGCGTGGCCGGCGCGCTCGCGTGGCAGCTCGCGCACGAATTCCCCGCCCGCGTGTGGGATGCGAAGAAGGGCCAGAAGCAGACCGAGGACGCGCTGGTGGATGCCCGCGCGCACGACGAGCAGCTGGCCCGGGCCCAGCGTGACGAGCCCGCGCACTTCGAGGAATTCGCGCGCCGCATCGCCGAGCTCCAGGCCCGCGTCGACGTGCTGATGCCGCGCGTGGCCGCGCTGGGCAAGGAGCAGCAGGGCGCGCTGCAGGAGATCGCGATCACGGAGCTGAAGTCGCAGAAGGAACGCCTGGCGCAGTACACCGCGCAGGCCCGCTACGCCGTCGCGCAGCTGTACGACCGCGCCACCGAACCGAAGGAGGGCGACCATGCGGCCAAGCCCTAAGCTCGCGCCGCGGCCGCGCACGCTGGCCCTGCTGCTGCTCACCAGCTCGCTGGGCGCCTGCTCGATGCTGGCCGGCACGCACAAGCCGGGCGCCACGCCCGACGACGCGCCCACGCTGAAGACCCTGCTCACCCGCGAGGTGGTGATCGCCTCCGACCCGGGCATTCCCGCCAACGAGGACAAGGCGATCGCGGCCTACCGCAACTTCCTGGCCGTCACGCCCGATGCCAGGCAGCGCGCCGAAGCGCTGCGCCGCCTGGGCGACCTGTCGATGGCCAGCGCGGACAACCAGAACGCCACCACGCCCACGGCCAGCGGCACGCCCGACTACACCGCGGCCGTCGCGCAGTACCGCGACTACCTCAAGACGTATCCGAACGACCCCGACAACGACCGCATCCTGTACCAGCTCGCGCGGGCACAGGAGCAGGGCGGCCAGCTCGAGGAAGGCCTGAAGACGCTGGACCAGCTGGTGGCGCAGTACCCGAAGACGCGCTATCTCGACGAGGCCGAGTTCCGCCGCGGCGAGCTGCTGTTCACGCTGCGCCAGTACCCGAAGGCCGAACAGGCCTACACGCTCGTGCTCAACGGCCAGAAGGACAACCCGTACGTCGAGCGCGCGCTGTACATGCAGGGCTGGTCCAAGTTCAAGCAGGGCAACCTGGAAGAGGCGCTCGCCTCGTTCTTCGGCGTGCTCGATGGCAAGATCGTGGGCATCAAGGACGACGACCTCGACAAGTCCGACGCGCTCACCCGCGCCGACAAGGAGCTCGTCGACGACACCCTGCGCGTGATCGGCATCTCGCTGGCCAACCTGAAGGGCGCCGACTCGATCCCCGCCTACATCACCAGCGACGCGCGCCGCTCGTACGAGTTCCGCGTGTACCAGCAGCTGGGCCAGCTGTACCTGAAGCAGGAGCGCCCGAAGGACGCCGCCGACACCTACGCCGGCTTCGCGCGCCTGAACCCGCTCGATGCGCAGGCGCCGGCCATGCAGGCCCAGGTGATCGCCATCGACCAGGAGGCCGGCTTCGACCAGCTGGCGCTCTCGGCGAAGAAGGACTACGTGGCGCAGTACGGCCTGGCCGGCGAGTTCCGCAAGGCCAATCCCGAGGGCTGGGAGCACGCGCAGCCGCTGGTCAAGACCGCGCTGGCCGAACTGGCGCAGCGTTACCACGCCAGCGCGCAGAAGACCAAGTCGAAAGACGACTACGTGGAGGCCGCGAAGTGGTACCGCGCGTGGCTGGCCGAGTTCGCGTCCGACCCCGAGGCCGCGGAGAACAACTTCCTGCTGGCCGAGGTGCTCTACGAGAGCGGCCAGTTCGGCGCGTCGGCGGTCGAATACGAGAAGACCGCCTACGAGTACCCGACGCATCCGCACGGTGCCGACGCCGGCTATTCGGCGCTGCTCGCGCACGCGGCCGAGCAGAAGGGCGTCGCCGGCGACGCGCTGGTGCCGCTGCAGCGCACCGGCGTCGACAGCAGCCTGCGCTTCGCCGCCGCGTTCCCGGCCGACTCGCGCACGCCCGCGGTGCTCACCAACGCCGCCGACACGCTGTTCAAGCTGCACGACAACGAGCGCGCCGCGAGCGTCGCCGAGCAGGTGCTGGCGCTGGATCCGCCCGCCACGCCGGCGCAGCGCCGCGTGGCCTGGACGCTGGTCGCGCACACGTCGTTCGAGGCCGGCAAGTTCGACCGCGCCGAGAAGGCCTACGGCGAGGTGCTGGCGCTCGCGCCGGCCAACGACCCGGCGCGCGGCGAGCTCACCGAGCGCCTGGCCGCGTCCATCTACAAGCAGGGCGAGCAGGCGCGCACCGCCGGCGACAACCAGGCCGCGGCCGCGAGCTTCGCGCGCGTCGCGGCGGCCGCGCCCGGATCGGCGATCCGCGCGAACGCCGAGTACGACACCGCCACCTCGCTGATCGCGCTGAAGGACTGGGCCGGCGCCGCCCGCACGCTGGAGGACTTCCGCCAGCGCTTCCCGGGCCACGCGCTTCAGGGCGACGTCACCGCCAACCTGGCGCTGGCCTACAGCGAGCAGCAGCAGTGGGCCCCGGCCGCCGCGCAGTACGAGCGCATCGCCGCCGCGCCCGCCACCACGCCCGAGGGCGCGACGCGTGCCCGCGCGGCGCAATGGCAGGCCGCCACGCTGTACGAGCGCGCGGCCGCGAGCGATCCGGACAGCGTCAAGGCCGGCAAGCCGCGGCCCGCCGACGCCGCCGCCAACCGCGCGCTGGCCGCCAAGGCCTACGACCGCTACCTCAAGCAGTACCCGAGCCCGCTGGAGCCGGCCGTGGAGGCGCGCTACCGCCTCGCGCAACTGGCGCACATCGACGGCAACACGGCCGTCGAGACCGCGCAGATGCACGCCATCTTCCTGGCCGACCAGGCCGGCGGCGCCGCGCGCACCGAGCGCACCCGCACGCTGGGCGCGATGGCCGCCCTAGCTGCGGCAGAACCGGTGTTCGAGGCCTACCAGAAGGTGCCGCTGGTGGAGCCGCTGGCCAAGCAGCTGAAGTTGAAGAAAGCCAAGATGGAAGACGCGCTGAAGGCCTACGCGCTGGCCAGCGACTACGGCGTGGCCGAGGTCACCACGGCCGCCACGTTCCACGTCGCGACGGTGTACCAGGACTTCGCCAAGGCGCTGGTCGGCTCGCAGCGTCCGAAGAAGCTGTCCAAGCTGGAGCTCGAGCAGTACAACGAGCTGCTGGAGGAGCAGGCCGATCCGTACGTGGAGAAGGCCATCGCGCTGCACGGCATCAACGCGCACCGCACCACCGACGGCCTCTACGACGAGTGGGTGAAGAAGAGCTTCGAGGCGTTGAAGACGCTGCAGCCGGCGCGCTACAACAAGTCCGAACGCAGCGAGGGGACGATCGATGCGATCCGCTGAACGTCTCCCGCTCGCGCTGGCGACGCTGGCCTGCGCGGCGCTGCTCGCCGGCTGCGGCTCCGTGGGCATGCGCCTGCGCGACGCGCTTCCGGGTGCGCCCGCGAGTGCGGTCGCGGCCTCGGCACCTCAGGCCGCGGCCAGCGCCGACGCCGGGCCCAGGCCCGCGTCCACCGGCCCCATCGCGCCGGCCACGCAACGCGCCTACGACGACGCGCTGGCGCTGTTGCGCGCCGGACATGCCGCCGACGCCGAGCGCGGCTTCCGCGCGCTCACCCAATCCGATCCCGACCTCGCCGGTCCGCACGCCAATCTCGGCCTGCTGGCGCGCCAGGCAGGCCGGCTGCCCGAGGCCGTCAGCGAGCTGGAGAAGGCCACGACGCTCGCGCCCGGACTGGCCATCGCCTGGAACCAGCTGGGCCTGGCCTATCGACAGAGCGGCGAGTTCACGAAGGCGCGCGACGCCTACGACCACGCGCTGGCCGTCGATCCGAACTACGCCACCGCGGTGCTGAACCTCGGCGTGCTCGACGACCTGTACCTCGGCGACAGCGCCCGCGCGCTGGACCTGTACACGCGCTACCTCGCGCTGACGCCGGCGGGCGACCCCGTCGTCACGAAGTGGGTGGCCGACGTGAAGAATCGCAAGCCCACGGGCGCGAGCGCGGCGCCAGCCGCAATCGCCCCTGGGACAGGCGCCGCGCCCGCGGCATCCGCGGCTGCCCCGGCGGCCGCGCCGAAGGAGAAGTCATGATCCCTCGCCTCGCCGCGCTGCTTACGATCGGTTGCCTTGTCGCCCCTGCCTTTGGCCAGGATCGCGCCGAAATCGATCCCACGAAGATCATCGGCAACCGAGAATTGCCGAAGGTGCTCTACATCGTTCCCTGGAAGAAGCCGTTGCCGGGCGAACTGGCCGGCCGGCCGCCGGCGAGCGTCGTCGACGAGGCGCTGGCGCCGGTCGATCGCGACGTCTTCCGGCGCCAGGTGCGCTACGACAAGCTCGAGCTGGAGCACGCCGCCGCCGCGGCGCCTCCCGCCGCGACGCCTGCGCACTGAATCCGCATTCCCTTCCGTTTCACGTTACCGAATCTGTTCCCCGGAGATTTCCAGATGAATTCCATCGACTCGATCATCAAGTTCTTCCAGGACTGTGGCCTGTTCATCTTCCCGAGCCTGGCGATCATGGCCACCGGCCTGGCCATCGCCATCGAGCGCTTCGTGTTCCTGCAGAAGGCCCGCGTGGCCAATCGCAAGGACTGGTCGAAAGTGCTGCCGCTGCTGCAAGGCGGCCAGTGGAAGGAAGTGCTGGGCCTGACCGCGTCGTCCGACTCGGCCATCGGCAAGATCGTGCACAACGGCCTGTCGCGCCTGCAGTCCTCGCGCCGTCGCGACGACATCGACGCCGCGATGGAGGAGGGCATGATGGAGATCGTGCCGCGCCTCGAGAAGCGCACCCACTACATCGCCGTGTTCGCCAACGTGATCACGCTGGTGGGCCTGCTGGGCACCATCACGGGCCTGATCCATGCGTTCACCGCGGTGTCGCAGGTCAACCCGGCGGAGAAGGCGGCGCTGCTGTCGGCGTCCATCTCCATCGCCATGAACAACACCGCGTTCGCGCTGATGGTGGCGATCCCGTTCCTGCTGATCCACTCGTTCCTGCAGGCCCGCACCGCCGACATCGTCGACGGCCTCGAGGCCGCCAAGATCAGCTTCCTGAACCTCGTCCAGCGTCTCGCTCCGGAACACAAGGCGGCTTGATCATGTGCCGATCCACCCACCCGCAACACCGGGGGTGCCGCCATGCGAACTAGACGCCTGAAGAAGGGTTCGGAGGCGCTCGAGGTGAGCGCGTTCATCAACCTGATCGTCGTGCTGGTGCCGTTCCTGCTGTCGACGGCCGTGTTCTCGCGGATGTCCGTGGTCGACCTCACGCTGCCCGCGAAGTCGGCCAACTACGAGAACCTCAAGGCGGACGACCTCAAGCTGGAGGTGGTCGTGCGCCACGACGCGATCGAGGTCGGCGACAAGATCGGCGGCCTGTTCTGGGCGATCCCGAACAACAGCGACGGGCCCGACCTCGTCACGCTCAACGCGCGCATGTTCGACGTCAAGCACAAGTTTCCCACCGCGACCGCCGCCTCCGTGCTGCCCGAGCCCAACATCTCCTATGACACCGTGATCCACGTGATGGACGCGATGCGCACGGGCAAGACGGCCAACGGCGGCACCGAGGTGGTCGACGTCGACCTGTTCCCGGCGATCTCCATCGGCGATGCGCCGGTGCGGCACTGAAAGGGGCGCGTCATGAAGCTCACCCCCATCCAGAAGCGCGCCGCGCGCAGCGCCCGCCACGGCAACGCGCTCGACATGAACCTCGTGTCGCTGATCGACGTCTTCACCATCCTGATCTTCTTCCTGCTGTCGAACTCGGGCGTGGAGACGCTGCCCGCGGCGTCCGTGCACCTGCCGGAATCGACGGCCAAGAAGGATCCCAAGGAAACGCTGGTGATCGTCGTCAACGGCAGCGAGATCACCGTCGAGGGCCGCAAGGTGGCCGACGTCGCGCCGCTCGCCACGGCCGCCGACGACATCATCCCGGGCCTGAAGGCCGAGCTCGACCAGATCGCCGCGCGTCCCGTCGCGCTGGCCGAGAACGCCGCCAAGGCGCACGCGGTCACCATCATGGGCGACAAGGACATCCCCTACCAGGTGCTGCGCAAGGTGATGTACACCGCGGCACGGGCGGACTTCACCGACGTGTCGTTCGCCGTGAACCAGAAGGGATGACTCGCATGACCGCGATCTCATTCCGCACCTCCACCCTGCCCTGGGCACTGGCGCACGACGACGAGGAACGCTTCCGCAAGCTGTTCCTCGCGTTGATGGGCTTCGTCATCGTGTTCGGCATCGCGCTGCGCTTCATCACGCTGCCCGAGCCCGAGCGCGCGGCGACGCCCGTGCTGCCGCCCATCGCCGCCAAGCTGCTGCTGGACAAGCCCGCGCCGCCGCCCCCGCCGCCGCCGCCCGTCAAGGCGGAGAAGGCGGAGCCGCCCAAGCCCGACCTGAAGGACAAGAGCGAGCCGGCGCCGCTGCCCACCAAGCCCGTGCCGCGCGAGCAGCCGGTGGTGGAGGCGCGCCAGCCGATCCCGGGCAAGCCGCCGGGTGAAGACCGCGAGGCCGCGCGCAACAAGGCCGCCGGCATCGGCCTGCTGGCCGCGCTGAAGGACCAGCCGCCCGAACTGCACGGCGCCCCGCTGGCCGTGCAGCTGAACCAGGACATCAAGAAGGGCGCGGGCGTCGGCACCGGTGTCGGCGTGGGCGTGGGCGCCGGCAAGGAGCAGGGCCTGCCCGATCGCAACATGATCACGTCCAACGCCGCGGGCGGCAGCGGCGGCATCAACACCGCCGGCTTCAGCCGCGACAGCGGCGGCGGCGGCCTGGCCGGACGCGCGACCACGGCCGTCCTCGGCGTGGCCGGCGGCGGCGGTGGCGGTGGTCCGGGCCTCGGCGGCGCCATCACGGGCACCGGCGGCCACGGCACCGGCGCGGGCGTGGGCAAGACGGGCGGCACGCTGGCCAAGAGCGGCAGCGGCAAGGCCTCGCGCTCGATCGAGGAAGTGCGCCTCGTGCTGGAACGCAACAAGGGCGCGCTCTACGCGATCTACAACCGGGCGCTGCGCGAGGACGCGTCGCTCCAGGGCAAGTTCGTCGTCGAGTTCACCATCGCGCCCAACGGCAGCGTCACGTCGTGCACGCAGGTCTCCAGCGAGCTGAAGAACCCGGAGCTCGAGCAGAAGCTGCTGGCGCGCTTCCGGGGCATGAGCTTCCCGGCGGAAGACGTCGAGACGCTGGTCACGCGCTACCCGATCGATTTCCTGCCGTCCTGATTCGGGCGCGCTTCCTGAGCGCCACGAGAGGCCCCGCGATGCGTCGCGGGGCCTTTTCATTGTCGAAGTTTCCGGTGACGGGTTCCGGAGCCGCCCAATCGTTGCGGCCGGTTTGCATCGCACGGCGTGAGCGCCTGCGCGACTTCGATTCTGGTGACTTCAAGGCCTTCCACTTCGGCTGTGCCCCGACGCGAGCCCTCCCGTCGGAGGCGGCGTCTCGCTGCACGAGGCCGGGTGTCGCGGCCGCGCACATCCCGCGCCGCGTACGCCGGGAGGCTTTGCGACGACGGAGTGCAGGGACACACCCGAAGTGGAAGAAAAACAAGAAGGCCCGGATCCTTTGCGGAATCCGGGCCCCTGAATTCAGAGTGCGGCCAGGCGCGTCGTCAGACGCGGCGGCCTCCCGGATCGGGACGATCCCCGGACTCGCGATGCTCGGGCGATGGCCCCGACGTCATGCGGCTCGAACACAGCGGGACGGTGGCCGCGAACGCGCGCAGGCCGGCGAGGGCTTGGGCGTTGCGATAAGCGATCCGGCTGGTCACGAGGGCTGTCCTGGTTCGTTTCGACGGCGCGCGGAGCGCCGTGCAAGGATTCATCGCTCTTCCAAGCGACAGGGCGCAGTGTAAATAGTCTTTACTGCTTGCGCAAGCGCGCTGTTGCGCATCACCCACGAAGCGCACAATCCATCGTCGCCCAGCCACCGAACCCATGAACGCCACCGAACCCCGCATCCTGCTGACCGGCTTCGAGCCCTTCGGCGGCGATTCCGTCAACCCGTCGTGGGAGATCGCGCGCGCGCTCGACGGCTGGGCCTGCGAGGGCCACCGCGTGGGCGCCGAGTTGCTACCCTGCGTGTTCGGCGACGCGCTGCTCCGTCTCGACGAGGCGCTCGCGGCGCATCGCCCCGCGCTGGTGGTGTGCCTGGGCCTGGCCGGCGGCCGCACGGAGATCTCCATCGAGCGCGTGGCCATCAACGTGGACGACGCGCGCATCCCCGACAACTCGGGCCGCCGGCCGGTCGACATGGCCGTCGAGCCCGGCGCGCCCGCCGCCTACTTCTCGACGCTGCCGATCAAGGCGATCGCGCGCGACGTGCGCGGCGCGGGCATCGCCGCCGGCGTCTCCAACACCGCGGGCACCTTCGTCTGCAACCACGTCTTCTACGCGCTGATGCACCGGCTCGCCACGCGACCCGGCCTGGCGCACGCGCGCGGCGGCTTCGTCCATGTGCCCGACACGCCGGCCATGCCCCTGGCCGACCAGATCGCCGGCATCCGCCAGGTGCTGCGCACGGCGGCGCTCACGCGCCACGACGTGCGCGAGACGGCGGGACGCGAGCACTGACGCACGCGTAAATAGTCTTTACGGCGCGAGCCGCGGCGGCGACAATCGGCGTCCCTGCCGGCCCTTCCCGCCACGTGATCGATCCCACCGTTTCCCGCCGCCGCAACGTCCTGTCGCTGTTCCAGGCCTACGCCGAAACCGCCGTCGCCACCGGCGTCGCCCCCAAGGGCCTCGAGCAGGCCTTTGCCGCCCATCTCGAGATCTCGCCCAGCATGTGGAGCCAGATCAAGTCCTCGCGCCCGATCGGCGACAAGCTGGCGCGCCAGGTCGAACGCCACTGCGGCAAGCCCGCCGGCTGGCTCGACGAGGAACGCGAGGCCGCGGGCATGACGCCCGGCGAACAGCAGTTCCTCGCGATCGCGCTGCTGGCGTGGCGCAACGTCGACAGCGACGGGCGCAAGGCGCTGAAGTCACGGATGAAGCAGCTCGCGCAAGGCTGAGCGGTGTTGCGGCGCCCGCATCCGGCCAGACGCTCGTAGACTCGCGGCGAGGCGCCGCATCCTCCGGCGCGACTGCCTGCGGGAAGCCGAATGAACCAGCGTTTCGTCGAAGCCTTCTATTGGGTCGCGACCCTCAAGAGCATGACCCGCGCCGCGGAGAAGCTGTTCATGACGCAGTCGGCCATCTCGAGCCGCGTCTCCGCGCTCGAGGAGGAGCTGGGAATCCTGCTGATCGACCGGCGCGATCGCCAACAGTTCGCGCTGACCAACGCCGGCATGCGATTCCTGAACTACGCCGAGCGCCTGATGACGATCCATCGGCAGCTGCGCGACGAGCTCGGCACCGAGGACGCCGGCGTGCATCTGCTGCGCGTCGGGGCGATCGAGTCGGTGCTTCACACGTGGCTGATCCCGATGCTGCAGCACCTGCGCAGCGTGCACCCCAACCTGCAGCTGGAGTTGACGGTGGAAATCACGCCGGTGCTCGTCGAGGCGGTCAAGCGCGGCACGCTGGATCTCGTCTTTGCCGCGCAGTCGATCTCGGCGCCCGACATCCGCACGCGGCCGCTGCCCACGATGGAGATGGTGTTCGTCGGCGCGAAGCACCTCAAGCGTCGTGCGCCGTACACGCTGGCGGAGATCGTCTCGAGCGAAATGATGACGTTCCAGCGCGGTTCGCAGCCGCACCTGGCGCTGCTGGAGCAGTTGCGCGGCGAGGGCCTGGAGCCGCCGCGGCTGCATACGGTCTCGTCGATCCCCGCGATGGTGCACCTGATCGAGAGCGGCTTCGGCATCGCCACGCTGCCGATCATCGCGGCGCAGAGCCTGGTGCGAAAGCACGAGATCGCGATCCTGCCCTGCGAGACGGCGCTGTCGCCATTGCCCGTGCAGGCGAGCTATCGCTACGACCCGGGCTCGTCCGCGCTGTTGTCGGTGATCCAGGACGCCCTGAAATTCATCGACGCCTTTGGTGGAAACCCGAAGAAGGTGCGCGCCGGCACCGCGCTGGCTCACAAGAGAAATCGATGAGCTCAAAGAAATAATTTGCGCTTGCCGCGCGGCGCCGGGCTTTCCAGAATCCATCCATTCCCGATGCGGCGCCTGACGCATCGCGACGCTCGAGGCGACTCCCCATCCCGTCCACTACCGCGAGAGACTCATGAACCTCACCTGGAAACACCGGCTTGTTGCCGCCGCCGCCCTCACGGCCGTCACGCTAGTCGCGCAGGCGCAGCAGGAGATCAAGATCGGCGTCATCTACCCGCTGACCGGCCCGCTCGCCTCCAGCGGCGCGGAGATGCGCGACGCGCTGGAGTTCGCCGCCGACGTGGTCAACAACGGCCTGAAGGGCGTCCCCGAGCTGCCGTTCTCGGCCGGCGGCGGCCTGCCCGGCCTGAAGGGCGCGAAGATCAAGCTGGTGTTCGCCGACCACCAGGGCAACCCGCAGGTGGGCGCGACCGAGGCCGAGCGCCTCATCAGCCAGGAACACGTCGTCGCGCTGATGGGCTCGTACAACTCCAACGTGACGCAGACCGCCAGCCAGGTGGCCGAGCGCGACAAGATCCCGTTCCTGAACGCCGAGTCGTCGTCGGCGACGCTGACGCAGCGCAACTTCAAGTACTTCTTCCGCACGACGCCGCACGACGAGCTGTTCGTGAAGAACGCCGTCGAGTTCATGAAGGACGTCGAGCAGGCCAGGCACATCAAGATCGCCTCGGTCGCCACGCTGGCCGAGAACACGCTGTTCGGCAACGAGGCCGCCAAGCTGCAGCTGAAGTACGCCGCCGCGGCGGGCTACAACGTGGTCAAGCAGGTGAGCTATCCGGCCAAGACGACACAGCTGACGTCGGAGGTGCAGACGCTCAAGGCCGCCAATCCGACGGTGCTGCTGCAGTCGTCGTACTCCGAGGCGATCCTGTCGATGAAGACGTACAAGGAGCTCGGCTACCTGCCCGACATGCTGATCGCCAACGACGCCGGCTTCGCCGACACCGAGTTCGTCAGGACGCTCGGCAAGGACGCCGACTACGTCGTCTCGCGCGAGGTCTGGGCGCTCGACATCGGCGACAAGAAGCCCATCATCAAGAAGGTCGACGAGCTGTTCAAGGCGCGCTACAAGATCGACTTCACCGGCAACTCCGCGCGCAGCTTCACCGGCCTGATGGTGCTGGCCGACGCCATCAACCGCGCCGGCTCGACCGACCCCGAGGCGATCCGCAAGGCGCTGGCCGCGACCAACATCCCGTCCTCGGCGCTGATCATGCCGTGGAAGGGCGTGAAGTTCGACGAGACCGGCCAGAATACGCTGGGCGCCGGCATCCTCGTGCAGATCCGCGACGGCAAGTACGCCACCGTGTGGCCGTTCGACCTCGCCTCCAGGGAAGTGGTGTGGCCGATGCCGAAGTGGGACGCGCGCAAGTAAGCGCGGCGACCCTCACCGAATCCACGACACGTGAGCGCGCAATGACCGCTGACCTGCTGTTCCAGACGCTGGCCTCGGGGGTGCTGATCGGCCTGATCTACGCCCTCGTCGCGATCGGACTGACGATGATCTTCGGCGTCATGGACATCGTGAACTTCGCCCACGGCGAGTTCCTGATGCTCGGGATGTACTCGAGCTTCTGGCTCTTCGCGCTGTTCGCGCTCGACCCGCTGATCACGCTGCCGCTCACGGTGCTGATGCTGTTCGCGTTCGGGATGCTGCTCTACAAGCTGGTCATCAGGCGCATCATCGACGCGCCGCCGCTGAGCCAGATCTTCACGACCTTCGGCCTCATGCTGCTGTTTCGCGGGCTCGCCCAGTTCTTCTGGAAGCCCGACTACCGCACGATCGAGAATTCGCTGGTCAGCGGCAGCGTGCACCTGGCCAACTTCCAGCTCGGGCGGCCGCAGGTCGTGGCAGGCGCCGGCGCGATCGTCGTCACCTCGGTCGTGTGGTGGTTCCTGCATCGCACCAGGCTCGGCTCGGCGCTCGAGGCCACCGCGTCCGACAAGGAAGCCGCGCGCCTGATGGGCATCGACTCCCACAGGATGTTCGGCCTGGCCTGGGGCATCGGCGCGGCCTGTGCGGGCGCGGCGGGCGCGCTGCTGTCGACGTTCTTCCCGATCTTTCCGGAGGTCGGCGCCAACTTCATCCTGATCGCCTTCGTCGTCGTCAACCTCGGCGGCTTCGGCAGCGTCGCGGGTGCGTTCTGGGCCGGCATCCTGGTGGGCGTGATCGAAGTGATGGGCGGCCTGCTGATCGGGCCGCAATACAAGATGGCCATCGTGCTCGGACTGTTCCTCGCGGTGCTGATGTTCCGCCCGCAAGGCCTGATGGGGAGGACGCAATGAAGCGCACGACGCTCCTGCTCGGCGCGGCGGCCGCCGTCGCGCTCGTGCTGCCCTTCGCCGTCAAGGACGCCTACTGGATCAACCTCGCGGTGCTGGCGCTGATGGCCGCGCAGATGGGCGCCGCCTGGAACCTCGTCGGCGGCTACGCCGGCCAGGCCTCGCTGGGCCACGCGGCGTTCTACGGCATCGGCGCGTACACCTCGACGCTGCTGCTGATCAACTTCGGCTGGAACCCGTGGCTGGGCATGCTCGCCGGCGGCCTCGTCGCCGCGATCCTCAGCGCCGTGTTCGGCTGGTCGTGCTTCCGGCTGAAGGGCCACTACTTCACGATGGCGACGATCGCCGTCGCCGAGATCGTGCAGATCGTGTTCACGAACTGGGACTACGCCGGCACCGCGGTGGGGCTGTCGATCCCGATGGACAGGCAGGGCCTGGCGGCGATGGTGTTCTCCGACAAGGTGTCGTACTACTGGCTCGCGCTGGCCCTGCTGGCGCTGACGCTGCTCGCGACCTGGGCGGTGGAGCGCAGCTTCCTCGGCTTCTACTTCCGCGCGATCAAGGACGAGCCGGACGCCGCGCGCAGCGTCGGCATCGACATCGCCCGCTACAAGCAGGTGGCGTTGTCGCTCAGCGCGTTCTTCACCGCGATCGGCGGCAGCCTCTACGCGCAGAAGGAGCTCTACATCGATCCGGGCTCGGTGCTGTCGACGGCGTTGTCCATCAAGATGGCGCTGGTCTCGATCCTCGGCGGCGTCGGCACGCTGTTCGGCCCGGTGATCGGCTCCGTCGTGCTGACCGTGATCGAGGAGCTGTCGCGCTCCACCTTCGGCGGCAGCGGGCGCGGCACCGACACGGTGATCTACGCCGGGCTGATCGTCGTCGTGGCGGTGTTCTACCCGAGCGGCATCGTCGGCTGGTTCAGGGAGCGCGCCGCGCGGCGCCAGGCGCGCCGCGACGGTGACAGCGCGGAGCAGCTCCGTGCCGCCGCGCGGGACGCTTCCGCGCTGGCCGCGCCGGCGCACGAATCGACGGAGGCATCGCTGTGAGCGCTCTTCTCGAACTGCGCGCCGTCTGCAAGCGCTTCGGCGGGCTCACCGCCAACGAGGACGTCTCCTTCGACGTCGCCAGGGGCCAGATCGTCGGACTGATCGGGCCCAACGGCGCCGGCAAGACCACGCTGTTCAACTGCGTCGCCGGCTCGTCGGCGCCCAGCGACGGCACGATCCGCCTGAACGGCCGGCTGATCTCCGGCCTCACGCCCGAGAAGTGTGCGCGCGCCGGCATCGGCCGCACGTTCCAGATCGCACGCACGTTCCACGGCATGACGGCGCTGGAGAACGTGCTCACGGGCGCGCTTCTGCGCGAGCGCAGCGTGACGCGGGCCCGCGAGCGGGCCCGCGCCTGGCTCGCGTTCGTGCGCCTCGAGCGCTTCGCCGACAAGCCCGCCCGCACCATGACGATCAGCGAGCAGCGCCGCCTGGCGGTGGCGCGCGCGCTGGCCACCGAGCCCGAGCTGCTGCTGATGGACGAGGTGATGGCCGGCCTCAACCCGAGCGAGGTGCGCGAGATGGTGGACGTCGTGCTGCAGATCCGAAGCAAGGGCATCGCCTCGCTGATCGTCGAGCACGTGCTCGAGGGCATCATGCCGATCGCCGACAAGATCGTCGTGCTCGAACGCGGCCGCAAGATCGCCGAGGGCACGCCCGCCGCGGTGCAGGCCGACCCGGTCGTGATCTCGGCCTACCTGGGAGACGACTGATGCTCGCGCTTTCCAACCTGCGCGTCAGCTACGACGGCGTGCCCGCCCTCACCGACGTGAGCCTGAAGGTGGCCGCCGGGCAGATCGTCGCCCTCGTCGGCGGCAACGGCAACGGCAAGTCGACCACGCTGCGCGCCGCCGCCGGCCTCAACGCGCTCGACGGCGGCAGCGTCACCTTCGAGGGCCGCCCGATCCACGCGCTGCCGGCCCACGAACGCGTGCCGCTCGGGCTCTCGCTGGTGCCCGAAGGCCGTCGCCTGTTCCCCAAGCTGACGGTGCGCCGCAATCTCGAGCTGGGCGCCTACACGCGCAGCGTCGCCGTGGACATCGCCGCCGACATCGAGCGCATGTTCGAGCTGTTCCCCATCCTGCGCGAACGCTCGACGCAGCTGGCCGGCACGATGAGCGGCGGCGAGCAGCAGATGCTGGCCATCGCGCGCGGCCTGATGGCGCGTCCCAAGCTGCTGATGCTCGACGAGCCGTCGTGGGGCATCGCGCCGAAGTTCGTCACCAAGGTGCTGGACGTGATCCAGCGCGTCAACGAGACCGGCGTGGCCATCCTGCTCGTGGAACAGAACCTGACGAAGGCGCTGGCCATCGCCGACCACGGCTACGTGATCCAGACGGGCCGCGTCGTGATGGAGGGCCCGGCGCAGGCCCTGCTGCACGACGAGGCCGTGAAGAAGGCGTACCTGGGGCACTAGCGCCCGCGCCGGAGATTCCTCCCACTTCCAACCGAGAGAAACGCCATGCACGTCACCCATGACGACCCGGGCGCGCTGCGCCACGCCTGTCGCTCGGGCGCCTTCACGCTGCCCACCGCCGGCCACGCCGGCGGCCACATCCAGGCCAACCTGATGATCGTGCCGCAGGCCGACGCGTTCGACTTCCTGCTGTTCTGCCAGCGCAACCCGAAGCCGTGCCCGCTGATCGAGGTCCTGGCCCAAGGCTCGCGCGAGGTGCAGTGCGCGCCGGGCTCCGATATCGCCACCGACGTGCCCGGCTACCGCGTCTACCGCCACGGCGAGCTGGTCGAGGAGCGCGCCGACGTCGCCGCGCTGTGGCAGCCGGACTTCGTCACCTTCCTCATCGGCTGCAGCTTCTCGTTCGAGGCGGCGGTGGCCGAGGCGGGCATCCCGCTGCGCCATGTCGTGCAACGGCGCAACGTGGCGATGTACAGGACCAACGTCGCCTGCGCGCCGGCCGGCCGCTTCAGCGGCGAGATGGTGGTGTCGATGCGCCCGATCAAGAGCCGCGACGTCGCCCGCGCGGTGGAGATCTCGGGCCGCTTCCCGCAGGCGCACGGCACGCCGGTGCACGTCGGCAATCCGCGCGCGATCGGCATCGCCGACCTGATGAAGCCGGACTACGGCGACGCGGTCGAGATCCGCGACGACGAGGTGCCGGTGTTCTGGGCCTGCGGCGTCACGCCGCAATGGGTGTCGCAGCGCAGCCGCCTGCCGCTGTGCATCACGCACGCGCCCGGCAAGATGTTCGTCACCGACCTGAAGGGCTGAGGCCATGGGCACGGTGACCCGCCTCCTGCGCGCCGCAGCGTTCGCGTCGGCCCTGGTGCTCGCCGCGTCCGGCGCCGCGGCGGCGCCGGTCACCTGGCGGCTCGCCACCGGCTACGCGGCCGACACGTTCCACGGCGCCAACCTGCGGCAGTTCGCCGACGACGTGCGGGTGGCCACGCAAGGCGACGTGCTGATCGAGCTCCATCCGAACAACTCGCTGGTCAAGCTCGCCGACATTCCCGCCGGCGTGGAGTCCGACCGCATTCCGGCCGGCGAGGTGATCATGACGGCGCTGGTCAAGGACATCCCGATCGCCGGCGCCGACTCCGTGCCCTTCATCATCGACAACTACGCCGACGCCCGCACGCTGTGGCGTTTCCAGCGGCCAGGCATCGAGAAGGCGCTGGCCGCGCGCGGGCTGGTCGTGCTGTACGCCGTGCCATGGCCGTCGCAAGGGCTCTACACCACCAGGCCGATCGCGAGCACGCTGGATCTGCGGGGCATGAACATGCGCACCTACAACGCGACGACCGCCCGCATCGCCGAGCTGATCGGCGCCCATCCGGTGGACGTACCCATGACCGGCGTGGCCCAGGCGCTGGCCGAGGGCCGCATCGACTGCATGATCACCTCGGGCGTGACCGGCACCGAGAGCCGTGCCTGGGAGCATCTGAAATACTTCTATGACATCCGGGCGTGGTTTCCCAAGAACATCGTCATCGTCAACAAGGCGCGCTTCGAGGCGCTGTCGCAGGCCGAGCGCAAGGCGGTGATGCTCGCGGCGCACGGCGCCGAGGATCGCGGCTGGGCCGCCAGCGAGGCGGCCTCCAGCGCCGCGCTGCGCGAGCTGGCCGCGCATGGCATGCACGTCGAGTCCCCCGATTTCGAGATCCGCCAGGACCTGCGCCGCTACGGCGAGAAGTTCTCGCTCGAGTGGGTGCGTGCCACCGGCCCCGAGGCCAGCGACATCCTCATACCGTACTACACCTACCTGACCTCCACCCGCTCCGGCGGCCGCGCTCCGGCCGGCATGCACTAACCCCTGACGAGACATCATGACCACCCAAGCACCCGCCCTCCCGTCGCGCTGGCAGTTCTGGATCGACCGCGGCGGCACCTTCACCGACATCGTCGCGAAGCGCCCCGACGGCACGCTCACCACGCACAAGCTGCTGTCGGAGAACCCCGAGCAGTACCGCGACGCGGCGGTCGCCGGCATCCGCCACCTGCTCGGGTTGAAGCCCGGCGAGCCGGTGACGCCGGAGCTCGTCGAGTGCGTGAAGATGGGCACGACGGTGGCCACCAACGCGCTGCTGGAACGCAAGGGCGAGAAGACGCTGCTGGTCACCACGCGCGGCTTCCGCGACGCGCTGCGCATCGCCTACCAGGACCGGCCGCGCCTGTTCGACCGCCACATCCGCCTGCCCGAGCTGCTGTATTCGCACGTGATCGAGGCCGATGAGCGCGTCGGCGCGCAGGGCGAGGTGCTGCGGGCGCTGGACGATGTCGCGCTGCGCACCGACCTGCAGCGCGCGTTCGACGCCGGCCTGCGCAGCGTGGCCATCGTGTTCCTGCACGGCTACCGCTTCACGCGGCACGAGGCCGCCGCGGCGCGGATCGCGCGCGAGATCGGCTTCACGCAGGTGAGCGCGTCCCACACCACCAGCCCGCTGATGAAGCTGGTCAGTCGCGGCGACACCACCGTCGTCGACGCCTACCTGTCGCCCATCCTGCGCCGCTACGTGGACCAGGTGGCCGGCGAGATGCCCGGCGTCAAGCTGTTCTTCATGCAGTCCTCGGGCGGGCTGGCCGACGCGCACGCGTTCCAGGGCAAGGACGCGATCCTGTCCGGCCCCGCGGGCGGCATCGTGGGCATGGTGCGCACCGCGCAGCTGGCCGACTTCGGCCAGGTGATCGGCTTCGACATGGGCGGCACCTCCACCGACGTGTCGCACTTCGCCGGCGAGTTCGAGCGCGCGTTCGAGACGCAGGTGGCCGGCGTGCGCATGCGCGCGCCGATGATGAGCATCCATACCGTGGCCGCCGGCGGCGGCTCCGTCCTCGGCTTCGACGGCGCACGCCTGCGCGCGGGCCCGCACAGCGCGGGCGCGAATCCGGGGCCGGCGAGCTACCGGCGCGGCGGCCCGCTGGCCGTCACCGACGCGAACGTGCTGCTGGGCAAGATCCAGCCGAAGTGGTTCCCCAAGGTGTTCGGCAAGGGCGCGAACGAGCCGCTCGATCACGACGCCGTCGTCGCCGCGTTCGACCGGATGGCGGCCGACGTCGAGGCGAGCACCGGCGCGAAGCGCTCGCCGGAGGAGCTGGCCGAGGGCTTCCTCGACATCGCCGTGGCGAGCATGGCCAACGCGATCAAGAAGATCTCGGTGGCGCGCGGCTACGACGTCACGCGCTACACGCTGCAATGCTTCGGCGGCGCCGGCGGCCAGCACGCGTGCCTGGTGGCCGACGCGCTGGGCATGACCACCGTGTTCGTGCACCCGCTGGCCGGCGTTCTGTCGGCCTACGGCATGGGCCTGGCCGACCAGGGCGTGATGCGCGAGGCCGCGATCGAACAGCCGCTGGCCGACGCGGCGCTGCCGGCGGTGCGCGCGCGTCTCGACGAACTCGCCGCCGAGGCCGCCGGCGAGATCCGCCGCCAGGGTGCCGGCTCGGGCGCGGTGCGCGTGATGCGGCGCGCGCACGTGCGCTACGCGGGCACCGACTCGGCGCTGGTGGTCGACTTCGGCGACGGCAGCGTCGCCACGCTGGCGGCCGGCTTCGAGGCGGCCTACCGCCGCCGCTACGCGTTCCTGATGGAGGGCCGCGGGCTGATCGTGGAGGCGGTGTCGGTGGAAGCGATCGCCGCGGGCGACGCGCCGGTCGAGCCCCGCGTCGAGGCGCTGGCGCCCGCGCAGGCCCCCGTCACCGAGACCGTGCGCATGTACAGCGAAGGCCGCTGGTGGGACGCCGCGCTGGTCGTGCGCGAGACCCTGCATCCGGGCCACCTCGTCGACGGTCCGGCCATCATCGCCGAGCGAAACGCCACCACCGTCGTCGAGCCGGGCTGGCAGGCGCGCGTCACCGAGCTCGATCACCTGGTGCTGCGCCGCGTCGCGCCGCGTGCCGCGCGCGTGGCGATCGGCACGCAGGTCGACCCGGTGATGCTGGAGGTGTTCAACAACGCCTTCATGAACATCGCCGAGCAGATGGGCCTGCAGCTGCAGAACACCGCCTACTCGGTCAACATCAAGGAGCGGCTGGACTTCTCGTGCGCGCTGTTCGACGCCGCCGGCAACCTGATCGCCAATGCGCCGCACATGCCCGTGCACCTGGGCTCGATGAGCGAGTCCATCAAGACCGTGATGGCGCGCAACGCCGGCACGATGCAGACCGGCGACGTCTACGCGCTCAACGATCCGTACCATGGCGGGACGCACCTGCCCGACATCACGGTGGTGTCCCCCGTCTTCGACGAGGCCGGCGAGGCGATCCTGTTCTACGTCGCCTCGCGCGGCCACCACGCCGACGTCGGCGGCGTGACGCCCGGCTCCATGCCGCCGTTCTCGACGCGCGTCGAGGAAGAGGGCGTGCAGATCGACAACTTCAAGCTGGTCGAGCGCGGGCGCCTGCGCGAGGCCGAGATGATCGCGCTGCTCGAGAGCGGCGAGTACCCGTCGCGCAACCCCGCGCAGAACATCGCCGACCTGAAGGCGCAGATCGCAGCCAACGAGAAGGGCCTGCAGGAGCTGCGCAAGATGGTGGCGCAATACGGCCTGCCGGTGGTGCAGGCCTACATGGGCCATGTCCAGGACAATGCCGAGGAGTCGGTGCGCCGCGTCATCACGCGCCTGAGGGATGGCGCATTCACGCTGCCGCTGGACAACGGCGCGCAGATCTCCGTGGCGATCCGCGTCGACGCTGCCGCGCGCCGCGCCGCGATCGACTTCACCGGCACATCGCCGCAGCTGGTCAACAACTTCAACGCGCCCACGGCCGTGTGCATGGCCGCCGTGCTCTACGTGTTCCGCACGCTGGTCGACGACGACATCCCCCTCAATGCGGGCTGCCTGAAGCCGCTGGACGTGGTCATCCCGGACGGCTCGATGCTCAATCCGCATCCGCCGGCGTCGGTGGTGGCCGGCAACGTGGAGACCTCCACCTGCATCACCAACGCGCTGTACGGCGCGCTGGGCCTGATGGCGGCGGGCCAGTGCACGATGAACAACTTCACCTTCGGCAACGAGCGCCACCAGTACTACGAGACGATTTCCGGCGGCTCGGGCGCGGGCGCGCTGATCGACGAGCAGGGCAACGTCACCGGCGGCTTCGCCGGCACGAGCGTCGTGCAGACCCATATGACCAACTCGCGCCTGACCGACCCCGAGGTGCTCGAGTTCCGCTTCCCGGTGCGCGTGGACAGCTACGAGATCCGCCCCGGCTCCGGCGGTGCCGGCCGCTGGCGCGGCGGCGACGGCGGCACCCGCCGCATCCGCTTCCTCGAGCCGATGACGGCGTCCATCCTCAGCAACGGCCGCCGCCACGGCGCGTTCGGCATGGCCGGCGGCTCGGCCGGCGAGGTGGGGCGCAACTCGGTGGAGCGCGCCGACGGCGGCATCGAACGGCTGGATCACATCGGCTCGGCGCAGATGCAGCCGGGCGACGTGTTCGTCATCGAGACGCCCGGCGGCGGCGGATTCGGCCGTCCGGACTAGCGCCGGCGCACGCAGGCCGCGCCGCGCGCATCGAACACGTGCAGCGTGCCCGGATCGGCCTCCAGCGCGATCCGGTCGCCCACGCGCAGGCGCGTGTGCCCGGATGCGCGCGAGACCAGCTCGAGCCCGTCGGCGCAGCGCAGGTAGACCAGGTGCGATTCGCCGAGCTGCTCGATCAGCGTGATCTCGCCACCGAAGCGGATGCCCGCGGCGGACATGTTGCCGTCGGCCACGCGCAGGTGCTCCGGCCGGATGCCGATCTCCACCGCCTGTCCGGGCAACAGCGACGCGCCGTCGACGGCCACGTCCACCACGCAGCCCGCATGCACCTCGAGCCGCGCTCCCGCGGACGAACAGGCCTGCGTCGTCGCCGGCACCAGGTTGAGGGTGGGCGAGCCGATGAAGGACGCGACGAAGCGGTTGGCCGGATGCTCGTAGAGCTCCAGCGGCGTGCCGGCCTGCTGGATGCGGCCCTCGTGCATCACCACGATGCGGTCGCCGAGCGTCATCGCCTCGACCTGGTCGTGGGTGACGTAGACCATCGTGGCGGCGAGCTCGCGGTGCAGCCGCGCGAGCTCGATGCGGGTCTTCACGCGCAGCGCGGCGTCGAGGTTGGACAGCGGCTCGTCGAACAGGAACAGGCGCGGCTCGCGCACGATCGCGCGCCCGATGGCCACGCGCTGGCGCTGGCCGCCCGACAGCTCGCGCGGACGGCGATCCAGCAGGTGGTCGATGTGCAGCGCCTTCGCGGCCGCCAGCACCCGGGCCGCGCGCTGGGCCTTGTCGGCGCCGTGGATCTTGAGCCCGAACGCCATGTTGGCGCGCACGGTCATGTGCGGGTACAGCGCGTAGCTCTGGAACACCATCGCGATGCCGCGCCGCGCCGGCGGCAGGTCGTTGACCCGTTCGCCATCGATGCGCATCTCGCCTTCGGTGATGTCCTCGAGGCCGCAGATCATGCGCAGCAGCGTCGACTTGCCGCAGCCGCTGGGGCCGACCAGCACCACCAGCTCGCCGTCCGCGACCACCAGGTCGATGTCGTGCAGCACCTGCGAGCTGCCGTAGCTCTTGGAGAGGTTGGAGAGTTCGAGTCGGGCCATGGATCGCTACTTGACGGCACCTGCGGTGATGCCGCGGATGAGCTGGCGCGAGAAGACCGCGTACAGCACGAGGATGGGCAGCACGGCCAGCGAGAGGGCGGCCAGCACGGCGTTCCAGTCGGTGGCGAACTGGCCGACGAACTGCTGCACGCCCAGCGTGATCGTCTGCGTCTGCTCGGACGGCGCGAGGATCAGCGGGAACCAGAGATCGTTCCAGATCGGCACCATCGTGAAGACCGCGACGGTGGCCACGGCCGGCCGGATCAGCGGCAGCACCACCTGGAAGAAGATGCGGTACTCGCCGACGCCGTCGCAGCGCGCGGCGTCCTTCAGCTCCTGCGGCACCTGGCCCACGAACTCCGACAGGATCATCACGGCGAGCGGCAGGCCCTGCGCGATGTAGACCAGCACCAGCGCGGTGAGCGTGTTGACGAGGTCCAGCGCCACCATCTCCTGCAGGATCGCGACCGAGCCCAGGCGGATCGGCACCATGATGCCGAACGCGAGGAACAGCGCGAGCAGGCGGTTGCCGAAGAAGCCGTACTCGGTCAGCGCCCAGGCCGCCATCGCCCCCAGCAGCAGGATCGCGGCCAGCGACACGCCGGTGACGATCGCGCTGTTGACGAACATGTGGCCGACGGCCGCGTCGCCCAGCACCTTGCCGTAGCCCGCGAGGCTCAGCGTCGCGGTCGTCGGCAGGCCCAGCGGATCGTCGAAGATGCCGGCGCGGCTCTTGAACGAGTTCAGCAGCACCAGCAGGATCGGGCACAGCACCAGCAGGCAGTAGCCCCCGAGGGTCAGGTGCACGAGCGCCGAGCGGCCGAGCGCGCTGGCGCGGATCGGGTGGCGGCTCATGAGGCGATGCGCTGCAGGCGCCGCTGGATCACGAGGAAGTACAGGCCGACGCCCGACAGGATCACCAGGAACATCAGCGTGGCCAGCGCGGCGCCCATCGTGGCGCTGCCCGTCTCGGACTGGTAGCCGAAGAAGGTGCGGTAGAACAGCGTGCCCAGCAGGTCGGTGGAGAAGTTGGGCCCGGCCAGCGCTCCCTTGACCGCGTAGATGAGGTCGAACGCGTTGAAGTTGCCGACGAAGGTGAGGATGTTCACGAGCCCCAACGTCGGCAGGATCAGCGGCAGGCGGATGCTCCAGAAGATGCGCCACGCGCCGGCGCCCTCCACCGCGGCGGCCTCGACCACCTCCTCGGGGATCGCGATCAGCGCCGCGTAGATCAGCATCATGGGGATGCCCACGAACTGCCACACCGAGATCAGCGCGATCGTGCGCAGCGCCGTCTCTTCCTGGCCCAGCCACGGCCCGAAGTGCTCGCCCAGCCCCACCAGCGTCATCAGCTTCTCGCTGACGCCCCACAGCGGCGACAGGATCAGCTGCCAGGTGAAGCCGATGATCACCACCGACAGCAGCGTGGGCAGGAACAGCACGGTGCGATAGGCCGCCGCGCCGCGCACGCCGCGCAGCGACAGCAGCGCCGCCAGCAGCAGCGCCACCGGGTTCTGCACGAGCGTGTGGATCGCGAAGAACTCGACGTTGTCGACCATCGCGTTGCGGAACGCGCCGAACCAGTGCTCGTCGAACAGCAGCTTGCGGAAGTTGTCGAGGCCGACGAAGCTGACATGGCCGACGTCGTCCGTGCCGTACAGGCCCAGCCGCAGCGTCGCCAGCAGCGGCCACGCGCTGAACGCCGTGTAGATGACCAGCGCCGGCGCCAGGAAGACGAGGGCCGGCCAGCCGGCTTTCTGCTTCATGCCGGGTGCATCACTTGGCGGCGGGGTGGTACCACTTCGCGAAGCCGGACTGGATCCGTTCGGCCGCCTGCTGCGGCGTCATCTTGCCGTTGAGCACCTGCGAGTTCACGTTCCAGAGTTCGTTCTCCATGCTGGGCTCGCCGCGGCTCATGATCTGCGCGTTCAGCCGGATCGTCGACTTGCACTGCAGGCGCCAGCCCACCATTTGCCGGGCCACGGGGTTCTGCACGTCGATGGGGAACTTCGACAGCGAGAAGAAGCCGGTCGCCTTGTTCGTGTACAGGTCGGCGAACTCCTTCGACGCGATCCAGTCGAGGAAGACCTTGGCGTCCGCCTTGTTCTTGCTGGCGGTGTTGATGCCCATGCCGATGTCGGCGTGGTCGGAGATGTAGCAGGGGTCGCCGGCCTTCTGTACCGGCGGCGCGAACGCACCGAAGTCGAGGCCGGCCTCCTTTTGATAGAACGCGATGTCCCACGAGCCGGCGGGCACGATCGCGGCCTTGCCGGACGCGAACAGCGTCTGCGTGTCGCCGTAGGTCTGCGCCTGGTAGCCCCTGGCCAGATACGGCGGCCACTTGGCCATGGCCTGCCACACCGCCACGAATTGCGGGTCGGTGAACTTCGCCTTGCCGGCGATCAGCGCCTTGCGGCCGTCCTCGCCCTTCCAGTAGTTGGGGCCGATGCCGGTGAAGACCACCTGGCTGGTGTCCCACTGGTCGGCGGTGCCCAGCGACATCGGCGTGTACTTTCCAGAGGCCTTGATCTTGTCGAGCGCGGCGTGGAAGTCCGCCTCGGTGGCCGGCGGCTTCAGGCCCAGCTCGCCGAAGATCTTCCTGTTGTAGAAGAAGCCGTGGATCACGGAGGCCATGGGCACGCAGTAGGTGTCCTTGCCGTCGTCGGTCTGCCAGGCCACCTTGGCCGAATCGGGGAAGTTGGCGAGCGCCGGGTTGCCGTCGAGCTTCTCGAGGTGGCCCTTCTTGTAGAGATCCAGCGAGACGTCGAACGGGCGGCACGTGATGAGGTCGCCGGCGCTGCCGGAGGCCAGGCGCGCGCTGACCACCGAGTTGTATTCGGGCGGCGCGGTCGGCGTGAACTTCACGGTGATGCCCGGATGGGCCTTGGTGAACGCGGGCAGCAGTACCGTATCCCACAGCGTCTTGTCGTCGGTGCGCCAGCTCTCCAGCGTCAGCGTGCCGGCGTGGGCGCGCGCCACGCTGAGGAGGGCGAGGGCGGCGAAGGCGGTCGGGCGAAGCAGTGCGTTCATCGGCGGATCCTTGGAGGCGGAAGGTGCGCGGGCGACGGGCCCGCCGCGGCGTCGCGCAAGTTAGCATCGAGCCCCGCGCAACGCGAGCACGCGCCCCTTCGCGCGGATGAAGGCGCAAGTGCTTGATCCGCAAGGTGGTTTCCAGCATTGCCACGCGGATCGCCTTACGCATCATTACGTTGCCGCTCACCCGCCCCGCAGGGCCTCATGCGAACCACGGAACCGGGCTTACAAAACATTGCAAAGCGCAGGCTTTCGACAGCCGGGCGCCGGCCCGCGCGCGCCCTGGCGGCATCGATACTGGCCGCCGTGTCCCTGTCCTGCCTGAATCCGCGCGCGCATGCGCAGCCCCTGAACGTCCTTCACTGGTGGACGTCCGACAGCGAACGCCAGGCCGCCGATCGCCTGGTGCAGCAGCTCGCGAGCCAGGGCGTCGACTGGCACGACGACGCGATCCCGGGCGGCGGCGGCGGGGCCGCCATCAAGGTGCTCACGGGCCGCGTGCTGGCCGGCGAGGCGCCCGACGTCGCGCAGGTGATCGGCCGGACGCTCACCGACTGGGCCGACCTGGGCCTGGTGCGGCCGCTCGACGACGTCGCGCAGCGCGGACACTGGCGCCAGGCGATGTTCCCCGTGGTGCTGCAGACGGTGAGCCGCGGCGGCCGGATCATGGCCGCGCCGCTGGGCGTGCATCGCATCAACACGCTGCTGTACAACCACCACGTGTGGGAGCAGCTGCGCCTGGCGCCGCCGCATACGTGGCACGACATCGAGGCCGCCGCGAAGGTGATGCGCGCCCACCAGGTGACGCCGCTCGCGTGGAGCGACGAGCCCTGGCAGATCGCCACCGTGTTCGAGACGGTGCTGCTGTCCGAAGGCGGTCCGGCGCTCTACGCGCAACTGGCCTCCACGCAAGGCTGGCCGGCGTGGCAGGACGCGCGCGTGGCCGTGGCCCTGAAGCGCCTGCGCTGGTTGCGCGACCTCGACGACGAAGCCACCTCCGAGCAGCCATGGATGGCCTCGGCCCGCCGCCTGCAGTCGGGCGCCGCCGGAATGCTGATCATGGGCGACTGGGCCCGCGGCGAGCTCGAGGCCTGGGGCGAGCAGGCCGGCCTCGACTTCGACTGCGTGCCCATCCCGCAGACCGCCGGCATGCACCTGTACAGCATCGACACGCTCGCGATGCTGGTGGGCCACGACACGCACCGGCCCGAGCAGGAACGCATGGCCGAGATCCTGGCGCAGCCGGCCACGCAGATGGCCTACAACCAGGCCAAGGGGTCCGTGCCGGTTCGCATGGACATCGATCCCGCGCAGCTCGATGCCTGCGCGCGCGATTCGTGGCAGACGCTGGCCCGCCCCGGCAGCGCCCTGCTGCCCAGCATCGCGCACCGCATGGCGGCCGTCGAGTCCGTGCGCGAGGCGATGGGCGAGGTGCTGCACCGCTTCATCAAGGAGCGCGCCATGACGCCGCAGCAGGCGCAGGCGCAGCTGGTGGCCATCGTCCGCGGGGCCGCCCGATGACCGCCGCGCGCAAGAAGACGATCCTCGCCGTCGACGACGACCAGAAGACGCGCCAGCTCCTCAAGCAGTACCTCGAGAAGCACCAGTACGTCGTGCAACTGGCGCACGACGGCGAGAGCTTTCGCACCGAGTTCGAGCGCCATCGCGACGACCTGAGCCTGGTGATCCTGGACGTGATGCTGCCCGACACCGACGGCTTCGCGCTGTGCCGCATGGTGCGCGAGCGCTCCGAGGTGCCCATCATCATGCTCACCGCGAGCTCGGACGACACCGAGCGCATCGTGGGCCTGGAGCTCGGCGCGGACGACTACATCGGCAAGCCCTACAACCCGCGCGAGCTGCTCGCGCGCATCAAGGCCATCCACCGGCGGTCGAACCCGGGCGACACGAATGCGCGCCGCTACCTGCGCTTCGCCGGCTTCTGCCTGGACCGGCTGGAGCGCACGCTCAAGGACGCCGACGGCAAGCTCGTGGTGCTGACCGGCATGGACTTCGACCTGTTGCGCATCTTCGCCGAGCATGCGGGCGAGGTGCTCGATCGCGCCCGGCTGATGGAGCAGACGCGCGGGCGCGACCTGGGTCCCACCGACCGCTCGCTGGACGTGCAGGTGAGCCGCCTGCGCCAGCGCCTGGCCGACGACGGCAAGCAGCCCGTGCTGATCAAGACCGTGCGCAACAGCGGCTACGTGTTCTCGGTCGAGGTGGTCGCCGCCCATGAGTGACGGCGACGCGCGGCGCCGCGCGGCGGGCTGGCTCGACCGCCTGCTGCCAGCGACGCTGCGCGGCCGCATCATGGGCGTGATGGTGGTCGGCGTGCTGCTGAGCCAGCTGCTGGGAAGCGCCATCTGGACCTGGCAGCTGCGCGACACCGCGCGCAAGGACGCGGCCGAGGCCGCGCGCCAGACGGCCGTCAGCGCGGCCGCCGCGGTCCGCTTCCTGCGCGACCTGCCCGGCCAGTACCGCCCGCTGTTGATCGACCAGCTGCGCCAGATGGGCGGCACGCGCTTCTTCGTGGCGATCAACCGCCAGCACGTGCCGGTGCAGCCGGTGGAGGATTCGCTGCTCGCGCGCACGGTCGTCGGCCAGGTGCGCGGCACGCTGCAGAGCGAGCTGCCCCAGGGCTTGCCGGCGGACGTGACGCTGGCGTGGCCGGAGGGGCTGTCGGTCACCGGCGATGGCCGTTCCCTGCGCGAGCTGCCCGAGAACTGGGTCGTCGCGCCGATGCTGCTGCGCCCGCGGCGCGCGCCCATCCTCGTGATCCAGGTCGACCTGGACAGCGGCGGCTGCCTGCTGCTGGCGGCCACGCTGCCCGACCCGTACTTCCTCGATGCGGCCAACCCGCTCACGCGAGACCGGCTGCTGCTGCAGGGCGCGACGCTGCTGACCGTGCTGCTGCTGGTGGTGGTGGTCGCGCGCACCGTCACGCGCCCGCTGCAGCGCATCACCGACGCGGCGGCGGCCTTCGGCAGCGCGATGCATCCCAACCATGTGCCCGACGAGACGGGCACCGTCGAGCTGCGCCGCACCGCCCGCGCGTTCAACGACATGCAGGCCCGCATCCAGCGTTTCGTGGAGGATCGCGAGCGCCTGTTCGCCAGCATCTCGCACGACCTGAAGACCCCGATCACGCGGCTCAAGCTGCGCACCGAGCTGCTGGACGACGACGCGCTGCGCGCCGACTTCCACGAGGATCTCGACGAGCTGGACGTGATGGTCAAGGGCGCGTTGCAGAGCGTCAAGGACAGCGCCGTGCACGAGAACGTGGCCGACGTCCGCCTGGATCGCCTCGTCGAGCGACTGACGACGCCGGCGCTGTCGGCCGGCGCCCGCGTCACCATCGCCGTGCCGCCGATCACCGTGCGCGGCAAGCCGCTCGCGCTCAAGCGCGCGCTCGGCAACCTCGTCGACAACGGGCTGCGCTACGGCGGCCAGCACCTGGAGATCGCCGCCGAGGCCGACGGCGCCGGCGTGACGCTGACCCTGCGCGACCACGGGCCGGGACTGCCCGAGAGCTCGCGCGAGGAGATCTTCGAGCCCTACGTGCGCCTCGCGCACGGGCGCGAGTCCAGCCGCGACGGCAGCGGCCTGGGCCTGGGCATCGCCCGCGGCATCCTGCGCGAGCACGGCGGCGACGTGCGGCTGGACAACCATCCGCAGGGCGGGCTGGTGGCCACGGTGCGCCTTCCCCTGGGCTAGCAAGCCCGTCCGATTCATCAGAGCGACTTCGAAATGCCGAAGAAGAACCCGCGACGCGGCCCGAACTGCGGTGCTCCGACGCCCACGCCCGTGCCGTTGCGGATCTCGTAGCTGCGGTCGAACGCATTCACGATATCCATTCGCAAGGTCACATCCCCGGCGCTGCCCAGCTGGAACTTGTGGCTCGCGGCCAGGTTGACCTGTGTATAGGTCGGCAGGTGCGTCCCGTTGGGGATGGTCGTGCCATCGGGCAGCGTCTCGCTGGCACGAAGGCCGGAGCCCAGGATCGCGTCGCCGCTCAATCGAGTGCCCTGCAACAGGTACGACGCGCCGACAGAGGCCGTGACGCGCTGCTCGTGGTCGAGGTGGATGTAGTGACTGGCGATGTAGGCCAGGTCGTCCGGGCTGAAGTTGAACTGCGCCGAATCGATGTGTTGGCCGCGAGCGCTCTGGAACGCGGCATTGGCATAAACGGAGAAATTCTTGTGAACATAGTTCAGCTTCAGCTCCGCACCGTATTGCTTTCCTTGGGCGTAGTTGAACGGCGTGAGGATGATCGGCGCCCCGAACTGGCCCTCGTCGACGAGTTCCTTGGACCGCTTGAAGTAGGTGTCGACGCCGGCGGTCAATCCCGGCATGAGGGTCTGGTCGACGCCGAAGTCGAAGTAGTTGGCTCGTTCGGGCTTCGGGGTATCCGCCTGCGTGACCGTGGGCGCACCGGTGGTGTTCGCGAATTTCGCGACGTCTTCGTTGCCGACCAGTTCGAACGGCGGGGGCGAGAAGTAGCGTGAGTAGCCGCCATGGACGATCGTCGATGGCGTGGCATTCCAGACCACATTGACTCGCGGGCTCAACTGGTGACCGCTCGTGAATGCATTCACGTTGTCGAAGCGCGCGCCATAGTTCAGCGTCAGGCCCGGCAGCAGCAGCCACTCGTCCTGAAGGTACACACTTTCCAACAGCTCGACTTTGCTGCCATTGTCGACGACTGATTCGGGCACGGTACCGGCGTTGCCGTTCGCATCGACCGGAAGAACTTGCGAGGTTGCACGGCTCAACGACACGTCGCGCTGCACGAACATACCGCCGCGGATCGTATGGCTGGCGTTGAGCTTGTATGCTGCGTCCGACTGTAGTGCGATGGCCGTGTTGCGCTTGTATGCGTCCTCCGCGATACCGTTGTACAGCAGGTCACCGATCGGATCGGGCGTGAACTTCAGGCTCGAATAGCGGCCTGTCACGGACGTTTGCCAGTCGAGCGGGCCGACAGAGTGCTGGTAGCTCAGAAAGCCGAAGTGCGTGATCTCGCGCTGGTTCTCGTTGAGATTGTCGCTTGCGTAGGCGGTCTGCCCGTTGACGGTCAGCCCCAACGTCGGCTGCAGGCCACGCTGGTTCGGGATCTGGAACGACCCCACCGAGGTGCCCGCACCGACGGCGACGCGGTTGCTCGGGTCCAGCACATCCTCGACGTAGCCGAACACGTGGTGCTGATGCGTGTGATCGTGCAAGGGCGTCGAGCTGCCGTCCGGCGACTCGATGCCCAGTCCGCTGCTGAGCGAATCGGCAGTCAGGAAGTAGTGGATGTCTTCCGAGCCGCCGGCGTAGCTGATGCTGGGCTGCACCGTGCCGTGGCTGCCACCGTAGATGGCGACCGAGCCGCCTGGCTCGACGGCATCGGTCTTGGTCTTGATGTCGATGATGCCGGCCGTGCGCAGGCCGTACTCCGCCGGCAGCGCGCCGGTGACCAGCGTGACCGACTCGACCACTCTCGGGTCGAGCGATTGGCCGAACACGCTGATGCCCTCGGGCAGGATCAGCCCGTTGATCCGGTACTGCAGGCCGTTGTGTTCGCCGCGTACGTGGAACTGGCCGAACGAATCCTGCGCCACTTCCGGTGCCTGAAGCAGAACCTGGTTCAGCTGCACGTTGTCGCCGCCCGGCATCGCGTTGATCGCGGCCGAGTCGAGCGTGTAGATGGAGGCGCCCGTCTGGGTCTGGATGCCGGTGCGCGCGTCGTTGAGCCGTTTGATGCGCGAGGTGATCTCCACGACCTGCGGCTGCGCCGTGTTCGTAGTGGCAGCGGACGTGTCGGCTGCCTGTGCGACGGCAGTTGGCGCGGAAGCCGCGCCCGACGCGGGGCTGGCCGAGGTGGATTGCGCGAAGGCTTGGGTGGGTTGGAACGCGGCAAGGGCGGTGATAGCCAGCGTCATGCCGCTGAGAACGGGCTTGAACATATGAATGCTTTCTGAACTCGCAATACGGGGAAGGACCTGCAGCGAATGCCGCAAGGCCGATGGACAAGGGATCGTTCAGAAATGAGCAGGCGGGTCGCGGGCACGCGCTTGCGGGGCATCGGCAGCGCGAAACGCGACGCGCTCCATCAAGCCCCAGTGTTCTTCGGTCGACAGGAGCGCCGGCACCACCATGGCGGTGGCGACCGCGCCGGCGATGTGCTCGAACGCCAGACAGATGTCGCACCCCATGCCGGACCCGTGCGTGTCGGCCTCTGCGCTTTGCAGCGTGTCGCTGCGGTGCGCGTAGTGCCTGAGCTCATGCAGCAGCGCGCCCTGCTGGCTGGACACCAGGCAGAGCGCGAGCAGCAACGAGGCCCAGATTCTTCGCATCGTCAATGCGTGCCGGCAGGCGCCACGAAAGGCGAAGACGCGCAGGCTGGCGCGAAAGCGCCCGCGAGCGCCAAGCGCCCACGAGAAATGGGAAGCATGGGGAATCCTTCTGAACTCGAATGCACGGCGACCGCGCCTCGGCCGTCACGCGGCCATGCGGGTCAACTTTTCGACGATCAGACGGACTGGGGCGGCCCGCGGCTGCGGGCGACAGGAAGCGACGATTCCGCGACGCTGCGGACGGGCTCGGACGCGAAGTGATACCGCAGGCCATCCAACTTGGGTGCGGCCACTGCATCGAACTTCGCCAATCCCCCGATCTGCGCGAAGCTCAGGCAGGTCAGGCAGAGGTCGTGGTCGACATCCAGCGCCTGGACCTCCGCCCCCGACGAGGCGGAGACGGAAACGGGATGCCAATGGCTCAGCTCATGCAACAGCGCACCCTGCTGCGAGAGCAGCAGGATGAGCGGCATCAGGATTGACAGAGTCAACCTGCGGATGAGGGAGAACGGCGTTGCCATGGATCGACCAAAAACGCGAGCCGGAGTCAGATGCGACACAGGCGTCGCGGAAGTATGCGCGTCGCGGGGCATTCTTGTTCGGAAAGAAAGGTACTGCAATGCCAACGCGATGCAACTCGCCTGTCCAATCGTACCTGAGGGGCGCGGTGGGAAATCGCATGGTGCGGTTCATGGTCGAGTCTCGCCGGTTGTTCGAGAGGTGGATCGGCATGCATGGCGCCTCACTCCTCCGCGCTCGAATTCCAGAACGCCTGCCCCACGCCGGGCAGGCCTTCAATCTGGCCCGTGACGCGGTCGAGTTCCTCTCCGACCACCGCGGTCGCGTACAAGGTGGCTTCGATCTCGGCATCGGCCTGGCCGAAGGAATGCTGATGCACGTCGCGCACCGGATACATCGCGGCCTCGAGAAGTTCGAGTGCCGCCGAACGCACGCCGGCCTGCGCTTCGCGCCGGCAGATGACGTAGACGGTGTAGGTCGCCTCGCTCGTCTCCTCGTTGACCGGGCGTCGATTGATGCGGTTGACCACCGGCCGCAGCAGCGTGTTGCTGGCGAGCACGAACAGCGCGGCGAGCAGCGCCTCGCCGATCAACCCCGCTCCCGCGCAGGCACCCACGGCGCCGGAACCCCACAGCGTTGCGGCGGTATTCAGCCCTGTCACGTTGGCCCCTTCCTTCATGATCGCGCCCGCGCCCAGGAAGCCGATGCCCGATACGACGTAGGCCACGACATGCACCGCGCCCTGGTTGCCGCCGTGGATCTCGAACAACCGGCTACCCAGGGACACGAAGATCGCGGCGCCAACCGCAACGAGGGTGTTCGTGCGCAGGCCCGCCGTGCGCTGGCGCATCTGGCGTTCGAGGCCGATCATCCCGCCCAGCGCGAACGCCGTGATCAGGCTCACCAGAGAGTTGAGCATCGCTGCCGGGCTGAAATTTTGGAGTGCTTCCATCGTGTGCTCAACGCTGATCGGGAGGAGGAATATAGGCAGCTTGTGTGACGGCCCTCAGGGCGAGGCAGCCGGGCTCGATGGGATCGACAACGAAAAGATCGGGTGGGGTGCCCCTTGGCGCCAACAAGGGTCGGGATCCATGGACGTCTCCTTCTCGGTCAGGACTTCAGTGGGCGATGCGACAACCTCAACGGGTGCCGCGACTTTCGATCGGCTTTGTCAGGCTCAGGCACCAGCGGATGCGATGCGTCGGCCAGTCCGTGCGCATGTCGATCGATGCGATCGATTCGTCATCGGCCGGGCGCACGTCAGTCGGTCGAGCGGCGTGCCCAGGCACGCGGTTGCCGCCCCGATCGGGGGAGCGCAGGGTCAGGAGAATGCTGTGCATGGCCGATGCTCCTTGGATGCCAAGGAACCGCCATGCGCGAACCGCGCCAAAACGCGCCACCAGCGTCGTGCGCAGGCGCACGGCCCGCGCCGACGCACGGCGAGCAATCAATGAAGCGAGCGGGCTGGGTGAGAGGTCGGCGAAACGCGGCTAGCGATTCAACGACAAGGCTGCGATCGGCACTGGCGGCCGGCAGCCCTGGGAGCGGGCGTCAGGCGGCCAGGCAGACAGCGGCCATCACGGCACGCTTTGCATCACTGCGACTACTGGCACTGTCCACGCACGTGGCTCCGAAGTTTCAATAATTGCAATTGTCCCATCGCGGCCGTCTGATCGTCAATGGTGAACAGGACGCTTGCAATGTGCAGTTTGCGACAAAGGTGCGCAAATCTGCGCGACGCCTTTCGGGCGCCATCGAAAGCCGGGACGCCGACGGGTCTTTCGCCAAGGATAAGATAGCCCCCTACACTATATTTTCGCCATGAGCCACACAATTCACGACAAAGCCAAGCTTCTCGGCCGGGTACGCCGAATTCGCGGCCAACTCGACGCAATCGAGCGCGCGCTGGAGGCCGAGGCTGCCTGCGCCGAGGTCATGCGCCAGATCGCGTCCGCTCGCGGGGCAATGAACGGGTTGCTGGCAAAGGTCGTCGAGGACCACATCCGCACGCACCTGGTCGACCCTGAGAAGAAACCAGGCCGCGCCGGCCCCGATGCGACCGACGAGCTCGTAGAGGTCGTCCACAGCTACTTCAAGTGAGTCTCGAAATGAGTCCCGACGCTTTGACCCACGGCCACGTCTTCCTGGCCCCCGGACACGAACGCAGCGAGCGAAGGACGTGGGCTGTCATCTGGTTGTGCGGGCTGATGATGATCGCCGAGATCGTCGGCGGGACGATGTTCGGCTCGGTGGCGCTCGTCGCCGACGGTCTGCACATGTCCACCCATGCCGGCGCGTTGCTGATCGCGGCGCTCGCGTACACCTACGCGCGACGCCACGCGACCGATCCGCGCTTTTCCTTCGGCACCGGAAAGCTCGGTGACCTCGCCGGCTTCACCAGCGCGATCATCCTGGCCATGATCGCGTTGCTCATCGGCTACGAGGCGGTGTCCCGCCTGCTCAGTCCGGTGCCCATCGACTTCGGTCAGGCGATTCCAATTGCCATCCTGGGCCTCGGCGTGAACGTGGCGAGCGCGTGGCTCCTCAGTGGCGGCGATCATGGACATCGCCACGGACATGGACATTCACATGGCGGAGCCGACGGCGAGGACGAGATTCGCAGGGTCGACACGCTGTGGGGGCCGCTCGCCCTCGAGGTGTACGAGGACGGTGTCCCGCCGCGGTTTCGGCTGCGCAGCGGCCCAGGTACGGACGAGCCTGCCTCCGCCTGGATGGGAGCGTCCGTGGAGACCCTGCGTCCGGACGGGAGCCGGCAGGTCTTTCGATTCATCGATCGCGGGGACTACCTCGAGTCGGTCGACGAGATCCCCGAACCGCACGAGTTCGCTGCGCATTTGACGCTCTCCCGCGGCGGCCTTGAGGAGGCCCATGAGCTGACCTTCCAGGAGCACGACCATGACCAGGGCGCCCCTGAAGCCAAGACGCACCGAGACAACAACTTCCGAGCGGCGCTCGTGCACGTCATTGCCGATGCAGCGGTGTCGGTACTCGTCATCGCGGGCCTGATCCTCGCGCGGCAGTTCGGCTGGCTCTGGATCGACCCGCTTGTCGGTGTCGTCGGCGCCGTAGTGATCGCCAATTGGTCGTTCGGGCTCATCCGCGACACTGGCGCGATTCTCTTGGACATGAACGCAGACAGAAGCTTGGCCAAGAGGATCCGCGAAGCCTTGGAAGTTGACGGCGATCGCCTGACTGACCTGCATCTCTGGCGGCTGGGCCCGGGCCACCTCGGGGCGATCGTGTCGGTATCGACTCCCGCCATGCATGACGAGAGCTTCTACAGGGCCAAGCTCAACCGCTTCGGCGCGCTGTCGCACGTGACCGTCGAGGTCAGGCCCATCCGGCCGAACGCGTAGCCGCGAGGTGTCGGCGCGGATCGCCAGAAGGCTCCTGCGCCGACGTCCTTGTCGAAAACCGTTGAGCTGCTGAACTCGAAAAGGTGACAGATCAAGGACTTGCCGGCAGCGTGCTCCGGCAGTCCTGAACCGAATGCTCACTCAACTCTGTACTTTGACGATATTGGTCGCCTCAAGTCTGAACTGACTCCGGCGGTCCCGGTCGGCCCGAGGCGGTCAGTAGTCCTCGGCCCAGATGGCTCGCCTGCTTTTGAGCAGCCTAGCCATCTTCCGCCTGTTGGCTCAAAGCCCCTCCCGCGCGAAGTTCGAGTCGACATGCACCTGTTCCGCGCCCCGGTCAGGAGCGCGTGGATGTGGGCAACGTACTCAGCAGGCACGCGGCCAGTTAGAAACGCACCGGCTATAGCCTCGGGCGGTGTCACGCATGCACAGCTCTGGCTTGCGGTGCGTGCGGCCACGACGAGCGGGTTCTCGCTCGGTACCTTCTGCCGAGGCTACGGCCGCGGATGGGCGGAGGTGACTGCCAATCCCAATCTGAGCGCTTCGAGCAGTTCAACCGTCGGTTGAGACTCCGACCCTCGATGCCTCGGGTTTCGACGTTGGCGATCTGGTTCGCAGACATGCCCGTCAGCGCGGCCGGACTCTCGAGCGACAAACCGATGTCCTGTCGTCTCATGCGAACTGCGTCGCTCAGTTCGTAAAGAGCAGACCTGTCCGCAGCTTATTCAGGGAACGGCATGTCCCGAATGTCGCCCACGCCCGCTCAATAGCCATCAACACGAGCGAAAGCAGTTCTTAAACTGCATTCTTTAATTAGGGCGAAGGCGATCTGTAATCTGCATTCTTTAATAATTTATTTTGCAGCAAAAAAAGGGGCCCACCACCGTTGCATCAGTACTTGTCGCGCACTTATAGTCGCCAGCGGCATTTGCTCCATCAATGAACTTCATCAACATGAACACCAGCTCGGGCGACCGGAGTCAGCAAGTTGAACTCGCACGCGTGCGAGCTGGTTTCGTTCAACGCGGCGAATCAATCGCGGACTGGGCGCGGCAGCACGGCTTCCCACCCAACGCGGTGTACCAGGTGCTGAGCGGCTATACCTGCGGCATGCGCGGAACTGCGCATCGGATCGCCATTGCACTTGGTGTCAAGGCAGTGTTCGGCGAGTCCCCGAGCTCTGATGCAATTGCACCGTTCAAGGAGCAGCCTATGTTGTAGCGCGCAACGTCACCCCAACGCGCAAAGAAAACGCCGACGACCCTTGCAGGGGTAGCCGGCGTTGGGAGGCAGACAAAACTGCCTTGAACCGCCTTTAGTTTCTGCCTCCCTGCGCAAAAAGTCAATCCCCGGTCATAGCCGGGGCCGGACAACTTTTGCCCTTCGGGAAATGAAACCAGCACGGACCGTAATTACTCGGGCTCCGCATCGCAGCGTCGGTGCGATTCATGAGCCCTGGTTCCAGAGCGAACCCATCCAGCACGAATCGAGGCTGGAAAAGCAGTGCATCGAAATCCTCCTCCTGACACCAGGCGTCGTCAGGATCGAATCGCAGCCCCTGACTGTCGAATTCGAGGTGGAGGGGAAGCCACGCAGCTACACCCCTGACCTGCGTGTCACCTTGGCCAACGGCAGTCAGGCCCTCGTCGAGGCCAAGGGGCAGCCGTTTGAACGCCAGTTCCGCGAGCTGCTGGACAGCGGGCTGCGTCGAGCGATTCGGTCTCTCGGCATACCGCTCTACCTTGTCCCCGGGTCCTTGATCGGCCACGAACGCGCCTTGCGCACGTCGGAGATGCGCGCAATGGCTCGGCGAACGTCTCCGCCCGGTGCGGTCGAAGCGCTCGCCGCATGGGTCGCAGATCAACCCCGTCCCACGATCGGCGACGCCGAACAGGCCGGCCACCCTCTTGGCCACATCGGCTACGCCGTAGGGCGCCGCCTCTTGACCGTCGGACCTTCGTTCGACTTGTCGCCCCAGCAACCCCTTTCTCTCATTGGCGAACATGAGCACATTCACATTAACCATTGGCTTGGTGATCCGGGAAGAGCTGAGAACGTGGCGGCTTGATCGGATGACCGACGACGGACGCCTCGTGTTCTTCGATCTCGAGAGCGGTGCGCCCAAGACGACGACGGCCGCGCAGCTGCAGCGCGACCTCGAGGCCGGGCGGCTACAGGTCGTGCAGGAACATCCCGTCGCTCTCTCTCAAGACGACATCATCGGAACGCGGCTCGTCCAAACATTCGAGCACCTCCCCGAGCACGAGCAGCTCGGCTTGAAGCTGCGCGTCGGGTACGTGAAGTACATGAAGCGTTGCGGTCTCGGCAAGGGCATGCGCCTGCGCATCGTCGCGGCACTTAGTCGCCTCAAGGGGCACCCCCCTGGCGACGTACCGCCCGAAGTCGCGGTGGCCATGAAAAAGACGCCTAGTGCATCCTCCGTCATGTCATGGATGCGCAAATTCGACGCGTCCGGGGGCAATCCGCTCTCGCTGCTAAGCGGCAACTGCTTCAAAAGGTCTTCGCGCCGTCTGCACAAGTTGGTCGAAGACATCGCGCGGCGAGAGATCCGAGACTTCTACTGTACGAGAAAGCGACCCAGCGCTAGGCAGACGAAGCTTCTGATCGACAGAGAACTCGAACAGCAGGTCGTGCGCGGCCGACTTGAAGCCGATGAATCGAAGATCAGCCCTTCCACGGTTCGACGCCTGATCACCGAGATCTCGCCGTACGACCGCTGCGTGGCACGTTACGGCCCCTCCTACGCAAGAAATCGGTGGCGCTACAGCTTGGGTGGCATTGATGCCCAACGCGTCTTGGCGCGCTACGAGATCGATCACACCATCTTGGACTTGGTGGTTGTGAATGACGTTACAGGCCTGCCGATGGGCAGGCCCACCATCACCGTCGTTGTCGATAGCTACAGCGGCTACATCGTTGGATTTCACATCAGCTTCTGGAGCGCAGGCCTGGCCAATGCCCTGGCCGCCTTCAAGATTGCGATTCGCCCGAAGGACTTCTTGACCGAGCACGCGGGCCTGACGAACAAGTGGCTGGCCTATGGAATTCCAGACCTGATGGTCGTCGACAACGGCCTGGAGTTCCATTCACCGCACTTCCACTTGGCTGCGATGCACCTGGCCACCGACGTGCTGCACTGCGCTGTCAGGCAACCCTGGCTCAAGCCGATGGTGGAACGGTCAATCGGAGAGATCAACGGCTACCTCCCGACCGCTGGGCGTGTCGAAAAACAACTGACGAACTACCTGCCCGAGAACCCCGACAAGACGGCGTGCGTCACTTTCGGCGCCCTCTGCATGGGCCTGCTAAAAGCGATTGTCGACGTGCACCCTTTTGAAGTGACTGACAGGCGGCTCGATCGGGCGTACGACCTGTACTCGGAAGGACTTGCAGGCCAGCTCGCGCCGCGACTCCCAGCAAGCACGAGCGAGCTCGACATCATCATGGCAAGCAGCAAAACGCTCACGGTCGGGAATGAGGGCATCGTCAAGAGCTACCTTCGATACAACTCGCCCGAGTTGCAGGACATGCGGCGTCGCATAGGCCTACGCTTTACCACCGAGGTCAAGTTCAACCCCGAGGACCTCGGGCATGTTTGGGTTCAAGACCCCCAGCAGAAGGGTTGGATGCATGTGCCCTCCTGCCAGCCGGAATACACCGCCGGCTTGTCAGACGTGCAACACCGAGCGATACGTGCTCAAAAAAAAGGCGTCCTGACTATTAGGAACGCCGAAGAGGTGCTGACCCAGTCGAAGCTTGAGCTCACGGATATGTGGAGCAACGCAATGCGCAAAGGCAAGCGCTTGAAAGGGGCACAACTTCGAGCGGTGTCGGGATTTACCTCGAACGAGGTCTTCAGTGGTTCAGCCAAGCCCGCGGCACCGATCTCGGCCCCAGTTGTCGTGCCCACTAGCAAGGAGGAACTGCTACCGATTCCGAAGGAGTACGAGACCTATGAGTTCAATTGATCAACGTCCAGTGAACACGCTGGTGACTTTTGATGCCGATGGCGGCCCGGACACTCTGGCCGAAAACGCCTCCGACACCAGCGCCACCGCGGCGAGCACATTGCCGTTCGACACATTGCTCGCGGGCCTACGCCAGATGATCCTCTTGGGTCAAACGTCATGTCGCTCATCCATGAAGGCACCAGCTCGCGACGAAGGAGATTGCCAGTGAACGCAGTTGACCA
Source organism: Betaproteobacteria bacterium (assembly GCA_013289985.1). GTDB lineage: Bacteria > Pseudomonadota > Gammaproteobacteria > Burkholderiales > Burkholderiaceae_C > Scleromatobacter. The sequence goes on along the minus strand of JABCYW010000001.1, from coordinate 279,190 downwards.
TGGCCTCCTGGCCGTCGACCCCGAGGAGGCTGACTTTGACGACCACCGGCGCAAGTCGCGCGATCGCTGGCTGGCAACGTATTCGATGAAAGCGCTCAAGCAAGGTGCTGCAGTGGACGCCCTCATCGTAAAGCACCGGCGCTTCGACGAACTGATTGCTGCGCTGGATCGAATGTTTCTTCTTGCTAAGGAAGTGCAGCAGCCCGTCGGCGGCGTCATTCGCGGAACGGCAGGCGTCGGCAAGACCATGTTGTGTCGCTACTTCATGGACACCTTGCCGCACCACAACCTGGCCGAACGCAGCACAGGGATGATCCTCATCCGGATGCGCCGCGGAAATTCGCTTACAGGCGTCGTTCAACAGGTTCTGAAGCAGCTCAACTATCCGCTGTTGAAGGTCAACAGCACGACCTTGGATGCCAAGCGGTCGCTCTCCATTGACGCACTGCGTCGGCATAAGACGAGGCTCATACTCGTCGACGAGGGGCACCAGGTCGTCGCGATGCGGGGCGCCAAAGCGGACGATAGCTCAGCGGCGAGCGAATATTTCCGCGAGCTCATGGACGAGGCCCGACTCGCAGTGTGTCTGGTCGGAGGACCGAGCCTAGCCGAGCTCAAGGCGATCGACCCATATCTGGACAGCCGATGCATCGTCAATGAATCTCTCAGAGATTTCGCGATGGACGAAGACTGGATGTCGTTGGCGCGGGCGATGTTGCCTGAGACCGCCACACTGAACCTCAGAGGCATTCAATCCTCGCGGGAAGGATTTCAGGCCTTGCACAAGACGGCGCGTGGCAACCTGCGCAGGCTCAAGCAGTTCCTGACCGAGCTCGCGATGGTGACCGTCGATTCGGGCAAAGTGGCGCCGGAGAAAGCGACGCTGCAGCTGGCCTTCCAGCGAGCGTTTGGTTCGGAAGAACGCTCGGACTGCCCCTGGATCTGAATGAGCGCGCTCATCGTAGAGTGCAGGCCGGCAGCGGATGAGGGAGCCGTCGGCTTCCTCATCCGCGCCTTGGCGCTCAACTGCAGCTCAATGCGAGAGGCGCTCGAATATACGTATGGCCACAGCCGTCGCCACATTCAATCCGACGCCTCGAACGCCTTTGCTCAGCTCACTGGCGTGCCGCAGTCTTGGTTCGAGCATCGACTTCCCAGCGTTTCGGGTAAGGATCGCTGGCAAGAGGTTCGTCTGTTCGGGCAGGCCTGGCGAGACGACTGGACGCTGAGGGGCACGCACCAACAGGTTTGCCTGGACTGCCTGGCAGAACACGGCTATGCGCGCATGGAATGGGATCTGGCCGCGTACACGGCGTGCCACCACCACCAGATCGTGCTGCTTGATCACTGCGGAGAGTGCGGCCGCGGGATCTCGCCGGACCGCCCAGCCCTTGATGTGTGCAGTTGCGGTCGGTACCTCGCGACCGAGAACAAGCCGGCCGATGCCGCAGTTGTGAGGTGGTCGGCCCTGATAGCAGGCGCACTCGCCTCGCGACGCGACGTCATCGAAGGAGACGGCCTCATTGCGATGGAGCCACTGCGCGGCATGTCGCTGGACGGCGGTTACCGGGTGCTGTTGGCGTTCGGCGGCGGGAAGGCGACCTTGAAGGGCCAAGTGATGAACGGCGTAGCAACCTGGCTGCGTAGCGCCGACCTGCATGACATCCTCGCTTCAGCACTGAGCCGGATGGCAGTTAGCGTCAATTTAGCCAGGGCGGGCCGGACAGAGCTGCAGCGCTGCGCGGACAGCTTGGCGGAGCAGAAGCTTCGAGGGATCTCACCCTTCGATCGGGCCGCAGCCGGCCACCTCCTGGAGGCCATTGGCCAGGCGCCGAGGTGGCGCAATAGACAACCCATCTACCATGACCAGCGGGATCTCTTTCGTTAGGCAGAACTTCGCGGTGAGGCTGCGCGCGCTGACAAGCGTTCCGCACGCACTGCCGCATGAGGCTCCCAATTCCTGGATCATGCGAGCGGCGGCGATGCAGGGCTGCAGCCACAAGGAGTTCGCGAGCTACCTCGGCTTCGACTTCGGCCACGACTTTGACTACCTCTACTACTACGCGTTTGCAAAAGAATCGCCGTACGTCCAGGAAGTCAAGGCGCTTGAGAGCGGTCGCATGTTCTTTGGTGGGAAGAATCAGCGCGGGTATCGGTTGCGAGGCGCCCAAGGACGCCGGGGGCGATATCGATTTTGTTCCTTGTGCCTGCGAGACGACCAGACGCCGTGCTTCCACCTGTACTGCAGAATAGAGCAGCTTGTCTTCTGTCCTTGGCACAGGTGCCTACTAGAGGATTGGTGCCCTCACTGCGGCAAGTACGTTGAACTCGCACGAGACATGATGGAGCCAGGCAAGGGCAAGCAGGGCATTGAGGACTTCAGTTGGTGTCTGATGTGTTGCCAGCCTCTCCATCGTGCGGATCCCGTCTTCGTCGATGCTCAGTTTCTTAACGGTCTGCCTTACTGGCTGAGACACTGGGGCATCAAGGGCCCAGAGGCAGTCAAAGGGCCAGGAGCAGACCCGAGCTACGTCGCAGCAGGACGCGAGCGGCTTCTTACCGTTAAGAAACACAGAGACATCGCGTCATCCGTGGGCGGACACCTCTCGTCATCATCGCAGCCATTCTGGATGGTGGGGAATTGGCTGGCGGGCCCTGCCACACCGTTGTCTTCTCGCCCTCGGCCCGAGAAGGCGACAGACGCTCGTGCCCATACAACCGGGGAGGTCACATGAAATCGTCTCGCAACGCCAAGCAGGCGTACGTCGGCATCATCCGAAGCGGCGGCCGCATCGTGCTTCCTCCGAAGCCTGCCACTTTCAAGCTCGGACAGCGTGTTTACTGTCATTGGAATGGACGCGAGATCGTGTTTTCCAATACGCCCAAGCGCGCATCAGGCGGTCGGTTGCTGTCTAGCCAGATTCGACGAGGCGTCCGAACGCTAAGCTCTACGGGCCCCGCGCGTCATTTCATAGCCAAGGTTGATCTTTCACAGCGCTTCGACGACTTTGCGGTCTCTCTTAGGAAGAGGATGCCAATATGACTGACGCCGAATTGAAGCGCTTGCGCACGCAACTGCGAAATACCGCTCGCTATAGTGCTCCGCCTGATGAGGCAGCCAGTAACTGGGTGCGAGCGCTGGACACCGACGGCGGCCCTGACTGCTGGTACGACGCGGGCGTGTATCACGCGATACAGGTCGAAATCCTCCGGCGCTTCGGCATTCCGTTGGACGATCCTGCGGCCAACTAGCCCTAGGCCGATTCGCAAAAGGCGCCCCGTTGGGAGCGGTCTGCACTTTTTTGCCCACCTGCGATCGAAGGGTCGGTGAGGATTACCGAAGTTCAATCGCGTCAGTGTCGGCTGTCGTAGCCCCGGGCAACCATCCGCTCCCAGCCGATCGGAAAACACTGAGTTATTTCAAACCACGGACGTATCAGATGAAACGCTGGCTCAAAGCCCAATTTTCGGATGTAGCGCGCGCGCGCCGTGCGCTGCTGACGTTCGCGACAGTGATCGGGACGCTGGGGTTCTGTGTGGCGATGGGATCCCTCCTGCTTGGGCGATAGATCAGCCCGCATTTGTTCGCTTCCACATGCTCGGCGCACACGTCACCAAGGCCCGACTGCCCGGCAAGTCGGCTGACATAGTGCGGATGTGCCGCGTCACTCTCGAATCCTCTGGCTCACGACTTCGGAAAGGCCTTGACGCGCTGCAGCAACTGCTTGCCAGACAGGTTTCGGCTCTGCAAGCCACGGCCGACCATCGGCGGATCGCCAAACAGCGGCCCCTCGTAGGCGAGTCCGTTGACCAGCCCACGCAGCTGATCCACCATCTCGAGGATGGCCCCCTCGGTCAGCAGCGCCGGGCCGAAGGAAATATCTTCCGGCCGATCGACGGCCGACGTGTTGGTCACGAAGACCGGAACCACGGTCACCTCCTCGTTGGGCACATGCTCACGACACCATTCGAGGCTCAGGATCAGTTGCGCCGCATCAGACTTGCTGATCGGTGCGATCTTCTCGCTCTTGGCCTCCAGGCAGAGCGCCAGTTCAGTTCCCAGCCAGAACACGTCCGGCCCTCGACCCGTTTCCTTCTCGGGCCGCGATGAGGTCAGGCCGAGCGCTTCGCCGAGCTCCTTGAGACCCTGCTCCACCTTGTCGGCGGGCATGCCAAAGCTCAGCAAGGCCTTGATCTGATCGAGGCGCGCGAGCGCCGCGTTCGCAGAAATGAACTTGCCAAAGTAACTTGCCACGGCAACGGCCTGATCGGTCGCGCGCGCGAACTTCTTGTCCACGGTCTGCTCCGGACGCGGGAAGGCGGAGTTGGCCTCGAACGCCGACCGATAGACCAGAGCAGCTTGAGCCGGATCGAAGTGGTACATGTAGACCGCGATTCGGTTGTGCAGCTCGGCCTTCTGGATCGGATGCAAGCCTTCGATGTTGGTCGCACCGCTGAGCAGCGAGACCGCCTGCTGGAAGTTCCGGCCCTTTGCCGCCAACCAGGCGGCGCGCTGCGCCTGCATGACTTGCTCGAACACGGTGAGCGTGGCGACTGGGCGGACGTAGCGGGTTGCCGTCTTGACGCCGTTTCGGTGAGCCACCTTCCATTCTTCGTCGCGGATCAGGAGCGCCCGCACTGCTGCTGCGAGCACCGCCGGCAGCGGCTGCCCGACCGCCATCTTGGTCAGTTCACGCCCCATTTCGACTTGCACGCGCGTGCGGCCCTCGAAGAGGTTCAGCACGGTCTTCTTGCCGATGAACGATGCGATGTCCTGGCCGACGAGCAACACCGCTGCGTAGTCCGCATGCGAGCGCACGGCGCGCCCGAGCGCCTGCTCGAACCTGTTGACCGTTCGCACGTCTTGCTCCGGAGAATCTTTCTGCCGGGCCGCATCGACCTTGTCGCAGAGCCGGTCGCCCGTGGGAATGCCGTCGATCACCAGGACGCGGCAGGCATCGTCCGGAAGATCCACGCCGTCGAACCGCTGCGAGAAGACGTAATAGTTCGGTGACGACGTCCTCAGACCAGCGATCGCCACGTCGACCTCCTTGCCCTCGCAATAGGTCGCCCCAGCCTTCTGCCATTCGACGCCCTGAGCGCCGGCGCTGGTCAAGACCACCACGTTGGTGCTCTGTGCCAAGCTGGCGCACAGCTCCGCGACCTCGGACTTCTTCGCGTTGTCGGAGATCAGCGAGGTCGGAAGGATCATGCGCTCGCCAGCGCCTTCGTCTTCGGGGGGATCGATGATTCGCAGCAGCGCGTTCACGTCGCAGCCCAGGTCGCCGATGAGGGTCGATCCGTCCTTAATGCTGGCCGACATGAAGAGTCGGTGCTTGGCCATCGAGAACGCCGAGTTCTCCTCGACGGCGGCCAGTGGCAACGCGATCTCCACTTGGCTTGCAGTGACGCATACCCGGGCCAGCTCGATGTAGCGCGAGATGTTGCCCCAGCGGAAGAACAGGTCTTTCTCATCCTCGCTCTGCATGCCATCGAGGATGGCAAAAGCCTGCTTGTAGACGTTCGCCCAGATCCAGTACGGCACTTCGTAGGGCGTGTCCTGCTTGTTGTTGGTAATGGCGCTCCACGCCGCCGGATCGGTTTGTTCGCACAAGGGCTGCAGGATCGCCGTGATGGCGGTCTTGGCGGCGTCGGGGACGGTCAACGTGTAGCAACCGCGAATTCGGTCGACGCCGGCGTGGACGTCATCCAGCACGAAGCAAGACGGCCGGATGCCACGGTTCTCGAAGGCCGACCGTGCGTTGAAGACCCGGTCATAGGTGCACGCGAGAACGGCATCCCCGGCAAACGCGTCATGGGGCGTACCGTCCTTGAACGTCGCAACCTTCACACCGATTTCCTTGCCGCTCTCCACGACCTGGTCGACCAGCTGGTTGGTCGGACACAGGAAGATCGAGGGCTCGCCAGGGTAGCGGCGGCGCATCATTTCAGCGTACACCAAACCGATCACCGTCTTGCCCGAGCCCGTGCTGAGCTTCAAGACGATGTCGCGCTCATCCCTTTGCGCATCGAGAGCCTGGAAGGCCGAGAGTTGCACCAGGCGCAGCGTGCTGTGGCTTGTACGTCGATCGAGCTGGTCGAACAGGCCCTTGAGCGTGGCCGGTGCCTCGGACTTGGTTGCCGAGGTCAGGTTCTTGAAGTTGAACATCTTAGTCTCCGTAGATTTTCAAATGCCGCCTCCCTAGTGGGCGACTGGAGGGTGGTGCTAGTGCTTGGGATCGCTGCTTCTCGCGTGCCGGCCCCTCACGCCAACGCGCGCGGGATGTCCGGCTCCGACTGCAAGCCGCAGGCGAACACCCGCCGCTGATCCCGACGGGCCTATGAGCTACAACGAAATTGCGCGGTGCAACCCGACATCCCACGCCCATACGTCCTCGGAGCTCATGAGCTCGGGCCGCCTTGGCTGACGGTTACTTGGCTGCCTCTTGAGGCGATCGCTTGTCGGCCTCGCAGACGTCAGGCTCGAGGCGCCAGTCGGCGCCGTTCTTGATGGCCACCGCGACCTTGCCTTCTTCGAGATGATCGAGGGGCTCAGCGACCACCTTGGAGCCGCACTTCTGTCCCTCGTTGAACTCGATGCCTACCACTAGGTTGCGCACGATCGGATCTACCGTGGAAGCCGGCAGGCTTTGGAGTTGCCCCAGCACAGCCAGTACGGCGCTACAGAAGGCGCAGATCGACACCGGGCGCATCCACGGGATGGCGTCGTCAAAGAAGCGCTCTCGATCGGGCTCGCCTCGCATCTTGTTCTTGCCGCGGATTAGGCGGTAGGCGATCGAGGACTTCCCGCGCCGAGGGATCAAGTGTCCGAAGCTCATGCGCACCATTTGCAGAGGTTGCTGCGCCATGGAGTACGTCATGACGACGACGTAGGCCAGGAAGCCGAGCACGAGCAGGACGCCGATGCTCACCGCGGCCGCAATCACGGGCGTCGCGACCCAGTGAATCAGGCGCTCGGTGGTCTCGAAGTGTTTGGGATCCAGCCCGGTGGCCCGCGCGATGGTCTTTTGAGCGAAAACGTCCCCTGCCCAGACACTGAAGACGGCCAGGCCAGCGTAGTACATCTTGCCCGTCCATCGGGCCCAGGCGAACCTGGCCATCGCCACGGTGATCCGGATCGCGTCGATCGCGCCCGCTAGCACGAAGAGCTGGCCAGGCGCGAGCAACCACCATGGTGTTCCCCGTATCGACTCGGGCCGACAGACGAAGAACAGTAGCAACACGAAGAACAGCAGCAGGACGCTGACGTGCAAGACCTCGACATCCCAGGTCAAGGCAAGTGCTGAGCGTGTGCTTCGCGCAAAGCGGGCGACCCTCTTGATCGCCACCCGGCGGCCAGGCCAGCGGCACGCGGCTAATTGTTGGATCAACGAGACGATCGCGGCGAGCACCGCCATGACCTGGATCGTGCGAATCGCGGGACCGGGTTGGAACTTCAAGCTGATCAAGCCGATGACCAGTAGGGCCAAGGCCCACGCCGGGTGGTTGAAGATGGCCAACCGGCTCCACGCGGTCGAGAAGAACTTTCGGGTTGAGGTGGTAAGCATGGTGGGTGTGCACCGTTCTATGGATGTGATGGAGCTCGCCGCCACCAGGGGCCGGCGGCGGCGGGAGCGTCGATGGTGTTCTGCGGCTGGCGCGGCAGTTCGCCATCAAGGCCGAACTGCCGCATCGCGCTTAGGTCTCTGACGCGGGGCGCAGCCGGATCCCGAGCTTGCGCAGGAGCCGGCGAGTTGCGCTCTGTGCGGCTGCGCCGTCAGTCGCCTCGTCGGCCGCGACCGGGGAGGACGGCTTTCGTTTCGGATCCTCTCGGATGTCGAAGCGGGCGTCGCCCGTCTCCAGCTCCGACATGTGCGGGCAAGGCCGGTCACCCAGCATGGCCACGCGCGGACTGCAGCGAACGGTGTTCTTGTTGCCGTCGTACTCGAGGTAGGCCGACGAAACATTGCCGCGGTGCCAGGGCGTGACCAACTGCGTCAGCAGCCCGATCGCCAGCGAGGCCAGGACGCCGTTGGGCCAGACGACCTGCGGACGCGAGCCCGCGGCGCCGTAGCGCTTGGCCTCCTGCGCCAAGCCGTCTTCGGTCACGACCCCGAAGCAGCGCAGACAGGGGCAGCCCGGCGACGAGAGCACGACCTGGCCGGCGATCAGGTACTGGCCGCCGGTGTCGTGCACATCCATGCCCATGTCGATGTACGGGATCAGGTGGCGCCGGCAGAAGCGATCGAGATCGTCCTTGGCCACCACCGAATCCAGCCCACCGATGATGACGTCGCAGCCCTTGAGTTCCTCGAGCGCCTGCTGCCAGGGCACAGGACACTTCTTGACGCGAGCCGACGGGTTCACCGCCTTGATCGTCCGGGCGGCGACGTCGACCTTCAGGCGCTTGTCTTTGGCGTCCTTGGCCGTGCCGTTGACCAGGCGGTTCAGGTTGGTGTCCTCGACGATGTCGCCATCGACCAGGACGTGGCCGCCGACGCCCAGGTGCGCAGCCTGTTGCGCGACGTGCGAGCCGCCACCGCCCAGGCCGACGTAGCCCACCGTCAGATCGTGCAGGATGCGGTCGCTGTCGGCGCCCAGAAAGCTTTGTCGATCGAGTCTGCTCATGCGACTTCTCCGTAGCGGACCAGCGGCGAGCCCACCGCGACGAAGCGGTGGACGTAGACGGGCTTTTTCTTCGGCGCGACCCACACCCGGCCCCGGGCCGAATCGTTGCTGAGAACGATCAGGCCGTGGGGCATGGCGGGGACGACGTTGAAGAAGCTCGGCACGAAGTTCTGCGCGTCCTTGATGTCGACGCTGCTGAACTCGGGCGTGCCACGGCCGCCATGGGTGTGGATGTGGAACAGCGCCGAGCGCGTCGCATAGGCACGCTGCAGGCCCTTGCGCATTGCGCCCGAGCCGATCATCGCGCCCACGTTCGGGTTGCGGATGTAGTCCTCGTCCTCGACCGGCATGTAGTCGCGCGCCGTGATCACGATCAGGCCGTCGTCCGCGCGGGCGCAGCCCGCGATGACGAAGCCGACGCGCTCGTGGGCGAACGGATGCTTGCGGGCGAGGTCCTGACGCGCGCGGGCGAACAGCGCAGGCGTTGCCTTGAAAGTGAATTTCATTGCAGCGCCCTCACGTGGTTGGCCAGGATCTCAGTCCAGGGCAGCGTTCCGGGCACGCCGTTGAACGAGACCACCCACCAGGTCTCGCCGGCGATCACCCGCGTCGTCCAGGTGTAGTTCGCCGTGGTGGGCACCTGGCGATCGAGGAACAGGCGGCTCGAGTAGCCGCCATCGTTGCTGGGGTAGAGCAGCGCGCGCACGACCTGCTTGTGGCCCGCCTTGCCCACGCCCAGCTCCGGGATGTAGGCGAAGTTCACGCCGCCATCGGAGCCGGCGTGGGCGGCCGGGTACAGGATCTGCAGCTTGTGCAGTTGTTCGGCCGCGCTGGTCATGACGACTGGCCGCAGGGGGCGTGGGAGAAGAACTTCTGGCCGTTGTGCACGCGGATCTGCTCGCCGGGCGTGAGCTCGACGAACTCCACGCCGCGCACGATGTCCAGCACGTAGCCCGCCTCGACCTGGAAGACCGTCTTGAGCTGCTCGGTGGTGTACACGCCGCGCGGGATGGACTTCTCGTGCTCGTTGTAGATGACCGTCACGTCCTTGGACAGGTGGCGCACCTTGAAGTGCTCCACGCCGGCGCCCGCGAGGTTCACGCGCTCGCCGCTGGAGATGACCCGCTCGCCGCCGCCGGGCAGTTCCTGGATCACTTCGACCTCGCCGCGCACGCGCGACAGCATGACCAGCACCTTCTCGTCGATCACCGGACGCGGCCACTCCATCTGGCCGCCGTCCAGGACGAAGCGCTGCATGCTGTCGCTGGTCATGACCCACAGGCGCCGGTTCTCCGCCAGCGCCAGGTCGATCGCTTCATCCAGGCGAATCTCCGCGGTTTCGCCTGAAGAGACCTGCTTGATGATGGCGTTGGCCTCGGCGTCGTGGATGCCAAGGGCCTGCATCAGCTGACGGCCGGTGATGGCCTGTTCGTGGAAGCGGACGTCGCGTTCGTCCGCGTGTTCGTTGTAGATCTTGGTCGCGAAAGCGCGACCGGCCTGAGCACCTTCCGGGTGCAAATCGTGGGTTTCAGTATTCAAGTGAATTTCTCACTGGTGAGTTCATCCGCGCCTGTGCCTTGAAGCACATGCGAAATAGAGGAATCGCTCGGGAGAACTTGACGCCTGGACCCAGGCCTAAGACACTCTCAACTTCCACATCGAGTTCGGTCTTTGGCCGGAGTCACCAGGGGCAAGCTCTCGAGCTTGCCCTTTTTCATTTCTTGCTGGTCATTCCACCTCCTGTCGAGTCCGTCGGTGCCATCGTAACGCCTTTCGGGACGGCGCGCCACATGATGCTGGTTGAAAAAGCCACTTTCGCCAACACATCCAGTGAATGAAACGCACAATTCAAATCAAAAACAAGGGTTTACCCTTGATTTTTACTGCGGGAGCACAACTAGCATTAGCGCGTGAGCGCTAAGGCTCAACGGAACGGGGAAAAAATGATTGACGACAAGTGCCTGTATGAGACGCTAGGAGTGCGTCTCAAGCAGCTGAGAGAAGGCCAAGCTGGCGGCAAGCGAGGACGTTTGACGCAAGGTGAGTTGGCTGATCTTGTCGGTCTGGAGCGCACATCCATCACAAACATTGAGAACGGGAATCAAAAGATTCCCGTTCATGTTCTGTTCCGAATCTGCGAACAGCTCAACGTGAATGTGAGCGACATCCTTCCTTCGATCAAGGACGTGTCCGTCGACACAGCTGCGGAAGCTCCGTTGACTTTTGGTTCGCAAAAGGCGTCGGCTACACCGTTGGTGGCACAAGCTCTTGCAGGCATCTTTGCAGGCTCGGTCAGCTATGACTCTTAGTCGTAGCGACATCGAGCAACGAGCGCAGCAAGTGCTCTGGAATGCTGGTGCGATCACTGCGCCGGTCGACATCGTCAAGGTCGTAGCCTCCCTCGGCGCGTCGCTCCACGAACAACAATTCGAGGATCACGTTTCAGGCGTGTTGGCCATCCAGGGCGGCGCCAAACACATCCTGATAAACAAGAACCACCATTCCAACCGCAAGCGCTTCACCGCAGCGCATGAGTGCGGACACTTGGTGCTTCACCACGTGCAGGGAGACGGTCTGTTCATCGACAAGCAGATGCAGTTGTACAAGCGCGTTGGTGTGCCATCTGGGCCGGAGTACACAAGCCAAGATTCGACGACGACACCGACACAAGAGCGTGAAGCGAACTTGTTTGCTTCGGCTGTCCTTATGCCGGCTCCTTTGTTGACGCAAGCCATTCAACGTCTCGATCACGACTTGGACGAGGACGACATGCTGACCCTCGCCAACGCGTTCGGCGTCAGCCCTACAGCGATGTCGATCCGCCTTCAAAACCTCGGATTGCTCAGCATCAAACCGTTGGACGAGTTCTAACGGTCGGCACACGGGTTGCCACAACTCGTGTTCGCTGTATTGACATATCGCTAGCCGGTTGTCCAAGGCACGGACTTGAGGCCCCTAAATTAAGGATGAGTGCGGCGAATGCCGCGTTCATAGCGTTGTCTAGGCGGTCCGCCACGTGTAGCGTACCGTCCTAACGATTCATCTCGTTAATTCCCAAGTGAGAACAGCACTCTGCAGAGCCGCAAGGCTCTGTCCCCTCAGAGGCCAACGATGACTCAAGCACTCAACGTCGAACTGCCCGACGTACTTCTCGGCTTCGCCAAGGACGTGTTCAAGTCGCTCGGCAAGCCGGTGATCATCCCGCCCGAAGTCATTGCGAGGATCGACCGCGTCATCGACGAGTCGCTCGTGACGACTTTGCTGGATGTGCGCGAGCGTGAACGCGCTGCGTCGCCTGAGGCTTTGAAACTAAGAATCCGATAAAGCACCGCTAACTGCTGTGTTACAACGCCGAGCATGGCGTTTCGATACAAGCTGCGTTCGATCACTCCGCAAGACGATCCGCGGACGCTTCTTCAGGAAATTCATCCTCCGGGCAACAGCTTCGGTGAGGTGCTCTCGGGAGAGAGCAAGGCGCCTCAATGGGGAGCCGTCATCAGCCTGTTGAAGTACCTTGGCGCCAAGCGCTTGCTGATTCAGTACGGCATTCGCGATCCAGATTTCCTCGAAGAGCATCAGGCGTTCTACGCCAAGCAGCACCGGCCCGTCACTCGCAAGTGCGTTCGGATCCACGCGTTCTCGCTCGATATTCCTATTCCTGAGAAGTCGGACGAGACGGCTGTACTCGCCTTCCTCGACGCCGCCAAGGCGCAGGACGGCAGCTACATCGGGTTCGTCACGGTCAGGCCGCTACGTCATGCACCGGTAGGGGCTACGATCATCTCGCCGCCCGCAAGCAGAATGCCGACGGCTCAGGACGCCTTCCCGGTGCACATCGCCGGCATCGAGTTCAGCGTAACCGGGACGCCGTTTCTCCAGCAGGACAACGCCGTGGGAGCCTGCGCCCAGGCGAGCATTTGGATGGCGCTGCGCACGATCCGTCGACGTCAGGGCAACGTCGCCTATTCCCCCGCAGAGCTCACCGTCGCCGCGACACGCTACATCTCAAGCGATCGGACGTTTCCGGGGCGCGCGGGCCTGACAGTGGAGCAGATGCTCGAAGCGATTCGCTTCGCGGGTCACGATCCATTGCACTTGGCCATCCGAAATCAACTGACCGACGAAGAACAGATCCAGTCCGTTCTTCGGCAAGCGGTGCCCTACATCGAATCAGGCTTGCCGGTGATCATGGGGCTCAAGCACGCCAACGGCGGTCACGCTGTCGTCGCGATCGGCCTGCAGAACTCCTCAGCGCAACAGCACCAAGAGGTCGTGACGCCTACCCAAGATGACGGGGCGACTCAGATCACGTACACGCCCTCATCGGCCTGGACTTCTGCGCTCGTCATCCACAACGACAACACGGGGCCGTACCAAAAGCTGGGAAGCGCCCCCGACGGGAACTACAAGCTTCTTCAAACGGTCAGCCTGATCGTGCCACTGCCCGACGGCATCTACACGACGGCTGGCGAAGCCGAGGTTCTTGCGATTCGCGCGATCGTTCGCCTGGCCGCGATCTTCTCCGGTGGGACGATCGGCACGCTCACGCTTCCCGAAGTGCCTTTTGTTCTTCGCACCATCCTGAGCACGCGTCACCGCTTTCGAGAGTGGGCCAAGGACGACGCCACGCTTGCGCCAGAGATCGTTGCGCGCTACCGCACGCACGAGTTGCCCGAGCACATGTGGGTAATCGAGATCCACGACAAGGCCGTCTTCAATCCGGGCGATCCATCTAGGGTCTCTCGAGTCGGCGAGATCGTTCTTGACGCATCAGCAGATTCGGTTCACGCGGACGCACTGATCTTCGGACGAGTCACCAGCAAACTGTGGCCTTCAGCGAAGGCCTCCGCGGCCTTGCTGATGTGGGAGGACGACCAGGGCGTCGGGGCCATCGGCACCGCAGGCAGCGATTTCGGTCGCTCCCTACTTAAGCCCTGGTAGCTATAGCTACTTCCGCTAAGCAGCGGCAACTGCTCCCCGACGAAGGAAGGCAGAAGTCAGCTCGCGCTGCAAAGCGGTCGGTCGACCTACCCTCTGCTCCCCATCTGGTCGTGCCGACTGCCACTAGTGGTTAAGAATCGAGCAGCTGGCCAAAGGATGTCGCATAGGCTAGTGTCGGAACGCGGCGTATATTCGCTCAGCCATCGACGAGTCGTTCGGCAAGAAGCCGTGGACAGGTCCATCTGGACGCTAGGGCGTTCGCGGCTAGGCCGAGCAACACCGCAATGAGGATCCGCCTACGTCGCCGTGGCGGATCCAAATTTGAACAGCGACAGCTCGTTGTGAACGATCTTGCCTGTCGCCGACGAGACGGCCGCCTCGTAGAACTTGAAGTCGGTCCGGCCCGAGGCGCGGCACTTGGCTTCGATGATCCTGCCGATTCGAATTCTGTCGGTCGCGGGTGTCTTGTGTCCAAACACGATCCCCGCCAACGAACGAAAATCGTATTTCAGCTTCCGCGTGGATGGATCCGAGAAATCGATCAGGTTGCTGTGCAGCAGCAAACGATGTTCGCCCTCGGCCTTCCAGTCCTCCATCTTGGTCGTGGCGCCGAGCTCGAAGGTTTTCCAATAGCGTCCACGCCAAGCATCGATGTCGTCGTGCATGTCGCGTGAGCATGAGCTCCAACCATCGACAAGATCGAAATACCAAACCCTATTCAGGGTCGGAATCGGCATAAGGCCAAACGACCGAAAGAAGTCCACCTTCGCGCCATCGTTTGAATAGTTGATCGGCAAGAACTCGTGGCTACGATATCCCGCCCGCGGGCCGTCGGAGCCGACCCCGGAGAGGCCATGCAGGCCGAGCGTGGGGCGCTCCTCGCTTCCGTCTGCCTTGAAGATGAGGCAGGCGCCTTTGTGGTTGTCGCCGTAGTAGGCCCACAGCGCCGCGTCTTCGCTGTTGGTCATGAAGCAGGCGGCATACCAAGCTGGATGCAGGATCGAGTCGAGCTTGTCCACGTAGCCGGCCGGGAACTCCACGAACACGAAAGACTTGCCGGGCATCGAGACGTCGAGCGCGCTGTTGTATTGGTTGATGAAGGTCATCTGGCTTCGGACGCTCGCGGTCGCTTGGAACAGGGCGGACAGCGCGCGCTGGGCCTCGGGCGTCTTCGGCGCGGATTCGGCGTGCCTGATGAGCTCCATGGAGGTCTTGAAGCAGCTCGCGAAGAGCTCGAACTTTTCGGCCGTCGGCACGGCGCCAGGCTTCATGACGGCGATCCCGGACTTCTCGTGGCAAGCGACGATCGTGGCGATGGCGAAGGGATTGAGGCCCTGGATGTGTGATCGCAGCTCCTCACGCCCGACGGGCGAGGTGCGCGCCGCGAGCGCGCTTACGTAGGCCTCCGCCTCGGGCGTGAAGAAGGCAGTCTCGATCTTGGCGTCGAGGTCGACAAACTCCGTCGTCGCGCCTGCCGGCAGGATCGGATCGAACAGCGGGACGTGCCGCCAGTCCACTTCATGCTGCCCGCCGCCCGCGCACCAAATTTGGACCAGCCTCGTCAGGCATTTCAAGTAGTGGCGGTGGAGGTTCTTCCAAACCACCCGGTCTCCGAGCCAGAAAACGTCACGAACCCCTTCCCGCGGGTCGTTGAGCTGGCCGGGCGATGCGAAGAAGATCTCTTGGTTCTCGAGCTCGTGCCGGCCATCGAGCAGCGCGTCGACGGAGCGGAATCGATGGAAATGCTTCGTCAGCGTCAACTTTCTATTTCGCCAGCGAGATCATGGTCAAAACCGTCCCGTCTGTGAGCTTCAAGGACTGCGTCTGCACGGTCATGCGGTAGACGCCCTGTCCGGAGATCCAACGGTCGGCGGATTCCTTCCTCGGTTGAGACTTGCCGCCGCCGCCGCCATACGCCATCGTGAACGCGTCGGTGTCTTGGTGCAGCTCGGGCTTCACGTAAAAGTCCTGGCCGAAGGCGGCGTTGCGCACATGCCATTTCAGTCGTGACTGGTCGTGGCAGACGACGCACGTCGGAGTGTCGGAGCGCTTCGCCAGCTTGATGGCAGCGGCCGTCCTACTCACGCGGAAATCGGTGGCGAGGGCAGACGCGACATCGAGGTTGGCCTTCTTTCCTTGCGCCCATGGCCTGACGAGATAGTCGGGCAGGATGAGCTGACTGGCGAACGCATTCGCGTGAGCCTCGACCGACTTCGCTTCGGCGTTTTGCGGACCGATGTCCGACTTGGCGCAGAGGAACGATCCCGTCTTGCGGTCGCAGATCCAATGAGCCAGTTCGTGCGCCAGAGAAAAGCGCTTGCGGCCCGTGTAGTCGCCGGAGTTGACGCTGATGATCGCGCGCGACGAGCCCGCGACCAGCCGAGCCGAACATCCGTCGAGCGGACGGTAGATCACTTGCGCGTCCCTGGCGGCTGCGACCGCCGCCAAGTCGATGTGGCCCGGCTCAGTAACACCCAGCTCCCACAGCAGGCGCTCGGGCGCCGAGAGAGCACTCGGATCAATCCACATTGGAGTCTGGATCGATCTCGCCGAGCTCGATCAGATCGTCATAGACCGTGCCCCAGTCCTCGTCGGATTGGCGCGTGCCGCTGCGGAAGGCCAATCCAAGGCGTGGATCACGTTGAAATGCTTGCCCCACGATGCGCTTGATCGCGTCGATGGCCGGCCTCCGGGAGTTTGTCCTCGACGAGGCCTTGGATTGCGCGCGCTGCTTCGCCAAGGCGGCGTGCTCGCGCAGCGCTTCCGCGGCAGCGTTGTGCATGTCGGCTCCCATCTTGTCGGCCAGCGCCTTGACGTCCACGCCGTCGACGGCAGCCTCTCGCAGCAGCTCTTCGTCGGAAGTGGCCATCAAGTCTTCCAGGGCGGCGTCGCGGAGCGCCAAGATTTCAGCGCGATGCTTCGATGGGCTCATCATTTCCTCCTTCCTGGAAAAAGCTTCTCCAATCCGCGGCGATATCTGCGCCTGGCGGTTTCGTATTGAGTCTGCGTCATCTCGGAGATTGCGCAAACTTCGTCGGGCTTCATCCCGTCCTTGATGCCCATGATCACGTATTGAACTTGCTCGTCATTGGCGAAACACTCGTCGAGCGCAGCCAGGTCGCGCTCTTCGGCGTCGGCCAGATCCTCAGCTTCTTGGCGGTCGATCAGTGCCGTCGCGATGTCCGCCTGTCGGTGGTCGGCTCGGAGAAGGGCTCCGAGGGTTTCATCCGGATCGGCGCCCTCCGGGGTCAGGGCCTGCATGCTCACCGTGTCGCGTCTTTTCGCGGATCCTTTGGAGTCGCTCGCCAAGCCCTTCATAGTGTTGACCATGTAGGCCACGAAGGGCACGTTCAATGGCCATTTTCGGCCCCTCAACCCCTCCGCGGCGTCCATGGTGCGCCGGATCGCCTCGTTGATCAGATCATCGGGGCTAGCGTAGTCCGACCCGGCCAGGCAAGTCGCGGCCGCCTTGCGCAGCCTAAGCTTGTCCGCCTGAGTCAGAGACTGGATGGCTTGGCGGACATCGTTTGTCGTCGCGCAGGCCATCTCGTGCTCATATGGGTCGACGCCGACCGGCGCGTCGGCTTCTTCTTCGGCATCCACGATCGTTCTCCCTTCCATTTCTTCTTATGCGGGGAGGCGTAGAAAACCGGACATCGATCGTCGTTGTCCGGTTTTCCGCGCTGCGCCGCATATATGTGTGCGGCGATCCTGCCGCAGTCAGGAGCAGACCATGAGTTCCAAGAGAAATCAACACGTCGTCCCTCGCGACGGCGGCTGGGCCGTCAAGGGCGCCGGGGCCGAACGGGCCACCGCGACCTTCGATCGCAAGGCCCCCGCCGTTGCCCGCGCCAGAGAGATTGCTCGGAACCAGGGCACCGAGCTGCTGATCCACGGCCGGGACGGGAAGATCGAGAGCCGGGACAGCCATGGCCACGACCCGTTCCCGCTGAAGGGTTGAAGCCTGCGCCCGCTGCGCGGGCGTCCGGCGAACATTTTTGAATTCGAGGTGGCAAGAGATGTCCGAGTTCAAGTTGACGAGAGAAATCATCGACCGGTCGTCCGCCGGGACGTGGGACGAAGCTCGAATGGAGTGGACGCTTCATGAGGTCTATGAATCCGACGAGCCCGACACGTGCCTTTGCGGACACAACCCGATCATCGAGCTGTGCATCCTCCGCAACCGAACCAACAGGGTCTTCGCCACGGTGGGGAACTGCTGCGTCAAGAAGTTCATCGGGCTGCCCTCGGATTTGATCTTCCAGGCTGGCAAGCGCGTTAGCGCGGACGCCGGGCGCTCGCTCAACGCCGAGGCGATCTCGCACGCATTCGAGAAGGGCTGGATCGACGAGTGGGAGCGGGACTTCTACACGAACGTGATGCGGAAGCGGAGGCTATCCACGAGACAGCGAGCGCAGAAGGTGCGCATCAACTTGGTGTTCGTCGCTCAGATGAAGCTGGCGGCGCAGCGCGCGGGCGCGAGCGCCGCGGCGGCGGCGCCTATCGGCAACCACTGAGTCACCCGGGAACGGCTCCAACGATGTCCGGTTTTCTGCTGAGCTCCGCATATATGAGTGAGCGGCAATCAAGCCGTGACAGGAGCTTCGCAGCATGGCCAACTACCAGATCACCGCAATCCGCATGTCCGACGGCGGCACCCGCCACGAGCACATCACCCACATCTTCGGATCGTTCGGGATGAAGACGCGCTTCGATGGCGTGTCGGACATCTTCTACAACATCAACTCTTTCTACACGCAGACCACCTTGCTGGGCGGACAGACGCCTGTCGGACGCGTCGCGGTGAATAAGGCGGTTCTCTCCCAGAACGACTACCTGCGCACCTACGCCGACGGCATCTGGACCGACAACCTGCTCGCGCTGCCGCGCAAGTGAGTGAGTGAACTCCGGGGGCATCGAGCGGGTTTCTCGCGGAGGCGACCCGTCGGCTACGGTGCCGGTGGCGCCGCCGTCGGTTCCTGAGGCGATGCGAGACCGAACGCTCGGATCGTCACCAGCGAGTGGATCACCCAGTTCGCGATTCCGAGACCCAGCAGGTTCGCTCCGGCATGTCCGTGGGCAAGCTTGTTTCGCAGGTTGATCCCGCGCGGATCGCTGTATAGCGCGCGGAGGTGCCAACGGATGGCTGGTGGTATGCGGGCCCTAAAAACGTCGTGGTTCAGGATCGCGCCCATGCCGATCGCCTCGAAGCCGCCGCCGGTCTTCGCCGGCCGCATGGGCGACTCGCCCATGGCGATCAGGGACTCGCGCAGCGCGGCCTCGACCTGCGGAACCAAGACGTGCACAGCTTTCACGTAGTCGCCGCCGATCCACGCATCGATGCCTACCCGCAACATCCCGTGGGATGCGGCGGGGAAGAGCGGACTGGTCGCGAAGTAGGCCATCCACCCTTCCGGGTCGAGCGAGTAATCCACAGTCGCCCGCGCGAGCGCCTGGTGCAGGAAAGGCCCGGACATCGAGATGATGTCCGCGAGCTGGTGCAGCAGCCGGCCTGGCATGTCGTCGTCGATCGAACCAATCACAGCGGCCGTGAATCCTTGGAAGCCCGTGATCGAGATGTTCATCCGCGCATGGATTGGCGTGTCCAAAGCCATCGTCTTGATCTGCTCCTCCATCTTCTTCGGATCGTTGAGCAGAGCGAAGGCGATGCGAGCGAGCCCGTGCGGCAGTGGGCCTTGAACGATCTCGTCGAGCCAAGACTGCATCTCCTCTGGTGGAATCTCGATGCTCGTGGAGGTCTTCTTCATCGAGGCGACCGCTTCGTCGGCCCGGGCTCGGATGACGCCGTCCACCCGATTGGCGTCGGCGTCCAGCTTCGCGTCCCGGTAGCGGCGGCTCAGTTCCTCGAGCCACGCCGTCGCGACCAGCGCGTTCGCGTTCGCGGCCATCGCCTCGAACGCTCCGCCAGCCGTCCTAAGTGCCGAGATTTTCTCGGCCGAGTCGACCCACCGGGCCAGCCGGTCGGCGGCGCCGGTCGCGGCGTGCGGATCGAACTCCTTGCTGGCGATGTCGGACGCGAGCGCCAAGCGCTTCCGCAGGAGATCACAGACTTCCGCCTTCTCGGCGTCCGTCCAAGCGACACCCTTCGCCCCTGCCATGACGTCGTCAAGCCGCCACCATAGGCCCGACTCGCCGGCCTCGTCTCTCGCTCGCTGGAACTCGAGCGCCGCCTTCTTCGCGCGCTCGATCAGTTGCGGATCCTTGATCGTTGCCGCGATGGTCAACGCCCGTTCGAGCCACTGCCACGATACGTATGCGTCTTTCGCGAGGCTTGCGTCCACAGCGTCGATGTAGGAGTTCGCGGTGAGCTGAGAGAGGGCCCTCGGCTTGTCGACTTTCGATTGCGGATGATCACGATTCCACAGGTCGCCAATCTCGCGCGCCAAGTCCGCATATCGCGCGCGCAACGCTGCGTGTGGGCACGAGGCAGCACGCGTCTTCCAGTATTCGATGATCTCGGCGTCCATCCAGCGCGCGTCAGGTCCATGGCGCGGCACTCCCGCGTTGTCGACGAAAGTGCCGAGCGGTTTGAAATAGATTCCCCACGGCTCCGTGTCTGTTCCGCGTGCGACCATGAAACGAAGGCTCGCGATCTCCGCCAAGCAGCCCCGCCGCTGCTCTTCCGTCAATGCCTCGTCAGGCCCCGCCGCGGCATGGAGCTGGCCGGCGAGCTCGATCGCGTTCAACGGCGCGCCGACCGCCTCGAACTCGGATAGTCGTCGAGAGACTTCGTTGGGTAGTTCAATCGGCATGGCTGCGATTTTGCGTTGACGACGTTCAGGATTCGGCTTCGATGTCGAACACCGTCCAGTCCGGAATTGATCCTCGGCGGATGTTCGAGACGATGAGGTCGGCGCACAGCTTCGCGCTCTGATCGAGGATCTCGGGGCGGTGAGCGAGACGGTCAGGTTTCATATCGTCCAGAGGACGATTTGGGCGTGTTGATCATGCCGGAACGGCACAAGCCTAACCAACCTAGCCAGCGGGCAACGGCCACCAGCGACAGGAATGCAGTGCGCCTCCTGACCTTCTGACGCCGGCATCGCCCGGCCGCTGTTGCCCAGTGAGCCGACATGCGGCACGGAGGCGTTCAAGGCAGCAGCCGTTGCAAAGCTGCTGCCCACGTGGCGCAAGGGCGCGCCGCCAGTTGGTAGGTGGTTCAGCGTCGGCTGCCCATCGTCCGCAGTCCAGCCCAACCTCAAGGGCGCTATTCAAGCGCGCGATCGTCAACCTCGATGATGAGCGACGGCAGCTCTTCGAGCGGATCGTATCTACTAGCCACGAGCACGCGCCTGACGAATGCTGCAACGCGTTCGGCGACAAGGCGTTGCCGCGCGTCATCCGATGCTTCCATGACTCGCGAAACAGCGCGATCGAATCGCACAGAGATCTCGCGCGACTGCCGATTCGGACGCTCCTCGGTCGGCAACGTCCACGAAATTATCAAGTTTGTCTGCCCTTGACGCTGCACAGCTTCGGCATTCGGTGGGGTGTGCGCGGATGGCGGTCCAAAGTACGGTACGAATCTGGTCCATGACACTCCTCTTTGGCTTCTCCCCGCGGATGCTTCAATTTAGCGCCATCCCCACGCGCTCCGCACAGTTGATGCCGTCTCGTTTGCAGGATTCGCTGCGCTCGCTGGCGCGGTTGCCAGTCTTGTTGCCGCCGGGAGCGCACCTCCGGTAGCCAGTACCGAGGCGCCGGTGCCCAGCAGCGCGACGCTTCTGACGGTCCAGCCCGGCTGGGCCCTGAAGGCGCTCAGATACCCGGCGGCACCGGGCAGCAGAGTGCCCTTCCATATGCGGGGGGCGACGCGCAACGCAATGAGAAGGTCGGAAGGGATGGGCGTCATAGCGCCGATCATGCTGATGAAATCGGCCGGGCTGAGAGGCGCATTGCCCTCTTGGAGGGAGCCAGGGCGGCAGTACACGTCGATCTGCCTACCGCTCACGAGACGTATCTCGAGTACCCCAGAGATCCGCACGCCGGTCAGACATCGCATCAATGAGCTCTTGCGGGTGTCTGGGGCGCCGATGATCACGTGCGCTTTTGGCATGGTCTCTCCGTTCCTACTGCAGTCCCGCGATCAAGCGTCGGCGATTCGGGTAGGCGAAAGTTGCGCGACAGCTACCCCAGTATGCCTTCTGCCGCTTGGCGGCGGACAGGCTGGCGACACAGGTGAAGACGTACCGCAACGCTAGGATCCATGCGGCCGTACAGATGCGCGCGTTCCGCCTAGTCCATGGACAGGTACGCACAGCGCCGCCCGCTGATCTTCTTACACTCGCATCGTGCGGCAGTTGTTGGCTGGCGTGCCGACATGCGGCATGGAGGCACTCAAGGCAGCAGACGCTGCAAAGGGTCGCTCCGCGCCTCTGTTCTACGCATCACCCCAATAGAGCGGGCCGGCAATTTCGCGAGGCGCGACTCTACACACGGCGTCCGCGTACCAGCAGGAACCTATGTTCTCCGTTTTGGTATTTAGCCACGGCTCCTCCGCGCAAATCTCGGGTGTACCAATCCTCGGGGCCAGCGTACACGCCGTGTACGCCGGGCATCTACTGCCCGAGCCCACAGGAATCGTTGACGTGGCGCGAAGCGTCCCGTCCCCGAAGAAGTGCAAGTAGAGGAAGCGGAACGCGAAATGCATGATCCGCCGACCGTGGGAGAGCTCCATGTCAGCTCCGCGACTGACGGCGAACTCATAGATACGGTCGCGTTCAATATCTTCTTCGAAGCCAGGCTGCTTCTGAAGGATTCCGCACGCTCCGAATTCCTTCAGAATCTCGTCCATCGCGGCACCATTCTTTGCGATAAGTTCGATCAGGGACAGCTCAAAAAACGGAGACCGACGACGCTTCTCCAGATTGCGTCTTATGGTTTGCGTGGTTTCCTTTACAGCATGCCCCATGGGTTCGTTGAGAGGAAAGACCGCTTCAACCTCCTTTAGCCACGACTCAGCTGTTTCCTTGCCTGCTATCAAATCCGCAGCCTGCGCTTCCTCTAGGAAGTGAAGCACGTCCTCGCCAGCGCTCTTCCTTTCTTGGGCAAGTCGAAGGATCGCGACCAGCCCCTCAGCTGGGCTTGTTCCTTGCAACGAGGCGAGACCGCAAATGAGCACCTCTCGATCGTCTAAGGCCGGCGAAACATGCGCTGCCAACAGTCTCAGTAGGCAATACGGCGCGATTGGAGCATCCTCCACCATTGTGTTCAGAAGTTTTGCGAGACTGCCCTCCAACATGAACGCCACGGACTCAAGGATTTCGTGGGCGCCGATCTCCAACCGGTAGCCGGTAGGGTCGCCCTCTTCGACACGCCTGCGCGCGACGCAAACGATCGTCCAGGTTCTCGCATCGTGCTCGGGAATTGGATCCCATCGCGTATGAGTAGATTCGATGGAAAGTTGTGACTCCGTCACGTTTGCGGGAACGACGTTTCTCTTGGAGCGGCGTAGGCCGCCTAACAGAACCAGCTTCTGTCGCACCCTGCTTTGTGCTTCAGCGGAGAGTGAGGTACCGCCGCGGCTCAGGCCATCGCTTCCAATCGTCGATCTAAATTCAGTCCATAGATGCACTAGATTTGCAAAGGCTGATAGGCCGTGGATCGTCGATACGTTGTGCAAATAGTGAATCCACTCATGGAAGAAGGTCGCGAAGCGCTGCGGTGGCAACGCCCGTTCTCGGTCAGGATTGCTTTGATCAGTCCACGCCGCGAATTCCGGGCCTAACGTGATGAGCTGGCTGTCAGGCAGATATGACGCAAGAGAGACGTAAGCCGCAAGTTCGTTTTCCATTTGGTTCCCTTGGTGTCGTCGCGTACAGCATTCGCTTCGATGCGAGTTCGTCGACAACGCGCGAACGTTTTGGCATGCGAGGCGATCTCATGAAGTTGCCTCGGTGGCTGCCTTGTATATTCTCCAGGTTGGCGTGCATATAGCTCACCATCCTCCTCTCGCTCAGCAGGAGGCAGCAAAGCAGCGCTTGCCGTCGTTGATCGAACCGGCCCAGACGACCGCTTGCGCCGTTTTGCAGTCCCATGCTTTTCACATGACTCACGCTGGCGGCTACCCAGAGCCCCCCCGCAGTTACCTAGAAGGGAGATTGCGAAATGATGAAGAACGGCATGCGCCCGGTTCATCCAGGCGAGATCCTCCTGGAGGACTACATGAAGCCCTTAGGCCTGAGCGAGACCGCGCTCGCCAAGATGCTGGGCGTGCCAACCTCGCGCGTGAACGGCATCGTCAAGGCCGAGCGCGGAGTGACGGCCGACACCGCCCTGCGCCTGCAGCAGCTCTTCGGTAGCGAGGCCGAGGGCTGGATGAATCTGCAGAGCACCTACGACCTGCGCGTCGCCGAGAAGACCGTCGGCAAGCAGATCGTCAAGGACGTGACGCCGATGCCCTAACCGCCTGAGCACAACCCCCGGGGCTTTCTGCTCTCCGCTGCCAAGCGAGCTCTTGGGGGAGCTTCGCGAAAGCCCCGGCCCACCCGCCAGTTCTGGTGGTGGAAGGAATGGTCCCCGGCGGTCCAACGGTGGATAGCAATCGCTGTATGTGTGCCAGCTAACAGGCGCGCTTGCGCGCATCATCCACTAACGTCGACCCGATGAGTTCCGCGAGTCCGCCGCCAAGCGGATATTTCATGCCCGTGCGCCTGGCATTTCCGAGAGCAACTGACGGACTCGCTGTGCGTTCATGCCGGGAGCCCTAACTCTGGCAGCAGCCCGACCGGCGCCCTCGCGAGAAACGGCTTTTGCTGCACAAACTCAAGCTCTCGAACCTAGCGCGCAGCAATCACCTAGCGTTCAACCTACCGGTCGCCATCACTGAAAAGTTCAGAGTTGAATGAACAAAGTTCAGACTTGAGTGGTTTTCGACAGTCCTCGTGTGAGGCAAGCCGGGCGGCGTGACTTTGCGCACGCGAGCCCGCTCGCGTGCATTGATCCATTCCGGAAATGCATGACGCCGCCGGGCCCGCCGGTTACGGCGCAATTACACTGTGGGGGACGCCAAAGACCCCGCTATTAGGGGGTTAACACCTAGCTTTGATAGGTTTCTCGGTGTAACTCCCGTTCGCCGGCCCAGCGGACGCGGGTACGGTTGTAACGGGCGCCGCGAGATTGGGCGAGCCCCGCGCCACGGAACGGCCCGTGGCAGCGAGGTTCGCCCAATCTTGTCTTTGAACCTTGTGATTGGAGTCTCCTCATGAACCGTCCCGCCATGGAAGGGTTGCGCCTGAACGTGCCCGCCTACGTCAAGCACGACCGCCTCGTCTCCTGGGTCGCGCAGATCGCCGCGCTGACGCAGGCCGCCGACGTCTACTGGTGCGACGGCACCGAGGCCGAATACGACCGGCTGTGCGAGCAGCTCGTTGCCGGCGGCACCTTCAAGCGGCTGAACCCCGCCAGGCGCGCCAACAGCTACCTGGCCTGCAGCGACCCGTCGGACGTGGCGCGCGTGGAGGACCGCACCTTCATCTGCAGCGAGCGCAAGGAATCGGCCGGCCCCACCAACAACTGGGAATCGCCCGCCGCGATGCGCGCGCTGCTGCAGGACGGCCAGGCCGACGGCACGCCCGCGCTGTTCGCCGGCTCGATGCGCGGCCGCACGATGTACGTGGTGCCGTTCTCGATGGGCCCGCTGGGCTCGCCCATCTCGCACATCGGCGTGGAGCTGTCCGACAGCCCGTACGTGGCCGTCAACATGCGCCTGATGACCCGCATGGGCCGCGGCGCGCTGGAACAGCTGGGCAGCGACGGCGACTTCGTGCCCTGCGTGCACACCGTGGGCGCGCCGCTGGAAGCCGGCCAGAAGGACGTGGCCTGGCCCTGCAACAAGACCAAGTACATCGTCCACTACCCCGAGACGCGCGAGATCTGGAGCTACGGCTCGGGCTACGGCGGCAACGCGCTGCTGGGCAAGAAGTGCTTCGCGCTGCGCATCGCCTCCAACATGGGGCGCGACGAGGGCTGGCTGGCCGAGCACATGCTGATCCTGGGCGTCACCAATCCGCAAGGCGTCAAGCGCCACATCGCGGCCGCGTTCCCCAGCGCCTGCGGCAAGACCAACTTCGCGATGCTGATCCCGCCGTCGGGCATGCCCGGCTGGAAGGTCACCACCATCGGCGACGACATCGCCTGGATCAAGCCCAGCGCCGACGGCCGCCTGATGGCCATCAACCCGGAGGCCGGCTACTTCGGCGTCGCCCCGGGCACCAACGAGCAGACCAACCCGAACTGCATGGCCAGCCTCACCAGGGACACCATCTTCACCAACGTCGCGCTCACCGACGACGGCGACGTGTGGTGGGAAGGCATGGGCGAGGCGCCCGCGCACTGCATCGACTGGCAGGGCAAGGACTGGACGCCGGCCATCGCCAGGGAAACCGGCGCCAAGGCCGCGCATCCGAACGCCCGCTTCACCGTGGCCGCCACCAACAACCCGGCGCTCGACCCGGCCTGGGACGACCCGAAGGGCGTGGCCATCGACGCGTTCATCTTCGGCGGCCGCCGCTCCACCACGGTGCCGCTGGTGACCGAGGCGCGCGACTGGGTGGACGGCGTCTACATGGCCGCCACCATGGGCTCCGAGACCACCGCCGCGGCCGTCGGCCAGCAGGGCGTGGTGCGCCGCGACCCGTTCGCGATGCTGCCCTTCACCGGCTACAACATGAGCGACTACTTCCAGCACTGGCTCAATGTGGGCGAGAAGCTGGAGAAGCTCGGCGCGAAGCTGCCGGCCATCTACTGCGTGAACTGGTTCCGCAAGGGCGCCGACGGCAAGTTCGTGTGGCCCGGCTACGGCGAGAACATGCGCGTGATGGAGTGGATGCTGGGCCGCATCGACGGCACCGCGCACGGCAGCGAGAACGTGTTCGGCACCAGCCCGCGCTACGAGGACCTGAACTGGAACGGCCTGGCCTTCAGCCGCGCCCAGTTCGACAGCGTGATCGGGGTGGACAAGGCCGCGTGGCAGCAGGAGCTGACCATGCACGACGAGTTGTTCGCGACGCTCGCGTACCACCTGCCGGCGCAGCTTCGCACGACCAGGGATCGCATCGCGGCCGCGCTGGGCTGATCCGCCGCGCGTCCATCCAGGCCGCCTGCGGGCGGCCTTTTCTTTGGCGCCTGTATCCTCCCACCACGATGCGCCTGCAGATCCTGTCCGACCTCCACCTCGAAACCGAGACCTTCGAGGCCCAGCCCGCGCCCGGCGCGGAGCTGCTGATCCTGGCCGGCGACATCGACCGCGGCTGGGACGGCCTGCGCCCGTTCGCGCAGTGGCCGGTGCCGGTGCTGTTCGTGCCCGGCAACCACGAGTTCGACGGCCGCGACGTGGACCAGGCGGCGATCGAGCTGCGCGCGTTCTGCGATTCGCTGGGCATCCGCATGCTCAACCGCGACACGGCCGTCGTCACCGACGACCAGGGCCGGCGCATCCGCTTCTGCGGCACGGTGCGCTGGAGCGACTTCGATCTCTTCGGCGAGGCCGGACGCGCCAAGGCGCTGCGCGCGGGCTCGTACTTCCAGCGGGTGATGGGTGCCACGCGCCACGGCCAGCCGTTCGATGCCGAGTCGGTGCGGGTGCTGGGCCTGGCGTGCCGGGCGTGGCTGGAGCGCACGCTGCAGGAGTCGCCGCAGGGCCGCTGGGACCGCACCGTGGCGATCACGCATTTCGCGCCCAGCCTGCGCAGCGCGGACCCGCGCTACGGGCCGCAGCCGACCACGGCCAGCTTCTGCAATTCGGACGACGACCTGATTCCGCGCGCCGACCTGTGGATCCACGGCCACCTGCACTGCCGCCACGACTACCTGGTGTCGCGGCCGGGGCTTCACGCATCCCGCGTGGTGTGCCAGGCGCGCGGCCTGGAGAAGAAGGGCGAGGCGAACGGGTTCGACCCGCTGCGCCTGTTCGAGGTTTAAGCGCCGAGCTTGCGGCCCAGCCACAGCCGCCACGGCGCCACCGGCACGACGGGCCGCATCGGCGGCGGCGATTCGCCCGGCGCGAGCGTGTCGTAGCTGCCCTGCTCCAGCGCTTCGTCCAGCGCGAACGCGGTGCCCATGTCGGCCAGGTCGGGCGCGCGCCGCGCTGCCGTTCCGCGGCCGAAATTGCGGAGGAAAGTGGGACGTGAGGCGTTCGTCATCTGGCACTCCATCGGACAGGGTCCGTGAAGCCAGTGTGTTGGAAGGTGGCGGTTCCGGTACATCGAAAAGTGTGTCGTATGCCCGACAGTTCCCATGTATCAATCTCACGACTCCCTCGCATTGAGGATGGCAGGGTCTTGGCTTCGCGCTTAAGCTGATTGCGTCGACTCGGGGGTGCAGCGTCGCACCCCCGGACACCCTTGGGAGCCGCCATCATGCGCACCATGCCGCTTCAATTCCTGACCTGGGGCACGATCACCGCTGCCGTCGGCAGTGCGGTGTGGTTGTCGTCAGCCGATCAGGCCGCCGTGTTCTGCTCGGTCGGCTACCGCGCCACCAGCCAGGCCATGGGCATCGACGTCCCGCTGCCCACCGAAGAACCCACCCGCGCCGGCCCGTCGGCCAAGCTGCCGGGTTCGAGTGCGGCCAAGCAATTGCAGGCCAACGCGGGCTGAGTTCCGTCATTCCGCGCGCGGTCGCGGAGTCCATCGTCACGGCTCGCGTGCGGATCCTGCGATTTCGCGCAGGATGACGACGGTTGCCGAATAAGTAGCACCGCTACTTAACTCGGAATTCAATTAATCCAGCTTCATTTACCAGCCAGGCTCCCGGAGAATCCCGCTCGAGCGTGACGGCGCCGCCGTGCCCCCAGGCGCGGCCGCCGCACCGCAAAGGATTCCCTATGAAAGTGATCGTCCTGGGCGCCGGCATCATCGGCGTCGCCACCGCCTGGTACCTGCTGGAAGAAGGCCACGAAGTCACCGTCGTCGAGCGCCAGCCCGACGCCGCGCTGGAGACCAGCTTCGCCAACGGCGCGCAGATCTCGGTGTGCTTCTGCGAGCCCTGGGCCAACGCGGGCGCCCCGTTCAAGGTGGCCAGGTGGATGCTGCAGGACGACTCGCCGCTGCTGTTCCGCCCGCGCCTCGACCCGCACCAGTGGCGCTGGGCACTGAGCTTCCTGGGCCAGTGCAACGACGCCGCGTTCGCGCGCAACGTCGAACAGCTCGTGGCGCTGGGCCGCTACAGCCACGAATCGCTGAAGTCCGTGGTCGCGGCCACCGGCATCGAGTACAACCGGCTGGAGCGCGGCATCCTGCACTTCTTCTCGTCGGCCTCCGACTACGAATCGGGCGTCAAGGCCGCCGGCCTGATGCGCGACCACGGCGTCGACCGCCGCGTGCTGGGCCGCGAGGAAGTGCTGCAGGTCGAGCCGGCGCTGAAGGCCTTCGGCGAGCACATCCACGGCGGCACCTACACGCCCAGCGACGAATCGGGCGACGCGCGCGTGTTCACGCAGGAGCTGGCGAAGCGCTGCGCCGAGCGCGGCGCGAAGTTCCTGTGGGAGCACGACGTGCTGGGCTTCGACAGGCAGGGCGCGAAGATCGAGGGCGTCATCGTCGGCGATCGCGGCACGCTGCGTCGCACGACTCTGACGGGCGACCACGTCGTCGCCGCCGCCGGCTCATTCACCGCTCCGCTGCTGCGCCAGCTGGGCATCTGGCTCAACATCTATCCGGCCAAGGGCTACTCGGCCACGATGCGCCTGAAGCGACCCGAGGACGCGAGCACGGTGAGCCTGCTGGACGACACCCGCAAGATCGCGATCTCGCGCCTGGGCGACCACATCCGCATCGCCGGCACGGCAGAGATGGCCGGCTACGACACCTCCGTCGACGGCGCCACGTCGCGCACGCGCTGCGAGGCGCTGGTGCGCCGCTACGAGCAGCTGTTCCCGGGCGTGGCCGACACCAGCGCCCCGAACTTCTGGGCCGGCCTGCGCCCCAGCACGCCCGACAACCTGCCCTACATCGGCCGCAGCAAGATCGCCAACCTGTGGCTCAACGCCGGCCACGGCACGCTGGGCTGGACCCACGGCGCCGGCTCCGGCCGCGCGGTGGCCGAGCTGATCAGCGGCCGCCGTCCGCAGCTCGAATACGGCTTCTGCGGCGATGCGCTGCCCAGCCGCCGGCCGCTGGTGGCGATGCCGTCGCGCTCCTGGGCCTGAGAGCCCGAGAGCCCGAGAGCCTCAGAAGCGGCCGCGTCCCGGCGGCCCGCCACGCTTCGGCGGCGGGCGCCTGGGCGCCGTGACCGCCTTCGGCAACGGACGGCTCACGTCGGCCAGCCGCATCACGCTCTGCACGATGTCCTCGATGGCCTCGTCGAGGCTCGACGGCGGCTCCAATGTCTCGATCTCGGCGAGCAGCGCGTCGGCGTCCTCCAGGTCGTCCGGATCGAAGGCCGCGTACAGCACGGCCAGCGGCTCCAGCGAATCGGTGGAATCCATGTCCATCAGCGCCGGGAACAGCTCCATCGCCGCGGAGAAGCCGGCCACCCAGGGCAGCGTCGACTCCAGCGGCTCGGCCTCGTCGTCGAGCTCGAACACCCAGGGGTCGAACCACTGGCGGCCGGCAATGGCCGTCATCAGCTCGCGGTAGCGCCGCTGCACCAGGCCCTGCAGCTCGTGCAGGCCGCGCCACTTGTCGTCGAGCGGGCGGCCGTCGATGTCCCACACATGCTTGATCCACGCGCCCGCCGGTACCGCGGTGGGCTGCAGCAGCACGCCGCAGAGGTAGCCGTCGAGCATGCTGATGTCCAGCGGCTCGAGCGGCTCGGGGAGCTTGTCCAGCAGGGTCTGCAGCCGGTTCATGTCGGCTTCGCCCAGCGGCGGCGCCGGGGCGGGGGAGGCGGGCGAGGTCATGCCCGATTGTCGCCTCGTGGGATCATCGCGGGTTATGACCGCACGACACTTCCTGTTCATCGTCTCCAGCGCCCGCGTGCCGGGCGCCATCGGCAACACCGAGTGGCTGGCCCGCGAGGCCGCCCGCCACCTGCCGGCCGGCGCCACCAGCACCTGGCTGCACCTGAACGGCCTGGAGCTGGCCGACTTCGAGGACCGGCGCCACGACGTGGGCGTCTATCCGATGCCCACCGGCGACACCGTCCGCCTGCTCGACGCCACGCTGGAGGCCACCGACCTCGTCTTCGTGACGCCGCTGTACTGGTACAGCTTCCCCAACCGCCTCAAACGCTACCTGGATCACTGGAGCGCGTGGATGCGCATCGAGGGCGTCGACTTCAAGGGCCGCATGCAGGGCAAGCGCGTGTGGGCCATCACCACCAGCGGCAACCGCGAGAAGACGCAGCCGATGTTCGACAGCCTGAAGCTCTGCGCGGAGTTCCTCGCCATGCGCTGGCAGCCACCGTTGTGGGGCCAGGGCGGCGCGCCCGGCGCCGTCGAGAAGGACGCGGCGGCGGTGGCCGCCGCGGGGAACTGGTTCGGTGCATCGGAAGTGTTGCCAGAAGGGGCACTCCCCCTGAAATAGGGATGCGGTCCCGCATTCCGCCTCGTACATTGGATTCCGTTGTGTCGATCGATCCAGGAGCTCTGGGAGGGGACGGGGCCGGTCGACACGCACAGTCCCAACGACGTCCTTCTCGCGAAGGACTTGAAGCCCACCCTCGCGGTGGGTTTTTTTTCGTCCACCCCGACTTGTATACGCAGTCAACTTGCAAAAATATACGCTCTGAGTTCAAATAGGGACTCATGATCACGCAACAAGTCCTCCTGCGCGACGCCATGCGGCGTCTCGACATGACCCGCGACGCCTTCGCGGACCGCATCGGCAGCCGTCGTCGTGCGCTCGACAGCTGGCTTCTTCCCGATGAATCGAACGAGTTCCGGGCGATGCCGGAGGTGGCGCGCCGCTTCGTGCAGGAGATCCTGGCCAACGCCACGCTGCGCACGGAACAACCAACGCAAAGCGTATACCCTGAAGCCAGCCCGCTGACGCCCGGCGGGCCGCTGCGCCACCTGCTGTCGGTGGATCAGTTCACCCGCGAATCGGCCGAGGACCTGTTCCGCCTGGCCGACGTGATGCTGCCCATCGCGCACCGCCGCAAGGTCACGCGCGTGCTGGAAGGCGCGGTGCTGGCCAACCTGTTCTTCGAGGCCAGCACGCGCACCCGCGTCAGCTTCGGCGCGGCGTTCTGCCGCCTCGGCGGCTCGGTGTGCGACACCACCGGCTTCACGTTCTCGTCGATGGCCAAGGGCGAGTCCATCCACGACACCAGCCGCGTCATCGCGGGCTACGCCGACGCGATCGTCGTGCGCCATCCCGACCAGGGCGCCGTGGCCGAGTTCGCGCGCGCCACCAACGTGCCCGTGGTCAACGGCGGCGACGGCCCCGGCGAGCATCCCACGCAGGCGCTGCTGGACCTGTACACGATCCAGCGCGAGTTCTCGCGCCTGGGCAAGCGCCTGGACGGCGCGCGCATCGCGCTGGTGGGCGACCTCAAGTACGGCCGCACGGTGCACTCGCTGATCAAGCTGCTCGCGCTGTACAAGGGCGTGCGCTTCACGCTCATCGCGCCGCCGTCGCTGGAGATGCCCGCCGCGATCGTCGATCGCGTCAGCCGCAACGGCAACGTCGTGGAGGTGCGCGACTCGCTGCAGGGCCTGGCCGACGCCGACATCGTCTACGCCACTCGCATCCAGAAGGAACGCTTCGCCGAGGAGTCGATCGAGGGCTACGGCGCCGCGTTCGAGATCAACCGCGCGCTGGTCGAGCGCACCTGCAGGCCCGACGTGGTGGTGATGCACCCGCTGCCGCGCGACAGCCGCGCCGGCTCGCACGACCTGTCGTCCGACCTCGACGGCGACCCGCGCCTGGCCATCTTCCGCCAGACCGACAACGGCATCCCGGTGCGCATGGCCATCTTCGCGACGCTGCTGGGCGTCGACAAGCTGGTGCAGCGCTCGATGCGCGACGCGCAGTGGACGCCGCCCGCCTTCATCGGGCCGGAGGACAGCCCGTTCCACGGACTGGACTGATCTCCGAAGGTGCCAGGTCTTGCCTGGCAACACCGAAGTTGCCAGGCAAGACCTGGCACCTTCAAGGGATGGGGAAGCCGTTTTCCAGCGCGGTGCGCCAGTAGCCGATGAACGCCTGCACCGCCCGCGGCACCACCGGGCTGTAGGGCCGGATCGCGTAGAGGTGTTCGCCGAACGCGCCCACCGGCTTCCACTGCGGCAGCACCAGTTGCAGCTTGCCGGCCTGCACCGCGGCCTGCGCGCTGAAGTCGGGCAGCAGCGCGATGCCCAGGCCGGCCAGCGCGGCCTCGCGCAACGCCTCGCTGTTGTTGGCGGCGAAGACGCCGCGCACGCCCACGCTGATGCGGCCGCCCTTCGCGCCGCGCGCATCGGGCTCGAAGCTCCAGGTGGGCGTGTCGCCGGGCCGCAGGTAGTGCAGGCAGTCGTGGCCCGCGAGATCCTGCGGCGTCGCGGGCGCGCCCGCGCGGCGCAGGTACGCGCGCGACGCCACCAGCCAGCTGCGCGTGGTGCACAGCGGCCAGGCCACGTGGGTGTCGGGCGGGGCGGCGGTGTGGCGCAGCGCGACGTCGAAGCCTTCCTGCGCCATCGCCACGAGGCGGTCGGACAGCTCCAGCTCCACGCGCACCTGCGGGTACGCGCGCAGGAAGCCCGCCAGGCGCGGCACGATCTGCTGGCGGCCCAGCGCGACGGGCGCGCTGACGCGCAGCACGCCGTGCGGCTCGCCCACGAGATCCTGCACGCCGGCGAAACCCTGCTCGATCTGCGCGAACGCGCCGCGCGTGGCCTCCACCAGGCGCTCGCCGGCCTCGGTCAGGCGCACGCTGCGCGTGGTGCGGCGCACCAGCGGCACGCCGGCGGCGCGCTCCAGTTCCGAGATGCGCTGGCTCATCGCGGCCTTGCTGAGGCCCAGGCGCTGCGCGGCCGCGGTGAAGCTGCCGGCGCTCTGCAGCACGCCCAGGCCGTGCACGTGCGACCAGAGCGATTCGATCTTGCGGGTGTCCATGCGTTGTTCCGGAATTCCTTGCACTCATTGTTCATCAAAGTGAACAGTGAATCCAGTGTGCAGGGCTTCACGCCGTCGGGGCCGGTGCCTAGACTGGCGCATCCAGCTCAGGAGTCCACCATGTCCACGCCCGCCTTCTCGTCCCACCACCCCGTCGGCCATTTCATCGGCGGCGAACACGTCGTGCACGAGGACGCGCGCAAGCAGTCGATCTTCAATCCGGCCACCGGCGCCGTCACCCGCCAGCTGCACCTGGGCACCGCGGTCGACGTCGAGTCCGCCGTGGCCGCCGCATCGAAGGCCTTCGACGGCTGGTCCAACACCCCCCCGATCCGCCGCGCCCGCGTGCTCAACGCGTTCCTCGCGCTGCTCAACGAGCACCGCGACCAGCTCGCCGCGATGATCACCGCCGAGCACGGCAAGGTGTTCTCCGACGCGCAGGGCGAGGTGATGCGCGGCATCGACGTCGTCGAGTTCGCCTGCGGCATCCCCCAACTGCTCAAGGGCGACTACACCGACCAGGTGTCCACCGGCATCGACAACTGGACGATGCGCCAGTCGCTGGGCGTCGTCGCCGGCATCACGCCGTTCAACTTCCCGTTCATGGTGCCGTGCTGGATGTTCCCGGTGGCGCTGGCCTGCGGCAACACCTTCATCCTCAAGCCCAGCGAGCGCGATCCGTCGCCCAGCCTGCTGATCGCCGAGCTGCTGCAGCGCGCGGGCCTGCCCGACGGCGTGTTCAACGTCGTCCAGGGCGACAAGACCGTGGTCGACGCGCTGCTGACGCATCCCGATGTGAAGGCGCTGTCGTTCGTCGGATCCACGCCCATCGCGCAGTACATCTACGAGACCGGCGCGCATCACGGCAAGCGCGTGCAGGCGCTGGGCGGCGCGAAGAACCACATGGTGGTGATGCCCGACGCCGACATCGAGCAGTCCATCGACGCGCTGATCGGCGCGGCCTACGGCTCGGCCGGCGAGCGCTGCATGGCGATCTCGGTGGCGGTGCTGGTGGGCGACGTGGCCGACAGGCTGCTGCCCAAGCTCGCCGAGCGCGCGAAGACGCTCGTGATCGACAACGGCATGAACCCGGCCGCCGAGATGGGCCCGGTCGTCACGAAGGAGGCGCTGCAGCGCATCGAGGGCTACATCGACCTCGGCGTGAAGGAAGGCGCCACGCTGCTGGTGGACGGCCGCGGCTGCAAGGTCTCGGGCCACGAGAACGGCTTCTTCACCGGCGGCACGCTGTTCGACCACGTGACGCCCAAGATGCGCATCTACAAGGAAGAGATCTTCGGCCCGGTGCTGGCCTGCGTGCGCGTGCCCGACTTCAAGTCGGCCGTCGACCTCGTCAACGCCCACGAATACGGCAACGGCGTCGCCTGCTTCACCAGCGACGGCAACGTGGCCCGCGAGTTCGCGCGCCGCATCCAGGTGGGCATGGTGGGCATCAACGTGCCCATCCCGGTGCCCATGGCCTGGCACGGCTTCGGCGGCTGGAAGAAGAGCCTGTTCGGCGACATGCACGCGTACGGCGAAGAGGGCGTGCGCTTCTACACGAAGCAGAAGAGCGTGATGCAGCGCTGGCCCGCGAGCATCGGCAAGGGCGCCGAGTTCGCGATGCCGACGGCGAAGTGATGCTGCGGCCGCGCCGCGGTGTTAGAACTGCGGCATGGACCAAGACACCCCTCGCGTTCTCCTGATCACCGGCGCCAGCCGCGGCATCGGCGCCGCCTGCGCGCTGCGGGCGGCCGAGGCGGGCTGGGACGTCGGCATCAACTTCCATCGCGACCAGGCGGCCGCCGAGCACGTGGCCGGCCAGGTGCGCGCCCTGGGCCGGCGCGCCTGCATGCTGCAGGCCGACGTGGCCAGCGAGGGCGCGATCGAGGCGATGTTCGAGGAGCTCGACGCCGAACTCGGCCCGCTGGGCGGCCTCGTCAACAACGCCGGCATCGTGGACGTGGCGGCGCGGGTGGACGAGATGTCCGCCGCCCGCGTCGCGCGGCTGTTCAACGTCAACGTGGTTGGCGCCTTCGTGTGCGCGCGCGAGGCCGTACGGCGCATGAGCACGCGCCACGGCGGCCGCGGCGGCGCGATCGTCAACCTGTCGTCGGCCGCTGCCCGGCTGGGCTCGCCGGGCATCTACGTCGACTACGCGGCCACCAAGGCGGCGATCGACACCCTCACGCTGGGCCTGGCGCGCGAGGTGGCCGAGGAGGGCATACGGGTCAACGGCGTGCGCCCCGGCATCATCGCCACCGACATCCACGCCACCAGCGGCATGCTGGAACGGGCACTGACTCAGGTCGACCAGATCCCGCTCAGGCGCATGGGCACGGCCGACGAGGTGGCGCGCGCGGTGGTGTTCCTGCTGTCCGACGCTGCCGGCTACGTGACCGGGGCGGCGCTGGACGTGGCCGGCGGTCGCTGACACGCTATCCGCGGTTTGACGCCGATTGGCCGGCAATGCTTGGCATTCGCCCGCTTTTGCAGGCGTCTCCCCGTGAGATGTGTCACGTGCCGAGCTCGTTTTCGCGCTTCATACAGGTCAGACCCTATCCGGGAATGCACTTGATGCCTTACATAATCGCGCCTGTCGGTGGGTAAGGGAAAAACCATGAAGTTGATTCGAAGCGTTTCTGCTGCCGTGGCCGCCATGGTCCTGGGGCTGGGCTCGACCGCGGCGCTCGCCGGGGTTCTCAACATCAACTTCGGCGCCGAGGACAACTCGCAGCGCGAGGCCTACAAGACGCTGGTGGCGGACTTCCGATCCGCCAACCCGGACGTGGACGTGCACCTGGTGATCCAGGACACGCCCACCTACCGCAAGGGCCTGCCCGCGACGCTGGACACCGACGCCGCGCCCGACGTCTTCAACTGGTTCGCCGGCGACCAGCTGCGCATGATGGCCCAGCGCGGCGCGCTCGACGACATCAGCGACATCTGGAAGGCCAACACCTGGTGGAACACCTTCCCCAGCGCCGCCATCACCGTGGGCGGCCGCCAGTTCGCGCTGCCCTACCAGTACTACCCGTGGGGCCTGTTCACGCGCCGCGACGTGCTCGAACGCGCCGGCATCCGCGAGGCGCCGCACGACCTGAGCGCCATCATGACCGCGTGCTCCAAGCTGCGAAAGGCCGGCTTCACGCCGATCTCGCTCGGCGCCAAGGACGGCTGGGCGCTGGCCGCCTGGTTCGACTTCATCAACATGCGCGCCAACGGCTTCGAGTACCACCAGCAGCTGCTGGACGGCAAGGCCACCTACAACGACAGCAACGTGCGCCGCACGTTCGCGATGTGGAAGCAGCTGATCGACGCCAAGTGCTTCGACCCGAACGCGCTGGCAGTAGACGAGCACGGCGCCGAGGCCCAGCTCTACGCCGGCCGCGCCGGCATGATCCTGATGGGCACCGTCGCCAGCGCCAGCTTCCCCGAGGTCGTGCGCCCGGTGATCGATTACCAGCGCTTCCCGGTGATCGACAGCGGCCAGGCCGCCTCCGAGGCCGCGCCCACCGACACCTTCCAGGTGGCCGCCCGCGCGAAGAACAAGGCCGACGCACGCCGCTTCCTGAAGTACGTGGCCAGCAGCGCGGCGAGCGCCAAGCTCGCCAAGGCGATCGGCTCGTTCCCCACCAACAAGTTCGCGCCGGTGGCCGGCACCGTGCTGGACCTGGCCTCGTACAAGGTGCTGACCGACGCCAAGACCAACATCGTGCAGGGCTTCGACCGCGACGTGCCGGCCGACATGGCCGCCGCCGGCGTCAAGGGCTTCCAGGAGTTCTTCGCCAAGCCCGACCAGATGTACGCGGTGATGAACCGGCTCGACGCGGTGCGCGGCACCGCCTATGCGGCCGTCGCCGACGCGCCGGCCGCGCCGGCCAGGAGCCGCAAGAACTGAGCGATGTTCCGGACATGCGGGGCTGCTGACAGAACGCTGTCAGCAGCCCTTCGTCACGATGGCGGCCTGTTCAAGCGAAAGGCCTGCCATGCAACACGACGCCATCCACTGGTTCGAGATCCCCGTCGCCGACATCGATCGCGCGCAGCGCTTCTACGAGACACTGTTCGCCCGCTCGATGCGCCGCGAGCAGATGGGCCCGCAGACGCTCGCGGTGTTCCCCTACGAGGACGGCATCGGCGGCGCCCTGCTCAAGAGCGCGACCGCGCCCAGGCCCGGCACCGACGGCACGCTCGTCTACCTCAACGCCAAGCCGTCGCTGGACGCGGTGCTCGCGCGCGCCCGCGAGCTCGGCGCCGAGGTGCTGCTGCCCAAGCTGGAACTGCCCAACGACATCGGCTTCATCGCGCAGATCGTCGACAGCGAGGGCAACCGCGTTGGACTCCACTCGCCGACTGCATAAACTCCAGCTGATGCGCCGTGCCGACCGCCTCTTCCGCCTTGTCCAGCTGCTGCGCGGCCGGCGCCTGTCCACCGCCGCGTGGCTGGCCGAGAAGCTCGAAGTCTCGATGCGCACCGTCTACCGCGACGTGGCCGACCTGCAGGCGCAGGGCGTGCCCATCGACGGCGAGGCGGGCGTCGGCTACCGGCTGGTGGCCGGTTTCGACCTGCCTCCCCTGATGTTCACCACCCTGGAAGCCCAGGCGCTCGTGGCCGCCGTCCGGCTCGCGCAGAGCCGGCTGGATCGCGCGCTGGCGCTGGCCGCCGAGGACGCGCTGGGCAAGATCATCGGCGTGCTGCCGCCGGCGGCGCGCGCGGCCGCCGAGGCGCTGCCGCTCTATGCCGCGCCGTGGGCCGCCGACCAAGTCAGCATCGAACGGCTGGGGCAGTTGCGCAACGCGGCGTCAGAGCGCCGGCGCATCCGCTTCGACTACGCGGACGCCCAGGGCGCGGCCACCACGCGCACCGCGCGGCCGCTGGGTTGCTACCACTGGGAATCGGTCTGGACGCTGGCCGCCTGGTGCGAGCACCGCACGGCCTTCCGCAGCTTCCGCATCGACCGCATGCGCACGCTGGACGTGCTGGACGAGGTGTTCCGCGACGAGCCGGGCCGCACGCTGCCCGACTTCCTGCGCGAGGTGAAGAGCCGGCCGAGGCCGCCGCTGGAAACCCCCCAGATGTAAAAGACCCTTGACATGGAAAGGGGCCTTTACATCGCCCTGGAACGTCTTCACAATGGAAAGCATCCTTTCCACATGGACGTTTCACATGAAAAGCAAGCAGTACCTGAAGGAGCTCTCGGCCACGCTGGCGGTCTACTGCATCCTGCTGTTCGGCTCGATCGAACTCCTGCAGAACGTCAAGGTCGCCGCGCCCTGGCGCGACGTCGTCGCGCTGAGCCCGATGGTCGCCGCCATCGCCATGGCCTGGGTCATCCTGCGCGAGCTGCGCCGCATGGACGAGCTGCAGGTGCGCATCCAGCTGGAGGCCCTCGGCTTCTCGTTCGCGGGCACGGCGATCCTCACCTTTTCCTACGGTTTTCTCGAGGGCCTGGGCTACCCGCGGCTGTCGATGTTCACGGTGTGGCCGATCCTGGCCGTGCTGTGGATCGTCGGCGGGCTGCTGGCTCGCCGGCGCTACCAATGAAAAACCGCGTGCGTGAACTGCGCACCGAGCGCGGCTGGTCCCAGACCGAACTCGGCGAGCGCCTCGGCGTCTCGCGGCAGACCGTCAACGCGATCGAGAACGAACGCTACGACCCCAGCCTGCCGCTCGCCTTCGTGATCGCCAGGGCCTTCGCCCGTCCGATCGAACAGATCTTCATCGAGGACAACTGACATGACCAATACCGTGTTGCCGCTGCTGCGGCTGGCCGCCGCATGCCTGGATCGCGCGCTCTGCACCCTGTCCATGCGCATCGCCGTGGTCGTGGCGATCGTCGTGGCCGTCTCGAGTTCGGCGCATGCCGCCGCGCCGTTCGAGGTCAAGGTCACCGGTACGGGCCCCGACGTGCTGATGATCCCGGGCCTCGCGTCGTCCGGTGCCGTCTGGGACGACACCGTCGGGCAACTGTGCGCCACCCACCGCTGCCACGTGTTCACGCTGGCCGGGTTCGCCGGCGTCCCGGCCCAGCCGGGCCCGCTGCTGGACAACGTCGATGCCGCGCTGGCCGCCTACATCGAGCGGCAGCACCTGAAGGCGCCCACCGTCATTGGCCACAGCCTGGGCGGCTTCGTGGCGCTGAAGCTGGCGCTGGATCACCCGGCCGACGTCGGCAAGCTGGTGATCGTCGACGCGCTGCCGGCCCTCGGCGCGGTGCGCATGGACAGCCTCACGCCGCAGCAGTTGCACGACTTCGCCCCGCAGATGCGCGCGCAGCTGATGGCGCAGGATCCGGCCGACTACGCCGCGGGCCAGGCCCGGCAGATCGCCTCGATGGCGACCGCGCCCGCCGACGTGGCGCGCGTGCAGGCCTGGGGCCGCGAGTCGGAGCGCGTCGCCGTGATCGCCGCGATGACCGACATGCTCGGCGAGGACCTGCGCCCGCGCCTGGCCGGCATCAAGGCGCCCACGCTGGTGATGGGCTCGTGGATCTCGTACAAGGACGTGAGCACGCTGGAACAGACGCGCGCCATCTACGAGCGCCAGTACCAGGCGCTGGCCGGCGTGCGGATCGCGATGTCGCCCGCGGGCCGCCATTTCATCATGCTGG
Organism: Betaproteobacteria bacterium; assembly: GCA_013289985.1. Classification (GTDB taxonomy): domain Bacteria; phylum Pseudomonadota; class Gammaproteobacteria; order Burkholderiales; family Burkholderiaceae_C; genus Scleromatobacter. The sequence continues at coordinate 239,013 of JABCYW010000001.1, read as the reverse complement.
ACGATCCGAAGTGGTTCGAGTCGACGCTGGAAGCCTTCGTGCAGTGAGCCCGCGAAAGGGCTTGCACGCGGGAAGGAAAGGGGCGGTCGCGTAGAGTCGCCGGATGCCCCTGACCCATCTGCTGCTCGCCCTGGCCGTCGTCGCGGTCTGGGGCACGAACTTCGTCGTCATCCGCTGGGGCCTCGACGCCTTCGCGCCCTACACGTTCGCGGCGCTGCGCTACACGTTCTCGTTCCTGCCCTTCATCTTCTTCATCCCGAAGCCCGCGATGAGCTGGGGCAAGCTGGCCGCGTTCGGCGCGCTGATCGGGGTCGGGCAGTTCGGGCTGCTGTTCTGGGCGATGCGCTCGGACATCTCGCCGGGGCTCGCTTCGCTCGTGATCCAGTCGCAGGTGTTCTTCACGATCGGGCTGTCGGCGCTGATGTACCGCGACCGCCTGAAGGCGCTGCAATGGCCCGCGTTCGCGCTGGCCGTGGGCGGCCTGGCCATCGTCGCGTCGCACGTTTCCACGCAGGCGGGCGTCACCGCGTTCGGGATCGCGCTGGTGATCGGCGCGGCCGTCGCGTGGGCCGTGTGCAACCTCATCGCCCGCGCGGCCGGCAAGGTGGACGCGCTGGGTTTCATGGTGTGGTCGAGCCCGTTCGCGGCGCTGCCGTTGTGGATCATCAGCCTGCTGCAGAACGGCGTGCCGGCCATAGGCGAGTCGCTGGCGCACGCGGGCCTCGTGGCCTGGCTCGCGGTGGCCTGGCAGGCCGTGGGCAACACGCTGTTCGGCTACGGCGTGTGGAACTGGCTGCTGGCGCGCCACGACGCCTCCACCGTCACGCCCACGGCCCTGCTGGTGCCGGTCTTCGGCATGACGGCCTCGGCGATCGCGCTGCACGAAGGCCTGCCGATGTGGAAGCTGGGCGCCGCCGCGCTGGTGATGGGCGGGCTGGCGGTGAACCTGCTGGCGACGCGGCGGAAGGCCTAGCCCGTACTCCGTCATCCTGCGCGCAGGATGGCGATCGTCAGGCGATCGCCACCTTCAGCTTGCCGGCCCAGTGCCGCGTGAGCGGCGTCACCGGCTTGGCCAGGCAGCGTTCGTTGAGCACCGCGCGGCCCACGTGCGGCAGCTTGCTGGACGCCGCGCAATGCATCAGCGTCTGCGCCACGAGGTCGCGCCGCACATGGCTGCCGCCCAGCCGCGCGGCCGATTCGTGCACCAGGTACAGGCCGCGCACGGCCGCGTCGGCCTCGCCGCGCTCGGAGGCCAGCAGCGCGCGCATCAGCGGCAGGCCCAGGTCGCGCGCGACGGCGTGGTTGCTGCGCGCGCCCTCCTCGGCGCGCATCACGCGCTCGGCGCAGCGCGCCACCCAGCCCTCGGCCTGCGCGCGTTCGCCCGCGCCCAGCATCGCCAGCACCACGTGCCAGTCGGTGAACGCGTGCACGCCGGCCTGTTCCGGGTCGGGGCTCCAGCGTTGCAGCAGGTCCTTGAACAACGCGTCGACCTCGACGTCCATCACGCGCAGCCGCCAGTACAGCGCCGCCGCGTCCACGCATTGCAGGCCATGCGTCAGCGCCGCGCCCGACAGGTGCGTGTCGACGAGGCGCAGCGCGCCGGTGACGTCCAGCGCCTCCAGGCGGAACAGCGCCAGGTGCCACCACAGATGGCTCGCGAAGCGCGCGCCGTCGGTCCAGCCCGCCTGCTGCTGGCGCAGCCAGATGGCGCCGTCGTCGAAGCGGCCCTGCATCTCCATCGCGTGCGTGACGGCGTGCACGGCCCACGGCACGCGGGCCTGCGGGTCGGTATCGGCGCGCTGCTCCTGGGCGAGCGCGATCGCGCGCCGGCCAAGCTCTTCGGCGAGCCCCAGCTGGTGGCATTCGGCCAGGCCGAAGGCATACAGGCCCAGCACGCACGGGAACAGCGGATCGGCGTCGTCCCACTCGGGCAACGCGCGGGCGGGGCGCAGCCGCATGCTGGCGGAGTCGCCGCGCGCGTGATCCCATTGGTGCGCCCAGTGCAGCGCGAGCGCGTCGCGCGGGTGCAGGAGCAGCAGGTCGTCCCAGATGCGCAGCGCGGCCGACACCCGGCCGTCCTGCAGCTTGACCAGCGCCTCCAGGTGCGCGCGCTCGCGCGCGGTGGCGCGGGACGCGAGCGCGGCCGCGGACTCGATCAGGTCGCGCGCGGCTTCGCGGTCGTCGGCCTGGTTCAGGCCGAGGCGAAAGCCCGCATCGAGCAGCAGCGGCAGCACCCAGCCGGCATCGGCCTCGCGCGCGGCCTGCAGCGCCAGGCGCGGCGTGTCGGCGAAGGTCATCATCTGCCGCAGCGCCGCGTCCGCGTGGTCGGCGGCGGTGCGCGACGAGGTTCCCAGACGCAGTCCGCGCGAGTCCCGCAAGGTCTCGGCGGACGCGTTGGTCATGCGACTCCCGGAACGGCGGAGATGGCGGATGACGGCATGTCAGGCCACCAGGCTGAGTCCTTCGGGCAGGCCCAGGTGCAGGTTCATGGTCTGCACCGCGGCGCCCGACGCGCCCTTGCCCAGGTTGTCGATGCGCGCCATCAGCAGCACCTGCTCGGCGTGGCCGAACACGAACAGGTCGGCGCGCTGGGTGTCGTTGCAGGCCTGGACGTCGAACGAGCCCTCGGCGAGCACCGCGGGATCGGCGAGCGGCATCACGCGGATGAACGGCTCGCCGGCGTAGCGCGCGGCCAGCGCGGCGTGCACCTTGGCGGCGTCGGTGCCGGGGGCGAACTGCCGGGCGTGGAACGGGATGCTCACCGTCAGGCCCTTGTAGAAGTTGCCCACGATGGGCATGAAGACCGGCGCGCGCGCCAGGCCCGTGCAGGTCTTCATCTCGGGGATGTGCTTGTGCGCGAGGCCGAGCGCGTAGGGGCGCGGCGCGCTGAGGGCGGCGTCGATCTGGCGCTCGCCGTCCATCTGGCGCGCGTGCCACGACTGGTACTGCTCGATCATCTTCTTGCCGCCGCCGGAATAGCCGGTGATGGACGTGGCCGTGACGTCCGCGTCGGGCGCGACGAGGCCGGCGTCCACCAGCGGGCGCATCAGCAGGATGAAGGCGGTGGCGTGGCAGCCGGGATTGGCGATGCGCTTGGCCGTGCGCAGCGCGGCACGCTGGCCGGGAGCGAGTTCGGGCAGGCCGTAGACCCAGCTCGGGTCGGTGCGGTGCGCGGTGCTCGCGTCGATGAGGCAGGTGTTCGGGTTCGTGATCATCTTCGCCGCCGCGCGCGACGCGTCGTCGGGCAGGCACAGGAAGGCGACGTCGGCGGCGTTGAGCAGGCGCGCGCGCTCGGCGTCGTCCTTGCGCAGCTCGGGGGAGATGCGCAGCAGCTCGAGGTCGGCGCGGGCCGCGAGCATCTCGTGGATGCGCAGGCCGGTGGTGCCTTCCTGGCCGTCGACGTAGACGCGGTGCTTCTGGGGGGCGGTGCTCATTTTCAGGAATCTCCGGGCGCCGCGTGGCGGAGGGTTTCGCGCGGCAGAATCGTTGTGCGGCGCCCGCGGTGGGCGCTCATTCAAGGCGAAGCATAAGGCAATGACATTACAGGATCCCTGTCGCGCCGAGGTACCCGGGCTGCACGTGCTCGTGCTGCCCGGATGGCAGAACTCCGGCCCCACGCACTGGCAGAGCCGCTGGGAGGCGTTGTACGGCGACGTGCGGGTGGAGCAGAGCGACTGGATGCGCCCGCTGCGCGGCGACTGGATGATGCGACTGGAGGAGGCCATCGCCGACCTCGAGGCGCGCGAGCCGGCGCCGCAGGTCGCCCTGGTCGCCCACAGCCTCGGCTGCCACCTGGTCGCCGCCTGGGCCGCGCACTCGCGCCGCACGGCCCGCGTGCGCGCGGCGCTCCTGGTGGCGTCACCCGACGTCGAGCGCGACGAGGTGCGCGCCGCGCTGCATTCGTTCATCCCCCTCGTGCGCCAGCCGCTGCCATTTCCGTCGCTGGCCGTGATCAGCGGCGACGACGCGTACTGCGACCCCGCGCATGCCCGCGCGATGGCGGCCGACTGGGGTGCCCGCACGCTGGACGCCGGTGCGCGCGGGCACCTGAACAGCGATTCTGGTCTGGGCGACTGGCCCGAGGGACGCGTCCTGCTGGCGGAACTGCTGCGAAATTAGGCAGCTCGACGCCTGGCACAGCGCTTTTTCTCACGGACAATCACCGCATGGTCACCAAAAAACCCAAAGGCCTCGGCATGGGGCTGGAAGCCCTGCTCGGCCCCAAGATCGACGAGACGCCGGCGCCCGCGGGCGGCCCGACGCAGCCCACCACGCTGAAGCTCACGCAGCTGCAGGCCGGCAAGTACCAGCCGCGCACCCGCATGGACGAGGGCTCGCTGTACGAGCTGGCCGAGAGCATCCGGGGCCAGGGCATCATGCAGCCGATCCTGGTGCGCCCGCTCGAGAGCGCCGGCGCGAAGGCGCAGCGCTACGAGATCATCGCCGGCGAGCGCCGCTTCCGCGCCGCCCGCCTGGCCGGGCTCGACGAGGTGCCGGTGCTGGTGCGCGAGGTGCCCGACGAATCGGCCGCCGTGATGGCGCTGATCGAGAACATCCAGCGCGAGGACCTGAACCCGCTGGAAGAGGCGCAAGGCCTGAAGCGCCTCGTCGACGAGTTCGGCATGACGCACGAGCTGGCGGCGCAGGCCGTGGGCCGCTCGCGCAGCGCGGCCAGCAACCTGCTGCGCCTGCTCAACCTGGCCGCGCCGGTGCAGCAGCTGCTGATGGCCGGCGACCTCGACATGGGCCATGCCCGCGCGCTGCTCACGCTGGAGCCGGCGCACCAGATCCTCAACGCGACGGAGATCGTCGCCAAGAAGATGTCGGTGCGCGACGCCGAGAAGCTCGTCGCCCGCAGCCAGGTGAACGGCCGCCAGACGCCGCTGCTGCGCGTGAAGAAGGAGAAGCGCGGCGACCTGACCCGCCTCGAGGAGCAGCTGGCCGACAAGCTCGCCGCCGTCGTCGAGATCCGCATGCTCAAGAAGACGCGGCACGGCGAGTCGGGCGAGATCGCCATCTCGTTCGGCTCGAACGACGAGCTCGGCGGGCTGCTGGAGCGGCTGGGGCTCGCCGACGAGCAGTGACCGCACCGCTTCTCAAGGCAGGTAGGTGGTGATCCGCGTCACGGAGTTGGCGGCGGACGGCGTGAACTGCCAGGCATCGCGGTAGTCCGTCTCGTCGCTGCCGAAGCCGCCCGGGCCGGGCAGGAAGGTCTGGCCCGACAGCGCCGACACGAGGCCGGCGATCGCGTCGCCGCGCACCCAGGGCGTCGTCGCCGCCAACGTGCCCAGCGCCACGGCGCTGCCCGACAGCGACACCTGCGTGAGGCTGCCCGGCGCGCAGAAGCCATCGGTGCTGCCCGCCACGCAGGCCAGCACGGCCACGGGCGCCGCCGGTTGATCCATGCGCGCGCTCGCCGAGCGCACCGCGCCGACGAACTGCAGCGACGCGCCCAGCGTGGTCTCGCTGGCCTTGTCGCCGCTCACCAGCGACACGGCCCGGGCCGCCTCGGGCGTGCCACCGATGACCAGGCCCTGGTCGGACGCGCCCAGCACCACGAGATCGCTCGTGGCCGACGCCACCAGCGTCAGGAGGCCGTCCGACTTGCGCAGGGTCTCGACCTGCGTGAAGGTCTGCGTGGACGAGGCCGCCGTGATCTCGCCGGCGGCCACGTAGCCGCCGGCGTCGAACAGCTGCGACGGCGTCACCGTGAACGTGCCGGCCCGCCGCGCGGCGCCATTGGCCACGCCCGCCAGGATGCTCCCGTCGTTGAACCACAGCGACTGCGTGTCGGCGGCCGACACCACCTGGCCCGTGTTGGCGAAGTCGTACAGGTCGGTGGAGTCGGCCGTCACGCCGCCGGCGCCCCAGTGCAGCGCGCGCAACTGGCCGCCGATGCGCAGGTAGCCCAGGCCCGGCTGCGCGGGGTCGACGCCCACCCAGGCGTCGACGGCGGTCATGGCGGCCACCGCCGGCACGCTCACCGGCGCGAACGACGCGTCGAACACCTGGTAGGTGGTGGGCGTGACATGGATGCCGTCCTGCGCGCCGAGCGCCGCGAAGAACGCCTGCGGCACGCCGGTGGCGGCGTCGCGCAGCGGGGACAGCAGCTTCTGCACCGGCACCGGCGCGGCGGTGGCGCTCATCGTCGAGCGGATCGCCCAGTCGTGGGTGCCCCCCTGCGCGTCGACCCAGGCGTCGTCGCCCGCCGCGTTCATCGGCGTGGCACTCACCGGCAGGAACACGTCGACGGCGCTCGACAACTGCACCGGCGCATGCGGCTGCCCGCCGCGCAGGTCAATGGAATACAGCTTGCCGCCGTTGTCGTAGAACACCTTCGCGCGGCCTTGCGTGGTGAAGGTGCGGGCGGCCGCATCGTAGGTGCGGGCATCCGAGAAGACCAGGTGCGACGACGTCCACACGATGCCGTTGCTCATCACGAGCTTGACGTTCTGCACGGCCACCGACGGCTGCGCGGGATCCCACACGCGCACGTACTGGTTGTTGCTGTCGCCGGCCACGAACTCGGCCAGCAGGTAGGCCGACTCCGACGGCGCCGGCGCCGGAGGCGGGGGGGTCGGCGCGCCGCCGCCGCCGCCACCGCCGCAACCGGCCAGGCCGGCCGTCAGCGTCGCACAGGCAAAGGTCAGCCGAAGGAGGCGCAGGCGCCTCTCGATTCGAGTCATCGATGGTCTCCGCAATGGAACGGGGGCCGCGAGGGCCCGGCGGGGCCGGGCGGGCGGTGCGGTGCGCGACAAGACGAGGGCTGCGCCGAGGCCGGTGCGGCTGACACCGGGAGGGCGAGCGGGTCTCTCCGCACACGCGTGGAAAGAATCCTACAGGCGAGTTGAAATGTAGAGCGAGAAAGGACAAGATGAAACCGGAACAACACCTTATTCGGCGCATCGCCCAACACAAAATCGTCGCACGCTGTACCCTACGGATTCAGGGACGAGCCTCTCGTCCCGACCTCCCGCCGAACGGACTGCTCTGATGGCGCCCTGGCTCACCGATACGTACTTCCCGCAAGAACGTTTCGGTCCGGCCCGGACTCCATCAAAACATTCCAGACGCAAGCGCCTGACCCGACCCCGATCCCCATCGCGTTCGGCGCCTGCAGTGTCACTTCAGCCCGGAGGTTTGCCATGGACGTGATCAGCCAGTTCGCAGCCCGCTACGAACGTACCCGCGAGGAAGAGCTCTCGCTCGAGGAGTACCTGGCGGAGTGCAAGCGCAACCCCCTGGCGTATGCCACGGCGCCGGAGCGCATGCTCAAGGCCATCGGCGAACCGCAGTCCATCGACACGCGCAACGACCCGCGCATGTCCCGGCTGTTCGCCAACAAGGTCATCAAGATCTACCCGGCCTTCGCCGAGTTCTACGGCATGGAGGACGCGATCGAGCAGGTCGTCTCCTACTTCCGCCACGCCGCGCAGGGCCTGGAAGAGAAGAAGCAGATCCTCTACCTGCTGGGCCCGGTGGGCGGCGGCAAGAGTTCCATCGCCGAACGGCTGAAGGCATTGATGGAGCAGGTGCCGTTCTACGCGATCAAGGGCTCGCCGGTCAACGAGTCCCCGCTGGGGCTGTTCAACACGACGGAGGACGGCGCGATCCTCGAGAGCACGTACGGCATCCCGCGGCGTTACCTCAACCGCATCATGTCGCCGTGGGCGGTCAAGCGGCTCGATGAATACGGCGGCGACATCCGCAAGTTCAAGGTCGTCAAGCGCATGCCCTCCATCCTCAAGCAGGTGGGCATCAGCAAGACCGAGCCGGGCGACGAGAACAACCAGGACATCTCGTCGCTCGTGGGCAAGGTCGACATCCGCAAGCTCGAGACTTTCGCGCAGGACGACCCGGACGCCTACAGCTACTCCGGCGGCCTGTGCCTGGCCAACCAGGGCCTGCTCGAGTTCGTGGAGATGTTCAAGGCGCCGATCAAGGTGCTGCACCCGCTGCTCACCGCCACGCAGGAAGGCAACTTCAAGGGCACCGAAGGCTTCGGCGCGATCCCCTTCGACGGCATCGTGCTGGCACACTCCAACGAGAGCGAGTGGAAGACCTTCCGCAACAACAAGAACAACGAGGCCTTCCTCGACCGGATCTACATCGTCAAGGTGCCGTACTGCCTGCGCGTGAGCGAGGAAGTGAAGATCTACGAGAAGCTCATCCGCGGCTCGTCGCTGGCCGACGCCACCTGCGCACCGGGCACGCTCAAGATGATGGCCCAGTTCGCGATGCTCACGCGGCTGAAGGAGCCCGAGAACTCGTCGCTGTATTCCAAGATGCAGATCTACGACGGCGAGAACCTCAAGGACACCGACCCGCGCGCGAAGAGCTACCAGGAGTACCGCGACTACGCCGGCGTCGACGAGGGCATGAGCGGCATCTCCACGCGCTTCGCCTACAAGATCCTGTCCAAGGTGTTCAACTTCGACAGCCAGGAGGTGGCCGCCAACCCGGTGCACCTGATGTACGTGCTCGAGCAGCAGATCGAGCGCGAGCAGTTCCCCCCGGAGACCGAGCAGAAGTACGTCTCGTTCATCAAGGAGAACCTGGCGCCGCGCTACGCCGAGTTCATCGGCAAGGAGATCCAGACCGCCTACCTGGAGAGCTACTCCGAGTACGGCCAGAACATCTTCGACCGCTATGTCACCTACGCCGACTACTGGATCCAGGACCAGGAGTACCGCGACACCGACACCGGCGAGGTGTTCGACCGCAGCGCGCTCAACGCCGAACTGGAGAAGATCGAGAAGCCGGCCGGCATCTCCAACCCGAAGGACTTCCGCAACGAGATCGTCAACTTCGTTCTGCGCGCCCGCGCGCAGAACGCGGGCAAGAACCCGCTGTGGACGAGCTACGAAAAGCTTCGCGTGGTCATCGAGAAGAAGATGTTCTCCAACACGGAGGAGCTGCTGCCGGTCATCAGCTTCAACGCGAAGGCGAGCGCCGACGAGGCCCGCAAGCACGAGGACTTCGTCAACCGCATGGTGCAGAAGGGCTACACGCCCAAGCAGGTCAGATTGCTTTGCGAGTGGTACCTCCGCGTCCGGAAGAGTTCATGACGGCCCCACGGTCGCTGGCGCTCCCTTGAATCTCTCTTGGTTCATCCGAGCGGCAGCGCCGGGCAGCAAAGGCACCACCCGCGTTGAATCAACGTTCTGAATGCCAACCGACGCAACGTCCATGCTTCAGCAAATAATTGATCGACGTCTGTCCGGCAAGAACAAGTCGGTCGGCAACCGCGAGCGCTTCCTGCGCCGCCACAAGGAGCAGATCCGCGAGGCCGTGCGGCGCGCGGTCGACGGCCGCGGCATCCGCGACCTGGAGAAGGGCGAGGACGTCCATATCCCCAAGCGCGACCTGAGCCAGCCGGTCTTCGGGCACGGGCAGGGCGGCAAGCGCGAGGCGGTGCATCCCGGCAACAGCGAGTACGTCGCCGGCGACCGCGTCAAGCGGCCCGACGGCGGCGGCGGGAGTGGCAGCGGAGGCGGCCAGGCGAGCGATTCAGGCGAGGGCGACGACGATTTCGTCTTCCACCTCACCAAGGAAGAGTTCATGCAGGCGTTCTTCGACGACCTTGCGTTGCCCAACCTGGCCCGCACGCAGCTCGCCGATATTCCCGAGTACAAGTCGCACCGCGCGGGCTTCGTCAACGACGGCACGCCCAGCAATCTCAGCATCGTGCGCTCGATGCGCGGCGCGCTCGGACGGCGCATCGCGCTGAGTGCCGACAGCCGCAAGGAGCTGCGCGACGCCGAGGCCGCGCTGGCCGTGCTCGACGAGCAGCGCGCCAAGGACGAAGTGTCGGTCAAGCACAAGGCCGAGCTGATCGAGCGCATCAAGTTCCTCAAGGGCCACATCGCCCGCGTGCCCTTCCTCGATCCGCTGGACCTGAAGTTCCGCAACCGCGTCCGCGTGCCGGTGCCGTCCACGCGCGCCGTGATGTTCTGCGTGATGGACGTGTCGGGCTCGATGGACGAGTCGCGCAAGGAGCTCGCCAAGCGCTTCTTCATCCTGCTGTACCTGTTCCTGACGCGCCACTACGACAAGATCGAGGTGGTGTTCATCCGCCACCACACGCAGGCCGCGGAGGTCGACGAGCAGAACTTCTTCCACGCCACCGAGACCGGCGGCACCGTGGTCTCCAGCGCCCTGGTGCTGATGGACGAGATCATCCGCGCCCGCTATCCCGCCGACCAGTGGAACATCTACGGCGCGCAGGCCAGCGACGGCGACAACTGGCACCACGACTCCGGCCGCTGCCGCGAGCTGCTGACGGAGAAGATCCTGCCCAAGTGCCGCTACTTCGCCTACGTGCAGGTGGCCGAGCCCGAGCAGAACCTGTGGGAGGAATACCAGCGCATCGTCGACGAGGTGCCGCACTTCGCGATGCGCAAGGCGATCGAGGCCTCGCAGATCTATCCGGTGTTCCGCGACCTGTTCCGCAAAGAGGGAGTGCCTGCAACATGAGCACGCACGGCCGCCCGAAGGGCTCATGCCCCCGCCTGGCGGGGAGGCGCGTAGCGCCAGGGGTGCCAACATGACATTCCTCGAGAACCGACGCGCGGTCGGCCGCAACGCGAGCGACGACGAGTACGGCGGCCGGCGCCGCCAGGGTCCGCCGCGGGAACTCGTGCCGCTGAAGGAACGGCCCGCGCAGCCCTTGCCCTCGCCCAGCGACTGGACGTTCGACACGATCGAGCAGTACCACGAGGTGATCCGCGCGACCGCGCAACGCTTCGGGCTCGACACCTATCCGAACCAGCTCGAGATCATCACCTCCGAGCAGATGATGGATGCCTACGCCAGCGTGGGCATGCCGGTGAACTACCGCCACTGGAGCTACGGCAAGGAGTTCATCGCCACCGAGAAGAACTACAAGCGCGGCCAGATGGGCCTCGCCTACGAGATCGTCATCAATTCCGACCCGTGCATCTCCTACCTGATGGAGGAGAACACGATGGCCATGCAGGCGCTGGTCATCGCGCACGCGGCCTACGGCCACAACAGCTTCTTCAAGGGCAACTACCTGTTCCGCATGTGGACGGACGCGTCGTCCATCATCGACTACCTCGTCTACTCGAAGAACTACGTGGCCGAATGCGAGGAGCGCTACGGGCTCGAAGCCGTCGAGGAACTGCTGGACTCCTGCCACGCGCTGATGAACCACGGCGTCGATCGCTACCGGCGCCCCAGCAAGCTCTCGCTGGCGCAGGAGCAGGCGGCGCGCGCCGACCGCGAGGCCTACGCGCAGTTGCAGGTCAACGACCTCTGGCGCACGCTGCCGCGCAAGGCCGCCAGCGACGACGCCGCCGCGCAGGAGCGCCGCTTCCCGAGCGAGCCGCAGGAGAACCTGCTGTACTTCATCGAGAAGAACGCGCCGCTGCTGGAGCCCTGGCAGCGCGAGATCGTGCGCATCGTGCGCAAGATCGCGCAGTACTTCTACCCGCAGCGCCAGACCCAGGTGATGAACGAGGGCTGGGCCACGTTCTGGCACCACCGGCTGCTCAACCAGATGTACGACGACGGCTACCTGGCCGACGGCATGATGATCGAATGGCTGAAGTCGCACACCAACGTCGTCGCGCAACCGCCGGTCACCTCGCGCTACTACTCGGGCATCAATCCGTATGCGCTGGGCTTCGCGATGTACACCGACATCAAGCGCATCTGCGAGAACCCGACCGACGAGGATCGCCAGTGGTTCCCCGACTTCGCCGGCACGGCCTGGCTGCCCACGCTCGACCACGCGATGCGCAACTTCAAGGACGAGAGCTTCATCGGCCAGTACCTGTCGCCCAAGCTGATGCGCGAGTTCCGGCTGTTCGCGATCGTCGACGACGAGAAGGACTCGGAGCTGGAGATCTCCGCCATCCACGACGAGAACGGCTACCGGCGGCTGCGCGAATCGCTGTCGCGCCAGTACGACCTCGGCTCGCGCGAGCCCAACATCCAGGTCTGGAACGTGAACCTGCGCGGCGATCGCTCACTCACCTTGCGGCACACGCAGCACAACGATCGTCCTCTGCACGAGACCTCGCAGGAGGTGCTCAAGCACGTGGCGCGGCTGTGGGGCTTCGACGTCCACCTGGAAAGCGTCAACGGCGCCGGCGAGACCACGCGGCGCTGGCAGGTTGCCCCCGGCAAGGGCTGAACGGCGCGGGCTCCGGCGCGTCGCTTCCGTCAGGACGTCGCCGCTCATCCATATTGAGGATGACACCGCTCGTCCGCGGATGTAACGTTCCGGTCGCGGCACAACGTCAGGAGGTCCCACGGATGCTCAAGGTCGCATTTCTGGCGGCCGCGCTGGCGGCCGCGACGACGGCCCAGGCCGTGAACGTCGACTCCACCCCTGGCATGACGCCCGTCGAGGCGCCGGCTTGCCATCCCGCGCAGGCTCAGGATCTCGATTGCGTCGTGCGCGCGCTCGACGCCGCGCCGCCGACCGCCGATCTGCCCGGCCTCGACTTCAAGGACGCCTCCGCCGAGTCCATCTCGATGCTGGCCGCCATGCCGGACGCCGGCAGGCGGCACGGACTGCTTCCGGCGCTGTTCGCGCTGGGCGCGCTGGTGGTGCTGCTGCGCCAGCGTCCGGTGTGAGCCGCGCCGCTACAGGCTGAAGATCTTTCCGGGGTTCATGATGTTGTGCGGATCGAGCGCCTGCTTGATCTGCCGCATCATCGCCACCGCGCCCGCGCCCGCCTCCTCGACGAGGAAGCCCTGCTTGTGCAGCCCGATGCCGTGCTCGCCGGTGCAGGTGCCGCCGGCCGCGATCGCGCGCTGCACCAGCTGGTGGTTGAGCCGCTCGGCGGTCTCGCGCTCCGCGGGGAGTGCCGGGTCGATCAGGTAGGCCACATGGAAGTTGCCGTCGCCCACGTGGCCGACGAGGAAGTGCGGCAGGCCGGCCTCCTCGGCCTCGGCCAGCGCCTGCGTCACCGCGTCGCCCAGGCCGGAGATGGGCACGCAGCAGTCGGTGGTGACCGCGCGGCAGCCCGGCCGCAGCTGCAGCCCGGACAGGAACGCGTGGTGGCGCGCAGTCCACAGCCGCGTGCGTTCCTCGGGCGTGCGCGCCCACTCGAACGCCGTGCCGCCACGCTCGGCCGCCAGTTCCTGCACGGCGGCGGCCTGCTCGGCCACGCCCGCGTCGCTGCCGTGGAACTCCATCAACAGCATCGGCTTCTCGGGCAGGCCCAGCTTGTCGTGCGCGTTGACGGCGATCACGGCGTTGGCGTCCAGCAGCTCGCAGCGCGCGATGGGCACGCCCACCTGGATCAGCGCGATCACGGTGTCGACCGCGGCCGACGCGTCGTCGAAGGAGCAGACGGCGGCGGCCACGCTCTCGGGCAGCGGATGCAGCTTCAGCGTGACCTCGGTGATCACACCCAGCGTGCCTTCGCTGCCCACCATCAGGCGCGTGAGGTCGTAGCCGGCGCTGGACTTGCGCGCCCGCGTGCCGGTGCGGATCACCTCGCCGCTGGCGGTGACCACCGTCAGCGCCAGCACGTTCTCGCGCATGGTGCCGTAGCGGACGGCGTTTGTGCCCGACGCCCGCGTGGCCGACATGCCGCCCAGCGTCGCGTCGGCGCCCGGGTCGATCGGGAAGAACAGGCCCGAGTCCTTGATCTCGCGATTGAGCTGCATCCGCGTGACGCCCGCCTGCACCGTGACGGTGAGATCCTCGGGGTTGAGCTGCAGCAGCCTGTCCATGCGCGACACGTCGATGCTGACGCCGCCCTGCACGGCCAGCAGGTGGCCCTCCAGCGAGGAGCCGGCGCCGTACGGGATCACGGGCACGCGGTGTCCGGCGGCGCTGGCGACGACGAACGCCACCTCTTCGGTGCTGTCGCAGAACACCACGGCCTCCGGCGGCGGCACGTCGAACGGCGACTCGTCGCGGCCATGCTGCTCGCGCACCGCCAGCGACTGCACGAAGCGCTCGCCGAAGCGCGCGCGCAAGGCCTCGATCATCGCGGCCGGCATGGGCCTCGGCATGAGGTTCACGGAGAAGTCGACGGCAGTGTTCATGGGCGGGTTCCGGCAGCGCTGTTCCAGTCTACGCCGACGGCCGGTGCGAGGTTCTACACTGGCGCCATGGCCAATCGACTCTCACAGATCGCCACCCGCACGGGCGACGACGGCACCACCGGACTGGGCGACGGCACGCGCGTGCCCAAGAGCCACGGGCGCATCGCCGCCATGGGCGACGTGGACGAACTCAACTCGCACATCGGCGTGCTGCTGGCCGAGCCGCTGCCCGACGACGTGCGCGACCTGCTGGTGACGATCCAGCACGAGCTCTTCAACCTCGGCGGCGAGCTGTCCATTCCCGGCTACACGCTGCTCAAGGACGATGCGGTCGCCGCGCTGGACGCCGCGCTGGCGCACCACAACGCCGCGCTGCCGCGCCTGCAGGAATTCATCCTTCCGGCGGGCACGCGCAGCGCGGCGCTCGCGCACGTGGCGCGCGCGGTGGCGCGGCGCGCGGAGCGAGCGGTCGTCACGCTGGCCGCCAGCGAGACGATCAACAACGCGCCGCGGCTGTTCCTGAACCGCCTGTCCGACCTGCTGTTCGTGCTGGCGCGCGTGCTCAATCGCGCCAACCTCGACGGGCTGGGCGGCGACGACGTCTACTGGCACAGCGCGCGGCTGGCGCGCAACCAGGATCCCGACGTCAACTAGCCTTGGCGCTGCGCCGTGCCAGCACCGCGTCGCGCAGCACGTCCAGCACGGTGATCGAGTCGTCCCAGCCGATGCAGCCGTCGGTGATGCTCTTGCCGTACTCGAGCGCCGTCGGATCGTCCTTGCCCGGCGTGAACTTCTGGGCACCTGCGTGGAGGTGGCTCTCCACCATCACGCCGAAGATGCAGCCGTTGCCCGAGGCCACCTGGTCGCCCACATCGCGCGCGACCGCCACCTGGCGCTCGAACTTCTTCTCGCTGTTGGCATGGCTGAAGTCGATCATCAGCTTGCAGCCGAGCTTGGCCGATTCCAGCTCGGCGCACGCGGAACTCACGCTCGCCGCATCGTAGTTCGGGGACTTGCCGCCGCGCAGGATCACGTGGCAATCCTTGTTGCCGCGGGTCTCGACGATGGCCACCTGGCCGTTCTTGTGCACCGACATGAAGTGGTGCGGCCGGCCCGCCGCCTGGATCGCGTCGATGGCGATCTTCAGGTTGCCGTCGGTGCCGTTCTTGAAGCCCACCGGCGCCGACAGGCCCGAGGCCAGCTCGCGGTGCACCTGGCTCTCGGTGGTGCGCGCGCCGATGGCGCCCCAGCTGATCAGGTCGCCGATGTACTGCGGCGAGATCACGTCCAGGAACTCGCCGGCCGCCGGCACGCCCAGCCGGTTGATGTCCACCAGCAGCTGGCGCGCGATGCGCAGGCCCTCGTGGATGCGGTAGCTCTCGTCGAGGTACGGGTCGTTGATCAGGCCCTTCCAGCCGACCGTGGTGCGCGGCTTCTCGAAGTACACGCGCATCACGATCTCGAGGGTGTCGGCGTATTTCTCGCGCTCGGCCTTGAGCTTGCGCGCGTACTCCAGCGCGGCCACCGGGTCGTGGATCGAGCACGGGCCGATCACCACCAGCAGACGGTCGTCCGAGCCGGCCAGGATGTTGCGGATCGCCGAGCGCGTGTTGCCGATCAGCGTCTCCAGCGGCGTGCCGGCGATCGGGAAGAAGCGGATCAGGTGTTCCGGCGGCGGCAGCGGCGTGACGTCGCGGATGCGCTGGTCGTCGGTGTCGCTGGTGCGTTCGCTCAGCGACAACGTGTGGCGCGCTTCGGTCGGCTGCTTGGGATTCGTCATCGGTCGTCTTTCCAGGGATGTCGCGGGGCGGGCGTGGTTTCTTGGCGGGGCGGGCACCGACGAAAAAAAACCGCCGGGTTTGCCGGCGGTCTTTCGAAGGTCTTCGCTGCTTACTTGCGTGCGATCGCTTCTCGAGCCACCTGACGGGGCGAGAACCAAAAGTACGAAAAGAAGAAGCGCGAGACGTTCATGGAATTTCGAATGTAGCACGGCTCGCGAAACGCGTGGCTTCGCGCCGCGGCAAGCGTGCCTTATGCCGTGCCGCCCACCACGAGGCCGTCGATGCGCAGCGTGGGCTGGCCCACGCCCACCGGCACGCTCTGGCCTTCCTTGCCGCACACGCCAACGCCGGAGTCGAGCTCCAGGTCGTTGCCGATCATCGAGATGCGCGTCAGCGCTTCCGGCCCGTTGCCGATCAGCGTGGCGCCCTTGACCGGGTAGAGGATCTTGCCGTTCTCCACCCAGTAGGCCTCGCTCGCCGAGAACACGAACTTGCCGCTGGTGATGTCCACCTGGCCGCCGCCGAAGTTGGTGGCGTACAGGCCGCGCTTGATCGACGCGACGATCTCCTCGCGCGGCTTGTCGCCGGCCAGCATGTAGGTGTTGGTCATGCGCGGCATCGGCGTGTGCGCGTAGCTCTCGCGCCGGCCGTTTCCGGTGGGCTTGACGCCCATCAGGCGCGCGTTCATCGAGTCCTGGATATAGCCGCGCAGGATGCCGTCCTCGATCAGCACGTTGCGCTGGCTCGGGTTGCCCTCGTCGTCGACGTTGAGCGAGCCGCGGCGGTCGGCGATGGTGCCGTCGTCCAGCACGGTGACGCCCTTGGCCGCGACGCGCTTGCCGATGCGGCCCGCGAACGTGCTGGAGCCCTTGCGGTTGAAGTCGCCCTCCAGGCCGTGGCCGACGGCCTCGTGCAGCAGCACGCCGGGCCAGCCCGGGCCGAGCACCACCGTCATCTCGCCGGCGGGCACCGGGCGCGACTCGAGGTTGACCAGCGCCGCGTTGACCGCCTGGTCGACGTACTTGGACAGCACGTTGTCGGTGAAATAGCCCAGGCCGAAGCGCCCGCCGCCGCCGCCCGAACCGGTCTCGCGGCGGCCGTTCTGCTCGGCGATGACGGTGATGGACAGGCGCACCAGCGGCCGGACGTCGGCGGCCCGCGTGCCGTCGGCGCGCGCGATCAGCACCACGTCGTGCTCGGCGGCCAGGCCCGCCATCACCTGCACTACGCGCGGGTCGCGCGCGCGGGCCATCTTCTCGATGCGCTCCAGCAGCGCCACCTTCTGCGTGGAGTCCAGCGTGGCGATCGGATCGGCCGTGCCGTACAGCAGGCGGCTGGTGGAGATCTTCGTCTTGGTCTGCAGCTTCACGCGCCGGCTCTGGCCGGCCGACGCGATGGCCCGCACCGTGCGCGCGGCGTCCATCAGCGACGCGGCGGAGATGTCGTCGGAATACGCGAAGGCCGTCTTCTCGCCGGCGACCGCGCGCACGCCCACGCCCTGGTCGATGGAGAAGCTGCCGCTCTTGACGATGCCTTCCTCCAGGCTCCAGCCCTCATGGCGCGTGGTCTGGAAGTACAGGTCGGCGTCGTCGATGCGGTGCTCGCCCATCGCGGCCAGCGTGGCGGCGAGCGAGGCCTCGGTGAGGCCGAACGGATCGAGCAGCAGGCCTTGGGCGATGGCCAGACGTTCGATCGTGGGTTCGCGAGTGATCACGGCAGGCTCCTGGGTGCGGCGGCCCGTGGATCGGGCCGGCTTTGCGAAAGTTAACTCATTTTGCAGGGGTTTCACCAAGCTCGGCCGCGGCGCGCGGACGTTGAACAAGGACATCGCCGAAGCTTTCCGGCGACGCCACCCCAGCATGGGAGTCTGACATGTTCATCCACGCAACGCTCGCCGCGGCCCCCTTGGCCCTGCGCGCCGCCTCGCCCTGAGGCAGATCACCCGGACGACCGGGTGGGTTCCAGGAGTTCACAGGGACTGTCCGCTCGCGCGGCCAGTCCCTCTTTTTCATTCGTCGTCCGCCTCGTCCCCGGGCGCGTCGGCGCGCCATGCGAGCGCCTGCGCGTACAGGCGCTTGCGCGGGAGCCCGCACAGTTCGGCGGCGATGGCCGAGGCCTGCTTCAGTGGCAGTTCGCGCAGCAGCACGCGCAAGGTGCGCTCGGCGTCGGCGGGCAGGGCGTCCTCGCGCGTCGCCTGCGCCGGGGCGGCATGGAGCACCAGCACGAACTCGCCGCGGCGATGGTTGGCGTCGGCCGCCAGCCACGCCGCGAACCCGCCCACCGGCAGCGTCACCACCTGCTCGAACTGCTTGGTGAGCTCGCGGCAGACCGTGAGCAGGCGCGGCGTCGCGGCGCCGCCCAGCGCCTCGCCCATCGCGGCGGCCAGCGCCTCGATGCGATGCGGCGCCTCGAAGATCACCGTCGACTGGCGGGTGTCGGCCAGGCGGGCCAGTTCGGTCGCGCGTTCCTGGGCCTTGCTGGAGAGGAAGCCGGCGAAGGCGAAGCCGGCGGCCGCAGTGTCGCCCGCCACGCTCAGTGCGGTGATCGCGCTGCTGGCGCCGGGCAGCGGCATGACGCGATGGCCGGCGGCGGCCACCACCTGCACCAGCACGGCGCCGGGGTCGGAGACGGCCGGCGTGCCGGCGTCGCTGATGTAGGCCACGCGCTCACCCGCGGCCAGGCGCGCACAGACCTGCGCGGCGCCGGCGCGCTCGTTGTGCTCGTGCAGCGCCAACAGCGGCTTTTCCAGGCCGAAATGGCGCAGGAAGGCGCTGCTGGTGCGCGTATCCTCGCAGCCGATGACGTCGGCCAACGCCAGCGCGTGCAGCGCGCGCAGGCTGATGTCGGCCAGGTTGCCGATGGGCGTGGCCACCACGTAGAGGCAGCCGCGCGGGAAGTCCTGCAGGCCGGCCACGGCCGCGGCGGTCTGCAGCGTCTGGCGCAGGCCGACGCTCGCGACGGGTTCGCCGGGGCTGCTCAGGGAGTGTTCGGACACGATGGCTTGGCCTTGGAAGAACGGTGCGGGTGCGCGGGCGCCCTCCCCGGACGACGATCGCGCCCGCACGGGACGCGCCGGCGAGGCGCTGGCGCAGCGTTACCTGCAGGCGCGCGGGATGCGCGTCCTCGAACGCAATTATCGAGTGGCGCGCGGGCGTTCCCGCCGGGGCGGTGAAATCGACCTGATCGCGCTCGATGCCGACGGCACGCTGGTGTTCGTCGAGGTGCGGGTCCGGCGCGGTCCGCAAGGGGGTGGCGCGGCAGCCAGCATCGTCGCGACGAAGCGCGCGAGCCTGGTCTACGCGGCGCGCACCTACTTGTCGAGGCTGGATCGGGTGCCGCCCTGCCGGTTCGACGTCGTCGCGGTGGACTGTGACCGGGTGGAGTGGCTGAAGGCGGCGTTCGACGCGGATTGAACTCGCGGATACGACCTTCAACGCATCCATCGGCCGCTGAAACGGCTTCTTTATAGGTGCAAACCCGTAATTTGCAGGAATAATCGGCGTCAATAGGCGTCGTGTTGCGCCGCAGCAGCCCGCGGCGGAACTCGACGGCGCATCGCGACTCTGTCCTACGAAGCGCTGCACTATGATCCGCGCGCGGTCCCCCCAGCGGACTGCCCCACCTGGACTCCATGCTCGAACCTCGCATCCAACAGCATTTCTTCGAAAGCGCCGACCTCAGCTACCAGGCAGCCGAAGCCATGGCGCGCCCGATCGCCGACGCCGCGCAGGCCATCGTCGACTGCGTCACCGCCGGCGGCCGCCTCTGGGTTCACGGCCGCGGCGTCGCCCAGGCGCCGGCCCAGCTGCTGGGCGCGGCGTTGTCGGGCCGCTTCGAGCGCGAGCGCCCGGGCCTGGCCGCGATGGTGCTGGCCGTCGATCCCCTGCTGCTGTCCGAGCCGCGCGCCAGCGAGGCCGACGCCCCGGCGGTGACGCAGTTGCGCGTGCTGGGCCAGGCCGGCGACGTGCTGGTGGCCTTCGCGCTGCGTCCCGACGACACGCTGCTGGCCGCCCTGGTGGGCGCCGCCCACGAGCGCGAGATGAGCGCCCTGGTGATCGCCGGACGCGAGCCGGGTGTCGGCGCGCCACGCGCTACCCCGGGCATCGCCGCCGAGACCGACATCTGGATCTCCGTCCCGCACGAGCGGCCCGCGCGCATCTGCGAACTCCAACTGCTGACGCTGCACGCCCTGTGCGATGCCGTCGACCTCCAACTGCTCGGCGACGCCGACCTCTGATGACCATGAACACCTCCGCCTCCACCCGCCGTCCGCTCTTCGCCACCGTCCTCGTGGGCGCGCTGGCCGCCGCCACGCTCGCCTCGATGCAGGGCTGCATCGCGCTGCTGGGCGCTGGCGCCGTGGCCGGCGGCCTGTCGCTCAACGATCGCCGCACCGGCGGCACGCAGATCGAGGACCAGGCCATCGAGCTGAAGTCCGGCGGCCGCATCCGCGAGGCCATCGGCGACAAGGGCCACATCAACGTGACCAGCTACAACCGCATCGCGCTGGTCAGCGGCGAAGTGCCGGCCGACGCCGACAAGGCGGCCGTCGAGAAGGCCATCGCGGGCATCGAGGGCGTCACCAACGTCGTCAACGAGCTGGAGGTGGGCGCCAACAGCACCCTCTCCACGCGCTCCAGCGACACGGTGATCACCACGCGGGTCAAGAGCGGCCTGATCGACGCCAAGGACATCCAGGCCAGCGCGATCAAGGTGGTCACCGAGCGCGGCAACGTGTACCTGATGGGCCGCGTCAGCGAGCGCGAGGCCGCGCGAGCGGCCGACATCGCCCGTTCGCAGCCCAGCGTGATGAAGGTGGTGCGCGTGTTCGAGATCCTCACCGAAGACCAGCTGTCCAACCTGAAGTAGGCGCGCCGACGCCCCAATGAAAACGGACGCCGCGGCGTCCGTTTTTCGTGGGCCCGCGCCTTACTTGTTGAGCAGGCGGATCAGGCTGGAGGTGTCCCAGCGGCCGCCGCCGCGGTTCTGCAGCTCGGCGTAGAACTGATCCACCAGCGCCGTGGCCGGCAGGCGCGCGCCGTTGCGCCGCGCCTCGTCCAGCACCAGGCCGAGATCCTTGCGCATCCAGTCCACCGCGAAGCCGAAGTCGAACTTGTCCTCGACCATCGTCTTGCCGCGGTTGTCCATCTGCCAGCTCTGCGCCGCGCCCTTGCCGATCACGTCGAGCACAGCCGGCATGTCGAGGCCCGCGCGCTGGCCGAATGCCACCGCCTCGGAAAGGCCCTGCACCAGCCCCGCGATGCAGATCTGGTTGACCATCTTGGCGAGCTGGCCGGAGCCGCTCTCGCCCAGGCGCGTGACCGCGCGCGAGAACGCCATCGCCACCGGCTTCATCGCGTCGAAGGGCGCGGCGTCGCAGCCGCACATCACGGTCAGCAGGCCGTTGACCGCGCCCGCCTCGCCGCCGGACACCGGTGCATCGACGAAGTGCAGGCCGCGCCGCGAGGCGACGCCGTGCAGCTCGCGCGCGACGTCGGCCGAGGCCGTGGTGTGGTCCACCAGCACCGCGCCGGCGGTCATGCCCGCGAAGGCGCCGTCGTCGCCGAGGACGACCGAGCGCAGGTCGGCGTCGTTGCCCACGCACGCGAACACGAAGTCCGCGCCCGCCGCCGCCTCGCGCGGCGTGGCCGCGATGCGGCCGCCGTGCTTGCCCACCCAGGCCCGCGCCTTCGCGGCGGTGCGGTTGTAGACGGTGACCTGGTGGCCCGCGGCGGCCAGGTGGCTGGCCATCGGGCCGCCCATCACGCCCAGGCCGAGGAAGGCGACCTTGCGGGACGGGGTCTGCTCGTAAGTCTTTGCCATGGATCGAAACGGTTCAGCCGAAGGTCATGTGTTCAGTGCCGGCGGCCAGATCCGTCGAGCGCGAGCGTTCGCTGTCGAGCTTGATCTGCAGGCGCAGGTCGTTGACGGAGTCGGCGTTGCGCAGCGCGTCTTCGTAGGTGATGAGATTGGCCTCGTACATGTCGAACAGCGCCTGGTCGAAGGTCTGCATGCCCAGCTCGCGCGAGCGCTTCATCAGGTCCTTCAGGTCGCCCACCTTGCCCTGGAAGATGAGGTCGGCCACCAGCGGCGTGTTCAGCAGGATCTCGACGGCGGCCACGCGGCCCTTGCCCTCCTGGCGCGGCAGCAGGCGCTGCGAGATGAGCGCCTTCATGTTCAGCGACAGGTCCATCAGGAGCTGCGTGCGCCGCTCTTCCGGGAAGAAGTTGATCATCCGGTCGAGCGCCTGGTTGGCGCTGTTGGCATGCAGCGTGGCCATGCACAGGTGGCCCGTCTCGGCGAACGCGACGGCCAGGTCCATGGTCTCGCGATCGCGGACCTCGCCCATCAGGATGACGTCGGGCGCCTGGCGCAGCGCGTTCTTCAGCGCCGCCTCCCAGGACTCGGTGTCGATGCCGATCTCGCGCTGGGTGACGATGCAGTTCTTGTGCGGATGCACGAACTCCACCGGGTCTTCCACCGTGATGATGTGGCCGAAGGTGTTCTCGTTGCGCCAGTCGAGCATGGCGGCCTGCGAGGTGGTCTTGCCCGAGCCGGTGGCGCCCACCATGATGATCAGGCCGCGCTTGGTGAGCGCGACGTCCTTGAGCACGCGCGGCAGCCCGAGGCTGTCGATGGTGGGGATCTCCTGCGGGATGGTCCGCAGCACGATGCCCACGTGGCTCTGCTGCAGGAACGCGCTGCAGCGGAAGCGGCCGATGCCCTGCGGCGAGATCGCGAAGTTGCACTCCTTGGTGCGCTCGAAATCGGACGCCTGCTTGTCGTTCATGATGGCGCGCGCCAGCGCCATGGTGTGCGCGCCGGTGAGCGGCTGCGGCGACACCTTGGTGACCTTGCCGTCGACCTTGATCGCGGGCGGGAAGTCGGCCGTGAGGAACAGGTCGGAGCCGTTGCGCGTGACCATCAGGCGCAGCAGGTCGTTGACGAACTTCGAGGCTTGTTCTCTTTCCATGACCGTCTTCCTTCAATATCTGCAGACACCATCTTGCCAGCACAGGGCCGGACCGGGCGTGTTCAATGGCAACGACCGCGGCAGGGCGGCCGGCGCCCCCCTCATTCGCGCGTGAGCAGGGCCGACAGGCGGGCGCTGACCTGGCGCAGGCGCAACGACAGGCGGCGGGCCAGCCACGCCAGCAGCGCGGCCGCCAGCCGGGGCTCGTGCTGCATCATGCGGTCGAGCGCGGCCGCACCGAGCACCGCGAACTTGGCCGACGTGAGCGTGGTGCAGGCCGAGAAGCGCGCGCCGGCGTCCAGCAGCGACATC
Organism: Betaproteobacteria bacterium; assembly: GCA_013289985.1. Lineage (GTDB taxonomy): Bacteria > Pseudomonadota > Gammaproteobacteria > Burkholderiales > Burkholderiaceae_C > Scleromatobacter. The sequence continues at coordinate 215,916 of JABCYW010000001.1, read as the reverse complement.
TCGCCCAGCACGTCGCCCGCGCGCGACTCGCCCAGGCGCGCCTTGGCGCCCCACGGCTGCACGCGCTCGACAGCGACGGTGCCATCGAGCACGATCAGCAGGAAATCGCCCTGCTCGTCCTGCCCGATCACCTGGCGGCCGGCCTCCACCTGAACGTACTCGAGGTAGTTGCCGAACACCGACAGCGACTCCGGGCCCAGTTGCGACAGCTGCGGGTCCTGCCCGAACAGCTTCACCAGCGCGAGCGTGCCCAGCGCCGAGTCGTACGGCTTCGTGTGCAGGTCGATGCTGCGCGTGTCCCAGCTGACCATGAGCTGGGTGTCCTGGTTCTGTTCCTGGAACTGCGTGGCGAAGTAGCTGGACGAATCGTCGCGCGGCGCGACCGCCAACGGTTTGGGTTTGCGACGAAACCGGGCTAGAAGGTTTTTCACGGAGGTCGAAGGCGCGGTGGCGATACGGGTCAGCCCGGGAAGTTTTCCGGGAACTTGGCCTTCTGGCGTGCTTCCGCCGGCGCGACGATGTTGCGGCGCACCAGGTCGGCCAGGCACTGGTCGAGCGTCTGCATGCCGGCCGCGTTGCCGGTCTGGATCGACGAGTACATCTGGGCGATCTTGTTCTCGCGGATCAGGTTGCGGATGGCCGCGGTGCCCAGCATGACCTCGTGCGCCGCGACACGGCCGGCGCCGTCCTTGGTCTTGCACAGCGTCTGAGAGATGACGGCGATCAGCGATTCGGAGAGCATCGCGCGCACCATGTCCTTCTCGGCCGCGGGGAACACGTCGACCACGCGGTCGATGGTCTTGGCGGCGCTGGACGTGTGCAGCGTGCCGAAGACCAGGTGGCCCGTCTCGGAGGCGGTGAGCGCCAGGCGGATGGTCTCCAGGTCGCGCATTTCGCCCACCAGGATGCAGTCGGGATCCTCGCGCAGCGCCGAGCGCAGCGCGTTGGAGAAGCTGAGCGTCTGCGGGCCCACTTCGCGCTGGTTGATCAGGCACTTCTTGGACTCGTGGACGAACTCGATCGGATCCTCGATGGTCAGCACGTGGCCGTAGCTGTTGTCGTTGAGGTGGTCGATGATGGCGGCCAGCGTGGTGGACTTGCCGGAGCCCGTGGGGCCGGTCACCAGCACCAGGCCGCGCGGCTTCATCGCCAGTTCGGCGAAGATCTTGGGGCAGTTCAGCTGCTCCAGCGTGAGGATCTTGGACGGGATGGTACGGAACACGGCGGCCGCGCCGCGGTTCTGGTTGAACGCGTTGACGCGGAAGCGCGCCAGGCCCTGGATCTCGAACGAGAAGTCGCACTCAAGCGTGTCTTCGTAGTGCTTGCGCTGGGTGTCGTTCATGATGTCGTACACCAGGCCGTGGACCTGCTTGTGCGACATCGGATCGACATTGATGCGGCGAACGTCGCCGTGCACGCGGATCATCGGCGGCAGCCCTGAGGACAGGTGGAGGTCGGATGCCTTGTTCTTGACCGAAAACGCGAGCAGTTGGGTGATGTCCATGTGGTCCGTGGCCCCGCAAGGGCTTATGCTCCGGCCCGAATGGCCAGCATCGCAGAGAACATACTACAAGTCCGGGGCCGAATTGCGTCGGCTTGCCGGGCATTTGACCGACTTCCGGCAACCGTGCACCTGTTGACCGTCACGAAGACGTTTCCGGGTGTTTCAGTGCGCGCCGCGTTCGACGCCGGCGAGCGCGATTTCGGTGAGAACTACGTGCAGGAGGCCCTCGGGAAGATCGTCGAACTGGCCGACCTCCGGCGCGAGGTCCGCTGGCACCTGATCGGCCCGCTCCAGAGCAACAAGGCGCGCGAGGTCGCCACCCATTTCGACTGGGTGCACTCGGTCGACCGCATGAAGCTGGCGCAGCGCCTGTCCGACCTGCGGCCACCGGAACTGCCGCCGCTGCAGGTGTGCCTGCAGGTCAACATCAGCGGCGAGGACAGCAAGAGCGGGGTGGCACCGGAGGCGGCGCTGACGCTCGCGCGCGCGGTGGCGGCGCTGCCGCGCCTGAAGCTGCGCGGCCTGATGGCCATTCCCGAGCCGGCCGGCGACCTGGCGGCGCAGCGCGAGCCGCACCGGGCGCTGCGCAAGCTGCTCGACGCCATGAACGCCGAGGGCCTCGGGCTGGACACCCTGTCGATCGGCATGAGCGCCGACCTGGAGGCCGCGATCGCCGAGGGGGCGACCTGGGTGCGGATCGGGTCGGCGATCTTCGGGTCGCGTCCCGCGAAGCCGGAAGCGGCTTCCTGAGCGGGGCACGGATCAGCCGCGCAGAAGCGCGAATTCCCGCAGCGCGGCGGGCTCGTCGATCGGCGCGAACACTTCCACCACCGACAGGCCGTCGCGCAGGTCCAGCGTCGAGTCCAGGAAGCCGTTGAAGCGCAGCGACGGGTCGTACTCCGCCTCGCCCAGCGTCTCGATGGCCTCGAGCGTCGGCCAGGTGCGGCGGTAGACCACGGCGTCGCTGTGCATCGCGGCACGCACCATCGTGCGGGCAGCCAGGCTGCGCGCGTAGTCGTTGGCGGCGTGGTTCGCGTGGGCGATGTAGGCGGCGGCTGCGTTCATGGAAACCTCGGCTGGTTCGGTGTTTCGGTGGGCCGGACTCGTCGTCCAACCGATGACCGAACTTTGCCGCTCGAGGTAACCGGACGCATCCCTCCGGTGGGGGGGCCGCCTCAGATGGGCAGCGCGTTGGTCGTCTTGACCTCTTCCATCACCGTGTAGGTGCGGGTCTCGCGAACGCCCGGCAGGCTCCAGATCACCGAGGCGATCATCTCGCGGTAGGCGGCCATGTCGGCCACGCGGGTCTTGATGAGGTAGTCGAAGCCGCCGGCCACGAGGTGGCACTCGAGGATCTCGGGACGCGTCTGGACGGCCGCCTTGAAGGTGTCCATGATGTCCGGCGCGGTGCGGTCGAGCAGCACCTCGATGAAGACCATCATGCTGGCCCCGAGCTTGTTCGGGTTCAGGCGGGCCTCGTAGCCGAGGATGAAGTTCTCGCGCGTGAGGCGTTTCACGCGCTCGAGGACGGCCGTGGGCGACAGGTGCACCTCCTCGGCCAGCTTCAGGTTGCTGATGCGACCGTCCCGCTGCAGCACGCGCAGGATGCGGGCGTCGATCTTGTCGATGCCCTTGTCGTTCGACAGATTCGATGCCGACGACGGTTCGGGCTGGCTCTTGTTCATGCTGGACGAATCTCCGCGCTCTCTGACGAAATCCGAATTTATCTCATGGATTCTCGCCCTAAGCTACCAAATTATCCAGTCAGGATTTCTACCGCCATGCCTTCATCCAACGCTCCATTTGTAGCGCCTCCGCAACAAGCCCGCCTGCCCTATCCGTACCGGCCGGAGGTGGAGGTGGTGGAGGCCGCGTTGACCACCCTGGCGGGCCAGCTGGACTGGGCGCAGGTGATCCGCGCGGGCCGGCCCTGGGTGGACGCGGTACGCGACAAGCCGGCGCCGTTCTGGGCGATGGAATCGCTGCTGCGCGAGTACCCGATCTCCAGCGCCGAGGGCCTGGCCCTGATGCGACTGGCCGAGGCGCTGCTGCGCGTGCCCGACGTCGAAACCGCGATCGCGCTCACCGCCGACCAGCTGGGCCGCGCCGACTTCGACGCCGACAAGGGGGTGGACGGCCCGCACAAGATGCTGGCGGGCATCTCGGCCAGCGCCATCTCGCTGTCCAAGAAGTTCCTGCCCGACGCCGAGGGCGAGGGCGGGCTGCTCAAGCGACTGGGCGCCAAGACCGTGGTGGCCGCCACCGTGCGCGCGATCCAGCTGCTGGGCCGCCAGTTCGTGCTCGGGCGCACCATCGCCGAGGCGATGGAGGAGGCGCAGGGCCAGCGCAAGGACGTGGAGAGCGCCCGCCGCGGCAGCGCCGACGCCGCCACCGGCCTGCGCTTCTCGTACGACATGCTGGGCGAGGGCGCCCGCACCGAGCACGACGCCGAGCGCTACCTGGCCTCCTACGCCAATGCCATCCGGGCGATCTCGCGCGGCCAGGTCGCCGCGTCGCCCGAGACGGCCGACGGTATCTCCATCAAGCTGTCGGCCCTGTTCTCGCGCTACGAGGACGGCCAGCGCGAGCGCGTGTTCGCCGAGCTGCTGCCGCGCGTGTGGGCCCTGGTGGCGCAGGCCGCCACCGCCAACCTGAACCTCACCATCGACGCCGAGGAGACCGACCGCCTCGAGCTGTCGCTGGACGTGCTGGACGCGCTCGCCGAGCGCATCGCCGACGCCTTCCCGAAGTGGGGCGGCTTCGGCCTGGCCGTGCAGGCCTACCAGAGCCGCGCGCTGCGGGTGGTGGACGCCGTCGCCGAGATCGCGCGCCGCCACAAGCTGCGCTTCATGGTGCGCCTGGTCAAGGGCGCCTACTGGGACGGCGAGATCAAGCGCGCGCAGGAGGGCGGCCTGGCCGGCTATCCGGTCTTCACGCACAAGGAACACACCGACATCTCGTACCTGGCCTGCGCGCGCTCGCTGATCGCGCACGCCGACGTCATCTACCCGCAGTTCGCCACGCACAACGCCGGCACCATCGCCGCGATCCTGCAGATGGCGCGCGCCAAGGGTGCCGCGTTCGAGATGCAGCGCCTGCACGGCATGGGCGAGGGCATCTACCGCGAGGTGATGAAGGATCCGGCCGTCGCGTGCCGCGTGTACGCGCCCGTGGGCGAGCACCGCGACCTGCTGGCCTACCTGGTGCGCCGCCTGCTGGAGAACGGCGCCAACTCGAGCTTCGTGCACCAGCTGGCCGACAGCGCGGTGGACGTGGAGCGCCTGCTCGCCTCGCCGATGACCACCGCGCGGCCGCCGGCGTTCCCGATGCCGACGTTCCTCTACCCGGTCGAGCACGGACTGCAACGCCGCAACTCCACCGGCGCCGACCTGGCCGTGATCGCCGATCGCGCGCCGCTGGACGCCGCCGTCGCAGCCACCGTGGTGCCCGTGATCCGCGAGGCCACCCCCGAAGACGTCATCACCGCGATGGCGAAGCTCGACGACGGCTTCGCGGCCTGGAACGAGCGCCCCGTCACCGAGCGCGCCGCCATCATCCGCCGCGCCGGCGACCTGCTGGACGCGCGCCTGGCCGAGTTCTGCGGCCTGCTCGTGAAGGAGGCGCACAAGACGCTGGGCGACTGCGTGGCCGAAGTGCGCGAGGCAGTCGACTTCTGCCGCTACTACGCCGACCAGGCGCAGATCCGCCTGCAGGACCAGGTGCTGCCCGGCCCCACCGGCGAGAGCAACGAGCTGCGCATGAACGGCCGCGGCGTGTTCGTGTGCATCTCGCCCTGGAACTTCCCGCTGGCCATCTTCGCGGGCCAGGTGGTGGCCGCGCTCGTGGCCGGCAACACGGTGGCCGCCAAGCCGGCCGAACAGACGCCGGCCGTGGCCGCGCGCATGGTGGCCCTGCTGCACGAGGCCGGCGTGCCCAACGACGCGCTGGCGCTGCTGCACGGCCCGGGCGAGACCATCGGCGCCTCGCTCACCGCCAACCCGCACTGCTCGGGCGTGTGCTTCACCGGCTCGACGCAGGTGGCCAAGATCATCCAGCGCACCCTCGCGCACAAGGACGGCCCCATCGTGCCGTTCATCGCCGAGACCGGCGGCCTCAACGCGATGATCGTCGACTCCAGCGCGCTGCCGGAGCAGGTGGTGGACGCCGTCGTCCAGAGCGCGTTCCGCTCGGCCGGCCAGCGCTGCTCCGCGCTGCGGCTGCTGGTGGTTCACGGCTCGATCGCCGACGGCGTCATCGAGATGATCCGCGGCGCGCTGGGCGTGCTCAACGTGGGCGACCCGGCGCTGCTGGCCACCGACGTGGGCCCGGTCATCGACGGCGAGGCCTACGACAACGTGTCGCGCAACGTCGCGCGCCTGAAGAAGGATGCGAAGCTGCTGGGCGAGAGCCACGTGGCGTCCGCGTTCCCGCGCCTGGTGGCGCCGGCCGCCTTCGAGCTCGGCGCCATCGCCGACCTGAAGGAGGAGATCTTCGGCCCGGTGCTGCACGTGGTGCGCTGGAACGGCGACGTCGACCAGGTGATGCGCGACATCAACGACCTGGGCTACGGCCTCACGCTGGGCATCCAGACCCGCATCGACAGCCGCGCGCAGCGCCTGGCGAAGCTGGCCAAGGTGGGCAACGTCTACATCAACCGCAACATGATCGGCGCGGTGGTGGGCGTGCAGCCGTTCGGCGGCGAAGGCCTGTCGGGCACCGGCCCGAAGGCGGGCGGCCCGCACTACCTGTTCCGCTTCTGCGCCGAGCAGACGCTCACCGTCAACACGGCCGCCGCCGGCGGCAACGCCGCGCTGTTGGCCGGCGAATCCGGCGGTCACTGACAGGCCGCCACCCGTCATCCTGCGCGAAGTCGCGGGATGACATGGCAGCGCGTCAATTCGTGATCTTCAGCCAGTTGATGTTGTAGCCGCCGGCCAGCGCCTTCACGGCGATCTGCTGCTGGCCCGCGGGCAGCGTCACCTGGTGCGACACCGTGGTCCAGGTCTGCCAGCCGCCGGTCCTGGGCACGCTCACGCTGCCGTAGACGGGGCTGCCGCCGGCCTTCTCGAGCTGGATCACGCCGCCGCCGTTGAGGCTCGCCACGCGGTACGAGACCGTGTACGTGCCGGCCACCGGGATGTTGACGTTCCAGACGATCCAGTCGTTGGTGTCGATCCAGCCCACGTCCAGGCCGCCTTCGGAGCAGGCCTCGGTCTGCACGCCGCTCATCGCGGCCCAGTTCTCGGCCTCGATCTGGATGCTCACCGGCGCGGCGCCCTTCTGGTAGACGCGCACGTAGTCGACGTACATCTTCGCGGGCAATGCAGCGTCGTTGATCGTGAAGCCCGGCCAGTTGCCGCCCACGGCCATGTTGAGCAGCAGGAAGAACGGGTTCTGGAACGCCTGCGTGTTGCCGGCGCCGTTGGTGATCTGGAACTGGTTGTACTGGGTGCCGTCGACGAACCACTTGATGTAGTCCTGGTCCCATTCGACGGCGTACACGTGATAGTCGGTCGGCGTGGTGCCGATGCTGTTGCTGTAGTCGGCCTGCGAGCCGTTGGCGGCCTGCCAGTGCACGCTGCCGTAGACCGTGCCGGCGGTGTTGATCTGCTCCATGATGTCGGTCTCGCCCGAGGCGGGCCAGCCGACGCTGGAGATGCTGTTGCCCAGCATCCACCAGCCCGGCCAGGTGCCTTGCACGGCCGGCAGCTTGATGCGCGCCTCCATGCGGCCGTACTTCCAGCTGCGCGTGCCCTGCGTCTTCATGCGCGCGGAGGTGTAGTGATAGCCGCCGTAGTCCTCGCGCTTGGCCGTGATGACGAGGTTGCCGTTCTCGATGGTCGCGTTCTCCTTGCGGTAGTACTCGAGCTCGTTGTTGCCCCAGCCGCCGCCGCCGGTCTCGAAGACCCAGTCGGGACCGATGGAGCCGTTGAACTCGTCCGACCAGACGAGCTGCCAGGACTGGGCCTGGGCCGCCTGGCCCAGTATCAGCGCGGCGGCCGATGCGAGAAGGTGTCGGAATTTCATGGTGCTTGCCTCGTGCGTATGGTTGTGAGTACCGTCGTCGGCGAGCCATGGAACCGGTTCCGTCCGCCGTCGGCCGATGCTAGGGAAAGCGCTTTCATGAGTCATCCCCAAAACGCGGTACGGCGGGCTGTATCCGGCGTCTTTCAACCGATGTGGGCCGGATTTAGTCCCGTCGCGAGGACGCGAGGGCCCGTTCGCCGCGATTCATGCGGCGCGGAGGCCCGGCGCCGAGCCAGGCAGTCAGTCAGCCCAGGCGCGACGCGTCGGCCTTGCCCAGCAGCCACTGCAGGCCGGCCAGGTGCTGCTGGTCGTGGCTGCACAGGTAGTGGATGAGGCTGCGCAGCGTCAGCGGGCCGTAGCCCTCGAAGACGGCGGTGCGCGCGAGCTGTGCGTCGCCGAGGCCCGAGATCATTTCCAGCGTCTCTGCCCGCGCGGCGCGGAACGCGGAGAGCGCGCGCGCAGGCTCGTCACGCGCGTAGGCGCGCTCGCGCACGAGGGCGTCCGTGTCGATGGATGCGAGCAACGGGTTCGTCTCGGCCAGCGTGCGGCGGATGCGCACCTGATAGCCGTCGATCTCGATGTCGCGCACGTGGCACAGCTGTTCGAGCGCCGTGAGCGGCTCGCTGGGCACGCCGTCCCACGAGGCCGGCGCCCAGCGCGTGAACTCCGGCGCAAAGGCGGCGAAGTGGGCTTCGAGCTGGTCGGGAAAGGCGGCGAGTGCGGCGAGCGTGACGGCGTGCATCGCGCCATCTTGCCGCACTCCCGCAGTCATTGCGCGGCGCGGGCCTTCGCGGCGAGCGCGGCGAATTCCTCCTTGCCGAACGCGGTGCCCAGCAGGCCCCAGCCGCCCTCGGCTGCCTCGGTGAGGATCACCCAGGTGCGCGCGGCCTGGGACGGGTCGCCGGACAGCGTCGCGACGATTCCCGTGGCCTCCTTGACCAGTTGCCGCTGGCCGTCGCGGCTCAGCGCCCCCGGCGGCGTGATCACCTGCACGCGCACCGTGCGCGCCTGCGCGGTGGCGTGGGTCTGCACCGCCGACGCGGGCAGCCGGTGGATGTAGGCCGCCGTGTTGTCCGCGTGGAACGGGCCGGGGGTGGGCACGCCCTCGGCGCGCAGCACGGCCAGCGTCAGCTGCTCGCCGAGCGCGCGATCCGCGTCGACGGGAAACAGGTCGGCGGGGGCATAGACATCGATCATCGGCATGGCGGGCTCCTGGAAACTATGATGGGTTGCATAGAGCTTAGACTATGACAACCAACATAGTCAAGCCAGGGAGCGCCAGTGGCCGGCGAGGTGCGCAAGAAGATGATCGCGGGAGCGACGCAGTTGCTGGCGCGCCGCGGGCTGCAGGCCACGTCGTTCGCGGAGGTGCTGGAGCACACGGGCGCGCCGCGCGGCTCGGTCTACCACCACTTTCCCGAGGGCAAGGACCAGATGGTGGGCGAGGCCGTCGACCTGGCCGGCGCGTTCCTGGTGAGCGCGCTCGACAAGCGGGCCGGCGCGTCCGCGGTGCAGGTCGCCGAGCACTTCCTCGCGATCTGGCGCGGCGTGCTCGCGCAATCGAGATGCGAGTCGGGTTGCGCCGTGCTGGCCGTGGCGGTGGCCACGGACTCGCCCGCGCTCCTGAACCGCGCGGCCGAGGTGTTCCGGCTCTGGCGGCAACGGCTCGCCGAACTGCTGGAGCAGGGCGGCCTGGCGCGCAAGGAGGCGCGCCGTTTCGCGACCGTGCTGGTCGCGTCGGCCGAAGGCGCCGTGGTCCTGAGCCGCGCGGAACAGGACATGGAGCCGTTCGAGACGGTGGCGCGGCAGCTCGTCGAGCAGGCGCGCACGTTGGCGAAGTAGCGCACCAATGGAAAAGGCCCCGCGAGCGGGGCCTTCGTGGAGCCGGGCGACCAGGCCTCAGGGATACAGGCCGCGCTCCTCGCGCGCGATCAGGATGCGTTCGCACGCGACCGCGAACGTGGCGGTGCGCAGAGTGATCTTGTGGCGGTCGGCCGTGTCCCAGATCTTCTTGAGCGCGTCCACCATGATCTTGTCCAGGCGCACGTTGATCTCGTCCTCGCTCCAGAAGAAGCTGGAGAAGTCCTGCACCCACTCGAAGTACGACACTGTCACGCCGCCGGCGTTGCAGATGACGTCCGGCACCACGAGCACGTTGCGCTCGAACAGCATGTCGTCGGCCTTCGACGTGGTGGGGCCGTTGGCGCCCTCGAGCACCAGCTTGGCCTTGATGCGGCGGGCGCGATCCTCGTTGATCTGGCCTTCGAGCGCGGCCGGGATCAGGATGTCGCAATCGACGTCCCAGAACTCTTCCGACTTCATCACGTCGGCGCCCCTGAAGCCGGCCACGCCGCCGGTGTTGGCCACGTGCGGCATCAGGTCGGCCAGGTCGAAGCCGTTGGCGTTGTAGATGGTGCCGGTGTGGTCCTGCGCGGCCACGATCTTGCCGCCGGCCTGCGCGAACAGCTCGGCGGCGGAGCCACCGACGTTGCCGAAGCCCTGCACGGCCACGCGGGCGCCATTGAGGTCGAGGCCGATGCGGCGCGCCGCTTCCCTGCCGGTGACGAACACGCCGCGGCCGGTGGCCTTGATGCGGCCGGCCGAGCCGCCCAGGTGCAGCGGCTTGCCGGTGACCACGCCGGTGGACGTGGAGCCGGTGTTCATCGAGTACGTGTCCATCATCCAGGCCATGATCTGGCCGTTGGTGTTCACGTCGGGCGCGGGGATGTCCTTCTGCGGGCCGATGATCAGGCCGATCTCGCTCGTGTAGCGGCGCGTCATGCGCTCGAGTTCCTTCGTCGACAGCAGCTTGGGGTCGACGCGGATGCCGCCCTTGGCACCGCCGAACGGCAGGTTCACGGCCGCGGTCTTGACCGTCATCCAGGCCGACAGGGCCATCACTTCTTCCAGCGTGACGTCCGGGTGGTAGCGCACGCCGCCCTTGCCCGGGCCGCGCGACAGGTTGTGCTGCACGCGGAAGCCCTCGAAGTGCGCGACGGTGCCGTTGTCCAGCTCGATGGGCACGTCGACGATCAGCGCGCGCTTCGGGCGCTTGAGGGTCTCCACCCAGCGCGCCAGGTTGCCGAGGTAGGGCACCACGCGGTCGACCTGCGAGAGGTACGTGCCCCAGGGGCTGTCCGCGGTCGGCGAAACGTACGACAGATTGCTCATGACGGATTTCCTTGTGTCTGAATTGAGGTTCGCGGTCGCTGGCGCCTCGTGAGCGGCGACCTGCAAGATCCTTGGGCACGGGCGGCCTCGATCGGAAACGAGCCCACGCCGGGAGTGGAGCGGACTGTAGGCCGGACCGCGCCGAATTAGTCACGGAGCGATATGCAAGATTTGCATGACCCCTGTGCCTCGGTTTCATGCCGGTTACGGCGGGGTGCCCGCCTACACTGGACGCATGACGAACTCGAACATCCCCGCCGCGGACCCCCCGGGGGCTCGCGCGCCGCTGCTGGGTTTCGTGGGCGGCGGCAACATGGCCTGCGCCATCCTGGGCGGGCTGGTCGCCGCCGGCCATCCGGCGGACCGCGTGGTGGTGGTGGAGCCCTACGCGCCCCAGGCCGACATCGTTCGCGCCAGGTTCGGCGTTCGCGTGGAAGCCGCCGGCGACGCCGCGCTGGCCGGCACCGACATCGTCGTGTGGGCCGTCAAGCCGCAGGTCTTTCGCGAGGCCGCCGCGCCGTGCGCGCCCCACGTGGGCGGCGCGCTGCACCTGTCGGTGATGGCCGGCATCCGCAGCGACACGATCGCGCGCGCCACCGGCAGCGAGCGCGTGGTGCGCGCCATGCCCAACACGCCCGCGTTGATCGGCGAGGGCATCGCCGGCCTGTACGCGCGCGCCGCGGTGACGGCCGACGATCGCGCCGCGATCGAGCGCGTGCTGGCGCCTACCGGCGAGACGCTGTGGGTGGCGCAGGAGGGCGATCTCGATGCCGTGACGGCGCTGTCGGGTTCCGGCCCGGCCTACGTGTTCTTCTTCCTCGAGGCCATGATGCAGGCCGCGGCCGACATGGGCCTGTCGCCCGAACAGGGCCGACGGCTGGCGCAGGCCACCTTCAAGGGCGCGACCTCGCTGGCGCGCGCCTCCGACGAATCGCCCGAGACGCTGCGCTCGCGCGTGACGTCCAAGGGCGGCACCACCTACGCCGCGATCACGGCGATGGAGGCCGCGGGCGTGAAGCGGGCGATCGTCGCGGCCTTGCGCGCAGCGCAGGCGCGGGCAAGGGAACTCGGGGACGAATTCGGCGCCTGACGCCGCGGCTCACTGCAGCGACCAGACCTTCTGGTACGACAGCACGACGCCGAGGAACACCGCCGCGCCGACCCAGTGGTTGGCCCGGAAGGCGCGGAAGCAGCCGTCGCGGGTGCGTGCGTAGATGAGCGTGAAATGCCACGCGGCCTGCAACGCGGCCGCCACGATGCCCACCGCATAGACCGGCCCCAGGCCCAGCTTCAGGCCCAGGTACAGCCACGACAGCAGGTAGACCGCGTAGAACGCCATCACCCCGGCCACGTCGAAGCGGCCCAGCGTGATGGCCGAAGTGCGCATGCCGATCTTCAGGTCGTCGTCGCGGTCGACCATCGCGTACTCGGTGTCGTAGGCCAGCACCCAGAACAGGTTGCCCACCAGCAGCAGCCAGGCCAGCATGGGCACCGCCGCGGGAATGGCCGCCGGCGACCAGTCGTGGCCGCCGGTGGCGGCGGCGAACGCCATCGGGATGCCGAACGAGAACGCCACGCCCAGCACGGCCTGCGGCATCGAGACGTAGCGCTTGGCGTACGGATAGATCAGCGTGACCACCAGCGCCACGAACGACAGCAGGATGGTGGGCGGGTTGGTGGTGAGCACCAGGCCGAACGCCAGCAGCGCCAGCACCGCGCCGAAGGTGAGCGCGGCCCGCACCGACAGCGCGCCGCTGGTGACCGGGCGCTGGGCGGTGCGCTTGACGTGCTTGTCGAACTCGCGGTCGGCCACGTCGTTGACGCAGCAGCCGGCGCTGCGCATCAGGATCGTGCCGAGCGTGAACACCGCCAGCAGGTGCCAGCCGGGGAAGCCGTCGCAGGCGATCCACAGCGCCGACAGCGTGGGCCACAGCAGCAGCAGCCAGCCGGCGGGGCGGTTCCAGCGGATCAGGTCGAGGTAGAGGGAGACGCGGGGGTTCGACATCCGGCGATTCTCGCCGCTTCGCGCGCCAACGGGCTCGGCTACAGCGCGCCCAGCACCATGGTCATCTCTTGCGGCGCCAGCCCGCCCCGCGCCATGATGCGGCCGTCCAGTCCGCGGAACACGATGCCGGGCGTGCCGCTCAGGCCCAGCGCGGTCATCAGCTGCTCGTGATCCTGCAGCGTGCGCCCCACAGCCGCGGGAATCGCCTGCATCGGCTGCAGGTTCGGATCCTCCCACGAGTGGCGCGGGCCGCCGGCCATCATGCGCACGACGCCGAACGCGTGCGCCTGCTCGTACGAGTACAGGCGCCTGGCCGGATCGGGATCGACCATCAGGGCCGCGGCCTTGCCGGCGCTGGTGGGCGCGATCACCGCCACCATGATGTGGCGCAGCTGCACCTTGCCGCTGTTGACCCAGGGCCGGGCATCGGACCAGAACTTCGTGCAGTACTTGCAGTTCGCGTCCATGAACACGTAGACCTTGCGCGGCGCGTCGTCGCGGCCGTCGGCGATCCACTTCGTGTGCGAGAGGTCGTCCCAGCTCACGGCCGCGCCGGCCTGGCGCTGGCCGGCGCCCGTCCATTGATCGGCGGCGGGTACGCGCGGAGAGGCGAACGCGAGCGCGGCGGCCGCGGCGAGGCAGATCAACGGGAGCGGCTTCATGGTTCAGCGAGCGTGGCGGGCCTCGATAGACGCGGCCCCCGCCGCAAAGTTCAATCGTCGAGTCGCTTCTGGAAGATCAGGCCGGCGTGCTCGCGCAGCGCGTGGAACTTGATCTTGGGCCAGTTGGCCTCGACCGCGCGCAGCTCGGGCGCGTACTCCACCAGGATGGCCGGCGCATTGACCGCGTCGTAGGCGATGCGGTGGGCGTTGTTGTCGATGAAGCGCTGCAGCTCCTTGTCGCCGCCGTCGTCCGGGTCGCAGGTGATCCAGCGCGCGAGCGCGTAGCGCGCGGGCTGGATGCGCGCGCGGACGCCGTATTCGTGCTCGAGGCGGTGCGCCACCACCTCGAACTGCAGCTGGCCGACCGCGCCCAGCAGCAGCACCGTGCCAAGCACCGGGCGGAAGACCTGGATCGCGCCCTCCTCGCCCAGCTGGGTGAGGCCGGCGCGCAGCTGCTTGGTCTTGAGCGGGTCGGCCACTTCCACCGTGCGGAACAGTTCCGGCGCGAAGAAGGGCAGGCCGGTGAACTGCAGCGACTCGCCCTCCGTGAGCGTGTCGCCCAGCTGCAGCACGCCATGGTTGGGGATGCCGATGATGTCGCCGGCGAAGGCCTCGTCGAGCAGCTCGCGGCGCTGCGACAGGAACGACACGACGGTGTTGGGCCGCAGCTCCTTGCCCGAGCGCACCACCTTCAGGCGCATGCCGCGCTCGAAGTGGCCCGAGGCCACGCGCAGGAACGCGATGCGGTCGCGGTGCGACGGATCCATGTTGGCCTGGATCTTGAACACCACGCCGGTGAACTTCGACTCCTCGGGCTTGACCTCGCGCTGCATCGCCGGGCGCGGGCCCGGGGACGGCGCCAGGTTGACGAGCGCGTCGAGGATCTCCTGCACGCCGAAGTTGTTGATGGCCGAGCCGAAGAACATCGGCGTCTGGTGGCCCTCGAGAAAGGCCTCCTCGTCGAACTCGGGCGCCGCGGCGCCCAGCAGCTCGATCTCGTTGCGCGATTGATCCCAGCCCATCCCGAAGCGCTCGGCGTAGTCCGGGTTGTCGAGGTCGGTCAACACCTCCTCGTCGCCGCCCACGCGCGCCTCGCCGGGCGAGAACACGCGCATCTGGTTCTTGCGCAGGTCGACGACCCCGCCGAACGCCTTGCCCATGCCCACCGGCCAGGTGAACGGCACCACGCTCATGCCCAGCTCGCGCTCGATCTCGTCCATCAGCGCGAGCGGCTCCTGCACTTCGCGGTCCATCTTGTTGACGAACGTGAGGATGGGCGTGTTGCGCGCGCGGCAGACCTGCAGCAGGCGGCGCGTCTGCGGCTCGACGCCGTTGGCCGCGTCGATCACCATCAGCGCGGCGTCGACGGCCGTGAGCACGCGGTAGGTGTCTTCGGAGAAGTCCTGGTGGCCCGGGGTGTCGAGCAGGTTGATGACGCAGTCGCGGTATTCCATCTGCATCACCGACGAGGCCACCGAGATGCCGCGCTGCTTCTCGATCTCCATCCAGTCGGACGTGGCGTGCCGCGCCGCCTTGCGTGCCTTCACCGAACCGGCGATCTGGATCGCGCCCGAGAACAGCAGCAGCTTTTCCGTGAGCGTCGTCTTGCCCGCGTCGGGGTGGGAGATGATGGCGAAGGTGCGGCGGCGGCGCACCTGGGTGGCGAGATCGGCGGACATGGTGGCGTGCGCCAGCCCGGAGGTCGGGCAAGCGCTGGGGATGCGGGGTAACCCGGGATTATCGCGTTTCGCCCGCGGTCGCGCCGGGATCGCTCCGCCGCGCGGCCGCCGCCCGAGAATTCAGGGCGCGGCAGCGTCGCCCAGCTGTTCGCCGACGACCTTCAGCGCGTGGCCCACCCAGGCCTCCTTCTCGCCCACCGGCGCCACGTAGTGCAGCGCCTGGCGCGCGGCCTCGCGGCCCGCGGCGCGCCACATCACCCAGGTGGCCAGGTAGGCCGAGGCCATGCAGCCGCCGGCGGTGGCGATGGGGCCGCGCGCGATGAAGGGCTCGTCGGCCACGCGCACGCCGGCCTCGACCACCCACGGCTTGGTGGTGAGGTCGGTGCAGGCCGGCGCGTCGCCCAGCATGCCCAGCCGCGCGAGCAGCAGCGTGCCCGAGCACTGCGCGCCGATCAGCTGGCGCGTGGGGTCGAGCACGATGCGATCCATCAACGCCGCGTTCTCGGCGATTGCGCGCGTGTAGATGCCGCTGCCGAACAGCACGGCGTCGGCGTCCAGCACGAACTCCAGCGGCTGCTGCGCGGTGATGGTGACGCCGTTCATCGACGTGACCTGCGCGGACGGGCAGGTGATCTCGGCGTGCACGCCGGACGCGCGCAGCCGGTTGATCAGGCCCAGCGCGATGAAGGAGTCGAGCTCGTTGAAGCCGTCGAACGTGACGATCGCGACGCGCATGGCCATTGCCGCCTATTCCTCGAGCAGCGAACGCAGCATCCAGGCCGTCTGTTCGTGCACGGTCAGGCGCTGCGTGAGCAGGTCGGCGGTGGGTTCGTCGCCGGCCTTGTCGGCCAGCGGGAACAGCTTGCGGGCGGTGCGGGCGACGGCCTCGTGGCCGGCCACCAGCACGCGCACCATCTCGAGCGCCTTGGGCGGCGTCTCGGGCGCGTCGGGCAGCGAGCTGAGCTTGCCGAACTGCGCATAGGAGCCGGGCGCGGGATGGCCCAGCGAGCGGATGCGCTCGGCGACCGGGTCGACGGCGTTCCACAGCTCGGTGTACTGGCCCATGAACATCACGTGCAGCGTGTTGAACATCGGACCCGTGACGTTCCAGTGGAAGTTGTGCGTCGTCAGGTACAGGGTGTAGGTATCGGCCAGCAGGTGGGCAAGGCCGTCGGCGATCGCGGCGCGATCCTTGGTGCTGATGCCGATGTCGATGGCGCTGGTGGCTGCGGCGATCCTGGCGCCGGTGGTCTTCTTGGGCATGCGTTCCCTCGTGTTGGAACGCGCAAGCTTAGGCAAGGGACGCCAATCGGCCAATGTCCGGGATCAAAGACCCCTCGCCGGGGTCGGGGTCGGGAGCGCGGCGCGGATCAGGCGTGGGCGTCGAGCAGGCTGCCGGCGCCGCCGTAGCTTTCCGGCGCGGCGGCGACCTCGGCCGCCTGGGCCGCGGTGGCGACCTTGGGCGCGGCCGGCGCGGCGGCAGCCACCGGCCTGGTGGCGGCGGCAGGCTTGGCAGCGGCGGGCGCGGGCGTTGCGGCGGCGGCCTTGCTGGCCGGGGCGTGCGGCGAGCGGCTGGACTTCGTCGGCGCGGCCGGCAGCGTGGCCGCGGCGGTGGGGTTGGCTTGGATGCGCATGGCGGGTTCCTGATGGGTCGGGCGCGATGCGGGCCCTGAAGGCTTTCACCGCACCCTGATCGTAGGCAGGACCCCGCAGTTCTAAAGCCCGATCAACAGGCCGGAAAGCGGCCTGTTCCCGGACTCACTCTCCCGTCTTGAAGGACGTGAAGGTGCGCGTCTGGACCCGCTTGATGTCCTGCGGCAGCGAATCGGGCACCGTCATCTTGGCCAGGTCGTCGGGCTTGAGGAACACGCTCGGGTTGGCCGCCACGTCCTTCTGCACGAACTTCAGCGAGGCCTTGTTCGGGTTGGCGTAGAACACCTTGTTGGTGAGCGACGCGTGCACCTCGGGGCGCAGGATGTAGTTGATGAACAGCAGCGCGTTCTGCGGGTGCGGCGCGTCGGCCGGGATCGCCATCGAGTCGAAGAACAGCGTGGAGCCGGCCTTGGGCACGAACGCGACGATGTCGTTGCCGTTCTTTTCCTTGATGGCGCGGGCGCGGGCGATGTTGATGTCGCCCGAGTAGCCCAGCACGGCGCACACCGAGCCGGCGACCATGTCGTTGATGTAGCCCGACGACGAGAACCGCGAGACGTCCGGGCGGATCTTCTTGAGCATCGCGCCGGCCACGGCGTAGTCGGCCGCCGCGTGGCTGTACGCGGGCTTGCCCACGTAGCCGAGCGCGATCGGCAGCACCTCGGACGGCGAGTCGAGGAAGCTGATGCCGCAGCCTTTCAGCTTGTCGGCGTACTTCGGGTCGAAGATCAGCGACCACGGGTTCTCGGGCATGGGCGTCGCGCCGAGCGCGGCCTTGACCTTGCCGGTGTTGATGCCCACGGTGATGTAGCCCCACAGCCAGTCGACCAGGTACTGGTTGCCCGGGTCGACCTTGGCCATCAGCGGCAGCAGCGCGGGATCGAGGTTGCCCCAGTTGGTGAGCTTGGTCCTGTCGAGCTTCTGGAACAGGCCGGCCTCGATCTGCATCTTGGCGAAGTGCGCGCTGGGCACGACGATGTCGTAGCCCGTCTTGCCCGCCACCAGCTTGCCGTGCAGGATCTCGTTGGTGTCGTAGTTGTCGTAGTTGACCTTGATGCCGGTCTCTTTCTCGAAGTTCTTCAACGTGTCGTCGGCGATGTAGTCCGACCAGTTGTAGATGTTGAGCACCTTGGGCTCCGGCGCCGCGTGGGCGACGGGCGCGAGCAGGGCCGCGGCGAGGCTGGCCGTGACGGCGAGGAGGCGGGGCAGGCGGGTCGACATGGGAAGGACTCCGGAAGGCAAGGGTTGCGGCGATGGCCGTATTGCACCACGGCCATCGCCTGGCTGCCTGACGGGACGCGCCGTCCGAACCAAGGGCGACACGCAGACCATCCAGATCACGCCCGACGGCTTCTTCGGCTACACGGACCAGCGCGGCCCGAACGGCGCGGCGCGCGGGTCCTAGGCGGCGCCCGCGATGCTGAACGCGATGGTGGTCAGGCCGTCCTCGCTGGTGGCCAGCGTGGCGCCGCCGTGCATCGAGGCCACCGCCTTGACGATGGCCAGGCCCAGGCCGTGGCCGTGGATCTCGCCGGTGTCGTGGCGCGAGGAATCGACGCGATAGAAGCGGTCGAACAGGCGCGGCAGGTGCGCGGCACCGATGGCCGGGCCGGGATTGGTCACGGCGATCCAGATGGCCCCGGCGCGCCGCGAGACCGTCACCACCAGGCAGGCGCCGGCGGCCGAATGCTCGATGGCGTTCTGCAGCAGGTTGGTGAGCGCGCGCCGGAACAGCGCGATGTTCATCGTCGCCTGCGCCTGCAGCTCGCCCTCGACGGCCACCGTGGTGCCGGTGTCGTCGAGCAGCGGCTCGAAGAAATCGATCGTCACTTCCACCTCGTGGGCGACGACCGCGGCCGTCAGGCCCGTGGCGGCCTCGCCCTGGTCGGCGCGCGCCAGGAACAGCATGTCGTTGACGATGGAGCGCAGGCGTTCCAGTTCCTCCAGGTTGGACTGAAGCGTCTCCTGGAACTCGGCCGCGCTGCGCGGCCGCGACAACGCCACCTGGGTGCCGCCGATCAGGTTGGCCAGCGGCGTGCGCAGCTCGTGCGCCACGTCGGCGTTGAAGCCTTCGAGCTGCTGCCAGGCGTCCTCCAGGCGTCCCAGCGCGCCGTTGAACGCGACGGTGAGGTCTTCCAGCTCCACCGGCAGGCGGCCCAGCCGCAGCCGCTGCGACAGGGTCTTGGGCCGCAGCGCGCGCGCCTGGTCCGACAACTGGTGCAGCGGGCGCAGCCCGATGCGCGCGATCCACCAGCCCAGCGCCATCACCAGCGCCACGGCGCCCAGCGCCAGCAGGCCGAACGCCACCAGGAAGGCGCGCATCGTGTGCTCGAACGGCGCGGTGTCGACGCCCACGATCAGGCGCACGGCCGGACGGTCGGCGAAGGGCGCGAGACGCATCGACAGCGTGCGGTAGGTGCGGCCGGTGCTGGGCAGCGTGAGGCTGCCGTGGCCGGCCTCGCCCAGGTTGACGCGCTCCATCTCGTCCAGGCCCTTGCCGTAGAGGAAGCGCGGGTCGTCGCTGAGCACCCAGAAGCGCACGCTGCCGTCGGCCGGCGACAGGGTGTCCATCTTCACCTGCAGCCGCGCCCAGTGCTCGAGGTCGCCGAAGCGGTCGATCGAGTAGCGCATGTTCTGCAGGTTGGTGTTGAGGTCGTCGTTCTCGTGGCGGGTCAGCTCGCGCCCGAGCACGCCGTACAGCGCGGCGCCCACGAGCGTGAACATGGCCAGCGCGGTCAGCGCGAACATCCCCACGAGCCGTGTCGTGATGGAACGCTTCACGGCGCGCCGCCCTCGCCGGACGACGCCTCGTCGCGGGCCTCCATCACGTAGCCCATGCCACGGATCGTGTGCAGCAGCTTGGGCGCGAACGCGTTGTCCACCTTGGCGCGCAGGCGCTTGATCGCCACCTCCACCACGTTGGTGTTGGAGTCGAAGTTCATGTCCCACACCAGCTCCGCGATGGCCGTCTTCGACAGGATCTCGCCCTGGCGGCGCGCGAGCACGGCCAGCAGCGCGAATTCCTTGGCGCTCAGGTCGATGCGCTCGCTGCCGCGCCACGCCTTGCGCGCGATCAGGTCGATCTGCAGGTTGGCGATCTTCAGCTGCGTGGGCTCCTGCGCGCGCCCGCGCCGCTGGAGCGCCTGCAGGCGCGCGAGCAGCTCCAGGAACGAGAAGGGCTTGACGAGGTAGTCGTCGGCGCCGTCGTGCAGGCCGCGCACGCGATCCTCGATGGAGTCGCGCGCCGTGAGCATGATGACGGGCGTCTGCTTGACCTGGCGCAGCGTGCGCAGCAGCGTGAAGCCGTCGATGCCGGGCAACATCGCGTCGAGCACGATCACGTCGTAGTCGTGCACCAGCGCCAGGTGCTGGCCGTCGACGCCGTTGTGCGCCACGTCGACCGCGCAGCCCTGCTCCGCGAGGCCCTTGCGCAGGTACTCCGCGGTCTTGAGCTCGTCCTCGACGATCAGCAGCTTCATGGTGCTCACGGGGGTGTCAATGCTTCGCATCATCCGCGACAACCGGGAGCGAGCGTTCCGGATCCGTGCCGCCGGCGGCGATGGCCTTCGCCTTCTTGCGCTTCCTGCGGGCTTCCGACTTCTTCTCGTACCAGTAGTGCGCACGATCGAGGTAAAGGTAGACCACCGGCGTGGTGAACAGCGTCAGCGCCTGCGACAGCACGAGCCCGCCCACCATCGCGTAGCCCAGCGGCCGGCGGAGCTCGGAGCCGGCGCCGTGGCCCAGCATCAGCGGCAGGCCGCTGAGCAACGCGCACATCGTGGTCATCATGATGGGACGGAAACGCAGCAGGCAGGCGCGGTAGATCGCCTCCTCGGGCTTCATGCCCTGCTCGCGCTCCGCGGTGAGCGCGAAGTCCACCATCATGATGCCGTTCTTCTTGACGATGCCGATCAGCAGGATGATGCCGATCAGCGCGATCACGGTGAGGTCGTAGCCGCCCGCAATCAGGATCAGCAGCGCGCCCACGCCCGCCGAGGGCAGCGTCGACAGGATGGTGAGCGGGTGGATGTAGCTCTCGTAGAGCAGGCCCAGCACGATGTAGACGGCCACCAGCGCAGCGGCGATCAGATAGGGCTGCGTGCCCAGCGAGTCGCGGAAGGCCTGCGCCGTGCCCTGGAACGAGCCGGACAATGCCTGCGGCAGCCCCATCGTCGCCTGCGCCTTGTTGATCGCGTCCACTGCCTCGCCCAGCGACATGCCCGGGTTGAGGTTGAACGAGATCGTGACCGCCGGGAACTGGCCCTGGTGGCTGATCGACAGGTAGGCGGTCTTGTTGGTGTCCACCGTGACGAACGTGGACAGCGGCACCTGCTGGCCGGTGAGCGGCGACGTCAGGTACAGCTTGTCGAACAGGCTCGGATCCTGCTGCAGCTTGGGCGTGACCTCCAGCACCACGTGGTAGCTGTTGATCTGCGTGAAGAACTGGCTCACCTGGCGCTGGCCGATGGCGTCGTAGATCGTCGCGTCGATCAGCGCCGGCGAGATGCCGAAGCTGGAGGCGCGATCGCGGTCGATCGTCAGGCTGGCGGTGGTGGCCGCGTTCTGCAGGTCGGTGGCGACGTCGGCCAGCTGCGGCAGCTGCTGGAAGCGCTGCAGCAGCTTCGGTGCCCACTCGTTGAGCTCGTCGAGGTTGGCATCGGTGATCGTGTACTGGTACTGCGTCCGCGACGGTCGGCCGCCCACGTTGATGTCCTGGCCGGACTGCATCAGCAGCGACGCGCCCTCGATCTTCGCCAGCTTCGGGCGCAGCCGCGCGATGATCTCGTCGGAACTCAGCTTGCGGCCTTCGTCCTTGGGCTTGAGCGCGATGAAGAAGTTGCCGGTGTTGAACTGCGACGAGTTGCCGAACATGGCCACGCCGGTGACGTCCGGATCCTGGCGGATGACGTCGGCGAACTGCACCTGGCGCCGGTTCATCGCCTCGAACGACGAGTCCTGGGTGGACTGCGCGTTGCCGAAGATGAAGCCCGTGTCCTGCTGCGGGAAGAAGCCCTTGGGGATGACGACGAACAGGAAGACGGTGAAGGCCAGCGTCGCGAAGAACATCATCAGCGTGATGAACTGGTGCTTCATCACCACGTCGAGCCCGCGCTTGTAGCCGGCGAGCATCTTGTCGAAGCCGGCCTCGAACAGCTGGTACATGCGGCCGTGCCGCGCCGCGTGCTCGTCCTTGAGGAAGCGCGAGCACAGCATCGGCGTGAGCGTCAGCGAGATGATCACCGACACGCCGATGGTCAGCGACACCGTGACCGCGAACTCACGGAACAGCCGGCCGACGATGCCGCCCATCAGCAGCAGCGGGATGAACACCGCCACCAGCGACACCGAGATCGAGATGATCGTGAAGCCGATCTCGCCGGCGCCCTTGAGCGCGGCCTCCATCGGCGGCATGCCCTCCTCGACGTAGCGGTAGATGTTCTCCAGCATCACGATGGCATCGTCGACGACGAAGCCCACCGCGATGGTGAGCGCCATCAGCGAGAGGTTGTCGAGGCTGTAGCCGAGGAGGTACATCACGCCGGCCGTGCCCAGGAGCGCGAGCGGCACCGTCACGCTGGGAATCAGCGTGGCGGCCACGTTGCGCAGGAAGATGAAGATCACCAGCACGACCAGCGCGATGGTCAGCAGCAAGGTGGATTCGACGTCCTTGACCGACGCCCGGATGGTCTGCGTGCGGTCGATCAGGGTGTCGACCTTGACCGTGGGCGGGATCGCCGCCTGCAGGCGCGGCAGCGCCTTCTTGATCGCATCGACGGTCTCGATGACATTGGCGCCCGGCTGCTTGAAGATGACCAGCAGCATGGCGCGGCCGTTGCCGACGCTGTCGGGTGCCGCGGCGCCGGAGTAGGCCCAGGCGTGCACCTTGCTGTTCTCGGGCGCGTCGACGGCCTCCCCGATGTCCTTCACGCGGATCGGCGCACCGTTCCTGTACGCGAGGATCACGTCGTTCCACGGCTTGGCAGCCAGCAGCTGGTCGTTGGTGTAGACGGTGAAGGACTGCGTCGGGCCATCGATCGTGCCCTTGGGCGCGTTCACCGACACGGTGCCGATGACCGTGCGGACGTCCTCCAGGCTCAGGCCCATCGCGGCCAGCTTGGCCGGATCGGCCTGGATCCGGACGGCGGGCTTCTGCGCGCCGCCGATGTTGACGAGGCCAACGCCCGTGATCTGCGAGATCTGCTGGGCGAGGATGTTGTCCGCGTAGTCGTTGGTCTGGATCAGCGGCAGGGTGTCGGAGTGCACCGCGAGCAGCATGATGGGCGAGTCGGCCGGATTGACCTTGCGGTACGTGGGCGGACTCGGCAGGTTGGCCGGCAGTTGGCCGCTGGAGGCGTTGATGGCGGCCTGGACGTCCAGCGCCGCGCCGTCGATCGGGCGGTTGAGGTCGAACTGCAGCGTGATCTGCGTCGAGCCGATGCCGTTCGTCGACGTCATCTGGCTCAGGCCGGCGATCAGCGAGAACTGGCGCTCGAGCGGCTGCGCGACGTTGGAGGCCATCGTCTCCGGACTCGCGCCGGGGAGGTTGGCCGACACCTGGATGGTCGGGAAATCGACCTGCGGCAGCGGCGCGATGGGCAGCAGCGGGTACACCGCGATTCCCACCAGCAGGATCGCGAGCGCGAGCAGCGTGGTGCCGATCGGCCGCTTGATGAAGGCGGCGGAAACGCTCACTTGCCGGCTCCCGAGGCGCTCGGACTGGCGGCGCCGCCAGACGCCGGCGCGGAGGCGCCGCGCGCCACCTCGGCGACCCTGGAGCCGGGCTTGAGCTTGTACTGGCCGTCCACGACCACGCGCTGGCCCGCGGCGATGCCGGAGCCGATCACCGCGATGCCGTCCTGGATCTGGATCAGCCCGACGGGCTGGTTCTTCACGGTCTGCGTCGCCTCGTCCTCGACGTAGACGTAGACGCCCGTCTGGCTGCGCTGGATCGCGGCCTCGGGCACGGTGACGGCCTTCGCGCGCTCGCCCAGGACCAGCCGCACGTTGACGAACTGGCCCGGCCACAGGTTGTGCTGCTGGTTCGGGAACGTCGCCTTGAGCTGCACGGTGCCCGTGCTCGTGTCGATCTGGTTGTTCAGCAGCGTCAGCGTGCCGGTGGCCAACGCCTCGCCGCCTTCGCGCGGCAGCGCCAGCACCTGCAGCGGCTTGTGGCCGTCGAGCGCGTGGATCGTGTCCTGCACGGCGTCGTCGGGCAGCGTGAACAGCACCGAGATCGGGTCGATCTGGTTGATGACGACGACGCCCGTGGTGTCGGTGGCGTGCACGATGTTGCCGGGGTCGACCAGGCGCGCCCCGACGCGGCCGCTGATCGGCGCGGTGATCGTCGTGAAGCCAAGTTGCACCTGGGCGTAGTTCACGGCGGCGTCGTCGGCCTTGACCGCGGCCTCCAGCTGGCCCACCAGGGCCTTCTGCGTATCCAGCTGCTGCTGGGTGGCGGCGTCCTGCGTGATCAGGGTCTCGTAGCGCTTCAGGTCGATGCGCGCGTTGGCGAGGGTGGCCTGGTCCTTGGCACGCGCCGCCTGCGCCTGCAGCAGCTGCGCCTGCAGCGTGCGCGGGTCGAGCTGGGCCAGCATCTGGCCCTTCTTCACGTCCTGGCCTTCGGTGAAGCCGACCTTGTCGAGCTGACCATCGACACGCGCCTTGACCGTGACCGAGTAGTTCGGAGCGACGGTGCCGATGCCGGAACGGAAGATCGGCACGTCCTGCGCCTTGGCGAGCACGGTGACGACGCCCACCGCCGCCTCGGGCGGGCGCTTGCCCTTGGAATCGTCGGCGGCCTGCGCGGGGCGTTCGACGGACCAGAGGCCGACGCCGAGCACGGCGACGGCGACGGCCACGAGGGCCCAGGTGGTGCGGTGGCGGGAGAAGGTCATGGTCATGGCGGGTCGGGTCATTGCGGCTGCGCGGGCGTCGCGGCGGCGAGGGGATGGCTGGCGCTCCAGCCGCCGCCGGTGGCGGCGACGAGCGAGATGCTGGCGGCGAACAGGCGGCCGCGCAGCTGCACGGCGGTGCGCTGGTTGGTGAGCGACAGCGTCTGCGCCGTCACCACGCCGAGATAGCTGGCGGTGCCGGCGCGGTACTGGTTGATCGCCAGCTGCTCGGCCTGCCTGGCCGATCGCACCGCCTGGTCCTGGAACGCGGTCTCCTGGTCCAGCAGGCGCAGCAGCGCGAGGTCGTCCTCCACCTGCTGGAACGCGCCCAGCACGGTCTCCTTGTACTGCGCCACGGTGACGTCGTAGGCGGCCTCGGCCTGCGCGGTGTGGGCACGGCGCAGGCCGCCGTCGAAGACCGCCTGCGCGAGCGCGGCGCCCAGCGACCAGACGCGGCTGGGCGTGTCGAACAGGCTGCTCATGGCGGCCGCGCTGAAGCCGCCAGAGGCGTTGAGCGTGAGCTGCGGGAAGTACGCGGCCTTGGCGACGCCGATGTTGGCGTTGGCGGCGGCGGCGCGGCGCTCGGCGCCGGCGATGTCGGGGCGATGCTCCAGCAGCTCCGAGGGCAGGCCGGCCGGGCTGGCGGGCAGCCGCAGCGCCATCGGCTGGCTCGCCGGCGCGCGGGGCAGCGCGAACTGCGCGGGCGCGCGGCCGGTGAGCACGGCGATGGCGTGTTCCAGCTGCGCGCGCGTGGCCTCGAGGTCGACCGCCGCGGCCTGCGCCTGCGCGAGCTGGCTCTCGGCCAGCGCCACGTCCGACTGCAGCGCCACGCCGGCGTCGTGCTGCGCACGGGTGAGTTTGAGCGCCTGGGCGTAGGCGGCGATGGTGGCGTCGTACAGGTCGCGCTGCTGGTCGGCCACGCGCAGCTGCAGGTAGTCCTGCGCGAGCGTGGTCTGGATGCTCAGGCGCGCGGCGGCGAGGTCGTCGGCGCTGGCCTGCGCGGAGGCGTTGCCCGACTCGATCGTGCGGCGCACGCTGCCCCACAGGTCGGGTTCCCAGCTCGCGGCCAGGCCCAGCGAGTCGGCGTTGCCCGTCCTGACGGCGCCGCTGGCATTGGTGCGGGCCCGCGCCACGCCGGCGTTCAGGCCCAGCGTGGGGAACAGGCCGGCGCGGTCGGCGTCGGCCAGCGCCAGCGCCTGGCGATAGGTGGCCTCGGCCTGGCGGATGTTCTGGTTGGCCCCCTGGGCATCCGTCATCAGCCCGTCGAGCGTGGTGTCGCCGTAGACCTGCCACCAGGCCTGGTTGCTGGCGGCGGGCCGCGGCTCGGCCGGCTTCCAGTTGCCCGATTCCTTGTAGGCGGCCGGCACGGGCAGCGTCGGGCGCACGTAGTCGGGCCCGACGGCGCAGGCCGACAACAGGGCAGCCGCCGCGAGCGCGACGACGGAGGGGCGAAGAGGCATGGCCGGGGGTTCGAGGGTGAGTGCGACAGCTTGCACTCTAGCCCCGGCGCCGGACCACACCCTGACCGGCGGATGACAGTTTTGTCAGGTTGGCGCGGCGGCGTTCAGAAGGAATAGGCCAGGCGCAGCCCGCCCCAGTGCCGGCCCTGCACCGTGATCGGCGCCGACAGGTCCTTCATCAGCACCCGCTTGCCGCCGCCCATGTCGCGCCGGTAGGTCTGCAGCAGGAAGCGCCGCTCGTTGCGGCCTGCGGCCAGCCCGGTGCGGTCGTTGAACAGGCGCCGGTTGCGCGCATTCGCCGCGTTCCACACCGGGTCGGCGCCCTGCGGCTGCGAGAACTTCAGGTTGTGCGTGGGCAGGTAGCCGTTGCGGTCGACCGCGGCGCAGAACACGACCTTGGCGTCGAAGGCCAGCAACTCCTCCTGCACCGGCGGGAACAGCTCGTCGGTGAAGGCCACGAAGCGCGTCGTCACCTGCGCCGGGTTGCTGCCGGGAACGGACAGGTATTTCTCGTCGAACAGGTCGGCCATCGAGATCCGGCCCCGCGCCACCGCCTCCTCCAGCACGGCCGACAGCCGGGCCGCGCCGCGCTGCACGGCCTCGATGAAGGGCGTGTCGGGCGTGACGGCGCCGCAGTCGTTGGTGATCTCGACGAGCGATTCGGACGCCTTCAGGAAGTGGCGCGTGTTGGCGTTCACGCGCTTGAGCGTGTCGGCGTTGGCGGCCACCGACGCCGCCATCGTGCCCACCTCGGCGGTGACGCCCCGGCAGGTCTCGAGATTGCGCTGCGTGGCCGCGACGATCTCGTTGACGCTCGCCTCCACCTGCGCCAGCGCCAGGTGGAAGATGCTCTGCTGCGCCGCGCCGCCGTTCTCGGTGATGCTGGCGGCCAGGCTGTCGATGCGAGCGTCGAGCTGGGTGACGGTGGACATGATCAGCTTGGACGATTTCTCCACCTTGGCCGCCAGGTCCTTCACGGCCTCGGCCACCACGGCGAACCCCGCGCCCGCCTCGCCGGCGCGCTTGGCCTCCACCGTGGCGTTGAACGCGACGAGCCTCGTCTGCAGCGCGATCTGGGTGATGTCGGTGGCCGCGGCCGCCACGTCGCGCAGGGACGTGACCACGCCCAGCACGCCCTCGCCCACTTGCGCGACGGCCTCGCGCGCCTGCCCCACCGCCACGCGGCTCGCCTGGCCGCTGGCCTCGATGGCACGGTTGGACTGCTCCATCGCCTGCACGTCGGCGGCGAGCTGGCCGATCTCGACCACCTGTGCGCTGCTGGTGGCCACCACGTCCTCGATGACCCCGTCGAGCTCGGCCGCGCCGCGGCCGAGCTCCGTGGCCTGCGTGGCGATGCCGCGGATCGCGCCGGAGAAGTCGGCCTCGGGCCGGACCGGCGGCATCGTGACGGGCGGCGGCGGTGGCCGGCGATTGAACATGCAGTCTCCTCGTGGCCGGGCTGCGGTGCCCCGGACGGTATTCATCTTGATCGACGGCCAGTATGCAAAAGTCACAGGCCCGCGACAAGACGAATTCAGCCGGTTTCGTCCAGGAGTTCTCAGAGCTGGAGCCGGATCCTGCGCGTGATCACTGCCGTTGCTCCAAGAACGAACAGCGTGAACACGACACAGAAGCTCACGCCCGCCGCGCCGTGGTTGAGCGCATCGGGAAAGCCCACGCCCAGCGCGTCCTCGATGCCCACCACCACGAACGGGATCAGGTAGGCCACCAGCGGCTGCGACGCGACCGGCGCCACCCAGCGGACCCAGCGCGCGTGGCCGCGCAGGTCCACCAGCGCGTGCAACGCCGCGAACAGCGCGATGCAGATCGCCGCCGAGTACAGGCACCAGGTGGGCGACGCGTAGATCTTGGAGATGGTGTATGCGGGCCGCAGCAGCGCGCCGGCCACCACGCATGCGACGATCAGCGCGGCGGCCTGGCCGAAGCGGCGCAGCGGCGCGCGCTCGTCCGGCCGGGCGAGGAACACCAGCGCGGTGGCCACGCCCAGCAGGGTCAGCGAGGTCTCGCAGACGAGGCCGCCGCAGTCGGTGAGGTCGGCCCAGTTCGGCCAGGCGTCCGCCGGGAACGCATGGCACAGCGAATAGAACGCGACGCACGCCGCGGTGGCCGCGAGCAGCAGCGATATCCGCGCGCGGCCGGCCAGGTAGGCCGACGCCGAGATCAGGTACGACCAGCCGATCAGCCCGAGGATGCCCCACCACTGGTGCGTCATCCAGGCCTTGCCGTCGGGCCCGCCGCGGTACGCGCAGGCCAGCGCCAGCAGCCCCAGCACGCCCACGGCGCGCCAGGTGTTGCGCCCGCCCGCCGCGGCGCTGCCGTAGACGCCCCAGATCAGCCAGGTGCACAGGTAAAGGCCCAGCGACCACCAGCCGATGTTGAAGGGCATCCGCGCCGGGTTGAACCCGTCCTCGGCGTTGACCATGAACAGCCCCAGCACCACCAGCCCCAGGGTGCGAGCGAGCACGTGCTGCTGCAGCGCGACGCCGTCGTCGCCGCGCGCCTGGCGCTGCGCCAGCGCGAACGGAATCGACATGCCCACGATGAACAGGAAGGCCGGGAACACGACGTCGACGAAGCTCATCGCGTCGGCATCGGCCTTCATGTGGCGCGCCCATTGCGGCACGCCGCTGACGCCCGCGAGCTGGTTGACGAAGACCATCACGAGGATCGTGAGGCCGCGGAACGCGTCGATGGAGACGATGCGCCGGCGAGGAAGTGGGGTCATGGTCACAGCGAGTACTTCAGTCCGAGGTAGAACTGCTTGCCGTTGTTGTAGATGGCGGCGGGCATGTCGCGATTGAGCACGTACTGGCGCGCGAGCTGGCCGGTGAGGTTCTTGGCGTCGAACGACAGCGACAGTTGCGGGGTGAGCTTCACGCCGAGGGAGGCCGACAGGTCGCCCGCGCCGTCCACGTACTGCGGCAGCGTGCTGACGATGCCCGTGAGGAAGGCCGAGCGGTAGCTGTAGATCAGGCGCGCGCTGAAGGTGTCGTTCTCGAACCAGCCCTGCACGTTGTAGGTGTTCTTCGACGAACCGGCCAGCGGCGCGCCGAGGGAGTCGCGCCCTTGCGTCCAGGTGTAGTTCAGGTCGACGCCGAAGCCGCCCCAGACCGGCTGCTGCCACGCGATCTCCACGCCCTTGTTGGTGCCCTTGTCGTTGATCGGCACGGCCACCGCGTAGTTGTACGTGGGCGTGGCGATGCCTTGCTGCAGGTTGGGCGCCGTCACCGTCGTCTGGCCGTAGCCGATGTAGG
This sequence comes from Betaproteobacteria bacterium, assembly GCA_013289985.1. Lineage (GTDB taxonomy): Bacteria > Pseudomonadota > Gammaproteobacteria > Burkholderiales > Burkholderiaceae_C > Scleromatobacter. Next base: position 186,588 of record JABCYW010000001.1, on the reverse strand, counting down.
ACGTGAGGTTCATGTAGAACACGCCCACCTCCAGCAGCGACTGCGGCGCGAAGTACCACTCCAGCGACGCGTCGAAGTTGCTGGAGCGCACCGGCTTCAGCTGCGGGTTGCCGCCCGAGCCGGTGCCGTTCTGGCCGTTGAGGCTCACCGCGCCGGCGAGGTCGGTGTAGTCGGCGCGGGTCATCGTGCGCGACGCCGCCAGCCGGCCGACGAGGCTGCGCGAGAAGTCATAGCTCAGGTTGGCGCTGGGCAGCAGGTCGGTGTAGGTCTTGGTGGTCTGCACCTTGATGTAGTCGCCGTTGTGCGGATCGTGGTAGACCGTGTCGTTCGGGCCCGCGGCGTCGGCGCCCTCGTTGTAGTTGGCCTGCTGCTGCGTGCGCACGATGCGCAGGCCCGCGTTGCCCTTCCAGTGGTCGCCCACGAGCCGGGCCATGCCGTACAGCGCCTGCGTCTTCTCGTTGACGACGAAGCTGCTGGGCCACGAATACGGCAGCGACGTGGCCGGCAGGTTGCCCGGCGCGTTCACGTAGCTGGTGATGGCGGACGGGCTCAGCTGCCAGATCGTGTGCAGGAAGCCGGGGCCGCCGCCCAGGCCCTGGCCGTAGCGATCCTCCAGCTGGCCGTTCCACTGCGCGATGCCCTGGCACTGGGTGAACGTGGCGTCGGCGGGCTGCGCGAAGCAGCCGTCGTTGTAGTAGTCCAGTACGCTGCGCTGGTGCGTGGTCGCGCGCACGCCGAACTTGATCGAGTCGAGGAGGCCGGCCTCCACCGCATAGTCGGCGTCGGCTTGAAAGTAGGTCTCGCTGTCGGTGGACTTCACCTTGTTCAGGCCGTCGTAGGCGAGGAACAGGTGCGGGTCGTTGTAGTCGCCGGTGTTGGGAAAGCCCGGAAACGACACGTCGGCCGGCTTGAGCAGGCCGTTCATCTGGTACGACAGGCCCGCGTTGCCCACGTTGGTCACGTAGGCGTACTCGTTGGGCGTGGCACCGATGGCCTGGGTGCGGCCCAGCTTGCCGGTCAGGCGGAGCTTGTCGGACAGCGCGTAGTCGACGTCGATGTCGGCGTAGTACACGCGGGCGTTCTCGCCGGGACGGTAGTACTTGTCGTAGTCGGCCTGGTAGTTGCCCGTCGTCAGGTAGTCGGGCATCGTGGCCTGGTTCCAGGTGGCGCTGGTGAGCAGGCCGTTGCCGTTGACCGTGTAGGCGTCGGGCAGCACGCCGCCGTTGATCAGCACGGTCTGTTCGGTCTCGAAGCTGGAGTCCTGGTTGGTCTCGGTGAGCCGGGAGTAGAAGCCGTTGACGTCGATGCGCAGCGTGGACGTGGGCTTCAGCTCCACGTCCAGCATCGCGCCCTTGCGCTGCATGTTCATCTCCAGCAGCGTCGCGTTGACGTTGTTGGCGAAGGTGGCGCCGTCCAGGCCCGGATGGGCCGTGTGCAGGCTCGCGAGCTGCGCGGCGTTGGCCTGGTTCTGCGCGGCGATCGTCGGGTCGTTGTTCGGGTTGGCGATGGGTGCCAGGCCGTAGATGTCCTGGAACGACACCGTGTTGTAGCCGAGGAATTCCTGGCCGTCGCGGCGGTCGTGGCGGCTCTCGGAGAACGCCTGGAAGATCACGCCCAACGTCTTCGCCTCGTTCTTCCAGCCGATGAGGCCGCTCACCTGCGGGTCGGTCTTGCGGGTGGACGTGCTGTAGGCCGCCGAGATGGAGCCGTCCAGCGTGAGCGACTTGGCCAGGCTCAGCGGCGAGCGCGTCTGGATGTCCACCGAGCCCGTGGCGCCGCCCTCGATCAGGTCGGCCTGCGAGGTCTTGTAGACGGTGACCTGGCCCACGATCTCGGCGGGCAGCAGGTCGTAGCTGACGCTGCGGCCCGAGGCGCCGCCGTTGACGCCCTGGTTGGCGATGAACCAGTCGGCCGAGCCCACGCTGTGGCCGTTGATCAGCGTCTGCGTGAGCGACGGCGCGGTGCCGCGGATGCTCACGCGGTTGGCGTCGGCGAAGGCGCCGTCGCCGCCGGAGTTGGAGCTGATGTTGACGCCGGGCAGGCGCTGCACGGTGTCGGCCACATTCTTGGCCGGGAGCTTGCCGACGTCCTCGGCGGTGACGACCTCGACGACGGTGTCGGCGCCTTTCTTGTTGCTCAGGGAGTTGGCGTACGACGCCCGGATGCCCTTGATCTCGACGACCTGGGTGTCGGGCTGGACGGGCGCGGGTGCGGCCGCCGACGCCGCGGCGTCGGGAGCGGGCGCGGCCTGCTGCGCGCGGGCAGGGCTCAGCGCTCCGGACATCAGCAGGGTCGCTGCCAACGCGAAGGGATTCAATCTGAAGGACATGGCTGCCTCGTAAGGCGGCTACGAACGCTGCGGGGTCAGCGTTCGTCCGCTGCGATGGGGGGTGGTGATGTCGGCCCTGGTAGCCCGTGGCACAGCGCGCAGAACAGCCACGCCGCGTGCGGGATCCATTGCTCGGTCCAACGCCACGAGTGCATTGGCTCTGTTTCTTCAGGCTTGCGGAAATCGATGTCGGCCTCGTCGGCGAGGCCGGAGGTGATGCCGTTGCACACGCCGCCGGGCGCGTTCCAGAACCCGGGCTCGTAGCGCGGCGGGTTGTGGCCCCAGCCCTGCAGCATGCAGGTGTCGTACGGGTTGGCGCCGAACAGCCAGTCGAGCGCGCGCTGCGCGTGGGCGGCGAGTTCGGCGTCGAAGGCGGCGTCGGCCAGGTGCAGCGACTGCGCGGCCCGCGCCGCCGTGGCGATGGCTCCGAGGCGCGCGTTCTCGCCCTGCCACCAGTAGCCGCTCTCGTTGGCGTGCGGCACGAAGAACTGCGTGGCGGCCTCGCGGCCCGGCATCGCGACGTACTGGCGCGGGTAGCCCAGCGGATTGGGCACGGCCTGCGTGATGGCGAGCTCGAAGCGCAGGCCGGCGAGCAGCGCGGCACGGATCCCGGCGGCGAGCGCCGGCTCGGGATCGCACTCGAGGAAGCGCATCAGCGCGAGCCAGGGCAGGCCGGCGTCGCTCGCGTGGAAGAAGCTGCGGGTGCGCGCGCGGTCGCACCACAGGAAGCCGGCATCGTCCTGCCGGGCCAGCATCGCGCGGGCGCGCGCGGCGCCGGCGTCGCGCCAGCGCGTGTCGCGCGTGCGCACGAAGAGCTCGCTGGCGGCCAGCAGCGCGCAGTAGTCGTCGATCAGGTTCTCGGCGTGATCGTCGAGGAATTCGGCGTTGCGGCGCTCGAGCAACTCGAAGCCGCGCACCGCGGCGGCGAGATAGTCGGCACGCGTGAATTCGCCGTCCCGATGCACGCCCGCGGCACGCGCGAGCGCCGCGATGGCCATGCCGCCGCCCTGGCGGAAGCCCGCCTGGTAGTCGGCCGACTTCAGGCCATTCTGCGTGGAATACGAGCAGATCTCGCGCTGGTGCTCGTCCTTGCTCCAGCGATCGAAAACGGTCTTGTAAAAGTATCCCTCCGGCGCCTGCATGCGCACGAGGAAGTCGGCGCCGTGCAGCGCCTCGTCGACGATGCGCTCGTCCAGCCACTTCGACTGCGGCGGGATGCGGTCGCGCCCGGCCAGCAGCGTCCACGTGACCAGCGGCGTCTGCTGCGGGTTCATGAAGTTGGCGTACGACAGGTGCGACAGGTACTTGGAGCAGTCGCCCGAGGCGTCGTACCAGCCGCCGTGCACGTCGCGCGGCTCGCGGGTGTCGAGCAGCGGCGCGCGCCGGTCGGCGTCGTCGAACAGGCCGGTGCAGCGCTGGCCCTTGAAGTAGTGGACGATGTCCGAGAGCATCTGGCTGCCGAACAGGCCCTCGGCGATGTCGAAGGGCTCGGACTGCACGGGCGGCCACGTGCCGTCCAGCATCACGGCATACCGGCCCGGCGTGGTCACGGCCGTGAGGTCGATGTGCGCGAAGTGGCGGCCCTGCCAGCCGGCCACCGGCGCGGTGGGCGCGGTCGCGCCCGCATGCACGACCGCGCGCGTGCGCAGGTCGACCACCGAGAACGCCTGCGCCTCGAGCGGCCGCGCGGCCTGGAGGGTGGCGCGCTTGGCGGCGGCGGGCGCGAAGCCGACGTGGTTGAGCAGCACTTGCATGGCGGTCATTCGTGATGGGCGTGTTGCGTGAGCCACAGGCGCGCGGCGCCCAGCAGGCCGGCCTGGTTGCCGGCCGACGCGAGCGCGATGTCGCACATGCGGTAGAACTCGGGCCGCAGCCGATGGCGGATCTCGGCGCGCAGCTCCTGCAGGAAGGCCGGGCCGCGCGCGGTGATGCCGCCGCCCACGACCAGGCGCGACGGGTTGAACGCGTACAACAGGTTGGCCAGGCCCGTGGCCAGCAGCGCGAACCAGTCGGCCACCAGCTTCGCCATTTCCGCGTCGCCACGATCGCGCGCCGCGAACACGGCCTCGGCGTCGTAGCCGCAGCCGGGGCGCACGCGCTCGGCGGCCGCGGCCAGGCCGCGCGGCGAGGCGTGGTCTTCCCACACCTTGCCATCCACCAGCATGTAGCCCCATTCGCCGGCCGCGCCGCTGGCGCCGCGATAGAGCCGGCCGTCGATCACGATGCCGCCGCCGATGCCGGTGCCCAGCGTCAGCGCGAGGTAGTGCCGCACGCCGGCGGCCGCACCCGCCCAGCCTTCGGCCAGCGCGACGCAGTTGCCGTCGTTCTCCACCACCACCGGCAGGCCGAACGCGGCCTCGAAGCTGGCCTTGGGCGACTGGCCGAAGTAGCCCGCGATGGCCTCCACCGCGCCCACCAGCCGGCCCTCGGCCGCGTCGATGATGCCCAGCGTGGAGAACGCGACGCCCGCCGGCGCGTAGCGCTTCACCAGGGGCTCGGCCACCGCCAGCAGGCGCACCAGCAGGGCCTTGCCGTCGGGCTCGCTCTGCGTGGCGAGCTGGTCGGAGAACAGCAGCTTGCCGTGGGCGTCGACGATGCCGTACTTGACCCAGGTGCCGCCCACGTCGAACGCGAGCACGCGCGGGCCGGTGGATGCGGCGAGGCCGGGAGTGGCGGCGGAGATGATCACGGAAGTCATGGAAACGAGTCAGCCTTTGACTGCGCCGGCGGCCAGGCCCTTGATGAACCAGCGCTGCGACGCGAAGAAAGTGAGCAGCACCGGCACGACGCTGACGACGGCGGCGGCCATCATCAGGTCGTAGCGCGTGGCGTGCTGGCCCATGTACAGGCGCAGCCCCACGGGCACGGTCTGCACGTCGGGCGACGAGGTGAGCACCCAGGCGAAGAAGACTTCGTCCCAGGCGAGCAGGAACACGAACGACGCCGTGGCGATCAGGCCCGGCGCGCTGATGGGCAGCACGATGCGGACGAACGCGCCCAGGCGCGAGCAGCCGTCGATGATCGCCGCCTCCTCGAGCTCGCGCGGGATGGACACGAAGAAGCCGCGCATGATCCAGATGCTGGCCGGCGTGAACATGGCCGTGTACAGGAAGATCATCCCGTGGAAGGTGTTCATCATCGGCAGCCCGGCGTCGTCGAGCTGGATGTAGAGCATGTAAAGCGGCAGGAAGAACAGCATGCCGGGGATCACCTGCGTGGTGCTCACCGCGACGCTGAACGGGTGGTTGCCGCGGAACCTGAAGCGCGCGAGCGAATACGCCGCCAGGCTCGCGAGCAGCGTGGACAGCAGCGTGGTGACGCCGCAGATGATCAGGCTGTTGCGCAGGAACGAGAGGAAGTCGACGTTGACCCACATCTCGCGGTAGTTCGACCAGTGCGGCGTGAAGCCGGCGTCCAGCAGGTGACCGGTGACGACGTCGTTGTAGTCGGACAGCGACGCGTAGACCATGAACGCGACGGGCGACAGCGTGAGCGCCACGATGGCCCACACCAGCACGTTCAGCAGGCGTTGCGACGTCCTACGCTTCACTGGTCATGCTCCTGCGGAAGGTGCGCATCCACAGCGCCACGAACACCAGCATCACGGCCATCATCACGAAGGACACGGCCGCGCCTTCGCCGAAGCGCCAGTACGAGAAGCTCTGGCGCGTGAGCAGCGGCATCAGCAGGTCGCCCCACTCGCCGGGATAGCCCGCGCCCTTGCCGAACATCATCGCCACGATGTTGTACGAGTAGATGTTGTCGATGATCTGGAACATCACCTGGATGACGATCACCGGCATCAGCGAGGGCAGCGTGATGTTGCGGAAGCGCTGCCACGCGTTGGCGCCGTCCAGGCGCGCGGCCTCGTACAGCTCCTCCGGCACGGCCTGCAGCGCGGCCAGGAAGATCAGCATCAGCACCGGCCACGCGCGCCACACGGTGGGGATCACGATGGCGAAGAACGTATTGCTGCCGATCAGCCAGAACGGCTTGTGGTCCATCAGGTGCAGCACGTCCACCAGCACGTGGTTGATGATGCCTTCGTCGCGTTGCCACATGAAGCCCCACAGCGTGCCGACCACGTAGGTGGGCACCACCCACGGCAGCATCAGCAGCGTGCGCGCCAGCGCCTTGCCGGGGAAGTCGCGATTGAGCAGCAACGCCACGCCCAGGCCGATGGCCACGGCGCACACGGTGACCAGCAGCGAATACAGCGCCGTGTTGCGCAGGGCGCCCAGCATCCCCGAGTGCACCGGGTTGGTCGGGTCGAACAGCACGCCGCGGTAGTTGCGCAGCCCGATGAAGGGCGCGTCCATGAACTGGCTCAGCGTGTACTGGTTGAGCTTGAGCAGCGACATCCGGAAGCCCTGCACGATGGGCACCAGGTTCACGATGATCATCATCAGCGCGGCCGGCGCCAGCAGCAGGTACGGGAACGCGTCGACCTTGCGGCGGCGCCTCGGCCGCTCGCCGGATGCCGTGCTGATGGTGAGGCCCAGGTCGCTCAATTCGCCTCCTCCAGCACCTTGTCGGCCTCGGTCACCGTATCGGCGATCAGCGCCTTCATGGCCGGCGCGCCGTACTTGTCGCCGATGCCCGCGGTGAGCTCGGCCAGCTGGCCCAGGTGCTTCGTGTAGACCGTCTCCAGCGGGCCCCAGGCGGGGATCGGCGGATAGGCGCGGCCGTCCGCGGCGATCGCGGTGAGCTTGGCGTAGGCCGGATGGCGCGACGTCCACGCCGGATCGTTGGCCGCGTCGATGCGCGCAGGCATCATCGACGACACCAGCGCCAGCTGCACCTGCGGCGCCTTGCCGCCCAGGTACTTCACCAGCTCCCAGGCCTCGGCCTTGTGGCGCGAGCCCTTGAAGATGGCGAGGTTCGATCCACCGAAGAAGGTGGCGTGGCCGTGCGGGCCGGCGGGGTACGGCGCGACGTCGAAGTTGCTTCGCACCACCGAGCCCGGGGGCGACTCGAAGATGCGGCGCATCAGCCAGGGTCCCGAGAAGATCACGCCGTAGTCGCCGCCGACCCAGGCGCCCTCGAGGATGTCGGAGTCCTTCTCCAGCGCGTTGGACGGCACCAGGCCCTCGACGGCCAGCGACGAGTAGAAGTCGATGGCGCGCAAGGCCTGCGGCGTGGACAGCGCGGAGCGGCGCGCGTCGGCGCTGAGCATGTCGCCGCCCGCGTTCCAGATCCACGGCGCGAGGTTGTGCACCACGTTCCAGTCGTTCTTGCCCGCGTACGCGAGCGCCGCCACGCGCTTGCCGGCCACCGACTGGCCGTTGATCTTCCTCAGCGCCGCATGGAACGCGTCCCAGCTGGAGAAGGCCTGGGCCGGATCGACGCCGGCCTGGCGGAACACGTCGGTGCGGTAGAACGCCGCGCGCACGTCGGCGTACCAGGGCAGGCCGTAGACGCCGTTGCGGCCGAACACCTGCGTCGTCTTCCACAGCTCGGGGTAGTACGGCGCGCCGTTGTCCACCTGGGCGAGTTGCGCCGGCGTCAGCGGCTCGAGCCCGCCCATCGCCGCGATGGCCGGCATCCAGGTGGTGCCCAGCTCCAGCAGGTCGGGCCCGCGGCGCGAGGCCGCGGCGGCGGTGATCTTGTTCCAGCCGGATTCCCAGTCGAGCACCGTCACGCGCACGTGCACGTCGGGGTGCTGCGCCAGCCAGGGGGCCAGCAGGTCGGGGATGTCGTGCTGGGCGTTGGTGGTGACGGGCATCACCCACATCGTCAATTCCACGGCGCCGGCGCTCGCGGCGGCGAGGCCCAGCACGACGCCGGCCGCGCAGCGCCGGGCCACGGACCGGCAGCGCGGCGGGCGTGCGCGACAAGACGGGGTGGGGGTGCGGGAAAGCGGTCGCAAGGCGATGTCTTGTTAAATCAATTTGTTTGCATTATCGAAGTGGCTTGCTCGCGGGTCAAGGCCGCGCGGCCGAGGGTTTACGCGGGCCGCGGCCTCTTCGGTCGGGCGATGGCTGGGGTGCCTGCCGGAACGCTCGCAAGACAGAATAGGTGCCTGGCGGCGCCCGTTGTGAGCTCGCGGGCGCCGAGGACGCCGGCGATTTGTGCGGCGACAGCCGCCGCAAGTCGCCTCCTCGGAGAATTCGGCGGCAAGCGCCTCGATGAGGGTTGTCGAGCATTACTTCAATTTGATTATGTTAATACACTGATCGTCGGATCTGCCATCATGTCTCCGGTGAACAAACCCCCCGTCGCCAGCCTCTCCGGCACCAATCTCGAGTTCGCCCGGTCGCACAACCGGCGCGTCGTGATGGAGGCCATCCGCCTGCACGGCCGGCTCACGCGCGCCGACATCGCGCGGCTGACGGCGCTCACGCCGCAGACCATCTCCAACATCGCCAGCGAGCTGCAGAAGCTGGGCTTCCTCAACGCGCTCACGCCCGAGCGCGGCACGCGCGGCCAGCCGGCCACGCCGTTCGTCATCAACCCGGACGGCGCGTATTCCATCGGCCTGCAGATCGACCAGAACATGATGGTGGCGGTGGTGGTGGACCTGTCGGGTCGAATCCGCGGCCGCTGCACGCTGGCCGTCGACCACCCCACGCCGCAGCAGGCGCTGCCGCTGGTGCGCGACGTGGTGGAGACGCTGCGCAAGTCGTCCGACGCCGACTGGAGCCGCGTGCTGGGCCTGGGCCTGGCGGTGCCGGGCCCGTTCGACGTCGAGGGCCTCAGCGCGGTCGGCCCGACGGCGCTGCCCGGCTGGCAGGACCTGTCGATCGCGCAGCAGATCGGCACCGCCATCGGCATGCCGGTGATCATGGAGAACGACGCCACCGCGGCGGCCATCGGCGAACGCCTGCACGGCGTGGCGCGCACTTTCCGCAGCTTCACCTACCTGTTCATCGGCACGGGCCTGGGCGCCGGCATGTTCCACGACGGCCACCTGTACAAGGGTTCGGGCCACAACGCGGGCGAGATCGGCCACATGATCGTGGTGCCCGACGGCCGCAGCTGCCCCTGCGGCAACCGCGGCTGCCTCGAGCGCTACGTGTCGCTGCAGGCCGCGTACGAGGCGCTGGAGATCGGCGACCTGGCGCACGCGACGCCGCAGATGCTGCTGGACCCCAGCCCCGCGGCGCGCGCCCGCCTGGACGGCTGGCTGGACGAGGCCGCGCAGCGCCTGCGCCAGGCCGTGAACATCCTCGAGTCGCTGCTCGACGCCGAGGCCGTGGTGATCGGCGGCTTCCTGCCGTCGTCGGTGCTGGCCTTGCTGATCGAACGGCTCGAGCCGCTGCATACCTCGGTGGCGGCACGCCGCAACCGCCAGTCGCCGCGCGTCATCGCGGGCCTGGCCGGCCACGACACGGCCGCGCTCGGCGCCGCGGCGCTGCCGATCTTCGACGAGCTCAATCCCAACCTCGGCGTGCTCCTGAAGGCGGACAACTGAACGTTGACCTCGGCTGACTGCGAATTGATTTCGGGCTAGTCCAATTTCTGATTGGGCATTGCGAGCCGGTCGGCGCTTCGGGGTGCCGACCGGATTTTTTTTGTGCCGGCGATCCGGACAAAAAAAGAGGTGAGCCGAGAGACGCGGCCCACCTCCACCCACCGGACCGGAACATCGGCCGCTATCGACTTCGGCCGGGCGGACCCACTCGTCCACCGTTGCCCCGGATGTCGCGAGCGAGCCCTCAGGACTTGCAACCCGCTCTCCGCGCGACATGGAACCAATGTACTACCAGCTGCCATGCTGGTTATTAGCGGAAACCCGCGATCGCGAGAGAAGTCCGCGACCGCATTGGTCTGCACGTGGTGAAGCCCTCGCCCGCCAGACGCGAGGGGCGCGGCCATTGCGGCGCCGCGCCCCTCGTTGGAGACCCGCGTGGTTCAGGCGGTCACAGCGATACGCGCACCCCGGCGTAGAACTGCCGGCCATTCGAGTAGATGCTGAGCGGCTGGCTGCGGTCGACGCCGTAGTACTTCAGCTTCGGGTTGTTGAGGTTCAACGCGTCGAAGGTCAAGGCGACGTAGTCGTTGAGCTTCCAGCCGAGCGACATCGCGAGATCGCCCTCGTTGTCCATGTGCTGGATCGACGCGTTGTTCAGGCCGGCCAGGAACGAGGAGCGGTAGGTGTAGGCCAGGCGCGCGTTGAAGCGCCCGTCGTCGTAGAAGGCCACGGCGTTGTACGTGTTCTTCGAGTTGCCCACCATCTCGGAGCCGTCCGAGACCTTGCCGTCCGTGTAGGTGTAGTTCAGCTGGCCGCCGACCACGCCGAAGGTCTGCTGCCAGGCCAGCTCGATGCCGCGGTTGGTGGCGCCGATGTTGGTCGGCACGGACAGCGTGTAGGTGGCGACCAGCGGCGGCTGGCCCGGCAGGCTGTGGCTGCGGTCGATGTAGTCGCGCTTGATGTTGCCGTAGGCGACGTAGGACGACATGTCCATGTAGAACAGGCCGACGGAGAACAACGCCTTGGGCGCGTAGTACCACTCGAGCGAGAGGTCGGTGTTCGTCGACAGGATGGGCTTCAGGTCGGGGTTGCCGCCACTGCCGGTGTGCAGGTTGTCGTCGAGGTTGACCGCGCTCACCAGCGCGCCGTAGTCGGCCCTCGACATCACGCGCGCCACCGAGGCGCGCGCCACCAGGTCCTTCGTGAGGTCGAAGCGCAGGTTGGCGCTCGGCAGCACGTTGGTGAAGGTGTGCTCGGTGGTCACCGGCACGTAGGTGCCATTGGCGTTGTTCTGGCCCAGCGGGGTCCGGTCGGGGTAGAGGGCGGACGGCAGGTTCGACGTCGACGATTCGTGCGTGCGCACCAGGCGCACGCCCACGTTGCCGCGCCAGGCGCTCCCCTGCAGGTTGGCCATCGCGTACGCGGCGCTGTCGCGCTCCTTGAGCTTCATCTCGCCGGACCAGACCTCGCTGATGTCGCTCGGCTGCAGCGGGTCGTACTGGTTCGCCCAGGTGATGATGTCGCTGCGGCTCAGCTGCCACACGTTGGCGAGCACGTTGCCGCCCAGGCCCTTGCCGAAATTGCTCGGATAGGTGAGGCCGGACCACGTGGGCAGCGGGGCGTTGGTGGTGCCGTCGCACACCGTGCAGCCCGAGGCCTGCGGCAGCGCGACGCTGCGCTCGTGGTTGGCCAGGCGGGCGCCGAACTTCACGGACTCGAACACGCCGCTGTCGATCGCGAGGTCGGCGTCGAGCTGGCCGTAGCGTTCGGTGTCCTCCGTCTGCACCTTCGAGCCCCAGGCGGCGCCCGTGGTCACGTTGGCCGGGGTGAAGTGCGCCGTGTCGCCGCCCGGGAATGCCACGCTCGCGACGCCACCGCTGTTGAGCTGGTAGGTCATGCCGGAGTTGAGGAAGTTGGCCTCGTAGCCGATGTCGCGCGGGGTCCTGCCCTCGCCCTTGGTCGAGCCCAGCAGGCCGTTCAGCTTGAGCATGTCGGTGACGCGCCACTCGCCGCTCAGGTCCAGGTAGCTGCTGGTGGCGCTCGCGCCGGGGCGATAGATCTGGTCGACGGTGGCGGGCGCCTTCGCGTACAGGTTCGGGTCCACCGTGGCGCTGGGCACGGGATAGCCGGACTTGTCGAACGTGGCCTGCACCAGCGTGCCGTTGACCACCTTGTAGCTGCTGGGCACGATGCCCACGCTGAGGTTGTTCAGCGGCTGGTTGTAGAAGCTGCGGTTGTAGTTGGACGCGTTCAGGTTGGAATAGAAGCCATTGAGGTCGAGCGTCAGCGCGCTGATGGGCTTGAACTGCAGGTCCAGCAGCCCGCCGGTGCGCTTGCGCGTCTGCTCGAACAGGGCGGAGTTGATGCCGGTGGGCACGTTGACGTTCGCCAGGTCCGGATGCTGCACCGCCGCGGCCCAGGTCGGGTCGATCGGGGCGTAGCCGAAGATCTCCTGGCCGTCGCGGCGCTCGTGGCGGATCTCGCTGAACACCTGCAGCAAGGCGCCGAAGGTGGACGACTCGTTCTTCCACGCCACCAGCGCGTTGCCCTGCGGATCGGTCTTCGCGGCGAGGTCGCTGTAGATGGCCTGAGCGGTGGCCTCCACCGTGAGCTGCTTGTGGAAGTCCAGCGGACGGCGCGTGATCATGTCCACGGCGCCGGCCACGCCGCCTTCGACCAGGTCGGCGGTGGCGCTCTTGTGCACCACGGCGCTGGCCAGGATCTCCGACGGCATCAGCGCGTAGCTGACGCTGCGGCCCAGCGAGCCGCCTTCCTGGTCCAGCACGAACCAGTCGCCCGACGAGATCATGTGGCCGTTGACCAGCGTCTGCGTGAGGCTGGGGCTGGTGCCGCGGATCGACACGCGGTCGTTCTCCGAGAAGCCTCCTTCGCCGCCGGCCGACGACGCGATGTTGACGCCCGGCACGCGTTGCAGCGCGTCGGCCACGTTCTTGTCCGGCAGCTTGCCCACGTCGTCGGCGGTGACCACCTCCACCACCGAGTTCGCGCTGCGCTTCTTGGCGAGCGAGGCCTCCAGCGAGGCGCGCAGGCCGGTGACCTCGACTTGCTGCACCTCGGCCGTCGGCGCCGCGGCCGAAGCGGGCGTGGCGGGCGCATCGGCCGCCTGTGCAAGAACCTGGGCGGGCGCGAGCGCGCCGAACAGGGCCAGGGCCGCGGCAGCGGCGATCGGGTGTCGTTGTGGCTTCATCGGCTGATTCCCTCAAATCAAATGAGTTGATTTAATGAATCATACGGAACAGGACTTGAACTGGTTCGATGGTTTTCACTGAGTTTTCGACGCGGACACAACGCCGTTTCCACGGGTTTGCGGAGGGGTCGGGCGGTGCGGCACGCGGATCCTCTGCCTGCACGCTCGCCGATGCGGTGGCGCGAACGAACCGCGGCGGCGCGCTGCATCGCGCCTGCACGCCGCGCGGGCGGTCAGCCGCCTTTCGTGCCGGGCAGCATCCCGGCCAGCAACTCGTCCACCTGGTCCGGCGGCAGCTGGCCAAGCACCCCGTGCCGCTCGGCGGGCAAGTGGCCCGTGGCGTCCGCGGGGTCGGCGAAGACGAAGTGCGAGAAGATTTCCGCCCAGCCCTTGCGATGGGCCGGCGGAAGATGGCGAATGCTCAGCAACGCGTGCAGCAGCGACTTCGTCGGCGAGACGCGCGACTCCTGGAGGTGCGACGGCTGCTGCCACCAGTAGTTGACCAGGACGTTGACCTGGTCGAACGACTCCACGTGGTGCCACCACACGGCGGGAATGAACAGCGCGTCGCCCGGCTCGAGATCGGCGACGCGGGCGGCCGCCAATGCCTCCCGAAAGCGCGGAAAGCGCTCGAAATCGGGCGACTTCAGCGACACCAGGCTCACCGGCGCGCCGGCCGGCGTGAAGTCCAGCGGACCGATGTACAGGTTGCCCACCTGCTCGGGCGGGAACAGCGTGAAACGCCGCCGGCCGCCGACGACGCAGGCGAGGTTGTCGAGCTCGTCGATGTGCGCCGGCGTCAGGAACGCGTTGCCGAACCACAGGCGCGGATGGACGTCCGCGGCCATCAGCGGCATCGGGTTCGCGGCCTCGAAGCCCGGCAGGCATTCGTTGATGCGCGCGCACTGCATCGCCACCGAGGGCGGCGACTCGAAGTGCGAGTAGCGCGCCAGCTGCTGCAGCACCGCCGAGATGGTGAGCTTGCGGCGCGCGAAGTTGAAGTCGCTGAGGTCGGGCTTGTAGAACATGCGGCCATCGAGCCCGGCCGGCACCAGCACCGCGTCGCCTTCGACGCCGGCGTCGTGGCCGATGAGGTACTCGCAGAGGGCCTCGGTGGACGCGCGCGCGGCCTCGACGACGGGCCAGCGGCCCACCACGCCCTCGAGCACGCACGGCTCGCCGCGCGGCACGATCTCGTTGTGGAAGGTCTCCGGGTCGACGTCGCGCCGTCGCGCGATGGGCTGCAGCTCGCCGTTCATGCTGTCCTCTCGGTGTTGACAGGTCGATTCTAGGAAGGCCGCGGTCGCGGATCGCGATGGCGACGCGAAGGCCTGACCCCGATCGCGCGCCGCGGCGCTCGACTCACCATTGATAGACCTGGAACGACTTCTCCACCACCTTCGCCGGAATGTCCCCCAGGAATTCGCGGTGGTCGGGGAAGTTGAGCGCGCTGCGTTCGAGCAGCTGGTCGAGCCCATCGAGGTCGTACTGCGATTCCTGCGCCGTCGGCGCGCGCAGGTGGGCGTCCTCGGGGAACAGGCCCATGCCGGCCAGCAGGCAGTACCACGACATCGTCGGATACCCCCGGCCGATCTGGCCCTGCCGGATGCCGCCCACGATGGGCTTGCTCGCGAGCCAAGCGCCCAGCAGCAGGCGCAGCGGGTCGGACAGCGCCGTGTTGGTGGCGTTGTCGCGCCAATACGGCGTGTCGCTGCGCGTGTTCGTCTTGTAGTGCGTGACGATGTAGTCGCGCGTGCCCTCGAACTGCGCGTTGATCTTGTCGTTGAAGCTCGCGCGCGCCGGCTCGTCGAGCTCGCCCTTCTCGAGCGCCTCGACCAGCCACTGCGCCGTGCGCTGCACGAACAGCAGCGCCGTGGCCTCCAGCGGCTCGATGAAGCCCTGCGACAGGCCCACGGCCACGCAGTTGCGGTTCCAGTGCTGCGTGTAGCGGCCGATGCGCATCTTCAGGTGGCGCGCGGGGACGTCGGCGTCGAGCAGCCCCAGGCGCGTGCGCAGCTCGGTCTCGGCAGCGTCGGCCGACACGTGCGCGCTGCTGTAGACGTAGCCGTTGCCGTTGCGCGAGGTCAGCGGGATCTTCCACGCCCAGCCGTGGCGCATCGCGGTGGAGACGGTCTGCGACATCAGCGGCCCGTCGCCCGACGGCGTGGGCATCGCGATGGCCGAGTCGTTGAACAGGTTCTGCGCGAACGAGACATACGGCGTCTGCAGCGCCTTGCCGATCAGCAGCGAGGCGAAGCCGGTGCAGTCGACGAAGAAGTCGGCGGCCAGCGTGTCGCCGCCTTCGAGCTCGAGGGCGCGGATGTCGCCGCTCTCGGCTAGCGACACCGACGTCATGTGGCGTGCCACGTGCGCGACCCCGCGCTCGGCCGCCTTCCTGGCGAGGAACGCGCCGAGCAGCGAGGAGTCGAAGTGGTAGCCGTACCAGATGTCGAACGGGAAACTGCGCCGCGGCCGGGGCGCGCGGCCGGACTGCGCCACCTTGTTCGAGATGAAGAAGCGGTCGGGATGCGCGTGCACGTCGGCGTCGTTCAGCCGCGCGTGCACGTTGCCCACGAACTGCGGCATCGTGAGGTTGTCCAGCATCGATGCAAACGGGTGGAAGTAGCTCTCGTAGCCGGGTCGCGTGGACCAGCCGTCGAACGTGATGCCGCTCTTGTACGTGGCGTTGCACGCGGGCATCCACTCGCGTTCCTCGATGCCCAGCGATTCGAAGAAGAGGCGCAG
Source organism: Betaproteobacteria bacterium (assembly GCA_013289985.1). Classification (GTDB taxonomy): domain Bacteria; phylum Pseudomonadota; class Gammaproteobacteria; order Burkholderiales; family Burkholderiaceae_C; genus Scleromatobacter. The sequence continues at coordinate 170,892 of JABCYW010000001.1, read as the reverse complement.
CCACGGCGTGGAGCCTTCGCCGACGCCGATGATGCCCACCTGCGGCGACTCCAGCACCGTCACCTTCAGGCGCTCGCCGAACTTCGAGTTGGCCAGCAGCAGCGCCGTCATCCAGCCGGCGGTGCCGCCGCCCACCACCGCGACGTGGCGGATCGGCGGCTCGGGCAGCTCGCCGGCGGGGCGGGTGCGCGCCGCGGCGTTCTGGTTGCAGATCGTGGAGGTGTCCGTCATGCCGCGGCCAGTGTCAGAGGTGTGGGTGGGTCAGAGCGCGCCGAGCGTGACGCGGCGTCCGGCGTCGGCCGGCTGGCGCCAGAGGTTGACGCGTTCGGCGTGCGGCGGGATGTCGCGCAGCCAGGCCCGGTGGTCGGGGAAGTTGGGCGTGCTGCGCCGGATCAGGTCGTCGATGCCCGCGAGGTCGGCGCCCGCCTCGTTCGCGCCCCCCTGCCGCACTTCCGGGAACAGGCCCACGCCGGCGAGCAGGCAGTACCACGACAACGTGTCGCAGCCGGTGCCGAAGCTGCCGTTCTCGATGCCGGGCGCGATGGGCTGGCTCGCGAACCAGGTGCGCAGCAGCAGTTGCAGCGACTCCGACAGCGCGTCGTTGGCCGCGTTCGCGCGCCAGTAGTCGGTGTCGGTCCGGGAGTTGCTCTTGTAGTGGGCGACCACGTAGTCGCGCTCGCCGTCCACGCGCGCATCGAGGCCGCCGTTGAACGCGGCCTGCGCGGCCTCGCCGAGGTCGCCGCGCTCGAGCACGTCCACGAACGACGCCGCGGCGCGCTGCACGAACATCAGCGTGGTGACCTCCAGCGGCTCGATGAAGCCCTGCGACAGGCCGATGGCCACGCAGTTGCGGTTCCAGTGCTTCGCGTGCCGGCCCACCCGCATCTTCAGGTGGCGCGCGGGCACGTCGGCGTCGAGCAGCCCGAGGTGCGCGCGCAGCTCGGTCTCGGCCGCGTCGGCGGACACGTGCGCGCTGCTGTAGACGTAGCCGTTGCTGTTGCCCGAGGTCAGCGGGAGCCTCCACGCCCAGCCGTGCTTCAGGCCCGTGGACACCGTCTGCGACATCAGCGGGCCGTCGTGGTCGGGCGTGGGCATCGCGATGACCGCGTCGTTGAACAGCACGTCGGAGAACGACACGTACGGCGTCTTCAGCGCCTGGCCGATCAGCAGCGAGGCCAAGCCGGAGCAGTCGACGAAGAAGTCGGCCGCGAGACTGTCGCCGCCGTCGAGCTCGAGCGCGCGGATATCGCCGCGCTCGTCGAGCGTGGCCGAATTCATGTGCCGCGCCACGTGCACCACGCCGCGCTGCAGTGCCTTGGCGCGCAGGAACGCGGCCAGCAGCGTGGCGTCGAAGTGGTAGCCGTAGCCGAGGTCGAACGGGAACTCGTGCGCGGGCAGCGGCGCGCGTCCTGCGACGGCCACGCGCTGCGACATGAAGAAGCGGTCGGGATGCGCGTGGACGTCAGCGCCGTTCAGCCGGGCGTGCACGTTGCGCAGGAACTGCGGCATCGTGAGGTTGTCCAGCATCGACGGGAACGGGTGGAACCAGCTCTCGTGGCCCGGGCGCGTGCTCCAGCCGTCGAACGTGATGCCGCTCTTGTACGTCGCATCGCAGGCGGGCATCCACTCCGCCTCGGCGATGCCCATGCTGTCGAAGAAGCCGCGCAGCCACGGCGTGGAGCCCTCGCCGCCGCCGACGATGGCCGCCTTCGGCGCATCGAGCACGGTCACCTTCAGGCGCGCGCCGAACTTCGACGCGGACAGCAGCAACGCGGTCATCCAGCCGGCCGTGCCGCCGCCCACGATGGCGATGTGCTTGACGGGTGGCTCGGTGGGACTGTACTGCATGCGCGGTTCTGGTCCGATTTTGGTCATGTCATGGGCGATCAGCGTGCGAGCCGCTCGCTCAGGAACTTGCGCAGTCGTGCATGATCTTCGGCGCTCATCTCGCCGAGCACGCTGCGCCGTTCAGCCGGAATGTGGTCGGCGTCACCCTGCTCGGCATCGAACACGTAGTGCTCGAACAGATGACGCCACGCCTGGCGCTGCGCGAGCGGCAAGGAGCGCAGGGCGGCGGTGGCGTAGATCAGGGTGGCGAGCCCGGGCGACGGCGGCGGCGCCCACCAGTAATTCACGAGCATGTTCATCTTCGCCTGCGACTGCACGTGGTGCCACCACAGCGGCGGCATGTAGATGGCGTCGCCAGGCTCCAGGTCGGCGACCCGCGCGTGGGCCAGCGCGTCGCGAAATCGCGGGAAACGGTCGAAGTCCGGCTTGGCGAAGTCCACCAGGGAGATCGGCCTGCCGGCGGGCGCGTGGTCGAGCGGGCCGACGTAGAGGTTGGCGACCTGTTCGGGCGGAAGCAGCGTGAAGCGCCTGCGCCCGGCCACGCACACGGCGATGTTGTGCGACTCGTCGAAATGCGCGGGGGTGACCGTGACGGTGCCCATCCAGGCGCGCGGCTCGACGCTTTCGTCCAGCAGCGGCAGCACGTGGTCGCGCTTGAGCTCGGGCATGCAGCGGGCGATCGCCGCGCTCTGGATCACCACCGCCGGTGCCCGCTCGAACTGCGCGTAGCGGAGGATCTGTTCCAGCACATGCGACACCGGCAGCTTGGCGTGCACGTAATTGAAGCCGGTCATGGCGGCGTCGTAGAAGAGGCGGCCGTCTTCCTCGGGGCGCGTCATGAGCGCGTCCACGGGACAGCCGTTGTCCATCGCCGCGAGATATTGCGCCAGCGCCAGCGGCGATTCGCGGCCCTTGGCCACCGCGGGCCAGCCGCTCGCCACCCCACGCAGGATGACTGGGGCGTTGCCCGGCAGGATCTCGGCCTCGAACCTGGCGCGGTCGACGCCGTGCATTTCGGGCAGGGGGTGAGGGGACGCAGTCATCGTGGAAACGCGAAACGTGGCGTGATCTTCCAGCATAGCCCAGCCCCGGTGCGGGGTGAGATGGAAAAAAGGACGGCCAGAAGGCCGTCCTTTGCCGTGAAAGCCCGCCGACGCGGGCAGCCGCGGACGATCAGTACTTGAAGTGGGCGCTCAGGTAGAACTGGCGGCCGTTGCGGTAGATGGCGCGCGGTTCCGACTTGAAGTCGCCGTAGTACTTCAGGATCGGGTTGTTCAGGTTCTGCGCATCCAGGCTGAAGGCCAGGTGATCGCCGACCTTGTAGCCCAGCGCGGCGGACATCACGCCGACACCGCGTTGGTAGTAGTCGGTGCCACGGTCGCGACCCAGGAAGTTGTCCCCGCTGTAGCTGTAGTTCAGGCGCGCCGAGAACATGTCGTTCTCGAAGAAGCCGCTCAGGGTCCCGGAGTTCTTGACCGAGCCCTTCAGCACGTGTCCCGTGTCGTCGTGCGCATCGGCAAGCGTGTAGTTCGCGCTGACACCGAAGTTGCTGAACACCGGCGTCTCGACCGCGAATTCCAGGCCCGTGACGGAGGCCTTCATGTTGACATTCGTGGTCAGGTTGAACGGGGCCGTGATGGTTTGCCCCGGCGTGCCGCTCACCAGGTCGGTCGTGTAGGTTCCCCGCTGCGTGCCATCGGTGATGTAGCTGGCCATCTCCATGTGGAACGCACCCATCGACACGAAGGCGCGCGGCGCGAAGTAGTACTCGAAGTTGGCGTCGACGTTGGTCGAGCGGACCGGGTCGAGGTTGGGGTTGCCGGTGGTGCCGGTGCCCACGGTCTTGCCGGTGGGGTCGGAGTAGCTGCCCAGCAGTTGGGCCGACGACAGGGCCGTGTAGTCGGGGCGGGTCATCGTGCGCGACAGCGCGAAGCGGGCAATGACCTTCGGCGTCACCTCGATGCGGATGCTGGCGCTTGGCAGGAAGTCCGTGTAGTTGCGCTTGTCGTAGGTCTGGTAATAGCCGGTGTAGGGAATGGCGCCAGCCGCCCACACGGAGTCGACGTAGCCCGGCAAGGATTTATTGCTGGTGGGCGCCCAGACCAGGGAGCTTTCCTTGGTCTGCACGATGCGCAGGCCCACGTTGCCGCTCCAGGTTTCGCCTTCCAGGTTGCCTTGCACGTAGCCGGCCGAAGTATTCTCCTTCACGTTGTATTCGTGCGTCACGATGCGGCGCGAAAGCGGGCGTGCGGCATAGGTGGCGTCATAGGCCGCCAGGGCTGCCGGCGTCGGGAAGGCGATGCCCGTGGGGAAGCCGCTGCCCAGGCCGCTGCCGAAGTTGCTGGGGTAGGTCTCGGTGAAGTCGGATTGGGGAAGCGGGTGGGCGAAGGGGTCGGTACCCCAGTTCGGGCCTTGGGCGATGATGGGGCCATCGGTGTAGCGCTTGTGCTCGGAGCCGCGCAGGCCGAACTTCAGGCTGCGGAGCACGCCGTCGGCGAAGGAGTACTCGGAATCGATCTGACCCCAGGTGTCCTTGTCTTTCACGTCGACGTCCTGGTCGCCGAAGATCCAGTCCGTCGCGTAGTTGCCGGTGGCAACGGTGGGGGCGGGCGGCGGGGCCAGGGTCATGCCGAACGAGGGCGCCGTGCCGCTGCCGTGGAGCTGATAGCCGGCAGCCGTGCCATAGATGTCGCCTTCCCAGACGTCTTGCGAGAGGGTCCGGCCCTCGCCGTTGGACACGCCCCCGTTGCCGGACAGCTTCAGCGAGCGGTTGACGTTCCAGGAACCTTCCAGGCTGAGGTAGTTGGTCGAGGCCGACGCCTTGCGCGAGATCAGGTCGAACACGCCGACTTGCGTGGGCTGCGCGAAGGTGTAGTTGACCGAGGTCAGGATGTTGGTCGAAGGGTCGATCGTGAAGTTGCCGATCGTGGGAAGGTTGCCCGTATGGCGCGTGTCGTTGAGCCCCCAGAAGGGCGACATCATGAAATTGCGGTTGTAGTTGTTCGCGTCCATCTTGGACGAGAAGCCCGAGAGGGAGAGGTCGATGTCGTTGGTCGGCTTGATCTCGACGTTGACGGCGCCGCCCTTGCGGTCGCGGTCCTGGGTGAACAAGGCCGCACCCATCAGGTTGGGGTAGAGCGTGCCCACGGGGATGCCGGCGGCAACGGCCGTCGCGTTCGTGGTGGCACTGATGGGGGTCAGCGCATTCTGGCCGTCATGGGCGAAGGTCTCGACGCCATCGCGGCGCAGGTGGCGCTTCTCGTCGAAGGCTTGCAGCATCACGCCGAAGGTCTTGGACTCGTTCCTCCAGGCCACCAGCGCGCTGGCCTGCGGGTCGGTCTTCTTCGGCAGGTCGGCATAGACCGCGCCCAGCGTGGCTTCCAGGGTGAACTGCTTGGAGAATTCCAGCGGCTTGCGGGTGATGATGTTCACGGAACCGGCCGTGCCGCCTTCGATGTCGGAGGCGACTGCGTTCTTGTGCACTTCGACCCGGCTCACCAGTTCGGACGGCAGCAGCGAGAAGCTGACGCTGCGGCCCACGCCCGCGCCGGTCTGGTCCAGCACGAACCAGTCGCCGTTGGCGACCGGGTGGCCGTCCAGCAGCGTCTGCGTCAGGCTGGGGTTGGTGCCACGCAGGCCCACGCGGTCGCGCTCGTCGAAGCCGCCGGAGCCGCCCGAGGGGCTGTTCATGATGGTCACGCCCGGGATACGCGCCAGCGAGTCGGCCACGTTCTTGTCAGGCATCTTGCCGATGTCCTCGGCCGAGATGACGTCGATGTGCGTCTCGGCGTTGCGCTTCACGGTGATGGCGGATTGCAGCGAAGCCCGGATGCCCGTGACTTCGACAGTCTGCACATCGTCCGCCTTTGCGGCGGACGCGGCAGCGGCGGGCGCAGCGGCGGACTGTGCAAATGCGGGCGCGGCGACCGCTCCGGCGATCGCAACCGCGGCGGCGGCGGCAATGGGCGTAAGTTTCGTCTTCATGGGGCTCCTCTTTTCGGGTGGCAGCATTGTTCGGGAACGCGGCCGGTTGGGGTTGGGTCGTGCCGTCTCTCCATGAGCTCAGACGGTGCACCCTCGGGCTAGAAACCTGGTATGCGATAAGGTAGTACCACTGTACAACCAGTCTAGACCAGTACCCTATGCGTTTACCCTCATATTGCGTGAAGGCAACACCGCGTTTACGAGCTGGGAAGTCGCGAATTCACGGTCCGCGAGGCCGCGGCGGCGTGGTTCGCCCGACGGGTGCGTGTCACTGGAATTTGGTGCCTGAGTGGTATGCTGTTGCAGCTGCGACCCGCGGCCGGCCGGACTCGCCCAGTGCGGCAGCGGCACGAGCCGCCCCGCAGCCCCCGACAACGCGAAAAAGGGCACGCAATGAGCGCGCTGGCACAACTCCTCAACACGCTGGATCCCGACGGCAGTCAACCGCTTTATCAACAGCTGCAGCGCGCACTGCGCGAGGCCATCGAGAAGCGGGTCCTCGGGCCCGATGACGCGCTGCCTTCCGAGCGCCAGCTGGCCGCCGACCTGGGCGTCTCGCGCATCACGGTGCGCAAGGCCATCCAGGGCCTGGCCGACGAAGGCTTCCTGGATCAGCGCCAGGGCTCGGGCAACTTCGTGTCCACCCGCATCGACAAGAATTTCGCCAAGCTCACGTCGTTCTCGGAAGACATGCGCGCCCGTGGCCGCACGCCGCGCAGCGAATGGATCAAGCGCTCCAGCGGCACCGTCACGCCGGAAGAGGCGATGAAGCTGGCGCTGAGTCCCGGCTCGCTGGTGTACCGCTTCCACCGCCTGCGCTACGCCGACGACTCGCCGATGGCGCTCGAATACGCCACCCTGTCGGCCGCGGCGCTGCCGTCGCTCGAAGCCGTGGACAACTCGCTGTACGACGCGCTGGAGCGCGCCGGAAATCGTCCCGTGCGCGCGCTGCAACGCCTGCGCGCGCTGCTGCTCAACGAGGAACAGGCCCGCCTGCTCGATGCCGACGTGGGCGATGCCGGCCTGCTGGTGGAGCGCCTGGGCTACCTGCGCGACGGTCGCGCGATCGAGCTGTCGCAGTCCATCTACCGAGGCGACACCTACGACTTCGTCGCCGAGCTCAACGCGTCCTGAACGCCTCCCGGGCACGTGATCTGCCCGGCTTGGCACCCGCGACCCGGCCCCGCCGCCGGCGGCTTTTCGTGAGCCCCGGTGTCGGCGTCACCGGCGCGGTCCGCGTTTTGAGGACAATAGCTGTCTTTTTCCTTCGCGCTCGGGGCGCCGCCCGTGCGCAGTCGTGAATCCATTTTCTCGTTCGGCGCAGCGTTTCCCTGGGACTGACATGAGAGCCATCACCTCGCGCGCCTTGCTGGCGCTGACCTTCGCCGCTGGCCTGAACGCCGCCGCCCCCGCGTTCGCCGCCGACGCCGCGGCTGCGGCCGCCTCAGCCGCCTCGGCCGCCAATTCGGTGAGCCCCGCCTTCGCGAAGCCGTTCAACGAGGCACAGGACCTGCTCAAGGCCGGCAACGGCCCGGCCACGCTGGCCAAGCTGAAGGAACTCGAGGCGCTGCCGAACCTGAATCCCTATGAGAAGTACCTGATCCTGCGCGTGCGCGCGCCGGCCGAATACACCGCCAACGACAACGTCGCCGCCACCGCCGACTTCGAGGCCCTGCTGGCCAGCGACCAGCTGCCCGCCGCCGACCGCCTGCAGATCATGAAGGCGCTGGCCTCCATCCTGTACACCACCGAACAGTACCCGAAGGCCACGGTCGCCATCCAGCGCTACATCGACGCCGGCGGCGACGACGCCCAGCTGCGCGAACTGCTGCCGCAGACGCAGTACATCGACAAGGAGTACGCCGCCGCCGCCAAGGGCTTCCGCGCCCAGGTCGACGCCACGTACGCCGCCGGCAAGGTACCCACCGAGAAGACGCTGCGCCTGCTGGCCACCTCGTACTCGCAGTCCGACAGCGACGCCGGCTACCTGTGGTCGCTGGAGCGCCTGGCCGTGGCCTATCCCAAGGCCGACTACTGGAAGGAACTGGTCGCGCGCGCGGCGCACACGGACAAGTTCTCGGAGCGCATGTACGTGGACAACTACCGCCTGAAGACGCAGGTGCTGGGTGGCGTCAGCGACAGCGAGCGCCTCAGCTACGCCGCGCTGGCCGCGCACGCGGGCTATCCGGAAGAGGCCAAGCACATCCTCGACGACGCCTACGCCTCCAAGCCCTTCACGGGCCCCGACCTCGCCGAGGCCAACAAGCTGCGCGCCGACGTCAACAAGGCCGTCGCCAGCGACCGCGCCCAGCAGGCGGCCGCCGAATCGTCCGCGCACACCGCCAAGGACGGCAACGCACTGGTGTCGCTGGGCCTGCTCCAGACCGTCGACGGCAACCCGCAGCAAGGCGCGCAGCTGATCGAGCAGGGCATCGCCAAGGGCGGCATCAGGAACCCGGAAGAAGCGCGCCTGCACCTGGGCCTCGCGCTCGTGAAGGCCGGCCGCGACGCCGACGCCGTCAAGACCCTCGACGCCGTCAGCAGCGGCCCGAACGGCATCGTGCCGATCGCCCACGTCTGGTCGCTGTACGCGCAATCGCGCCTGCACGCGGCGGCCGTGCCGGCGCCGGCCGCCGCCGCGTCGAAGTAGGACCTTCCGCAGGGACGAAGGCCCCGGTCGCGACGGCGATCGGGGCCTTTTTCATCCGGCTTGCTCAGGCGCTGCGCTGCAACGCCTCGCCCGCGCTGTCGAACAGCCGGCTGCGCGAAAGATCGGGGCGCAGCGCCACCTGGCTGCCGGCGGCCAGCGGATCGGCGTGGCCGGGCAGGCGCACGATCACGGGCGCGGCCTGGCCCGCGCACTGCACGTGCACCAGCGTCGCGTCGCCCAGGCGCTCCACGAGGTCGACGCGTCCGTGCAGTCCGCTCGCGTCCGCGCCGGCCACGAGTTCCACCTGGTCGGGCCGGAAGCCCAGCGTCGCCGCGGTGCCGATCGCGGGCGCGAGCGCGCGCGGGCCGAGCGCGAACTCGCCCGCGCCGTCGTGCGCGCGCACGCGCAGGCCGTCGCCGTCATTGGCGCTCACGGTCACGGGCACCAGGTTCATCTTGGGCGAGCCGAGGAAGCCGGCCACGAACAGGTTGGCCGGGTTGTCGTACAGCGCCATCGGCTCGCCCACCTGCGCCACGTGGCCGGCGTTGAAGACGGCGATGCGCTGGCCCAGCGTCATCGCCTCCACCTGGTCGTGCGTGACGTAGATCATGGTGGTGCCCAGTTCCCGGTGCAGCCGCGAGAGCTCGGTGCGCATCTGCACGCGCAGCGCGGCGTCGAGGTTGGACAGCGGCTCGTCGAACAGGAACACCTTGGGCTGGCGCACGATCGCGCGGCCGATGGCCACGCGCTGGCGCTGGCCGCCGGACAGCGCCTTGGGCTTGCGATCGAGCAGCGCGCTGATCTGCAGGATCTCGGCGGCGCGGCCCACGGCGGCGGCCACCTCGGCCTTGGAGCGCTTGGCGAGCTTCAGCGCGAAGCCCATGTTCTCGGCCACCGTCATGTGCGGGTACAGCGCGTAGCTCTGGAACACCATGGCCACGCCGCGGTCCGACGGCGACACGTCGTTGACGCACTGGTCGCCGATGAACAGCTCGCCCTCGCTGATCTCCTCCAGGCCCGCGATCATGCGCAGCAGCGTCGACTTGCCGCAGCCCGACGGGCCGACGAACACCATGAACTCGCCGTCGCGCACCTCGAGGTCGATGCCCTTGATCACCTCGGCGCCGCCGTCGTAGGTCTTGCGGATCTGCTTGAGCGTCAGGCTGGCCATGGGGTGGGAACCTTCTAGATGTCGCAGCGTTGCTGCAGGGTGGGTATGGGCGCCGGCACGGTGTCCGTGCGCGGAACATGGTCGGCGCGCAGCGCGCGCACCTGGGCGTCGACCTCGGCGGGGCTCAGCACGCGGTCCTTCGCGTGGAACACCCAGTCGATGTCCTCGTCGTAGACGCGCGGCGCGCCGCCGGCGGGCAGCGTGCCGCCCACCGCGAACCACAGGTTGAACGAGATGGTCATCGGCGAGACGGGCACGTTGCGCCCGTCGTGCACCGCCACCTCGCGGCCGTCGACGAACTCGTGCACCGCGTTCTTCGTGACCTGCATCAGCAGCACGTGCCAGCCGTCGAAGGACGCGAACTCCTCGTGCGCGGAGTTGTGCGCCTCCCACGGATCGATCTGCACCGTCTGCCACGACACGCCATACAGGCGCGTCTTCCCGGAGCCCCAGCCGCCGTTCGGGAGGTACTCCCAGTCGAGCTCGCTGAAGTCCGGGTCGAACGGATGCGCGAGCGGCGCCACCGCGTAGAACGACTCGATCACCGGATCGCCGTCGGCACCCGCGCGCGGCGCGTCGGAGAAGCGGATGCGCGCGGCGTAGGTGCCTTGCAGGTACTTGCGCTGGTGGCACAGCTGCGCCTGCACGGTGCCGGGGCCGGTGCCGTCGGTGCGCGCGGTCATGCGCAGCACGCGGTTGCCGGGTTGCAGCGGGTCGTCGACCAGCGTGATGGCGTCGGCGCCGAAGCGGCCGCCGGGCAGTCCGGGGTGGCCGGTGCCGTCGCGCAGCTGCCAGCCGGCGGCGGCCATGTCGGCGGGCTTCGCGTACGAGAAGTCGTCGAAGAACAGGTTCGCCGTCGGCCCCGGCGCGACCGTCGCGCAGCCGGCCGCGAGGGCGACGAACGCGAGCGGGAGGGTCGCGCGACGCATCACGCGGACTTCGCTTCCTCGTGATGCGGCAGGAAGAACGACAGCACCAGCACGGGAACGGCGCAGGCCAGCACCCACAGGAAGAAGTGCTGGTAGCCGAGCCAGGTCTGGATCTCGCCGCTCCAGGTGCCCGAGAGGATGAACCCGAGCTGCATCACGCCGCTGCCGAGCGCGTAGTGCGCCGTGGTGAAGCGGCCCTTGGCCACCACCTGCATGATGAACAGGATGATGCCGACGAAGCCGAACCCGTAGCCGAACATCTCGATGGACAGGCCGGCGGCGATCGCGGTCATGTCCGTCGGGCGCGCTGTGCTGAGCCACCAGTAGACGAGGTTGGGCAGGTTCATCGCGATGACCAGCCACGCCATCGAGCGGCGCAGTCCCAGCCACGCCGTGAAGTAGCCGCCGACGATGCTGCCTCCGACGAAGGCCACCGTCGCCCAGGTGCCGTAGACCACGCCGATCTGGTCGGTGGTGAGGCCCAGGCCGCCCACCGCGCGCGAGTCGCGCAGGAACAGCGGGCCCACCGACTGGATCTGGCCCTCGCCGGCGCGGAACAGGATGATGAAGATGATCGCGAACCAGATGCCTGGCTTCCTGAAGAACTCGACGACCACCTCCGCGGTCGTCCTGGCGATGGCCCCCAGGTTGCGCGGCGCCTGCGCATCGCCGCGCGTGTCGGGCAGCGCCCACAGGTGGTACGCGGCGAGCGCCGCCATCACCGCGGCCAGCAGCACGAAGACGGCGCTCCAGGCGTGCGCGGCCTCCATCGTCTTCTCGAGGTAGCCCACCAGCACCAGCACGCCGCCGCGCGCGAACAGGCGCGCCGCGTTGAAGAACGCGCCCTGCCAGCCGGCGTATTCGGCCTGCAGCTTGTCGGTGAGGCTGGCGATGTAGAGGCCGTCCGACGAGATGTCGTGCGTGGCCGACGCGAACGCCGTGAACGCGAGGATGCCCAGCACCAGCGAGATGCTGTGCGGCACGTTCAACGCCAGCGCCACCAGGCCCAGCGTGGTGGCGCCGATCAGCTGGAACAGCACCACCAGCAGCTTCTTGCTGGGCACGGCCTCCAGGAACGGGCTCCACAACGGCTTGACGGCCCAGGCCAGGCCCAGCGCGTTCGTCCAGCGCGTGATGACGCTGTTCTCGATGCCGAGATCCTTGAACAGCAGCGCCGCGATCGCCATCACGACGAAGAACGGCACGCCCTGCGCGAAGTACAGCGTGGGCACCCAGGTGATGGGCGAACGCTTGAGCGGGCTGGCCGGTGCCGAGGGAAGCGGCGCAGCGCCGGCGGTCATGACTGAATCACTCTGCACGTTGGGTCTCTTTCCTGGCGGTGACGGGGCTCGGTACGACACGGGTGCGCGACAGTCTGCCGAAGTTCAGGCCGCGCGGGGAGAGAGCTTCACCGGAGACTTCGCCGTGGCCCGCGCGCGGCCTTCGAGCCACGCGCGCACCGCCTCCAGCGCGCCGTCGCAGTAGCCCCAGGTGACGAGCGAGGGCGCGGCGATGTCGAACAGCTGGAACGGATTCCACAGCGCGACGTGCAGGTCGGGCCGCGCGGCGGCGGCCGCGTCGCCGAAGCGCGTGCGGTGGTTGGACACGAGGATGTTGAAGCGGCCATCCTGCGGGAACGTGGCGGCCTCCACCTGGCGCAGGTCGGGCACGCGCACCAGTTGCACGTCGGGGAAGCCGGCGAACATCCCGGCCACGCGTTCGGCGGGCAGGCCGGCCTCGGAGACGCCGTCGCAGTCCACCGAATCCTGGGTGACGATGCGCAGCGGCGTGCCCGGCGCGGGCGGGCGCGCGGTCTTGCCGGCGCCGTCGAACGCGGTGAGGCCGCGGGCCCAGGCGGCGCGCATCGCGGCGTCGTCGGCGGCGCGCTGCGCGGCGTCGTACGCGCGCGGCGACACCGGGTAGGCGGTGGCCAGCGCCACCAGCCGGGCCTCGGACTTCTTCACGTCGGCGGGCAGCAGGTGGCCCTCCTGCAGCGCGGCCTCGATCGCCTTGACCGTGGCCGCCTGCTCGGCGAGGCTGCCCTGCGCGAGCGGCATGTCGGCACCCGCCTGCAGCGCCATCACGGCACCCAGCGCGTGGCCGTACCTGTCGTGGACCGCCTTCATCATCAGGGCGTCGGTGATCACGACGCCGTCGTAGCCGATGTTCTCGCGCAGCAGGCCCGTGAGCACCGCGCGCGACAGCGTGGCCGGATGCTCGGGATCGATCTGCGGATAGACGATGTGGGCCGTCATCACCGACGGCGCGGCCGGCGTGTCGCCCTTGGCGTGCGCCAGCGCGCGGAACGGCTTGAGCTCCAGCGCCTCGAGCTCGGCCACCGACTTGTCGACGGTGGGCAGCGCGTGGTGCGAATCGGTGGCGGTGTCGCCGTGGCCGGGGAAGTGCTTCACGCAGCAGGCCACGCCCTCGCGCAGCGAGCCGCGCATCCAGGCCGCGGCCAGGCGCGCCACCTCGTCGGGATCTTCCGAGAAGCTGCGCTCGGCGATCACCGGGTTGCCCGGGTTGTTGTTCACGTCGAGCACCGGCGCGAAGTTCCAGTTGATGCCCAGGCTGCGCAGGCCGCGCGCCACCGTGGCGCCCACTTCCTCGCACAACGCCTCGTCGCCGATCGCGCCCAGCGCCATCGCCGCGGGCGCCTGCGGCAGGAAGGTGGCGCGGATGGTGGAGCCGCCCTCCTGGTCGATGCCGATCAGCGCGTTCGGGCCCATCACCTCGCGCAGGTCGGCCGTCAGCTTGCGGATCTCGTCCTCGGTGCCGAGGTTGCGGCGGAACAGGCAGATCGCGCGCACGTGGTAACGCCGCAGGAATTCGGCGGTCTCGGCGTCGAGCGACGTGCCCGGGATGTCGACCATCACCAGATGGCCAGGATGGAAGGGCACGGCACTCATTTTCAATGGGTCAACGTGACCTTGTTGAGATGGCGCGGCTTGTCCGGATCGAGGCCCTTCGCACGCGCGAGCGCTTCCACGGCCAGGTAGTAGCTCTGGATCGCGGAGATCGGGTCGAGGTCCTCGTGGCCCGCGGCCACCAGCGGCAGCTCGGCGCCGGGCGTGCCCACGGGCGCGGCGACGAGCACGCGCGCGCCGCGCTGGCGCATGTCCTCGGCCAGCGCGAGCAGGCCGGCCTGCGCCGGGCCGCGCGGGGCGAACACGAGCAGCGGGTAGCCTTCCTCGATCAGCGCCATCGGGCCGTGCTTGACCTCGGCGCCGGAGAACGCCTCGGCCTGGATGCCGCAGACTTCCTTGAACTTCAGCGCCGCCTCCATCGCGATGGCCAGGCTCGTGCCGCGGCCGATCACGAACAGCTTGTCGGCGTTGACCAGGGCGTCGACCAGCGGCGACCAGTCGGCGTACGCGGCGCGCTCCAGCACCTCGGGCAGCGTCTCGAGCGCGGCCAGCAACGCCTTGTCGTCCTGCCAGTGGGCCACGATGCGCGCGCCGGCCACGAGCTGGGCGATGTAGCTCTTGGTGGCGGCCACGCTGGTCTCGGCGCCGGCGTGCAGCGGCAGCACCCATTGCGCGGCCTCGGCCAGCGGCGAGCCGGCGTCGTTGACCACGGCCACGGTGCGCGCGCCGCCTTCGCGGAACTGGCGCGTCGGAGCGATCAGGTCGGGGCTCTGCCCGGACTGCGAGAAGCCCCACGACACCAGGCCATTGCAATCGAGCTGCGACTGGTACAGCGTGACCAGCGACATCGGCAGCGACGTGACCAGGCGGCCCAGGCGCGCCATCACGAGGTAGGCCATGTAGTGCGCGGCGTGGTCGGAGCTGCCGCGCGCCACGGTGAGGGCGGATCGCGGAGGATAGTCACGGAGTTGCTGGCCTAGAGAGGCATAGGCGGCGAGGTCGGCCGCCATCAGACGAGCCACGGCCGCCGGGGCCTCGCGCGCTTCGTCAAACATCCGTGAGGTCAATGGAGTCTCCTTCTACGATCACTTGGGTCAGTTGCAGGTCGGCGTCGAGCACCACCAGGTCGGCGCGCGCGCCCACGAGCAGGCGGCCGCGGTCGGCCAGGCCGAGGAAGTCGGCGGCGTTGGTGGACACGCGCCGCGACGCGTCGTCCAGGCTCAGGCCCAGGCCGACGAGGTTGCGCAGCGCCTGGTCCATCGTGAGCGTGCTGCCGGCCAGCGTGCCGTCGGCCAGGCGCACGCCGCCCAGGCACTTGGTGACGCGGTGGCTGCCCAGGTTGTAGTCGCCGTCGGGCATGCCCGCCGCGGCCGTGGAATCGGTGACGCAGTACAGGCAGGGGATGGCGCGCAGCGCGGCGCGGATCGCGCCCGGGTGCACGTGCAGCAGGTCGGGGATGATCTCGGCGAACTCGGCATGCGCCAGCGCGGCGCCGGCGATGCCGGGCTCGCGATGGTGGAACTTGCTCATCGCGTTGAACAGGTGCGTGAAGCCGGTGGCGCCGCGCTGCAGCGCCGCCACGCCGTCCTCGTAGGTGCCGGCGGTGTGGCCGATCTGCACGTGGAAGCCGGCCGCGCGGAGCGGGGCGATGAGGTCGAGGTTGCCGGGCAGCTCGGGCGCCATCGTGATCAGGCGGATCGGGGCGATGGCGTGCAGCGCCTTGACCTCGTCCACCGACGCGGGCCGCGCGAAGTCGGGCTGCGCGCCGAGCGCGCCCGGGTTGATGTACGGGCCTTCCAGGTGCACGCCCATCACGTGCGCGCCGCCGCGGCGGTGCGTGCGGCAGGCGTCGGCGAGCGCGGCCATGGCCTGCGAGATGTCGGCCATCGGCGCCGTCATCGTGGTGGCCAGCATGGACGTGGTGCCGTGGCGCGCGTGGATCTTCGCGATCTCGGCCACGGCGTTGCCGCCTTCCATGGTGTCGAAGCCGCCGCCGCCGTGCACGTGCAGGTCGATGAAGCCGGGCAGGATCAGCGGCTCGGCCGAGATGCGGGCCTGGCCTTCGCTGATGGGCGAGCCCTCGATGCCGGCGATGCGGCCGTCGACGAGGGACAGCGTGCCCCGGATGAAGCCCTGCGGCGTCAGGACGTGGCCGCTGATCTGCTGGCGCGAAACGGTCATAGGGAAGTCTCCGTCCTTCGGACTGCGAGGCGAGCGTCTGCTGACGGCCGGGCGACGCTCATGCGACCGCTTCCTTCATCTGCTGGCGTACCAGGCGATGAGCGCCGTCGACGGCATCGCCGGAGGCCCCCACCAGGCGCGCACGCAACGCGGGAGCCAGGCGGTCGGCCATGCGCAGGCCGATGCTGCCCAGGAGCACGATGGGCAACTGCAGCCCCGGGTCGAGCGCAAGCGCCATGTCCTCGATCTCCTGTCCGATCTCCTGCACCAGCGACTGCGCCGCGGCGTCCGTGTCCGCACACTCGAACACGAGCGGCGCGAGCTGGGCGTACTCGTGCTGGCGCGCGGTGGAGCACCACTCCAGCAGCGCATCGCGGCGGTCGCTCACCTGGCGCCACACGGCCTGGGCCAGCGTGCCGGCGGGCGCGCGGCCGTCGAGCGCGCGATGGGCGATCTGCATCGCGCGCAGGCCCAGCCAGGCGCCGCTGCCTTCGTCGCCGACCGGGAAGCCCCAGCCGCTGACCGCCACGCGGCGGCCGTCGGCGTGCAACGCCTCGCCGACCGCGCCGGTGCCCACCGCGACGATGGCGCCGGGACGGCCCGCGTGGGCGCCCATGAGCGCGGTGCGCGAGTCGGTCTCCAGCACGATCAACGCATATTCGGGGGCCGCGCGGAAGAACGCGGCCGCCAGGTGCGGCGCCACCGCGCCGGCCAGGCCGAGGCCCAGCACGCAGTGGCTGGGCACCGGCAGGGCCAGGCCGGCGGACGCGAACGCGCGCTCCACGGCCTGGACGATGTGCTTCCACGCCTGCTCGATGCCCTGGGCCAGCGCCGAAGGACCGGACTCGCCGTGTCCGATGAGTGCGCCGCTGCTCGTCCAGAGGCGGACGCGGGTGCCCGTGCCGCCGCCGTCCACGCCCAGCGCGTAACGGATGTCGGCCTGTTCAAAGGCGGGGTGATAGCAGGTGTGGCTCATAGATGTGATACCACTATAGTACCATGACAGACCGCTGTCAATGAGCGCCGGGTTGTGCGAGTTGCCTGTTCCGGTATCGAATTTCACTCGTGAAGACTAGGCAGAAACCCGTACTTTGTTGCGCAATTCGGGCCCGAGCGAAATGTACCAGTCGTAATACCAATTACGTCCGCTGGCGCACGGCGAACATGCCCCAGCCCTGCATGGTCATCACGTCGGCGCCATCCTGGTTGAACACGCGCCAGCGCGACCGCACCAGCCCGACGTGCGGCTTGCTGTTCATCACGCGCGACTCCAGCACGCTCATCTCGGCGCTGATCGTGTCTCCAGGATAGACCGGCTTGAGCCAGCGAAGTTCGTCGACGCCGGGCGAGCCCAGCGCGGCCGAATCGTTGAGGTAGCCGTCGCACATCAGGCGCATCGTCATCGAGCAGGTGTGCCAGCCGCTGGCCGACAGCTTCTTGAACAGCGACGCCTCGGCGGCGGCATCGTCCAGGTGGAAGGGCTGCGGGTCGAACTGGCCCGCGAAGGCCAGGACGGCCTCGCGCGTGACGGTGGTGCTGCCCAGCGGTATCACGAGTCCGACCGGGAAGTCCTCCCAGTAGTAGCGCTTGGCGGACGAGGGTGGCAACTCCATGGCGAGATCTCGAAGGAAGAGGATGACCTTCGAGGATAGCGCCGTCAGGGCGCCGCGTCGGGGTGCACGGGGTGCTGGATCAGGCCGGCGAGCAGCTCGAAGCGCGTGTAGGGCCGGTGGCGGCCGGACATCTTCAGCGCGATCGACACCACCAGGCCGTGCGTGCGCGACGGCGGCGCCTTCATCGGCAGCAGCGTGAGCCACGCGGCCAGCAGCAGCGGCAGCCACCACGGCGCGCGCACGGCGCCGGGATGGGCCAGGTAGTCGGCCAGCGTCCAGCCCGCGGCGGCCGCGCCGAGCGCCATGCCCGAGATCGCCTCGCTCCAGGAATGCGCGCCCAGCTTGACGCGCGAATAGGTGATCAGCACGGCCAGCAGCGCGCCGGCGATCGCGCCACGGCGGCCGGCGACGATGGCCGCCAGCACGGGCAGGATGGCCGTGGCATACATCGAGTGGCCGGAGAAGCCGGTGAAGTCGAGCGTCGCGCTGCCGATGCCGTAACCCAGGAACGCCACCTTGCTGATGGTGACGACGGCCGAGGTGGCGATGACGGCGCCGATCCAGCGCTGCGCCGAGAGCCGCGCCGGGTGGTCGTGCGCGTGCGGGTTGCCTCGCGCGAGACGCCCGCGCGCGCCCGCGGGCCGCGCGAACGCGAGCCACAGCGAACCCGCGAGAAAGGTCGGCAGCAGGATCTGGGCCTCGCCCAGCCGCGTGACGACGAACCAGAACAACGAATGAATCCCCAGACCTTCTTCCATGCACCCTTGCGGACAGAGCCAACCGGCAACGCCGGCCATCCTAGCGGGCGCCGGTGAGGCGAGTGTGAAATCAATCTCTCAGAGCGTCGCGGCCAGGCGCGTGCCCTGGTTGATGGCGCGCTTGGCATCGAGCTCCGAGGCCTCGTCGGCCCCGCCGACCAGGTGCACCTTCACGCCGGCGGCGGCCAGCGGCGCCACCAGCTCGCGCAGCGGCTCCTGGCCCGAGCACAGCACGATGGTGTCCACCTCCAGCAGCGTGCCGTCCTTGCGTTCCGGGCCGAAGGTGACGAACAGGCCCTCGTCGGTGACGCGCTCGTAGTTCACGCCGCCCAGCATCTCCACGTTCTTCATCTTCAGCGTGGCGCGGTGCACCCAGCCCGAGGTCTTGCCCAGGCCGGCGCCGTGCTTGCCGGGCTTGCGCTGCAGCAGCGTCACCTGGCGCGACGGCGGCGTGGGCTGCGGCCGGTCGAGGCCGCCGGGCGTGCGCGCCGGATCGCCGACGCCCCACTCGCGCCGCCATTCGTCCAGGTGCAGCGCGGGCGAGGGCTCGCCGCGATCGGCGCCGGTCACCAGGAACTCGGCGACGTCGAAGCCGATGCCGCCCGCCCCGACGATGGCCACGCGCTGGCCCACCGGCCTGCCGTGCAGCAGCACGTCGATGTAGCTGAGCACCTTGGCGTTGTCCTGGCCCGGGATGCGCGGATCACGCGGCGCCACACCGGTGGCCAGGATCACCTCGTCGAAGCCGCCGGCGGCCAGCGCCGCGGCGTCGACCCGCGTGTTCAGGCGCAGCTCCAGCGACGGCAGGGTCTCGATGCGGCGGCCGAAGTAGCGCAGCGTCTCGGTGAACTCCTCCTTGCCGGGAACCCGCTTGGCCATGTTGAACTGGCCGCCGATGCGCTCGGCGCCGTCGAACAGCACCACCCGGTGGCCGCGCTCGGCCAGCGTGGTGGCCGTGGCCAGGCCGGCCGGGCCGGCGCCCACCACGGCGAAGCGCCGCGGCGTGGCGGCCGGCGTGATCTTCAGCTCGGTCTCGAAGCCGGCGCGCGGGTTGACCAGGCAGGTGGCCTGCACGTTGGAGAAGGTGTGGTCCAGGCAGGCCTGGTTGCAGGCGATGCAGGTGTTGATCTCGTCGGCCCGGCCCTGTGCCGCCTTTTGCATGAAGGCCGGGTCGGCCAGGAACGGGCGGGCCAGCGACACCAGGTCGGCCTGGCCGAACTGGTCGACGCCGGGCGCGAGCAGGCCCTCGGCCACCTCGGGCGTGTTGATGCGGTTGCTGGTGACCAGCGGGATCGCGACGCCGGCGGCACGCAGCTCGGCCCGCATCTTCCCCGTGACCCAGCCGAACGCGGCGCGCGGCACGCTGGTGACGATGGTGGGGATGCGCGCCTCGTGCCAGCCGATGCCGGTGTTCAGGATGGTGGCGCCGGCGGCCGCGACGGCCTTGGCCAGCTGCACCACCTCGTCCCAGGTGCTGCCCTCGGGGATCAGGTCGATCATCGAGATCCGGTAGATCAGGATGAAGTTCGGGCCGACCGCCGCGCGGATGCGGCGCACGATCTCCACCGCCAGGCGCATCCGGTTCTCGTAGGCGCCGCCCCAGTCGTCGGTGCGGCGGTTGGTGTGGCGCACCAGGAACTGGTTGATCAGGTAGCCCTCGCTGCCCATCACCTCCACGCCGTCGTAGCCGGCCTCCTGCGCCCGCACCGCGCAGCGCACGAAGGCGCGGATCGTGCGCTCGATGCCGCGCTCGCTCAGCGCGCGCGGCGTGAACGGCGAGATCGGGCTCTGCAGGCGGCTCGGCGCCACGCACAGTGGCGAGTAGCCGTAGCGGCCGGTGTGCAGGATCTGCAGGGCGATCTTGCCGCCCTCGGCATGCACCGCGGCGGTCACCTGGCGGTGGCGGCGGGCGCTGGCCTTGGTCCACAAGGTGCCGGCGAACGGCTTGACCCAGCCCTCGAAGTTCGGCGCGAAGCCGCCGGTGACGATCAGGCCGACCCCGTGCCGCGCGCGTTCCGCGTAGAAGGCCGCCATCCGCGGGAAGTCGCGCGACGCGTCCTCCAGGCCGGTGTGCATGCTGCCCATGATGGAGCGATTGCGCAGGACGGTGAACCCGAGATCCAGGGGCGCGAGCAGCTTGGGGTAGGGCGAGGTCATCGTTTTTTCGGACGCGGGCGCGGGCTGGCGAGGAGTCCGGATGGTAGGGCCGAACCGCTTTGCGGCGGCCTGCCAGAATCGAGGCAGTGCACTAATTCGGGCAGCGCCGCGCCGAACTTTCTGGCGGATCGGCGATCAGTGCAGGCGGGGCGTCGCCCTGTCGCATGGCGGCACACCGGGTCGGTGGCAACAGACCGGCAACACGCCATGCCCCATAATGTTGGATTCAGATGACAGGCGTCCGCCTGGAAAGTGGAGTTTTCTCGATGAACAAACGTGAGTTCCTGGCAGCGGGCGGCGCCGTGCCTTTGATCCTGGCCGGTTGCGGCGGCAGCGGCAGCGGCAGCGCGCCGGTTCGCCTGGTCAACGCCAGCGTCGGCTACCCCAACCTGGGGTTCATGGTCGAGTCGACCCAGGCCACGTCCACCGACGTGGCATATGGATCTGCCAGCCCGTTCGAGAACGTGCAGGCCGGCGCCGTCGGCATCACGCTGACCGTCGCCAACCAGGCCGCCACGGCCGCCCAGACCCGCACGATCAACAAGGGTCAACGCTACTCGCTGGTGGCCTACGGCTTCGCCAACGAGCTCAAGCAGGTCCTGATCACCGAGAGCACCACCACGCCCGACACCGGCAAGGCCAACGTCAACGTGCTGAACACCTCGGTGGACATCGGCGCCGTCGACGTCTACCTGTCGGCCACGCAGGACCTGGCGGTCTCCACGCTGATCGCCTCCAGCATCACCGGCGTGTCGCAGAGCGCGTTCGCCGGCATCCTGGCCGGTTCGTACTACATCACGGTCGTCGGCGCCAACAGCATCGCCAAGGGCATCAGCGACGTGCGCTTCCAGACCCCGGTCGCCATCGCGCTGACCGCGCTGGAAATCCTCACGGTCATCCTGACCCCGGGCGCCAGCGGCGTCCTGGCCAACGCGATCCTGCTGACGCAAGGCACCGCCGGCGCCGCCAGCCCGACGGTCCCGTACTACAACCTCACCGCGCGCGTGCGCGCCGTGACGGCGGTTCCGAACCAGCAGGCCTCGGTCACCGGTTCCAACACGAGCGGCACGACCACCACCTCGGTCCCCATCCTGTCGCTGAGCACCACCCCGCACTATTCCAACTACTTCGTCGTCAACACCGGCACGCCGCCCGTGGTCATGGTCGGCGGCAATCAGGTCCCCGTGCTGATGGACGTCACCAACGCCACCACAGGCGTGGTCACACCGAACCAGCCGGGCGTGCTCGCGGCCGGCGGCGACTACACGCTGCTGGTCTACCTGAACGGCAGCACGGCAACGGCCAAGCTGATCGAGGACAACAACACCGCCCCGGTGACGTCGCAAGGCGTGAAGTTCCGCCTGATCAACCTGGCCTCCGACAACCAGGGCCTGCAGTTGTCGATGGCGGTCAACTCGATCAGCGTCGCCTCGAACATCAACTACGCGGCGGCATCGCCGTATACCGAAGTGACGGGCGTGCCCCAGGGCACCGCATCGCTCGCGGAAGTCAGCGACGGCCCCACCACCCTGGCGTCCAAGTCGCAGGTGATGACGGTCGGCAACATCTTCACGGACATCGTCGTCAGCGTGCCGAATGCCGCTTCGGCGACCGGCGTGCTCAATTTCTTCCTGGCGGCGTCCGGCACCTGAGCCTTCGCGCTCCAAGGAAAATGGCGCCCGCGGGCGCCATTTTTGTTGCCGGAACGGACTCGCTCAGCGCCCCGGCGGCACGCCGAACTTGCCGGCGCGGAAGTCTTCCACGGCCTGGAAGATCTCGGCCTGCCTGTTCATCACGAACGGGCCGTACTGCGCGATCGGCTCGTTCAGCGGCTTGCCCGCGATGAGCAACGCCCGCGCCCCGTCGGCGCCCGCCCGCACGCGCACGCCGTCGCGGTCGGCCGCGTTCGCGAGCACGGCCATGCGCTCGCGCGGGACGCTCGTGCGCGCGGTGCCGGAGTCGATTTCCAGCTCGCCCCGGTAGACGTAGACGAACCCGTTGTGGCCGGGCGGAAGCGCCTGCTCGAACGTCGCACCCGGCTCCAGGTGCAGATCCAGGTACAGCGGCTCGGTGTGCGCCTTCTGCACCGCGCCCTGCACACCGTGGCTTTCGCCCGCGATCACGCGCACGGTCGCGCCGGGCAGGCGCAGCTCGGGGATCTCGCCGGTGGGAATGTCGCGGTAGCCCGGCGTGGTCATCTTGTCGGCCGCCGGCAGGTTCAGCCACAGCTGGAAGCCCTCCATGCGGCCTTCCTCCTGCTCGGGCAGCTCGCTGTGGATCAGGCCGCGGCCGGCCGTCATCCACTGCACGCCGCCGTTCTCCAGCAGGCCCTGGTTGCCGGTGGAGTCGCGATGGCGCATGCGCCCGGCGATCATGTAGGTCACCGTCTCGAAGCCGCGGTGCGGGTGGTCGGGGAAGCCGCCGATGTAGTCGCCGGCGTCATCCGAGCCGAACGCGTCCAGCATCAGGAACGGGTCGAGCCGGCGCTGCAGCGGCTGCGTCAGCACGCGGGTCAGCTTCACGCCGTCGCCATCGCTGGTGGCCTGGCCCGTGACCAGGCGCTCCACCGAGCGCGGGTTGCGCACGGGGACGTCCGGGGTCACGGTGGCGACGGGATCGATCAGGGTCGTGGTCATGTCGGTTTCCTTCGAGGCGGCCCGCGCGGGGCCGCGTTGGATCAGGCGAGGGCGGCGGCGATCTCGGCGCGGGCCGAGGCGAGCGCCTTGGCTTCCGCGTCCGGGCCCATCGCCAGGCCTTCGGCGTAGATGAACTCGATGTCGGTGATGCCCAGGAAGCCAAGCGTCTGGCGCAGGTAGGGCACCTGGGTGTCGTGCGGCTGGTCGCGGTAGATGCCGCCGCGCGTGAGCACGGCATAGACCTTCTTGCCCTCGACCAGGCCCACCGGGCCGGTGGCGGTGTACTTGAACGTGATGCCCGCCTTGGCGATCGCGTCGATCCAGTTCTTCAGCTGGCTGGTGATGCCGAAGTTGACCATCGGCACGCCGATGACGATGACGTCGGCGGACTTCACCTCGTCGATCAGCGCCAGGTCGAGCGACACGCGGGCATGCTGCTCGGCCGAGCGGGCTTCGGCCGGCGTGAACAGCGCGCCGAGCGCGGCTTCGTCCAGCGCCGGGTGCGGCTTGGCGGTGAGGTCGCGCAGCGTCAGCGTCGCGGCCGGATCGGCGGCGCGCAGCCGCTCGACGAGCTCGTTGGCGAGGCGGGTGGATTGCGAGCCCTGGCCATTGGCCCACGAGCGTGCGCTGGAATTGATCTGCAGGATGTTCATGAGGGGCTCCTTCGGGTGCCGGGGTGTTGATCAGTCGAACGGAGGCTTTCCGTTTGATGTGACTGTATTGGTACATCGAGTGCGCCGGAAGCCGTCGGATTGCACATCATTGTTCCCCTGACAGGACAATCAGCGCACCCCCTCCTGTCGAGATCGGATTGAACAGGAGCGGCCTGGCCGCCATCCCCCGAGTCCGACGCCCGACACACGCGCAGGCGAGAATGGCCTGCTGGCGACCCAACCGCCACGCAGCCCCCTCGCCATGAGCCCCGACGCCGACGACCTCCTCCTGTTTGCCCGCGTGGCCGAGTCCGGCAGCTTCAGCCGCGCGGCCGAGCGCGTGCAGTTGCCGAAATCGACCGTGTCGCGCCGAATCGCCGCGCTCGAGAAGCGGCTGGGCGAACGCCTGCTGCAGCGCACCACGCGCAAGCTGGTCATCACCGAGTTCGGGCAGGGCGTGCTGGAGCACGCGCGCACCATGTCGGAGGAGGTGGACGCCGCGCTCGCCTTCGCGCTGTCGCGCCAGGCCCGGCCCAGCGGGCGGCTGCGCGTATCGATGCCCGGCGACTTCGCCAGCAATGCGCTGGAGCAGCCGCTGGCCGACTTCGTGCGCGATTTCCCCGCGGTGGCGCTGGAGCTCGACCTCTCGCCGCGCCGGGTGGACCTGATCGGCGAGAACTTCGACCTCGCCATCCGCATGGGCGAGCTGCAGGACGACGCGCAGCTCGCCGCGCGCCGCCTGGCCGTCTTCACCACCGGCTTGTACGCCGCGCCGGCGCTGCTGCGCGAGCACGGCGAACCGCTGGAGCCCGAGGCGCTGCGCACGATGCCGGCGCTGATGCTGCTGTCGCGAGCAGGCGACGCCATTCCCTGGTCGCTCTCGCGGCGCGAGCCGCCCGCCGTCGCCGGAGCGGCTTCCGGCAAGGGGCGGCGGCCCGCCGCCAATGTCGCTGCGCAGACGATCGTGCCCGCCCAGCACGTGCGCGCCAATTCGCCCGACGTGCTGATCCGGCTGGCGCGCCGCGGCGCGGGCGTGGTGGCGGTGGCCGACTTCTTCGCCGAGCCCTACCTGGCGCGCGGCGAGCTGCAGCGCATCCTGCCCGACTGGTGCCTGCCGGATGCGGACTGCTGGGCGGTGTTCCCCGGCCGGCGCCTGATGCCGGCGAAGACGCGCGCCTTCATCGACATGCTGGCGCGGACGATGAGCGCCTGCGCCGAGGCGCTGGACGCGTCGGCACCAGCGGTCAATGCGTCGCCGGGGCGTTTCCGCGTGGATTGAAACGCGTCAGTGCGGCAGCCGCGTGAGCGCGCGCTGCAGTGCACGAGCCGGCGGCGAGGCATCGCCACTGGCCGTGGCCGACGGCGCGCTCCAGCCCTTGGGCAACTCGTGCAGCACGGTCTTCGCATCGAGCGAGCGGATGGGAATGGCCACGTCGGCCGGGATGCGGCCCTGGGCCACCAAACCCTCGTAGCGCAGCGCGCTCACGCGCAGGAACGAGGTGAAGTTGCCGACGCCGCCGCGCGCCGCCACCAGCTCGTCGTAGAGCTTCTCGATGAGGTGCACCACCGACATGGCGTCGCGGCGGGCGATCTCCTCGAGCACATCCCAGTAGAGATGCTCCAGCCGGATGCTGGTGACCACGCCGTGCAGGCGGACGGAGCGCGTGCGGCTCTCGTAGCTCGCGGGATCGGCGCTGATGAAGATTTCACACATGCATGTCTCCTTGGCGTGGCCGCGTCGCTTCTGGCGCGCAACTCTGCAGGGCGGGCGCCGCGAATCGCCGCGCCCGGCCGGACAATGTACGCCCGAGCGCACGCGATCGCCAAGCGCCGAACGCGGCCTTTACAGGGTGATCCGCGTGCCCAGCACCGCCAGGAACTGCGCGATCCACGCCGGATGCGCCGGCCATGCCGGGGCCGTCACCAGGTTGCCGTCGGTGACGGCCTGGTCGACCGGGATGCCCATGTACTCGGCGCCCGCCAGCTCCACCTCGACCTGGCAGGCCGGGTAGGCCGACACCTTGCGGCCCTTGATCAGGCCGGTGGCGGCCAGCAGCTGCGCGCCGTGGCAGATCGCGGCGACGGGCTTGTTGGCCGACAGGAAGTGCTTCGTCATCGCGACCACCTGCGCGTTCATGCGCAGGTACTCGGGCGCGCGGCCGCCGGGCACCACCAGGGCGTCGTAGCTCTCGGCGCGCACGTCGGAGAAGCTGGCGTTGAGGGTGAAGCGGTGGCCCGGCTTCTCGCTGTAGGTCTGCGCGCCGTCGAAGTCGTGGATCGCCATCGTGACGTAGTCGCCGGCCTTCTTGTCGGGCGCCACCGCATGGACGACGTGGCCCACCGCGAGCAGCGCCTGGAACGGCACCATCGTCTCGTAGTCCTCGCCGAAATCGCCGCAGATCATCAGAATCTTCTTCGCCATGGTCGTCTCCTGTCAGGTTGAATCCGGGACCCGATTCTTGGAAGCTCACGCGGTGAGCGGGTAGTAATCGGATACTTTCGTGTGCTCGCCATGAACCCTCAGCCGTCGCTCACCGAGTTGCATCGCCGCCGCCTGCGCGCGATCTGGCGCTCGGCCGGCTGGCCCAGCCAGGATCTCGTCGAGGTGGAGCTGCTGGCCGCAGGCTGGGTGGAACGCCTGCGCGACGGCCACGGCCGCGAGACGCTGCGCGTGACCGACGCCGGCATCGCCGTGCTGGCCGCCACGCTCGCGCGCAACCGCGCCGCGCGCGACGCGCACGAGGCGCTCATCGGCCGCGTGGCCGTGGCCATGCAGCGCGCCGGGCGCATCGCGTGGCGCGGCCTGTCTCTGCGCGTGCGCACCGGCGACGACGCCGCCGGCACCGGCCGCTGGACGGTGGCGAAGCCCGATCTCTTCTCGGTGCGCAACACCACCGTGGAGGACTACCTCGAGCCCGTCGTGCACGAGATCAAGGTGCGCCGCGCCGACCTGCTGGGCGACCTGCGCAAGCCAGCCAAGGGCGAGGCCTACCGGCAGATGGCGCGCGAGTGCTGGTACGTGCTGGCCCAGGGCATCGGCGACGCCGACGACGTGCCCGCCGACTACGGCGTGATGGTGGAACGCGACGGCGTGCTGGACGTGCTGCGCCCGGCGCCGCGGCGCGCGCTGCGGCTGCCGTTCGCCACCTGGATGGCGCTGGCGCGCGCCACGCCGGAGCCGGCGGAGGAGCCGGCGCAGCAGGCACTGGGCGAGCCCGACGCCGACCCCGCCGGCTGAACTTCCGTCATGTGCATGCGCGTGCCCGGGCGCCCGCAGTCGAAGACAATAGGCGTTTGCGTCGCTTGAAGGCGCGCGACTTCCCGCCGCCCACCGGTGCGCGACGAAGGCCCCGCGCCATCCATCCATATCCCTGGAGATTTCCCCGATGAGTCGCCTGCCGCAGTCCCCCGCCCGCACCGTGAAGCTGTCCGCCCTGGCCCTCGCGCTCGCCGCGACGCTCGCCGGCTTCGGGCCCGCCGCCCACGCCATCGACGGCCCGCCGTCCACCAACGTGGCCTGGCAGGAGGCCACCAGCGACGCCGACATCGACAAGGCCTTCGCCACCGCCAAGGCGCAGAACAAGGCCGTGCTGCTGTACTGGGGCGCCGTGTGGTGCCCGCCGTGCAACCAGCTCAAGGCCACGCTGTTCAATCGCCAGGACTTCGGCGAGCAGTCGAAGAGCTTCGTCGCCGTGCACCTGGACGGCGACGCACCCGGCGCGCAGAAGCTGGGCACGAAGTTCAAGGTGTCGGGCTACCCGACGCTGATCCTGTTCAGCCCAGACCGCAAGGAACTCACGCGCCTGCCGGGCGAGGTGGACGCGGCGCAGGTGATGCAGCTGCTGCAGCTGGGCATGGCAAGCGGCCGCCCGATCGCGCAGGTGCTGGCCGACGCCCGTGCCGGAAAGCCCCTGGCGGGCGGCGAATGGCGTCTGCTGGCGTTCTACTCGTGGGACACCGACGATGGCGCGCAGGCGGTGCCGGCGGCCGAGCGCGGCCCGCTGCTGCGCAAGCTCGCGGCGGCCTGCCCGGCGAGCGAATCCGCGGCCTGCACGCGCCTGGCGCTGAAGTCCGTCGGCGACGGCGACGAGGCGAACGCGCCGGCGCCCGACGCCGCCACGCGCGCCCGCGTCGCCCAGGTGCTGGCCGACCCGGCGGCGAGCCGCGCCACCATGGACATCCTCACGAACAGCGCCGCCGACATCGTCACCGCGCTGGCGCCCAAGCCGGGCGCCGACCGCGACAAGCTGGTCGCCTCGTTCGACGCCGCGCTCACGCGCCTGCAGGCCGACACCACGCTGTCGCGCGGCGATCGGCTGGACGCGCTGTTCGCGCGCGTCTCGCTGGCCCGCCTCGACCAGCCCAAGGACGCGATGCATCCCAAGCTGCCGCCGGCGCTCGTCAAGGAAGTGCGCGAGACCGCGGCCTCCACCGACCGCGAGTCGACCAACGCGTTCGAGCGCCAGGCCGTGATCCCGACCGCCGCGCAGCTGCTGGAAGAGGCCGGCCTGTGGAAGGAATCGGAGACGCTGCTCAAGGGCAGCCTCGCCAGGAGCCACGCGCCGTACTACCTGATGAGCGAGCTGGGCTCCAACGCGCGCAAGCAGGGCCGCACGGCCGAGGCGCTGAGCTGGTACCAGCAGGCCTTCGACAAGAGCGAGGGCCCGGCCACGCGGCTGCAGTGGGGCTCGGCCTACCTGAGCGCGCTGGTCGACCTGGCGCCCAACGATTCGAAGCGCATCGAGGCCACCGCGCAGACGGTGTTCAACGAGGCCGCCGCCCAGCCCAACGCCTTCGACCAGCGCAGCGCCCATTCGCTGCAGCGCGTGGGCAAGAAGCTGCAGAAGTGGAACGCCGACGGCAAGCACCAGGCCGTCGTCGACCACCTGAGCGCGCAGGTCAACGGCATCTGCGCCAGGCTGCCCGCGGGTGACCCGCAGCGCGCCACCTGCGACGGCGTGTTCAAGCCCGCCGCCGCCAAGGCCTGATTTTCCTGACTCACCCGTCCCGACCGACATGACCACCTACAACAAGCCCCTGGGCACGCCGCTCAGCCCCGCCGCCACCCGCGTGATGCTGCTGGGCAGCGGCGAACTCGGCAAGGAAGTGCTGATCGCGCTGCAACGCCTGGGCGTCGAGACCATCGCCGTCGACCGCTACGAGAACGCGCCCGGCCAGCAGGTGGCGCACCACGCGCACACGATCACGATGAGCGACCCCGTGGCGCTGCGCGCGCTGATCGAGCGCGAGAAGCCCGACCTGGTGGTGCCCGAGATCGAGGCACTGGCCACGGCGGAACTGCAGAAGCTCGAGGCCGAGGGCGTGGTGCGCGTGATTCCCACCGCGCGCGCCGCGCGCCTCACCATGGATCGCGAAGGCATCCGCCGCCTGGCGGCCGAGACGCTGGGCCTGCCCACCAGCCCGTACGTGTTCTGCGACTCGCTCGAGGAGCTGCAGGCCGCCATCG
The DNA here is from genome assembly GCA_013289985.1 of Betaproteobacteria bacterium. GTDB lineage: Bacteria > Pseudomonadota > Gammaproteobacteria > Burkholderiales > Burkholderiaceae_C > Scleromatobacter. Next base: position 141,978 of record JABCYW010000001.1, on the reverse strand, counting down.
ACGGCAAGATCGGCTACCCGTGCATCGTCAAGCCGGTGATGAGCAGCTCCGGCAAGGGCCAGAGCAAGATCGACGGCCCGGCCGACGTGAAGGCGGCCTGGGACGTCGCGATGGCCGGCGGCCGCGTGAGCCATGGCCGCGTGATCGTGGAAGGCTTCATAGATTTCGACTACGAGATCACGCTGCTGACCGTGCGCTCGCTCGGCGCCGACGGCGCGGTGCAGACGAGCTTCTGCGCGCCGATCGGCCACGTGCAGGTCAAGGGCGACTACGTGGAGAGCTGGCAGCCGATGCGCATGGATCCGGCCGCGCTCGCCAGCGCCGAGCGCATCGCCAAGGCCGTCACCGACGACCTCGGCGGCCAGGGCCTGTTCGGCGTCGAGCTGTTCGTCAAGGGCGCCGACGTGTGGTTCAGCGAGGTGAGCCCGCGCCCGCACGACACCGGCATGGTGACGATGATCACGCAGTGGCAGAACGAGTTCGAGCTGCATGCCCGCGCCATCCTGGGCCTGCCGGTGGACGTGTCGCTGAAGAGCCCCGGCGCCAGCGCCGTGATCTACGGCGGCGTCGACGCCGGGGCGCTGCGCTTCGACGGCGTGGCCGACGCGATGCGCGTGCCGCAGACCGAGCTGCGCCTGTTCGGCAAGCCCGAGAGCTTCGTCAAGCGCCGCATGGGCGTGGCGCTGGCGCACGACGCCGACGTGGAGCGCGCCCGCGAGCTGGCCAAGGAGGCCGCGGGCAAGGTCACGCCCAGGGCCGTCTGAGCTACTTGAGAAGGCCTTCCGCCTTCATCGCGTCCTGCACCGCGGGGCGCGCCGCCATGCGCGCGCGGTAGGCCTCGACGTTCTTGAAGCCGCCGAGGTCGATGCCCAGGCCGGCGGCCCAGTTCGAGATCGTGAACAGGTAGCAGTCGGCGATGCTGAACTTCTTGCCCATCAGGTAGTCGCTGCCTTCGAGCTTGCTGTCGACCCAGGCGAACTTGTCCTTCAGGCGCGCCGCGAAGATCTCCTTGGCCTCCTGCGGCATCTTCGGGTTGAACAGCGGCGAGAAGCCCTTGTGCAGCTCGCTGGTGACGAAGTTGAGCCACTCCTGCACGCGATAACGTTCCATCGTGCCGGCCTCCGGCGCGAGGCCGCAGCCCGGCGCGTGGTCGGCGATGTACTGCAGGATCGCCGGCCCTTCGCTCAGGCGCGTGCCGTCGTCGAGCTCCAGCAGCGGCACCTGGCCCTTGGCGGTGACCTGGTAGTAGTCGCTGCCGTCGGCCAGGGTGTGCGTCTGCAGCGCGGCCTTGACGAGATCGAACCTGATGCCCGCTTCGCGCAGCGCGATGTGGGGAGACAGCGAGCAGGCGCCGGGGCTGTAGTAGAGCTTCATGACGGGCTTTCGGGAGGGTTGAGAAGCACCGGACGGGCGGCGCGACGAGGCGCCCATGATGCCCAAAACCGCGCCATCCTGCTTGGCCCGGACGCGCGCAAGGCCACTCGGCGAAGCGTCGTGGAATGGCGATGAACGCGCGTCGCGGGCGTGTCCGAACCTGTTACGCTGGCCGCCTTCGCAGCTCGCCGGAATGCCATCGTGACCAGAACCATCCTCGACGAATCCCGCGTCCATCCCGCCATCCGCGCGCGCATCTCGGACGAGGGCAAGGCGGTCATCGCGGAGGTGGAAGCCGCGGTCGCCGCCAACGCGATCGTGGTCGTGGGCATGCGCTGGAACCCGTTCCCGCGCCAGGCGCGCAAGTGGCTGGATTCCGCCGGCATCCCGTACCAGTACATCGAGTACGGCAGCTACGTGAGCGAGTGGCGCAAGCGCCTGCCGCTGAAGCTGTGGACGGGATGGACCACGTTCCCCATGATCTTCGTCAACGGCGAGTTCATCGGCGGCGCCACCGACCTGATGCGCATGAACCAGTCCACGCTCAAGCAGAGCGCCGCCGCCTGGCCGGTGCGCGCGTGAGGCGGGCCGCGGCGCGGCTGGCGCGCACCCTCGCTCTCGCGCTGTCCGCCGCAGGCGGCCTGGCCTTGGCCGCGCCCGATCCAGCCGCGACGGCGTCCGCTCCGCTGGCCTTGCACAGCTGCCGCCTGGTGGGCCTGGAGCACGACGCGCAATGCGGCGTCCTCAAGCGTCCGCTCGATCCGGCGAAGCCGCAAGGCACGCAGATCGACCTGCACGTGGTCGTGATCCCCGCGCTGGCGCGCCAGAAGCTCCCCGATCCGATCTTCTTCTTCGCCGGCGGCCCCGGCCAGAGCGCCATCGGCCTGGCCGGCACCATCGAGCACCTCACGTCGCGCCTGGGCGCGCGGCGCGACCTGGTGCTGATCGACCAGCGCGGCACCGGCCACAGCGCGCCGCTGCAATGCGACGTGCCGGAGCCCGAGGAGGCACTCGCGCGCGCGCTCGATCGCGCGCGGGCGGTCGCCGCGCTCGACGCCTGCCGCATGAAACTGCAGCAGCTGCCCTGGGGCGACCTGCGCTTCTACACCACCACCATCGCGATGGCAGACGCCGACGCGGTGCGTGTCGCGCTCGGCGCCGACAAGGTCGACCTCATCGGCATCAGCTACGGCACGCGCGCGGCGCTGGAATACCTGAGGGCGTATCCGCGGCATGTGCGCCGCAGCGTGATCGACGGCGTGGCGCCGCCCGACATGGTGCTGCCCGTCAGCGACGACATCGACGCGCAGGCGGCCCTGCAGGCGCTGTTCCGCGACTGCGCCGCCGAGAAGGCCTGCGCGGCCGCCCACCCGGCGCTGGCCGAGCATTGGCAGGCGTTGCTGGCGTCGTTGCCGCGTCCCGTCGACCTGGCCGGCCCCATCACCGGCAAGCCGCTGCACGTGACGATGACGGCGGAGGCCGCGCGCGGCCTCGTTCGTTCGCCGCTGTACGCGCCGGCGCTCGGCGCGATGCTGCCGCACGCCATCGACGAGGCAGCGGCGGGGCGCTTCGGCCCGCTGCTGGCGCTGTCGACGTCCACCGGAGGCCTGCCCACCGACCTGTCGGAAGGCCAGCACTTCTCCGTCATCTGCGCGGAAGATGTGCCGCGCCTGCCACCGGTCGCCGGAGCGGGCGAGGAGCCGGGCGCGCCCGGCCTGTACCGCGCCGTGTGCGCGCACTGGCCGCGCGGCGACGTGCCGGCCGCGTTCTACACGATCCCGGCCAGCGCCTCGGCGGTGCTGCTGATGTCCGGCGGCCTCGACCCGGTGACGCCGCCGCGCCACGCCGAGCGCGTGGCCAAGGCGCTCGGCGCGAACGCCCGCTCGGTGGTCGTCGCCAACAACGGCCACAACGTCACCGCCATCGCCTGCATGCGCGACGCCGTGTTCCATTTCATGGATGCCGCCACCGACGCCGCGGCGCAGGCAGTGGACATGAACTGCGCCGCCAAGGTGCCGCGTCCCCTCGCGTTCCAGCCCCCGCTGCCCGCGCGTGCCGTGCCCGCCACCAACGACCCGAATCGTTTCGACGACCCGTCGCCGCGCGCGCCCGACGCCGCCGCGCCGGCTGCCACCAAGGATCCGCGATGATCGCGATGGACGACCTGCGCAAGCAGTTCACGAGCGGCCGCGGCCACAAGGCCCGCACGGTGGTCGCCGTCGACGGCATGACCTTGCACGCGCAGGACGGCGCCATCACCGGGCTGCTGGGCCCCAACGGGGCCGGCAAGACCACCAGCCTGCGCATGCTCGTGGGCCTCGTCACTCCCGACAGCGGGACGATCACGGTCGATGGCATCGACATGCGAGAGAACGCGCCCGCCGTGCGCGGGCGCCTGGGGGTACTGTCCGATGCGCGCGGCCTGTATCCGCGCCTGACCGCCCGCGAGAACATCGTCTACCACGGCCGCCTGCACGGCGTGGCCGACGACGTGGCGCAGGCGCGCTGCGAACACCTGGCCAGGCTGCTGGAGATGGAGGCGCTGCTCGACCGCCGCACCGACGGCTTCAGCCAGGGCGAACGCATGAAGACGGCGCTCGCGCGCGCGCTCGTGCACGACCCCGCCAACATCGTGCTGGACGAGCCCACCAACGGACTCGACGTGGTGGCCACGCGCGCGCTGCGCGAGGCCCTGCGCGTGCTGCGCGACGAGACGGGCAAGTGCATCGTCTTCTCCACGCACATCATGCAGGAGGTGGAGCGGCTGTGCGACCGCGTGGTGGTGGTGGCGCACGGCCGCCACGTCGCCGACGGCACCGTGGCCAGCCTGTGCGAGCAGGCCGGCTGCGACGATTTCGAGGACGCCTTCGTGCGCCTCGCGTTCGGAACGGAGCTTGCCTCATGAGCAATCCAGCCGCGATGTGGACGGTGTTCGTCAAGGAGCTCAAGGACGCGCTGCGCGACCGTCGCACCTTGATGGTGGTGTTCTTCACCTCGATCGCCATCGGGCCGCTGATGCTCGTGCTGCTGTCGTCGCTGATGGGCAAGTACGAGAAGCGTGCCGAGGCGCGCGAGATCGTCGCGATCGGCCTGGACGCCGCGCCCACGCTGCGCAACTACCTCGAGCGCCAGACCTTCATCGTCAGGACGGCCCCCGCCGACTGGGAGAGCCAGCTCAAGGACAGCAAGCTGGGCGATCCGGTCGTGATCGTGCCCGCGAATTTCGAGGACGACCTCGCCCACGGCCAGGCGCCGCGGATCCAGCTGGTCTACAGCAGCGCCAACGGCCGCGCGCAGGCCGGTGTCGGCGCGATCGAGCGGCTGCTGCAGGGCTTCGGGCAGGAACAGGCCTCGCTGCGCCTGATCGCCCGCGGCGTCGCACCCGGTGTGATGAACGTGTCCAGCGTCGACGAGCACGACATCGCCGACAACGCCTCGCGCGCCGCCCAGCTCACCAGCATGGTGCCCATGTTCGTGATGATGGCCGTCCTGTACGGCGCCCTCAACGCCGCCCTCGACACCACCGCCGGCGAGCGCGAACGCGGATCGCTGGAGCCGCTGCTCGCCACGCCCGCCGCGCGCATGGCCCTGGTGGTGGGCAAGTGGGGCGCGGTGTTCGCGCTGGGCCTGCTGATCGCAGTGCTGTCGTGCATGAGCTTCCTGCCCGCGCAGAGCCTGCTGCGCAGCGAGTCGCTCGCCGCGCTGTTCCGATTCGGCTGGGTCGAGGCCGCCTGGTTCATCGGCCTGCTCGCCCCGCTCGCCGCGGCCCTGTCCGCCCTGATGATGGCCATCGCCATCCGCTGCAAGACCCACAAGGAAGCGCAGGCCAACACCGTCGTGCTCGTGCTCGCCGTCGCCTTGACGCCCATGGTGAGCCTGTTCAACCAGGAAGGCGAGTCCGCCTGGAACCTGTGGGTGCCCGCGCTGGCACAGTCCACCCTGATGAACCGCGTCCTGAAGAACGCCCCCATCAGCGCACTCGATGTCGCCCCCGGGCTGCTGATCTGCGCCGTGCTGACGGTGGCGGCGTTGATGTTCGTGAGTCGGCAGTTGACGAGGCGGGCGGCGCAGTAGGACCGAGAGCGTCGCATTCGCCAAGGGAGCCAGGGGCTTCGATACCCTAACCTGGCGATGCAGTGGCGGCGCGGAGGATGTTAGTGTTCTTCTTGAGCTACTCTGGTCGAGCACTGCCGATTCAACGCAGCTTCGCAGGTACCCGCCACTGCGTGTTGAGCGCGAATCGCGGGAGAAGCACAGGGGAACAGTCGCCGAAGTGCAATTTCACCTCCGTCTTCCGTTCGAGGTCGCTAACTTGCACCCTCACATCTGAGAAGGGCCGATGCATATGGAACTCGCTATGAAAAACAGATGTCTTGACGTTCTGGAGAGCAAGTCCGAGGCGGCATTTCTCGCGCAGCTAGTCAGCTTCGCCAATCATCTCGGCTATGAGTTCGCTGCTGCGTTGGTAGTTACAGATCACTCAGAGACGTTCACAGAATTTCAGACCATAACGAACGCACCTCAAGAATTTCTTGACGATTTTCACAATTTAGAGAAAGGTAAATTAGATCCGGTGAGTCAGCATTGCAAAAATCGGTCGTCGCCAATCGTTTGGAATGTCGATACCTATTCAGCCGCTGGAGTAAGAGACCTTTGGGACTATCAAGCTGCACATGGCTACAAAACAGGCATCGCAACTGCGATGCATTATCGCAAGGGCCGGCACTACATGATTGGTCTAAGCGGCAGCAAGGCGCATAACTCGCGAAGTACCTACAACCACCGAGCACTAGACGACTTTCGGTCTTTTGCTGCGTACTCCCAGGCAGCAGCTTTTGATCTATGCCTGCCGCCGGTCACCTCATCGGATGAAGGATCTGCCCTTACGTCCCGAGAAATTGACGCACTTCGATGGACAATGGACGGCAAGATAACGAAAAGCGTGGCAGAGCTGATGTCGACAACGGAAGAAGTCGCATCTGAACGGTTGCAATCCGCTATGAGAAAGCTTGCCTGCGGGACAAAATATGAAGCAGTTTTGCGGGCAATACGACTAGGCTTAGTCCGCTGCGATTAGCCGCGATTCGCGGTTTAGCGCATTGAAAAACTGATCTCTTGGTACTAAGCAGCGTGGAGCAACCTGCGAACTTCATCTTGCCAAGGCAGCCGGCGTACGAACTGATTGAAGTGCAACGCTGCAGCGATCGGCTGGAGCACCTCACCGTTTTCTGCAACTAGCTGTAAATTTGTCATCAGGGACATAGGGTCGCGCATGGCTACAACTCCTTGCTCGATTTCAACCCAGTCCCAAGCCAAGCCGGCATCGCCATCGGCCGAGAAGCCGCCCCAGAGCGTACTGCCGCAGCATGGTTGCTTTTGCCCGCCGGCACGCGTCACATGAGTGGAGAGGTGTACAAATTTGGGCGTTCGTCGAAGGTTTGCCTGCCAAAATACGGGTGGCCAAGAATAGGGCGCCAACGGCGATGGCAAGATTGGGGCAGCAAGCATGGCTGTGGTTGATGTCCTTGTCAGCATGCCCCGGAGTCTGGAGATATTGCGTTGCTTGGACTAGCTGTCAAACTTGTCAGGGTGCACCATGTCTCCCCCCACACCCGCTTGTCCTTCTGGGAAGGCCCAATTTGTCGCGCCCGCGCTTCGCGGTCATGGACTTGCCGGACGCGAAGCACTTGCACGCATGACGTGAACCGAGGTCAGTGATGGCAGCGCGCATGCTTCAGGGGAGCCACCTCTCGATCTTGGAGACCACGACCATCGAGGATTTTTCCGCGCAGGTAGTCAGCTTCGCGGAGCACCTCGACTTCAAGTTCGTAACGGCTGCAGTAGTCACCGATCATTCGGCCTCGAACACTGAGTTCCAGACTGTGAACAACACTCCTGCTGAGTACATGGAGTGGTATTCCGATCTCGACTTTGGCGCGCAGCATGATCCGGTCATGCAGCACTGCAAGAAGTCGGCAGTGCCGATCATTTGGGATCAGGAGACTTACGTTTCGCGAGGTCTGGGAAATCTATGGGAATTTCAGTCCCAGCACGGCTACGGCACAGGAATAGCGATGGCCATGCACTTGCCGGGTGGACGCCACTTCTTCATAGGCGTGGATCGGGACAGGCCCCTTCCCAAGAACATGCGCAACGTCACGCGCATCGTGGCTGACCTGCAGCTGTTTGCCGTCCATGCACAGGACGCCGCCTTTAGGCTCTTCACGCCGAACCCGCCCAAGCGATTGGACGCGCCAACGCTCACTCCACGCGAACTCGAAGCCCTGCGTTGGACGATGGAAGGGAAGACCGCCTGGGAAGTCGGCACCATCATGAGCATTTCCGAGCGTACGGCAGTCTTGCACCTGCAAAATTCCATGCACAAGCTCGCTTGCGTGAACAAGCACCAAGCGGTGCTGAAGGCCATCCGTCTCGGGCTGCTGAACTAGAAATCCTTCGGGTTGGTGCCCAATCTGCGGGCCTTCAGGCCGTGCCTCGGCCTACCGGTCAAGGCCCCATGCGTGGCTGCGACCCTGTAAGACCTGACAGTGTCCGATCGGACTGCTAGCTGTTTCAATGCTTCTACAGGGGCGAACAACAGCATTTAGCAGGTAGATAGACATGAATTCCATTCTGAAGATCGTATCGGCGTTGAAGGTGTTGTCGCTCCCTAAGACGCGGAGTGCAGACGACACGCACTCCGAATTCGTGCCAATGGTTGAGCTGTGCTTCGATAAATTTAAATTTGTTGTCGGTGGTGATGCTTCGACAACGAACGGAACTCCGCGCGGTGGTTGGTGAACTTCAGGTACCTCGACCGCTTGAAGATTCACTCGCTTTGAAAGATTAATTTGAAACGATGGCCAAAGCCATCGTTCACCCAAGACCCTCCACAATCAGCCCATCCAGTTCCGGGAAAATCGCTCACGCGATGGAAGCGCTTACTGAAGCTGATTGACTCTTGGGGTGCCGACGGCCTCCGTCGGCACCCCGTTCTTTTTCGGTGGGTCTCGAAAATACTGCCGATGCCGCGGAGCGAGTGCTTGCACTCCCGCGGCATTTGTCGTTTCAGGCAGGGCGTGTCGTGTGTTCGAGCTGGGTGAGCCAGTGCATCGCATGTGCCGTGTTCTCGCCGCACATCTCGTGGGACGGCTGCAGGCCGGCGCAGAACGCGGGGCGGCTGGGGTGGCCGAAGATGCGACAGCGCATGTCGGCATCGAGCTGGACGCAGGGAACGCCGGCCGGCTTGCCGTCGGGCATGCCGGGGATCGGACTGGTGATCGACGGGGCGATGCAGCAGGCGCCGCAGCGCGGGCGACAGGCGGCGGCACGGGTGTTCGAGGAGATGGGCAGGACGGCCGGCATGCGCGGATTGTCCTCGCTGGTGGCGCGCGCGCGCGAGGCCGCCTAAAATCCCGGTTTCCCCCACCCGTCTCCGCGTGGCGTGATCCTGGTCGATCGCGCGGCGCGTCGCAGCGCGGGCTACCCCTTCGATCCGGCCGTGATGGCTCGGATCATGCGCAGTGAGTTGCCGGTGATCTACCCCCAGGAATTCGACGTCATCGTGGTCGGCGGCGGCCATGCCGGCACCGAGGCCGCGCTCGCCGCGGCCCGCATGGGCAGTGCGACGCTGCTGTTGACGCACAACATCGAGACGCTGGGGCAGATGAGCTGCAATCCGTCGATCGGCGGCATCGGCAAGGGTCACCTGGTCAAGGAGGTCGATGCGCTGGGCGGTGCGATGGCGGCCGCGACGGACGAGTCGGGCATCCAGTTCCGCATCCTCAACGGCTCGAAGGGGCCGGCCGTTCGCGCGACGCGGGCCCAGGCCGATCGCATCCTCTACAAGGCGGCCATCCGCCATCGCCTGGAGAACCAGCCCAACCTGTGGCTGTTCCAGCAGGCGGTCGACGACCTGGTGGTGGAGTCGGTGGACGGCGCCGATCGGGTGACCGGCGCGGTCACGCAATCGGGCATCACGTTCCGCGGGCGCACCGTGGTACTGACGGCCGGCACGTTCCTCGACGGCAAGATCCACATGGGGCTGCAGAACTACAGCGCCGGGCGGGCAGGGGATCCCCCGGCACAGCGCCTGTCCGCGCGGCTGAAGGAACTGAAGCTGCCGCAACGCCGGCTCAAGACGGGCACGCCGCCGCGCATCGACGGCCGCTCCATCGACTTCTCGCAGCTGGTGGAGCAGCCAGGCGACGGCATGCCCGACGTCGACGGCCGCATCACGACGGCGATGCCGGTGTTCAGCTTCATGGGAAACGCGGCGCAGCATCCGCGCCAGATGCCGTGCTGGATCACCAACACCAATGCCAGCACGCACGAGATCATCCGCTCCGGCTTCGACCGCAGCCCGATGTTCACCGGCGTCATCGAGGGCGTGGGGCCGCGCTATTGCCCCAGCATCGAGGACAAGGTCAATCGCTTCGCCGACAAGGATTCGCACCAGATCTTCCTGGAGCCCGAAGGCCTCACGACGAACGAGTTCTACCCGAACGGCATCTCCACCTCGCTGCCCTTCGACATCCAGCTGGCCGCCGTCCGGTCGATGGCCGGCCTGGCCAATGCCCACATCCTGCGGCCGGGTTACGCGATCGAATACGACTACTTCGACCCGCGCGAACTGAAGAGCACATTCGAGACGCGCGCCATCTCCGGCCTGTTCTTCGCCGGCCAGATCAACGGCACCACCGGCTATGAAGAAGCGGCGGCGCAGGGCCTGTTCGCCGGCGCCAACGCATCGCTGCTTGCGGCGGGCCGCGCTGACGGCCTCGTGCTCCGGCGCGACCAGGCGTACCTGGGTGTGCTGGTGGACGACCTGATCACCAAGGGCGTCACCGAACCCTACCGCATGTTCACGAGTCGTGCCGAGTTCCGCCTCCAGCTGCGTGAAGACAACGCCGACCTGCGGCTCACGGAGCGGGGCCGCCAGCTGGGGCTGGTCGACGACGCCCGCTGGACGCACTTCAACCGCAAGCGCGACGTGCTCGCGCGCGAGACCGAGCGGCTGCGTTCGACCTGGGTGCATCCCAACAACCTGCCCGCGGCCGACGCGGAGCGCCTGCTCGGCAAGGCGCTTGAACACGAGCATTCGTTGACGGACCTGTTGCGCCGGCCCGGCATCGACTTCGATACCGTCGTCGAGGCAACCGCCATCGCCCGGCCTGCCGTCGATGTTTCACGTGAAACACTGAGCCAGGAACTCGGCGCCCAACTGGCCGGCGAGGTCATCGAGCAACTCGAGATCGCCACCAAGTACGCCGGCTACATCGACAAGCAGAACGAGGAAGTCAACCGCGCCCAGGGCCTGGAAGAACTCGCGCTGCCCGCCGAGCTGGACTACAACCAGGTCACCGCGCTGTCCTTCGAGGTGCGCCAGAAGCTGACCCAGCATCGTCCGCAGACGCTGGGCCAAGCCACCCGGATCTCCGGCGTCACGCCCGCCGCGATCTCGCTCCTGCTCGTCCATCTCAAGAAGAAGCGCTTCAAGGGCTTCTCGAATCCCAATTCTTCTCCTGCCGAACATGCCGCCTGAATACGGTGACCCGTCCCGCCTGGACGGTCGACTCGAGGACCTTGCCCCCCGATTGGGACTGGCGCTGACGGCGACGGAACGCGAGCGACTGCTGGCCTACATCGCGCTGATCCAGCGCTGGACCAAGGTCTACAACCTGACCGCCGTCCGCAATACCGGCGAGATGTTCACCCACCACCTGCTCGACTGCCTCGCGGTCGTCCTGCCCTTGCGAACCGGAACCGGCACCGCAGGGCAGGGGAGTCTCCGGGTGCTGGATGTCGGCAGTGGCGCCGGCCTGCCCGGCGTCATTCTCGCGATGCTCAACCCGGCATGGCAGGTCACTTGCGTCGACGCGGTCGCCAAGAAGGCGGCCTTCATCCGCCAGGTCGCCGTCGAGCTGGGACTGACGAACCTGCACGGCGTCCATGGCCGCGTCGAAGCCGCCGGCACCTTCAAGACACCCGAGTTCGACCTGGTCACCTCGCGCGCCTTCGCCTCGATCCTGGACTTCACGACGCTGACTCGGCCGCTGCTTGCGGTCGGTGGCCAATGGGCCGCCATGAAGGCAAACCTGTCCGTCCAAGAGCAGGCCGAGATCCCCGCCAACGTCGAAATGTTTCACGTGGAACAACTCGAGGTGCCGGAATTGAACGAAAAACGCTGCCTCGTGTGGCTCCGGCCCCAGGAATGCACTGACGACTCGGCGCAACAGCCCCGACAATAGCCGCAGGCACCACAGCGCTTTCACCGGTCATCCATGGCGAGAATTTTCTGCATTGCGAATCAGAAGGGCGGCGTCGGCAAGACCACCACCACGGTGAATCTGGCGGCCGGCCTGGCGCTCGTCGGTCAGCGCGTCCTCCTGGTCGATCTCGACCCGCAAGGCAATGCCACGATGGGTTCCGGCATCCAGAAGCGCGACCTGCCCCTCACCGTCTACGACGTCCTGCTGGAAAGCGCGACGATCCAGGAAGCCGCGCAACGCTCCACCAGCGGTGGCTACGACGTGCTGGGCGCCAACCGCGAACTGGCGGGCGCCGAGGTCGAGCTGGTAGCCCTGGAGCGTCGCAACGAACGACTTCGGCAGGCACTCAAGGCCGTGGCCGACGACTACGACTTCGTCCTGATCGACTGCCCGCCCTCGCTGAACCTGCTCACCCTCAACGGCCTGTGCAGCGCCCACGGCGTCATCGTGCCGATGCAGTGCGAGTACTTCGCGCTGGAAGGGGTGTCCGACCTAGTCAACACGATCAAGCAGGTTCACGCCAACCTCAACCGCGACCTGGAGCTGATCGGCCTCCTGCGGGTGATGTTCGATCCGCGCATCACGCTGCAGGTGAACGTCAGCGACCAGCTCAAGGCGCACTTCGGCGACAAGGTGTTCAACACCGTGATCCCACGCAACGTTCGCCTCGCCGAGGCCCCCAGCTACGGCCAGCCGGGCGTCGTCTGGGATCCGACTTCACGTGGCGCCATCGCCTTCATCGAGTTCGCGCGCGAGATGGTCGAGCGCGAAATGAGCCCGGCGCTGGCCGCTCGCTGATCGAGTTCAGGGCTCGACGTTCGGGTCGCGCAGCAACTCGCGCAAGGGCCCGAACGTCCACGAACGCAGCGCCATCACGGCGGTGAAACCCCGCTTGTGTGCCTTCGGCAGGCGCTGGTCGGCCAGGTGCTGCTGTGCAAAATCCTGTGCCAGGCGCTGCAGCCGCTCCTGGAACACCTTGGCCATGGGCAGGCTGATGTGGCCGTGCACCAGGCTCACCATCTCGTTCTCGCCGTTGAAGCCGCCCGAAAAGTAGTCGACCACCCCATGGTCGCGGAAGAACTGCATCACCGGCCCGTTCGGGCGCCAGCGGAACGTCTTGGCCACCTTCAGCCGGTAGCGGTTCAGCGGCTTCAGATCGATGATGCCGAGCCGGTCGAGCTGGGTCAGGTGGCGCACCGCCTCGGCGTCGGTGAACGCGTACATGCCCATGATCTGCTCGTAGGGCCACTGGCTCAGCGCGCACAGCGCCATCACCAGCAAGCGCTTGTCGCCGACGACCGCTCGCTCCTGCTCCAGCGTCAGCTCGTCACGCAGCAACTCCAGGTCGGCCACCTTGCGCGCCAGCTCGGAGAAGTCGCACTTGAGCACGCGACAGATCTCGTCGATCCGCTTCAACGGCATGTCGCCCTTGGCGAACATGCGCTTGACGCTCGATTCCGCGAGGCCGAGCTCACGGCCCAGGTCGGCGTAGGTCAGGCGGGCGAGTTTCAGCTCGCTCTTCAGGACGTTGACGATCTCGGCGGTGGTGCTCATGGGTGGTGGCGGAAAGTATCTGCGGACGATACCTCACGACGCGACTGTCGGCACTCGTTGCAATCGCGTTGCCGCGCCACCAGGCGCCGCCCACCATCGCGGCTTCTCCACTGCGGATGTTTCACATGAAACCCCTCTCTGCCTGCCGCGCGATCCCGACCCTGGTGCTGGCGCTCGCCGTCGCCGGTGCCGCCCAGGCCCAACGCTCGTCCAGCGAGGTCAGCGAGGCCTCGTTGGTGCCCGTGGCGATCTCGGTGGCGCTGCCGGTCGTCCTGGTCGCGGGCGTCGGCTCCATCGTGGTGACCGGCGTGCAGGCGAGCGCGGAAGGCACCGTCTGGGTGGTCGAGAACCTCGCCGACGGCGTGAAGGGCAGCATCTGTTTCGCCGGCCATGTGGTCGGTGGCGTGTCGGTTGCGGTGGGTACGGTGATCACCGTCACCGCGGTCGCCACCGGCATGGTGCTCAGCGCCGCCGGCCATGTGATCGCGTTCGTCCCGAACGAGATCGGCCGCTCCCTGTCGTACAACCAGCGGGTGTCGCGATGAGCCGCGCCGCGCGTTGGCTGCACGCCGTGCTGGGCGCGTTTGCGATCGCCACCTCGACGGCCTGGGCAGGCCAGGCCTGCGATGCCGCGCCGCCCGACACCCTCGGCATGACCCGGGCCCTGGGCCTGGCCGAACGTGTCCAGCAGCGCCTGGACGCCACCGACGCCCAGGTCGTGATCATCGCGCGCGCCGGCCAGGACCTGCGCAAGTACGGCCTGAACTGGTCGCACCTCGCGTTCGCCTACCGCGAGGGCAACGCCGCGACCGTCCCGGCCTGGCAGGCGCCGCCCGGCGCCGCGCTCTTCGACGGCCCGCCCGCACCGCGTCCGCAGCGCAGCACCTGGCGCATCGCGCACAAGCTCAACCAGTGCGGCACCGCGGAGGCGGCCGTCTTCCGCCAGGGCCTGGCCGAGTTCTTCCTCGACACACCATTCCGCTACGAGGCCGCCTTCGTCGTCCCGGCCCCTGAGGTGCAGGCCGCGCTGATGCAGGTCCTGACCGACGACCGCCGCCTCGTGCAATGGCACACGCCGGCCTACAGCGTCGTCGCGTACCCGTGGTCGACGCGTTACCAGCAGAGCAACCAGTGGGCGCTCGAGACGCTTGCCGGCTCGCTCGATCCCGCGGCCAGCACGCGCGAGCGCGCGCAGGCCTGGCTGCAGCTGCACGACTACCAGCCCACCGTGCTGCACATCGACGCGCTCACCCGGCTCGGCGGCCGCATCACCCGCGCCAACGTCGCCTTCGACGACCATCCCAATTCGAAGAGATTCAGCGACCACATCGAGACGGTGACGGTCGAATCGATGTTCGACTGGCTGCAGCGCGAGCAGCTCGCCGGCACGCCCACGGTGGTGCGATGACTCCCGCGAACGACGTCGGGACCGAGGGTGTCGCCGCAGGCGCTGGGCAGGGGCTGCGGCTACAGTCGGCACAACGTCCGCAGACCTCCACCTCCATGAGCCAAGCCCATCCCAGCCAGTTCGCGCTTCTCTCGCAACGCCGCTTCGCGCCGTTCTTCTGGACGCAGTTCTTCGGCGCGGGCAACGACAACGTCCTGAAGTTCGCGTTCACGGTGCTGGTCACCTACCAGCTCAACGTGTCCTGGCTGCCGCCCGAGAAGGCCGGCCTCGTCATCAGCGCCGTGTTCATCCTGCCGTTCGTGCTGCTGTCGGCCACCAGCGGGCAGCTGGCCGACAAATACGACAAGGCGCGCGTGATGCGCTTCATCAAGTCGTTCGAGATCCTGATCATGGTGCTCGCCACCTGGGGCTTCGTCGCGCAGCAGGTGGTGGTGCTGCTGCTGTGCCTGTTCCTGATGGGCGTGCACTCCACGCTGTTCGGCCCGGTGAAGTACGCCTACCTGCCGCAGCACCTCGACGACCACGAGCTCACCGGCGGCAACGGCATGGTCGAGATGGGCACCTTCGTCGCGATCCTGCTGGGCCAGCTCGCCGGCGGCCTTCTCGTCGTGGTGCCCGGCATGGGCCCGGCGCTCGCCGGCGGCACCTGTCTCGCGATCGCGGTCATCGGCCGGCTGACGGCCCAGGCCATTCCCGCGTCGCCGCCGCACGACGACCAGCTCAAGATCAACTGGAATCCGGTCACCGAGACGCTGCGCAACCTGAAGCTGGCGCGCACCGACGTCGTCGTGTTCCGGTCGCTGCTGGGCATCTCGTGGATGTGGTTCTTCGGCGCGACGTTCCTGTCGCAGTTCCCTTCGTTCGCCAAGGACGTGCTGCACGGCGACGTGCACGTGGCGTCGCTGCTGCTGGTGCTGTTCTCGGTGGGCGTGGGCATCGGCTCGCTGCTGTGCGAGGTGTTGTCGCGCCGCCAGGTGGAAATCGGCCTCGTGCCGCTGGGCGCCATCGGCATGAGCATCTTCGCGATCGACCTGTACTTCTCGGTGAGCCATCTCGCGGCGCCGGCGAGCGCGCTGTGGGGCCTGTCCGACTTCGTCCACCAGGGCCAGCACGTGCGGCCGATGATCGATCTGTTCATGCTCTCGCTCAGCGCCGGCCTCTACAGCGTGCCGATGTATGCGCTCGTCCAGATGCGGGCGCTCGCTAGCCACCGGGCCCGCATCATTGCTGCCAACAACATCCTGAACGCGCTGTTCATGATCGCCAGCTCGCTGATCGCCGGCGCGCTCCTGCACTTCGGCGTGAGCATCGGCGGCGTGTTCCTGATCACCGGCATCGCCAACGCCGTCGTGGCGGGCTACATCTTCTGCCTGGTGCCGGAGTACCTGCTGCGCTTCATCGCCTTCGTCCTCACGCGCACCGTCTACCGCTTCCGGATCCAGGGCGACGCCAATATCCCCGCCACCGGGCCGGCCATCGTCGTGTGCAACCACGTGAGCTTCGTCGACCCGGTGCTGCTGATGGCGGCCAGCCCGCGCCCGATCCGCTTCCTCATGGACGCGCGCATCTTCCGCACCCCGGGGCTGGGCCTGTTCTTCCGCCTGGCCAAGGCGATTCCCATCGCGTCCAGGAACGACGATCCGGCCGCCTACGAGGCCGCCTTCGTCGCGGCCGACCAGGTGCTGGCCGAGGGCGACCTGCTGGGCATCTTCCCCGAGGGCGGCATCACCAACGACGGCGCGCTGAAGCCCTTCAAGGGCGGCGTGATGCGCATCCTCGAGACGCGCCCGGTGCCGGTGATCCCGCTCGCGCTGCAGAACCTGTGGGGCTCGTTCTTCTCGCGCGTGGAAGGCGCCGCCATGAGCAAGCCGTTCCGCCGCGGGCTGTTCAGCAAGGTGGGCCTGAACGTGGGCCCGCAGATCGCGGCCGACGCGGTCACGCCCGAGGGCTTGCATCACGAAGTGGGGCAGTTGCTCGCCGCCAAGGTCATCTAGTCCACAGCCTACGGGCGCGCGCCGCCAGCGCGCGACCGGCGCGCCAGCCGGACGAGTCGAGCAGGCTCGCGACGACGCGCGTCTTCCACGCGATCCAGCGCACGTAGGCGCGCGCGAACCAGCCCATGCGCATCAACTGCGGCTGCGTCAACGTGAACAGCCGGGCGACCACCGCCGTGCCCAGGATCTTCGCCGCAAGCAGGATCGCGATACCCGTCACGACACGGCCCAGGCCCACCAGCCACAGCGCGCCGATCTTGATGGGCAGCAACGCCAGCGCCGGCACGAACAGCACGGCGAACGCGACGCGCGGACCCAGGCCCTCGATGCGTCGCTCCAGCCGCCGCACGCCGGCCCGTCGCGCGAGGCGCGCCAACGCGCGCGCCAACGGCGTCCAGCCCCATTCCTCGAACAGGATCAGCAGCGCGAGCAACCAGCGAACCGGCCGCTTGATGGCGCTCCAGACGGTTTGCAACGGCGTGGACATGAGAATCGCAGCTTACCCGGGGGTGGTATGGGGACGACGACCACGCATCATTAACGACGACTTAACAGTGCGTCGCGGGCACATGACCTACCATCCACGTTTTCGTCTATTCCAACCATCATGCAGCAACGTCCCCATGCATTCGCCACCGTGCGCGCCATCGGCGTCGCGAGCCTGACGATCGCCACGCTCGCCCTGCTTTCCGCGTGCGGCGGCGGCAAGAGCAGCAGCAGCGGCGGCGGCACGCCCACCGCCACGGTCTCTGCCCTGGTCGTCAGCGCCACCAAGTACGCGTCGCCGGCCACCATCACGATCAATGGTACGGGCCTCGACAGCACGCTCGCCGTCACGTCCTCCGTCTGCACGGGCATGACGCTGCAATCCGGCAGCACATCGACCAGCGCCACGTATTCGTGCACCGTCAGCGGCGGCCTCACCGGCTCGGTGATCGCCAAGTCCAACGGCACGCAGGTGGGCTCGGCCACCCTGACCGTGCCGGCACCCATCGTGCGAATGGCGGTCAACAACGGCCTGAGCGCCGTGGGCAACATCGACATCACGCTGGCGCCGGACAAGGCACCGAAGACGGTCGACAACTTCCTGCACTACGTGAACACGAGCTGGTACAACAACACGATCTTCCATCGCGTCGTCTCGGGCTTCATCGCGCAGGGCGGCGGCTACGCGCCGCAGATCACGAGCGTGTCGACGGCCACGCTCAAGACCGGCACGTTCCCGGCCATCGCCGTCGAGTCCACCGGTTTGAGCAACGTGATGTGGTCGATCTCGATGGCCAATGCAAACAGCCCGCCGTCGGTCGACTCGATCACCACCACGTCCCAGTTCTTCTTCAACCTCGCCAACAACACGAACCTGGACGGCTACTACACCGTGTTCGGAGCCATCACTGCCGGGACGTCGGTCGTGAACGCGATCGTCGCGGCGCCGTCGTCGTGCGTGACCAACTCCGCCCCCGGCACCACCGATTGCCTGCCGGTACCCAACGCCGTCGTCACGTCGGCCACGCAGATCCAGTGAGCGCGGCGCGCCAGGCCGACGGGAGTCGGCCGGCGCCCTACACCCCTCGCGCGCGATCGCGCGCGAAGCCCATGCGGAACTCGGCGAAGCGGCCTTCGTCGAGCGACGCGCGCACCTCGCGCATCAGGTTCACGTAGTAGTGCAGGTTGTGGATGGTGTTGAGCATCGGGCCCAGCATCTCGCCGCACCGATCCAGGTGGTGCAGGTACGCGCGGCTGAAGTTGCCGCAGGTGTAGCAGTTGCAGCTCGCGTCCACCGGCGACTCGTCGCTCTTGTGACGCGCGTTGCGCACCTTCAGGTCGCCGAAGCGCGTGAACAGGTGGCCGTTGCGCGCGTTGCGCGTGGGCATCACGCAGTCGAACATGTCCACGCCGTGGGTCACGCCGTGGATCAGGTCTTCCGGCGTGCCCACGCCCATCAGGTAGCGCGGCTTGTGCGCCGGCAGCCGGTGCGGCGTATGGGCCACGAGGCGCTGCATGTCCTCCTTGGGCTCGCCCACCGAGACGCCGCCGATCGCGTAGCCCGGGAAGTCCATCGCCACCAGCGCGTCGAGCGAGAACTCGCGCAGCGACTCGAACATGCCGCCCTGCACGATGCCGAAGAGGGCGTTGGGGTTCTCCAGCCGCGCGAACTCGTCGCGGCAGCGCGCGGCCCAGCGCAGCGACAGCTCCATCGACAGCCGCGCCTCGCGCTCGCTGGTGAGCACGCCCTTGGTCTCGTAGGGCGTGCACTCGTCGAACTGCATGACGATGTCGGAGTTGAGCACCGTCTGGATCTGCATGCTGATCTCGGGCGTCAGGAACAGCTTGTCGCCGTTGACGGGCGAGGCGAAGCGCACGCCTTCCTCCGAGATCTTGCGCATCTCGCCCAGCGACCACACCTGGAAGCCGCCGGAGTCGGTCAGGATCGGCGCCTTCCAGGCCTCGAACCTGTGCAGGCCGCCGAACTGCGCCATCACGTCCAGGCCGGGACGCATCCACAGGTGGAAGGTGTTGCCCAGGATGATCTCGGCGCCCATCTCCTCGAGCGAACGGGGCAGCACGCCCTTGACGGTGCCGTAGGTGCCCACCGGCATGAACACGGGGGTCTGCACCACGCCGTGGTTCAGCGTGAGCTGCCCGCGGCGGGCGAGGGCGTCGGTGCCCAGGATCTCGAATTTCAGCATGTCGCCATTGTCGCCGCCCAATGGAAACGGGCGGTGCGAAAGACTCGCACCGCCCGTCGGGCCTGGGCTCAGGCGCGGATGCTGGAGGTCATCCGCGCGCGGATCAGCCGAGTTCGCCGACGACCGCCTTGTGGGTCTGGCGCCATTGGGCGAGCTCAGCCTTCACGTCGGCGCGGGTGCGGCCGGCGTACCGGGTCTGCGGCACGACCGACACGGCAGGCGCCTCGGCGCGCTCGCCCACGGTCTTCAGCTGGCCTTCGGCCTGCAGGTTGCGCGTTTCGGCGACGACGGATTCGCGGGTGCGTCCGGACGCCGCGGCTTGATCCGCCTGGGCGGCGAGGCTCTTGCCCTGCAGCGTCTCGGCGCGGTCGATTTCCTGGGCCATGGCGCCCACGGCGGTGGCGGCGAGCAGGGCGGCGGCGATGACTTGACGAACTTGCATGATGAACTTCTTTCTTCAACAGTTTGAGGATGTCCGGGGGCTTGCCTTCAGGGCTTCCACCGGGCCTCGGTGACGCGTTGTGTGTGTCTGCGCTTCATCGATGAATCCACTGTATTCCTGACGTCCTTGGGGATAAACAGGCAGTCATAGAATTGTTTATTGAAGTTTCAGGAAGAATCCGATGGATCAGCTGCGTGCCATGCGGGTATTCGCCCGCGTCATCGATGCCGGCGGCTTCGCCAAGGCGGCCACCGCGATGGACATCGCGCCGGCGGTCGCCACGCGGCTGGTGGCCGAGCTCGAGGAGCACCTCGGCGCCCGCCTGATCAACCGCACCACGCGCCGCCTGGCGCTCACCGACGTCGGCGAGGACTACCTCGAGCGGGTGCGCAACATCCTCAGCGAGGTGGACGATGCCGAGGCCGTGGCCGGCATCGCCACCGCCGAGGCGCGCGGCAGGCTCAGCGTGCTGGTGCCGCCCGGCTTCGCCGTGCACCAGCTCGCCAAGCACCTGCCGCGCTTTCGCGCGCTGCACCCGAAGGTGACGCTGGAGCTGACCGTCAGCGCCTCGGTGGAGACGCCCGACGAGAACCACGACGTGACGATCATCGTGCAGCGCGCGCGGCCCATCGAGGGCGCGTTCATCGCGCGCCGCGTCGCCACGTCGGAGGTGATCCTGTGCGCGACGCCGGAATACCTCGCCCAGCACGGCCGCCCCCTGCATCCGCGCGACCTGGCCCACCACGACACGCTGATGCCCACCCCGCCCAGCGAACAGCGCGAGCTGACCTTCAAGCCGGCCTGGGGCGACGGCGATCCGGAGGTGGTGGAACTGCGCGCGCTGCCGCCGCTGATGACCACGCACAGCGACACGCTCTACGCCGCGGCCCTCGCGGGCCTGGGCATCGCCGGCCTGCCGTCGTTCATGGCCGAGGACGCGCTGATGGAGCAGGCACTGGAACGCGTGCTGCCGCAATGGCTCATGCAGACGGTGACGCTGTTCGCCGCGATGCCCACGCGCAAGCACGTGCCCATGCGCACCCGCGCGTTCGTCGATTTCCTGGTGGCCACCTTCGGCCAGAGCCAGCGCGATCCGTGGCTGGCGGCGGCGGGGTGCGAGAGCTGCTGAGGGCTACTGATCCACCCGGTCCAACAGCATGGCGTCGCCGTAGCTGAAGAACCGGTAGCGCTGCGCGATCGCATGCGCGTACAGCGCGCGGATGCGCTCCATGCCCGAGAACGCGCTCACCAGCATCATCAGCGTGCTCCTGGGCAGGTGGAAGTTGGTCACCAGCCGGTCGACCACCTGGAAGCGGTAGCCCGGCGTGATGAAGATGCGCGTCTCGCCCGGCCCAGCCTGCAGCGAGCCCGGCGCGCCGGCCTGGCGCGCCGCCTCGGCCGCCGACTCGAGCGCACGGACGGTGGTGGTGCCGATGGCCACGACGCGCCCGCCCGCGGTCCGCGTGCGCAACACCGCATCGACGGTGGCCTGCGGCACGTCGAACCACTCGGTGTGCATCTGGTGCTCGTCCAGCTTCTCGCTGCGCACCGGCTGGAAGGTGCCCGCGCCCACGTGCAGCGTGACGCGCGCCGACTGCACGCCGCGCGCCGCGATCTCGGCCAGCAGCGCGTCGTCGAAATGCAGCGCGGCGGTGGGCGCGGCCACGGCGCCGGGACGGTCGGCGAACACGGTCTGGTAGCGCCGCACGTCGTCGGCCTCGTCGGCGTGCGTGATGTAGGGTGGCAGCGGCACGTGGCCGTGCTGCTCCAGCAGCGCGAAGACGTCGCCCGGGAAGCGCAGGTGGAACATCGAGTCTTCCGGGCCGCAGCGGCCCAGCACCTGCACCTCGAAGCTCGTGCCGGCCGCGGCGTCGCCGAACGTGAGCGTGGTGCCGGCCCTGGGCGACTTGCTGGCGCGGATGTGGGCCCAGGCCTCGTCCGGCGGCAGCACGCGCTCGACCAGAACCTCCACGCCGCCGCCCGTGGCCTTGGTACCGAACAGGCGCGCCTTGATCACGCGGGTGTCGTTGAACACCAGCAGGTCGCCGGCGTCCAGCAGGGCGGGAAACCCGCGGAAGATGCGGTCGACGAACGGCGTCGACGTGCCATCGAGTAGGCGCGAGGCGCTGCGCTCGGCCGCCGGATGCTGCGCGATCAGCTCGTCGGGCAGTTCGAAATCGAAGTCGCCGAGGCGATGCTCGCCCGAAGGCGGCGGCAGGTGGACGGCATCGCGGGCCGCCGCGACGTTCTCGTCGGCCACGTCGGGCTCAGGTGGCCGTGGTGGCGTGGACGCTGGCGTCCTGGGGCTTGTCGGACTTGTCCCAGGCCCACGCGAAGGCCAGGCTCACGCCGAAGACGGCAACCATCAGGAACACGAAACGGGCAATGAGGCGCATGTTGGACAGCGGAAGCGACAGCCGATATTGTCAGGCAACTGGCGAGCCAGGTTGGTATCGGCTTGTATTTCGCTGTGCGCATTCGTTCGATTTGGCCGATTCGCGCACCGGGAAACAACGCGGCAGGCGCGAGAATGCCCCGCATGTCCAGCAAGCCCGCCGACGGCGCCACCGAGAAGGCCGAACTGAGCGCCCCGCAAAGGGCGCTGCAGCGGCTGGGCCTCGTGCGCGCCATCGACCTCGCGCTGCACCTGCCGCTGCGCTACGAGGACGAGACGCAGGTCACGCCCATCGCCCGCGCCTACCCGGGCGAGAAGGTGCAGGTCGAGGGCACCGTGCTCGAGTCGCGGGTGGAGCAGCGCGGCCGGCGCCAGTTCATCGCCAAGATCGTCGACGAGTCGGACGCCGAGCTGGTGCTGCGCTTCCTCAACTTCTATCCCTCGCACCAGAAGACCTTCGCCCCGGGCCAGCGCGTGCGCGTGCGCGGCGAGATCCGCGGCGGCTTCCTCGGGCGCGAGATGGTGCACCCCAGCTTCAAGGCGGTGGTGCCGGGCGCGCCGCTGCCGCCGTCGCTGACGCCGGTCTACCCGACCACGGCGCAGCTGCCCCAGCCCTACCTGCGCAAGGTGATCGCCAGCAGCCTGGCGCGGGCTCCGCTGCAGGAGGTGTTGCCGCCGCAGGTGATTCCCGAGGGGCTGCCGTCGCTGCGGGTGGCCGTGGAGACGCTGCACCACCCGCCGCCCGACGTGTCGCTGCACGAGCTCGAGGCGGGCAGCCACCCGGCCGCGCAGCGCCTGAAATTCGAGGAGCTGCTCGCGCAGCAGCTGTCGCAGCTGGCCTCACGCGCGGAACGCGCGCTGTTGCGCGCGCCCGGGATCGTGCCTCGCAGCGGCGGCCTGCACGAGAAGCTGCTGGGCGTGCTGCCCTTCGGCCTCACCGGCGCGCAGCGGCGCGTGGTCGACGAGATCGTCGCCGACCTCGCCGGCCCGCGCCCGATGCACCGCCTGCTGCAAGGCGACGTGGGCGCCGGCAAGACGGTGGTGGCCGCGCTCGCGGCCGCAGTGGCGATGGACGCCGGCTGGCAGTGCGCGCTGATGGCGCCCACCGAGATCCTGGCCGAGCAGCACTTCGCCAAGCTCGTCCAGTGGGTGCAGCCGTTGGGCATCGAGGTGGCCTGGCTCAGCGGCAGCCGCAAGGGCAAGGCCCGGGCGAAGGCGCTCGAGCAGGTGGCCAGCGGCGCGGCCAGGCTCATCGTGGGCACGCACGCGGTCATCCAGGAAGGCGTGGAGTTCGCCCGGCTGGGGCTCGCCATCGTCGACGAGCAGCACCGCTTCGGCGTGCAGCAGCGCCTGGCGCTGCGGCGCAAGCTCGCCATCGAGGGACTGGAGCCGCACCTGCTGATGATGACGGCCACGCCCATTCCCCGCACGCTGGCGATGACCTACTTCGCCGACCTGGACGTGAGCACCATCGACGAGCTGCCGCCCGGCCGCACGCCCATCGTCACGCGCGTGTTCGCCGACACCCGCCGGCCCGACGTGGTGGAACGAATCCGCGACGACATCGCCGCCGGACGGCAGGTCTACTGGGTGTGCCCGCTGATCGAGGAGTCGGAGGACGCCGAGAACGCCGCCGCCGAATTCGCCGGCCGCGCCGAGCCGCTGACGCTGCAGAACGTCACCGACACCCACGCCGCGCTCGCCGCCGCGCTGCCCGGCGTGGGCGTGGGGCTGCTGCACGGTCGAATGAAGCCGGCCGACAAGGCCGCGACGATGGCGCAGTTCAAGTCCGGCGCGCTGCCGGTACTCGTGGCCACCACGGTCATCGAGGTGGGCGTGGACGTGCCCAACGCCAGCCTGATGGTGATCGAGCACGCAGAGCGCTTCGGCCTGGCCCAGCTGCACCAGCTGCGCGGCCGGGTGGGACGAGGCAGCGCCGCCAGCGTCTGCGTGCTGCTGTACGCGCCGCCGCTGTCGCTGGTGGGCAAGGAGCGGCTGAAGGCGATGGCCGAGACCACCGACGGCTTCGAGATCGCCAGGCGCGACCTCCAGATCCGCGGCCCGGGCGAGTTCATGGGCGCCCGCCAGTCGGGCGACCAGCTGCTGCGCTTCGCCGACCTGGAAGAGGACGCGCCGCTGCTTGCGCACGTGCGCCAGGTGGCGCCGGAGCTGCTGGCCCGGGCGCCCGGCGCCGCGTCGGCCCACGTCGAACGCTGGCTCGGCGGCAAGCTGGAGTGGATGAAAGCCTGACGACGCCCTAAAGTGTTGCGCGGGTCAATACGGGTCCCCCCTGGAGGCCCGGAGTCATCACAATACGGCATGACCCTCACCGAGCTGCGCTACATCGTCGCGGTCGCCCGCGAACGCCACTTCGGCCGCGCGGCCGAGGCGTGCTTCGTGTCGCAGCCCACGCTGTCCGTGGCGATCAAGAAGCTCGAGGAAGAGCTCGACGTCAAGATCTTCGAGCGTGGCAGCAACGAGGTGAGCCTGACGACGCTGGGCACGGCCATCGTGCGCCAGGCGCAGAGCGTCATCGAGCAGGCGGCGGCGATCAAGGAGATCGCCAAGCGCGGCCAGGATCCGTTGTCCGGCCCGCTGAAGCTGGGCATCATCTACACGATCGGGCCGTACCTGCTGCCGCAACTGGTGCGCCACGCCATCGAGCTGACGCCGCAGATGCCGCTAATGCTGCAGGAGAACTTCACCGTCAAGCTGCTGGACATGCTGCGCACCGGCGAGCTCGATTGCGCGATCATGGCCGAGCCCTTTCCCGACAGCGGCCTGGCCATCGCGCCGCTGTACGACGAGCCCTTCGTCGTGGCCGTTCCCCGCGCGCACGCGCTGGCGAGCGAGAAGTCGATCTCGTCGGAACGACTGAAGCAGGAGACCATGCTGCTGCTGGGCACCGGCCACTGCTTCCGCGACCACGTGCTGGAGGTGTGTCCCGAGTTCGCCCGCTTCTCCAACGACGCCGAGGGCATCCGCAAGAGCTTCGAGGGCTCGTCGCTGGAGACCATCAAGCACATGGTGGCTTCGGGCATGGGCGTCACCGTGGTGCCGCGGCTGTCCATCACGCACGGCATGGACGACCCGCAGTCGCACGCGCTCGTCACCTACATCCCGTTCGAGGCGCCGGTGCCCACGCGCCGGATCGTGCTCGCCTGGCGGCGCAGCTTCCCGCGCTACGAGGCCATCGCCGCGCTTCGCAACGCCGTCTACGCGTGCACGCTGGAAGGCGTGACCCGGCTGTCGGACTAGCGTTCTGGCACGCCATCCCGCTCCCGTCGGGCGACCCACCCGAGCCGCGTCGGCGGCGCTCGCCCTGGGCCTGGCCTGCGTGCTTGCCGCGGCCGCGCCGCCTGACGCCGCATCGGCGCCCGCCGCCGCCAGCGCCGCCGGCAGCGGCCCGGTCGCGGCGGCGCCGCACGTGCTGCGCGTGGTGGGCGCCGACAACTATCCGCCCTACCTGTTCCGCGACGAGGACGGCCACCCGGCCGGCCTCGTGGCCGACGAATGGGCGGCGTGGTCGAAGAAGACCGGCATTCGCGTCGACCTCGAGCCGGTGGAATGGTCGGACGCGCTGCGCCGCGTCGCCGACGGCAATGCCGACGTCATCGACACCATCTTCTGGTCGTCCGAGCGCGCGCGCACGATGGACTTCACGGCGGCGTTCGCCGACGTGCGCGAGACGATCTACGCCGAGAGCGGCGTCAAGGGCCTGGTCGACCTGCACTCGCTCAAGGGCTTCCACGTGGCCGCGCTGTCGGGCGACGTCTGCATCGACCGCCTGCGGGCCGGCGGCGTGACGCTCATCGACACCTACCCCAGCTACCAGAGCCTGATCGCCGCCGCCGTGGCCGGCGACCCGAAGATCTTCTGCATGGACGGCCCGTCGGCCGAGTATTACCTGTACAAGGCCGGCGCGTCGCAACGCTTCCGCGAGGCGTTCGTCATGTACTACGGCCACATGCACCGCGCCGTGCGGCGCGGCGACGCGGCCACGCTGTCGCTGATCGAGAAGGGCTTCGACGAGGTCTCGCCGGCCGAGAAGAAGGCGCTGGAGGACAAGTGGTTCGGCCAGGCACTCGCGGGATCCCGCTGGCTGCACGTGGTGGCCGTGGCGGCCGGGGCGCTGGGCCTGGCGGTGATCGTCGCGGTGCTGTGGGGCCTGGTGCTGCGGCGCGCCGTGCGCGAGAAGACCGCCGAGATCGACAGCCAGGCGCGGCGGCTGCGCACGCTGATCGACACGCTGCCCGACCTCGTCTGGTTCAAGGACGTCGACGGCCGCTTCCTCGCGTGCAACGTGCGCTTCGAGCGCTTCATCGGCGCGCCCGAGGACGAGCTGCTGGGCCATCCGGCCAGCGCCTTCCTGCCGGCCGCCGTGGCCGCCGAATTCGCGGCCGCCGACCGGCGCGCGATCGAAGTGCGCGCCCCGGTGCCGCACCAGTTCACGCTCACCTACGCGCACGACGGCCATCAGGAGCTGGTGGAGTCGCTGCACACGCCGGTGTTCGGCTCCCACGGGGAACTGGCCGGCGTGCTGAGCATCGGCCGCGACGTGACGCAGCGGCGCGACGACGAGCGCCACCTGCGCCGCCTCAACCGCCTCTACCAGGTGCTCACCAACGTGCACGCGGCCATCGCGCGCGAGCGCGCGCCCGAGCCGCTGTTCAACGCGATCTGCCAGATCATGGTGCGCGACGGCGGCCTGCGCATGGCCTGGATCGGCCTGCCCGACAGCGACGCCGGCGAGCTGGTGCCCGTGGCCTGGGCCGGCAAGACCGGCGGCTACCTCGATCCGCCGCACGCGTCGCTGGCCGCCGGCCCGCGCGGCCTCGCACCCAGCGTGCAGGCCTTCCGCGAGGGCCGCGCGATGCACTCCACCGACATCGGCACCGACCCCGGCATGGCCACCTGGCGCGACGGCGCGCTGGCGCTCGGCTACCGGTCGTCGTCGGCCTATCCGCTGAGGTCGCACGGGCGCACCGTCGCGGTGTTCACGATGTACTCGTCGGCGATCCAGTTCTTCGACGCCGGCGAACTCGCGCTGCTGGAGCGCCTGTCCGAGGACATCGGCCGCGCGCTGGAGGGCTACGAACTCGCCGAGGAACGCGAGCGCGCGGTGACCGCGCTGCGCGACAGCGAGGCGCGCTTCGCCACGATGTTCCGCATGAGCCCGTCGGGCCTGGCCCTGGCGGGCTACGAGGACAAGCGCTACGTGGAGGTCAACGACGCGTTCATCACGATGTTCGGCTACACGCCCGAACAGGCCATCGGCCGCAACGGCCTGGAGCTCAACACGTGGGTGGACGTCAAGGCGCGCGGCGAGGCGATGGCGGTCCTCGAGCGCGAGGGCGAGGTACGCAACATCGAGGCGCCGTTCCGCACGCGCTCGGGCGACATCTTCTACGCGTCGTTCTCGGCGATGCGCGTGTCCATCGGCCGCGAGGACCTGGTGCTCGCGTCGTACTTCGACCTCACCGCGCAGCGCCTCGCCACGCGCACGCTGGAAGACCGCAAGCTCGAGCTGGAACGCATCGTCTCGCAGCGCACCTCCGAGCTGAGCCGGGTGCTGGACGCGATGCCCGACCGCTATTTCCGCATCCGCCAGGACGGCACCGTGATGGACTTCCGCATGGGCCACCACGAGGACAGCTACACCGATCCCACCAAGCTGATGGGACGCCGCATCGCGGACGTGCTGCCGCCGCAGGCCGCCGCGCCGCTCCACGCCGGCATCCAGGAGGCCATGGCCACCAAGCGGCTCGTGATGACCGAATACGCCCTGCCGTATCCGGACGGCGATCGCCACTTCGAGGCCCGCACGCTTCCGCTGGGTGCCGACCAGGTGATCATGTTCGTGCGCAACATCACCGACCGCCACTCGCTGGAGGCCGATCGCGAGCGCGCGCGCCTGAGCGCGGTGGAGCTCGCGGACGCGAAGAGCGAGTTCCTGGCCAACATGAGCCACGAGATCCGCACGCCGCTCAACGGCCTGCTGGGGCTGGCGCAGATCGGCCTGCGCGACACGAGCGACCAGCGCACCACCGACACGTTCGCGGCCATCCTCAACTCGGGCCGGCTGCTGCTGGGCATCGTCAACGACGTGCTGGACTTCTCCAAGATGGAGGTGGGCAAGCTGCGCGTCGAGCAGCGGCCGATCGCACCGCGCGCACTGGCCGAGGAGGCGGTCGCGCTGCTGCGGGACCGCGCCGTCGAGAAGCGGATCGGCCTCGACCTGGTGGTCGACGCCGCGCTGCCCGAGCGCTGCCTGGGCGACGGCCTGCGCACGCAGCAGGTGCTGGTGAACCTGCTGTCCAATGCGATCAAGTTCACCGAGACCGGCGGCGTCGACGTGTGGGTGGGCCTGGAGCCCGGCCACGACGATGCCGGGGCCACGCAGATGGTCTACCGCGTCACCGACAGCGGCATCGGCATCGCGCCGGAACACCTGACGCACCTGTTCGACGCGTTCCAGCAGGCCGACACGTCCACCACGCGCCGCTTCGGCGGCACCGGGCTGGGCCTGGCCATCAGCCGCAGCCTGGCCGAGCTGATGGGCGGCATCGTGCTGGTGCGCAGCCAGCCCGGCGCGGGCAGCGTCTTCGAGCTGCGCCTGCCGTTCCTGCCCGCGCCCGCAGACGAGCCCGAGCGCGCGGCGGACTCCACCTGGGGCGACGCCCCGCGCCGCCTGGATGGCGTGCGCGTGCTGGTGGCCGAGGACAACGAGGTCAACCAGCTCGTGCTGGAGCGCGCGCTGGAGATCGAGGGCGCGACCGCCACCATCGTGGGCGACGGCCGCCAGGCGGTCAACCGCGTGCTGGCCGACGGCCGCGACGCCTACGACGTCGTGCTGATGGACATCCAGATGCCCGAGATGGACGGCTACGAGGCCACCCGCCGCATCCTGGAGCTCGCGCCCGACCTGCCCGTCATCGGGCAGACCGCGCACGCGATGCTGGACGAACGCCGCGAGTGCCTGGCCGCGGGCATGGTGGACCACATCGCCAAGCCGATCGACTTCCGGCTGCTTGCGGACACGATCGTGCGGCACCTCGGTTGAGCCAGGCGCCGCACGCGTCGTTCACGCGGACGGGCGCGTGCCCGAGGTACCCAGGCGCGCCAGCTCCGCGGCCTTGAGCGAGTTCATCAGCGACAGCAGCGTGCCGAACGCGTTGCCGCCGCCGTCGCCGGAAGAGCCGCCCACCTGGATCTGCGGCACCAGCGGCACGCGCGCCGTCTCGAAGGCCTCGGCCAGGCGCAGCATCACGGTCTGCATCAGCTGCTTGTCCGCGCCTTCGCCTTCCAGCGCGTCGGACTTGGCCTTGATGGCCGCGGCCTCGGCCTCGCCCACCGCCTTGATCGCCGACGCGCGGCCCGCGCCCTCGTTCTCCTGGCGGAACTTCTCGCCCTGGGCCAGCGACTCCATCTCCTGGCGGCGGCGCTCGGCGGCCTTCACCAGCGCGGCGCCGTTGTTGTCCTTGATGGAGATGTCCACCAGCGACGACGTGAGCTCGGCCTGCTTCTCGGCGCGCTTCTCGGCCTCGTTCAGCTCGCGCTGCTTGTCGGCCGCGATCTGCTTCTGCGCGAACGTCTCCACCTGCTCGCGCGCGATCTGGCGATCACGCAGCTGCGACATGATGTTCTCGATGCGGTTGTCGCCCGGCTGCGGCTTCGGCGTGCCGATCAGCACCTCCTGGAACTCCAGCGAATAGGCCTGGAAGCGGCCACGCATGTCGACGGACGCGCCGGCCTGCAGCTCGCTGCGCGACTGGATCAGCTCGATGAACGTGCGCGTCTGCGACACGTTCTTGAAGTACGACGACACCATCGGGTCGAGCGTCTGCTCCACCAGCTGCTTCACGTTGCCGAAGCGCTGCACCACCATCGGCGCCTTGCGGTAGTCGATGTGCACCACCACCGACAGCGGCAGCAGCGGCTCGAACGCGTCCTTGGTGATCAGCGTGATCTCGCGCAGGTTCGAATCGAAGTTCGAACCGCTGGCGCCCGACTGCCACATCAGCACGAAGTTGGTGGTGGGCACCAGCTCGATCTTGCCGGCGTAGGTGTTGAACGCGTACTTGCCGGGCATCAGCGGGTCGCGCCACACGCCGCGGCAGCCGGTCTCCACCAGCTCGCCGTGCGAATACTCGGCGCCCGACACGTCGTTGCCCTTGCGGCCCGTGTACGACACCACCACGCCCACGAATCCGACCGGGATCACCGTCTTGTTGATCAGCTCCACCGTCGCGAACAGGCGGTTGATGTAGTAGGTGCCTTCCACCAGCACGCGCTCCTGGCGGCCGCGCTTGCCACCGGCCTTGAGGAAGCGCTCGGGTTCCTGGAACGAGTTGTGGAGGTCGCCCACGTCGGGCGCGAGCAGCTCGTCGCGGGGCAGGGCGGGGCCGTCCTGCACCGTCACCACGGCCAGCAGGTCGGACGCGTGAGAGTCTTCCGTGCCCTTGATCACCAGCGGCGAGAAGCCGCGGCGCTGGTCCAGCAGCTCGCGCATCTTCTGGTAGTACTCGCGCTCGGTGGCGTCCATCGTCATCGAGTACGTGGCCTCCTCCGTCATCACCACGAACAGCGCCGGGTTGATGATGTGCGTGCCTTCGCGCAGGATCTTGCGCTGCGGGCCCTTCTGGCCGCCGCCGGCGAGGAAGGTGCGCACGTCGAGGAAGTTGCTGACCGTGGCGTTGTCGGCCAGCGTCTGGCCCGCGGGCAGGTCGACGCCGTCACGCGCGAACACGTAGCCGATCTTGCCCTGCGTCACCGACACCATCGGGCAGATGTGCACGCGGTACTGCAGCGGCGTGAAGAAGTGGAAGCCGCCGCGGCGCAGTTCGGGCTGGAAGCCGGCCTCGCCGTTCAGCGCGAGCAGGCCCAGCTTGACCGAGCCGCTGCCGCTCCACAGCTTCTCGACGACCCCGACGCGGTCGTTGGGGATGTAGCGCACCGCGCCCGACAAGGACGCGAGCAGCCACAGGACCAGCAGCGCCGCGAGCGTCAGGCCCAGCGCGGCCGCGGTGGCCGAGCCGGTGGTCCAGCCACTGTGAAAGAAATCCGAGAACATGATGACCTTCCTCGAGTGTTGTCACTCGTTGGTGTTGTGTCCGGGCGTGCGCGGGCCGCGCCGGCGCGTGTGCGCCAGGTCGCTGGAGTCCTGCACGAAGAAGCCCGGAACGGGAGCGCGCGGCACGCGGCCGCGAGGCCGTCTGCCGGAACGTTCAGCAAGGGAGTGGCGGAGGTGCCGTCAGGCCAGCTCCGGCGCGCCGCGCCGGTGTCGCAAGCCTGGAGGGGCGGCGCAATCGCTGCCATCGCGCGGCGAACATGCCGCTGCGTCGGACGCGGCAACGACGACGTTGCCGATCGGGGCCGGGCTCAGGTCGCTGAGGCCGGCGGGCGCGGCGCGCGAGGCGCCGCTGGAGCGAAAAGTACGCAAGTTGGACTCACTGTCAGCGGCCACCAGGGCCCGACAGCGCGAATCTTGCGCCGCGTGCTGCGGTGCGTCAATGGGGGCGCCGACCGCGATCTAGAGTCCGGCATCTAGGACGCCGAGAACAGCTTCCGGGCGCATTCGCGATGGCGCGCGAAGGTCGCCCAAATCGACGGATCGGCGCGGGGCGACATCCGGCGCACGCCTCAGAATCGATCGCGAGTGCCGGGGTTTCGCGCGCTGTCGCGAGGGCCCGGATCCCGTTCATCGCAACGCCTCGCCACGCCATGTCGTTCTCGTTCCTCGCGCCCCTGGTTCGACTGCTCTGCCCGCTACTCGCCGCGCTCGTCGCGCCGGCATCGTTCGCCACCGAGCCCGGCTCCGCGAAGCTGGGGCCGAGCGATTGCAAGCCGCGGAATGCGGACAGCACGTGTGCGACGGCGGTGGCGGGGGC
Source organism: Betaproteobacteria bacterium (assembly GCA_013289985.1). GTDB lineage: Bacteria > Pseudomonadota > Gammaproteobacteria > Burkholderiales > Burkholderiaceae_C > Scleromatobacter. Next base: position 109,960 of record JABCYW010000001.1, on the reverse strand, counting down.
GACAGTGGCGGTGCCGCCGTTCACGCCGGATGGGACGCTCTACGACGGCCCCCTGGGAGGCGTTCCCTCATCGGGCTACGCGTATTGGGGCTTCGATTTCGTCGCCGACCAATCCGGCATGCCGAGCCCGGTTCGCCCGGACGAGTTCATCAATCGAAGCGGCGTGCCGGTCACCATCACGTTGAGCTTCAATATCCCGACGGATCACTTCTGCGGGAACGACTGCCTTCCAGGCATGCAGTTCCAGGTCGGCCCCGGTTGGAACAAGGTCGATCCGCCTTACGTCGTCAAGGCGAACACTGTCTCGCTGACGTCGACGTTCCAGCCGGGGCAGGGCTACGGGTGGGTGATCGGGCTTTGGGAGTCCAGCAATACAAGATTGACGGTCACGGTGCCGAAGAACTCTGCGGCAACTCTCAGGAGCGTCGGGCTTCCTGACCTTCCGTCCGCTGCCATCGAGATACCGCGCGTGATCGGCACCTGCAATTGCATGGATGGCTCGACGACCGCCTGTTCCGACGGCAGCCACTTCACGAACGGCCTGCTGGGCCCCTGGTCGCAAAATGCCGACATGTATCGACGCAGCGGCGCATTCAGTCAATGCTTCATCGACCACTGACCGGATCGCCAGGCAGGCTCATCCCGCCACTGTCGTGAACGACCAGGTCCGAGCGAGCAGCACCGGCGTCCGTGAGGGAAACGTCACCGTGCTCCCCGAGAAGACAACGGCATACGTCGTGTTCGGCGTCAACGCGTTCAAAGGAACCAGCGCCGCGAACGACCCCGGAAGCAAGGAATTCGGATCGGTCCGGACGGTCAAGAGCCGGGCGGATACGACCGCTCCGCTCGCGACCTCCGTCAATGCGAACGAGTCGACGGTGATGGTCGTGTCGCTACCCACCGTGACCGATACGGGCGTTCCCAGGCTCAGGACGTCCTGACCCGGCACTGGATCGGGAGACTCCAGCCCAAGGCGAAGCGGCACGTCGCGCGCCGCATCGAGCGGCCAGATTGCAACGCCCCCGATCGATGGCTGCGCGGCCTGGCCCAGGCCACGCACGGGATCGGTTCCCGGCTTGGTCATATCAATGACAAGCGGCATTGAAACGCTCGCGGCCGAGAGCGCGGACCACCCGATCCCCACATCCACGGGCTCGAACGCCAGCATCCCCGCCCGGTGGTACACGCCATTGATCAACACATCGACGCCCTGCGCGCCATGGACGATTCCCGCCATGACTTCCTCGCCGCCCACCGGCACGTACCCCGACGCCTCATCACGATCCCACCAATGCGCACCCGTGAACCCGATCGTCCCCGCGGTCTCCTCGTGCGTGAACGAGTCGTTCGCGATGATCCACTCCGCGTGCGCCTGCGCCGCCTGATCCAGCAAGGTGTCCTGCGCCAGCATGCCCAGCCCCGCCGACAGCCGGATCTCGTTGAGGCGGTTGAACGCCGCCAGCCGGTCGGCGTCGTAGCCCACAGGCGTGGGCACCGACATCTGCGCGGCAATCGGCGCGGCGGGCGACGGCGCCGGGGTCGGTGCGGGAGGCGACGGGGGCTCGGGCGTGGTGCCACCGCTGCCGCCTCCGCCGCAGGCGCTCAGGGCCGCCAGCGCCGCCGCGGCCGTCGCCGCGCGAAAGAGCACCGCCAGCGAGCGCCGGCGCAGCGCATCCTGGAACGGGGAACGGGCCTCGGGCAGGGAAAGCATCCGGCGAACTCCAGAGTCGTACAAGAAACGCACCGCCGCCATCCAGGGCCGGAACGTCCGAGCGATCCATGCTTCCATGCCGATCCGCAGCCACCAAGCCGCCAAAGCCGCACTTCCTGGGAACAACGCCGCCCCGGTGTAAATCGGTCGGCTAATCGACCAATCCGCGCACCACGACCTCCACCCGCACCACAATCGACGCCATGCGAACTCCCTCCTGGTGGCTGCCCGCCGGCATCGAACCCGCGGCCGCGTGGCTACTCGCCAGCCGGATGCTGCGCGGCTTCGCCGACGGCTACGTGGCCGTGCTGCTGCCGGCCTATCTCGGCGCGCTGGGCATGAGCGTCGTGGAGATCGGCGTGCTGAGCACGCTGACGCTGGCCGGCTCGGCGGTGGCCACGATCGCGGTGGGCGCGCTGGGCCACCGCTTCCGCGCGTCCCGCCTGATGTTGGGCGCGGCGTTGACGATGGTGGCCACCGGCCTCGGCTTCGCCGGCCTGCACGCGTTCTGGCCGCTGGCGCTGGTGGCCTTCGTCGGCACCCTGAATCCCAGCTCGGGCGACGTCAGCGTGTTCCTGCCGCTGGAACACGCGCGCCTCGCCCGCGCCGCGTCCACCAGCGCGGCCCGCACGGCGCTGTTCTCGCGCTACGCGCTCGCGGGCGGGCTCAGCGCGGCCGTGGGCGCGCTCGCGTCCGCGTGGCCCGCGTGGTGGAGCGCGCACGCGGGAGGCGCCGTGCTGGACGCGATGCGCGCGATGTTCGTGCTCTACGCGGTCATCGGCGCCGTGGTGGCGCTGCTGTACCGCGGCTTCATCGCGCACGAGCACCGCGACCAGGCCGCCACGGCCGACGCCAACCCGGACGCGCCGCAACCGCTGGGCCCGTCGCGCGGCATCGTGATCCGCATGGCCGGACTGTTCTGCATCGACTCGTTCGCGGGCGGCCTGCTGGTGAACTCGATGCTGGCGCTGTGGCTGTTCAAGCGCTTCGGCCTGTCGCTGGGCGGGGCCGGCCAGTTCTTCTTCTGGTCGGGCCTGATGATGACCGCGTCGCAGCTGCTCGCGCCGGTGCTCGCGCGCCGCTTCGGCCTCGTCAACACGATGACCTTCACGCACATCCCCGCGAGCCTGTTCCTGATCGCGGCGTCGCTCGTTCCCACGCTGCCGCTCGCGCTGGCCAGCCTGCTGATGCGCAGCATGCTGTCGTCGATGGACGTGCCCGCGCGCAACGCCTTCGTGATGGCGGTGGTGACGCCGCCCGAGCGCGCGGCCGCGGCCAGCTTCACCGCGGTGCCGCGCAGCCTCGCGTCGGCGCTGGGCCCGACGATCGGCGCCTCGCTGCTGGCCAGCGGCGTGCTGGCCGCGCCGCTGGTGGCCTGCGGCGTGCTGAAGATCACCTACGACCTGCTGCTGCTGGGCATGTTCAGGTCACACCCGGTCGACTGAGCGTCAAGCCGTCTCGGGTTCGGCCAGCAGCGTCTCGAGGCAGTGCTCGCGGATGCCGTAGAACTGCTTCAGCTCCGCGATCTGCGCCAGCACGTCGGCGCGCCGGCGCTCGGCCTGCGGCGTGTCCTGGCGGCCCTGCCGCCGCACGGCCAGGATCATCTTGTTCTTGCTGGTGTGCTCCAGCGCCACGAACTCGAACACCTGCGCGTCGTAGCCGTGCGCCTCCAGCAGCAGGGCGCGCAGGCCGTCGGTGACCATCTCGGCCTGCTGGCCCAGGTGGATGCCGTGCTGGAGCATGGGCTTGAGCAGCGAGGGCATCCGCATCTGCGGACGGATCTGCTTGTGGCAGCACGGCGAGCACATGATGATGGATGCGCCGGCGCGGATGCCGGTGTGCAGCGCGTGGTCGGTGGCGGTGTCGCAGGCGTGCAGCGCGATCATCACATCCAGGCGCCGCGGCACGAAGCTGCTCACGTCGCCGGCCTCGAAGCGCAGGCCCTGCAGCCCGCATTTCGCGATCGCGTCGTTGCACAGCTCGACGAGGTCGGGCCGCAGCTCCACGCCCACCACGTCCAGCACGCGCGGCGCGCCTGCGGCCTGGCGGCGCAGCCAGTCGTGCAGCGCGAACGTGAGGTAGCCCTTGCCCGCGCCGAAGTCGACGATGTTGAGCGGCGCCGTCGCGCCCACGCCCGCCGATTCGAGCGCATGCGACATCACCTCCACGAACTTGTTGATCTGCTTCCACTTGCGCGCCATCGCCGGCACCAGCTCGTGGCGCGCGCTGGTGACGCCCAGCTCGACGAGGAACGGCGCATCCAGGCTCAGGTAGCGGTGCTTCTGGCGATCGTGCCGCGCGCCGTCGTCCTCGGCCGCCGCGGCCACGGCGGGCCGCGTCGCGTCGTCGGTCCCGAGCCTGGCGCGATGCAGCGTGTAGCGCCCCTTGCGGCTCATCATCAGCTGCAGCTCGGCGTCGCGCGTGAACAGGTGCGCGTGCGCGAATCGCGTGCCCACGAGGCCGGCGATCGTCTCCAGCGCCGTGGCCACGGGCTCGTTCTTCGTGATGTCCCTGGTGCGGTGCTTGAAGACGAACGACAGGCAGCGCTCGCCGCGCAGCACCAGCGGGCGGGCCGTCACGCGTTCGAGGTCGTCGTCCTTGGCGCCGGGCTTGCTGAGCAGCACGCGCACGGCGCTGCCGTCGGCCACGCCCTGGGCCAGGGCCTGCAGGAAGCGATCGCGCTGCGCGAGATCGGACAGCGAGCCGCTGCCCGCGTTCAGGGGTGCGGCGGATTCAGGAGAGACAGTGGACACGGCGACGACTGGTAAGTGATTGCTGCATTTTCCCGCAGCGCGCGCTTTCGGGCCACGGCCGTGCGACGATAGCCCTCCTTTGCAATTCATCGCGGACCTCGCATGACACTGGCCAGCCTGTCGGCCGCCCGCCGCCTCGTGGCGACGCTCGCATTCGCCGCCGGCCTGCTCGCCGCCGCGAGCCCCGCCCGCGCGGCCGATCCCGTCATCAACGCCGTCCCGCGCGCCCTCGCGCTGGCGCCCGCGTCGGCGCCGTGGGCCAACGCCAGCGGTGCGTTGATCGTCGGCTCCAAGCGCTTCACCGAGTCGTACATCCTCGGCGAGGTGCTGCGCCAGACCGCGGCCACCGCCGGCCCGGCCGAACATCGCGAAGGGCTAGGCAACACGGCCGTCGTGCTCGCCGCGCTGAAGGCCGGCGCGATCGACGTCTACCCGGAGTACCTGGGCACCGTCGAAGAGGAGATCCTGGGCCACCGCACGCCAGTCACGCGCGACGTCGTCACCCGCGAACTGGCCGCGCAGGGCCTGGGCCTGGGCGTGCCACTGGGCTTTTCCAACGGCTACGCGCTGGCCATGCCGGCCGACGAGGCCGAGCGCCTGCACATCACGCGCATCAGCGACCTGGCCGACCATCCCGACGTCGTGCTGGGCCTGTCGCACGAGTTCCTGGGCCGCATGGACGGCTGGCCCGGCTTGTCCAGGCGCTACGGCCTCGCCGCGCACCCGGTGGGCATCGACCACGGCCTGTCGTACGACGCGCTGGCCAGCGGCAAGATCGCCGTCACCGACATCTACACCACCGACGCGCAGATCGCCCCGCGCCACCTGCGCGTGCTGGCCGACGACAGGGACTACTTCCCGCACTACGACGCCGTGCTGCTGTACCGCCTCGACGCGCCCGCGCGCCACCCGGCGCAGTGGCAGGCGCTGCAGGCGCTCGCCGGCCGCATCCCGGCCTCCACGATGATCGCGATGAACGGCCGCGCCGAACTGCGCCACGAGCCCTTCGCCGACATCGCGAAGGAATTCGTCGGCGGCCACTTCGACGCGACCGCGCAGACGGCCGTCGACGACGCCGGGCAACGCGAGGCGCTGGGCCCGCGCTTCCTGAAGCGCCTGTTCGCCGCCGACCTCGCGCGCCTGCTGGGCCAGCACCTGCTGCTGGTGATCGTGGCCGTGGCCTGCGCCACCGTGCTGGGCGTGCCGCTGGGCGCCGCGGCGGCGGCGTACCCGCGCACCGAGGGCCCGGTGATGGCCACGGTGGGCGTGCTGCAGACCATCCCGTCGCTGGCCTTGCTGGCGATGCTGATCCCGCTGCTGGGCCGCATCGGCACCGGCCCGGCGCTGGTGGCGCTGACGCTCTACGCGCTGCTGCCGATCGCGCGCAACACCGCCACCGGGCTGCTGGGCGTGCCCATGGGCCTGCGCGAGGCGGGCACGGCGCTGGGCCTGACGCCCGCGCAGCGCTGGACGGCCGTCGACGTGCGCCTGGCCCTGCCCACGCTCATGGCCGGCATCGGCACCGCCGCGGTCATCACGGTGGGCACGGCCACGATCGCGGCCTTCGTCGGCGCCGGCGGCCTGGGCGAGCGCATCGTCACGGGCCTGGCGCTCAACGACTACGCGATGCTGCTGGCCGGCGCGGTGCCGGCCGCGGTGCTGGCCCTGGTGGTGCAGGGCCTGTTCGCGCTCTTCGCGCGCTGGGTCACCCCAAGGATCAACTGAGCGTCGCCTGCGGCACGCGCCGCACCGGCGTGCGCATCAGCATGAACTCCTCGGCCACGGTGGGATGCACCGCGATCGTCCGGTCGAAGTCGGCCTTGCGCGCGCCGCAGGTCACGGCCACGGCCAGGCTCTGCACGATCTCGGGCGCGTCGGGGCCGATCATCTGCACGCCCAGCACGCGCTGGTCGAGGCCGTCCACCACCAGCTTCATGAACGTGCGCTGCGAACCGCCGAAGAAGGCCTCCTTCATCGGGCGGAAGTCCGCGGCGTAGATGTCCACCGGGCCGCGCAGCGCCGCCTGTTGCTCGGTCAGGCCCACGGTGCCGATCGGCGGATCGGTGAACACGGCGCTGGCCACCACGCGGTGGTCGACGCGGCGCGGATCCTTGTCGAACTCGGTGTCGGCGAAGGCGCGCGCCTCGGCGATGGCCACCGGCGTGAGGTTGACGCGGTCGGTGACGTCGCCGACGGCCCAGATCGACGGCACGCTGCTGCGGCTGTCGTCGTCGACGACGATGGCGCCGCGCGCGTCGAGCTTCACGCCGACCTCGGCCAGGCCCAGGCCGGCGGTGCTGGGCTTGCGGCCGGTGGCGTTGAGCGCGGCGGCGGCGCGCAGCACGCTGCCATCGGCCCGGTGCAGCGCGAAGCCCGCATCGTCGCGCTCGAGCCGCTCCAGCGCCACGCCGCAGGCCAGCGTGAGGCCGCGTTCGCGCAGCGCCTTCGCCAGGCGTCCGCGCAGCTCGGCGTCGAAGCCGCGCAGCGGGTGGCTGTCGCGATAGGCGAGCGTGACGCGGCTGCCGAGCGCGGACAGGATGCTCGCGAACTCCACCGCGATGTAGCCGCCGCCGATCACCAGCAAGGTCTCGGGCACCTCGCGCAGGTCCAGCACCTCGTTGGAGGTCATCGCCGCCGCGAGGCCGGGGAACGCGTCGGCCGCGGGCGCGCCGCCGGTGGCCACGAGGATACGCGGCGCGGCCAGGCGCCGGCCGCCGACGTCCACCTCACGCGCCGACACGAGCCGCCCACGGCCTCGCACGGGCTCGACGCCGCCGTTGACCAGCATGTCGTCGTAGACGCCTTCCAGCCGGTCGATCTCGCGCTTCTTCGCGTCGGCCCAGCGCGCCATCTCGAAGCGCGCCCGCACGTCGGTCCAGCCGAAGCCCTCGGCGTCCTTGAACTGGTGCGCGAAGCTCGCGGCGTACATCATCAGCTTCTTGGGCACGCAGCCGCGGATCACGCAGGTGCCGCCGAAGCGGTCGGCCTCGATGATCGCGACCTTGGCGCCGTGCACCGCCGCGCGCCGCGAGCCCGCGACGCCGCCCGAGCCGCCGCCGATCACGATCAGGTCGTGGGTCATGTCCATGGATGGGTCTCCGCGCCGGGCGCCAGGGTTTCGAGCAAGCCCGCATGCTCGCAGAGTTTCGAACGCAACGCGACAGCGGGGTCTCGCTCGGCGGCAGCGCGGCGCGGTTACGGCAGCAGCGTTTTCTTACACGACACGGCATCCGGCTTGCCACATTTTTTCGCCCGAAGGTTCGGCGAGCGCCGAACCGCAACGCAATCAACCCCTGGAGAGTTTCCATGCAAAGCTATCAAAAGAAGTTGTCCGCCGTCGCTGCCGCCGCCGCGCTGCTGGCTGGCATCGGAGTCGCCGTGGCCCAGTCCAGCGACTCGAACTCGACATCGACCTCGACGGCGACCGACACCAGCGCCATGCCTGCTGCGCCTGCCGCGCCCGCCACGACCACCACCAATCCGAGCGCGACGCTCAACAACACCGCGCCGACCGACACATCGACCACGTCCACCACGACGACCACCGACACCTCGACGTCGGCCGCGCCCGCGACGCCCGCGCCGCGCAGCGACCGCAACTGAGCGGCCGTCACCGGGTGACCCGGGCTCCCTGTTCGTCCGCGAGGACGGGCCCCCGGAGCGCGGAGCGATCGCCGCCACGTCCTCGCGGGCTGGCGGCGATCTTCATTGCGGGCGGCGCGCGCGCGCCGCGCGATCCGCCACGAAGCGATCGAACGCGGCGAGCAAGGGCTCGTAACGCGCGGGCGCCGACTCGATGTCGGCCAGCGCGGCGCAGGCCGCCTCCAGCGTGCTGAGCTGATCGTGCAGGCGGGCCTTGCGCAAGGCCCGGTAGCGCGCGGGCGCATCCGGCGCGAGCGGCCATCTCGGCAAGGACTGCAGCAAAGGATTCGCGTGCAGCATCTTCAGGCTCTTGCGCCACGTGCCGTCGAGCAGGACGAGCCGTCGCGGCCGGGCGGCCTCGCCCGCGGCCGGCATACCGCCAGCCGTATCGGCCGGGTAAAGCAGCGCGGCCGTCGATACATCACCGCCGAGCAACGCGGCCAGCGTCGCGGGCTCGAACGACTCGCCCACCACGACGCGGCAGCGCGCCAGCCCGAGCCGCAGCAGCCGCGCGCTGTTCTTGGCCTCGCGGGCCTCGTCGGGATGCTGCAGCACCAGCACCTCGACCTCGTTGCGCACGGGCGTGACGAGCGCGCACACGCAGGTGGACGCGGGCAGGCCGCAAGTGGCGCAGCGCGGGCGCCGGATCGCTGGAGAAGAGGTGTGGGACATCGGACCCGCGGGCCGCCGCGTTGAACGCAAGCGCGCACCTTACAGGAGTTGGCCGATCAGATGAACATCCCGCCCGACACCTCGATGCGCTGCGCGTTGATCCACTGGTTCGCGTCGGTGAGCAGCGACGCCACCGCGCCGCCGATGTCGTCGGGCAGGCCAGTACGGCCCAGCGCCGTCTGCGATGCCACGAACGCATTGAGCTGCGCGTTGTCGCGCACTCGGCCGCCGCCGAAGTCGGTGGCGATCGCGCCCGGGGCCACCGTGTTCACCGAGATGCCGCGCGCGCCCAGCTCCTTGGCCATGTAGCGCGTCAGCACCTCCACGCCGCCCTTCATCGCCGCGTAGGCCGCGTAGCCGGGCAGGGCGAAGCGGGCCAGGCCGCTGGACGTGTTGAGGATGCGGCCGCCGTCCTTGATCAGCGGCAGCAGCTTCTGCGTGATGAAGAACGTGCCCTTCAGGTGCACGTTGAACAGCAGGTCGAACTGCTCCTCGGTGGTTTCGGCGACGGTGGCGTGGTCCACGCCCATGCCCGCGTTGTTGACGAGGTAGTCGAAGTCCGTGCGCTGCCAGGTGGTGGCCAGCGCCGCCTTCACGCGTTCGGCGAAGGCCGCGAAGCTCTTGCTGTCGCCGGCGTCCAGCTGCAGCGCGACGGCCCGGCGGCCCAGCGCCTGCACCTGGCGGACGACCGCGTGCGCCTCGGCCTCGTTGCTCTTGTACGTGAGGATCGCGTCGACGCCGCGCTCGGCCAGCTTCAGCACGGCGCTGCGCCCGAGGCCGCGGCTGCCGCCGGTGACGAGGGCGATGGGAGGGGATGTGGTCATGTCGGGCTCCGGTTGGGTGATTCGATGGGGCCACTTTAAGAATTCTGGCCCGCGCGATAAAGTCGGCATCCAACGCCACACTGTTTCCTCAAACAGAACAATGGACCTCCACGAGCTGCGCATCTTCGCCACCGTCGCCGAGCTCGCCAGCTTCAGCCGCGCGGCGGAGCAGCTGGGACTGGCCAAGGGCCGCGTCTCCACGGCGGTGCAGCAGCTCGAGGCGCAGGTGGGCACGCGGCTGCTCCAGCGCACCACGCGCAGCGTGCGCGTCACGCCCGACGGCGAGCGCTTCCTCGGTCGCTGCAAGGAGCTGCTGACCGAGGCCGAGCAGCTGCAGGCGATGTTCCAGCCGGCGTCCACGGGCCTCACCGGCCGGCTGCGCATCGACCTGCCCAACCGCCTGGCGCGCGACATCGTGCTGCCGTGCCTGCCCGAGTTCCTCGCCGCACACCCGCTGCTGGAGATCGGCATCAGCACCACCGACCGCCGCGTCGACCTCGTGCACGAGGGCTTCGACTGCGTGCTGCGGGTGGGCGCCCTGGCCGACTCCGAGCTCGTCGCGCGGCCGCTGGGCTTCCTGCGCATGCGCAACGTGGCCAGCCCGGCCTACCTGCGCGCGCACGGCACGCCGCGCACGCTGGCCGACCTCGCGCGCCATCGCGTGGTGCACTACATGCCGTCGCTCAACGCGCAGGGCGCGGCGTGGGACTACGTCGACGCCGACGGCCAGCACCGCGCCATCCCCATGCGCGCCCAGGTCACCGTCAACGGCACCGATGCCTACCAGGCCGCGGCGCTCGCCGGGCTCGGGCTGATCCAGGCGCCGGCCTTCGGCATCCAGGCGCTGGTGGATTCCGGCCAGCTGGTGGAGGTGCTGCCGGACTTCGTCGCCCCGTCCATGCCCGTGTCGCTGATGCTGCCGCACCGGCGCCAGCTCGCGCCGCGCGTGCAGGCGGTGATGGCCTGGCTCACGCAGCTGATGTCGCCGCTGCTGTCGCCCACGGCCTGAGCCTCGGTTTGTCGCGCGCATGCGCATCGCAGGCCACGCGCGGCGCAGCTCGTCGCAGCGCCCTGGAGCGCCCGAAACCGCGTTCCTAGAATCGATCGCATCGACAACGACACGACCGAGGACACCGATGCGCACCGCCCTGACCCTCTCGCTCGCCATCGCCGCCGCCCTGGCGTCGGTGCATGCGGACGCCGCCGAACAGGTCCGCAGCGTCGGCCCGTTCAGCACGGTCTCCAACTCGGGCGCGGTCAGCGTGAGCATCGAGGTGGGCAAGCCGCAATCGGTCACGGTCAGCGGCGACGACGAGCTCGTGCGCGACCTGCTCACCGAGGTGGTGGGCACCGAGCTGAAAGTCCACATGCGCCACGACACCGTCAACATCGGCGGCCGCCACGAGGAGGTGCGGGTGACGATCACCGTGCCCCAGCTCACCGCCTTCGCGATGGCCGGTGCCGGCGAGACCACGATCACGCACATGAGCGGCGACAGCCTCGACGTGCGCTTCGGCGGCGCCGGCAGCCTCAAGGCCGACGGCAGCGTCCGCAGGCTGAAGCTCAACGTGGGCGGCGTCGGATCGATCGACACGCGCGACCTGCACGCCGACACCGTCGACGTCAACGTGGGCGGCGTCGGCTCCGTGCAGGTGTGGGCCGGCACGCGGCTGGACGCGAGCGTGGGCGGCGTGGGCTCGCTGACGTACTACGGCGACCCGAAGACGGTCAACACCCGCGGCGGCGGCCTGGGCAGCATCTCGCGCGCCAACTAGGCGCGGCGCGCCTTCCATTCCGCGCGCAACAACCCGTAGAGCCAGGAGTCGCTGACCTCGCCCGCGACGATCCAGCGCTCGCGCAGGTGGCCCTCGCGGACGAAGCCCAGGCGCTCCAGCGCGCGCGCCGACGGCACGTTGCGCGGGTCGATGTCGGCCTCGACACGGTTCAGGTCGAGGTGGTCGAAGCCCCAGTCCAGCAGGCTCGTCACGGCCTCGTTGGCATAGCCCTTTCCCCACTCCGGCGCCAGCAGCGCGTAGCCGACCTCCGCGCGCCGGCATGCGGTATCGAGGGCGTACAGCACGCAGGTGCCGACGACGGCGCCGTCCTCGCGCCGCTCGATGGCGAATTGCGCATGCTCGCCCGCCGCCATGCCGCGCTCGCTGCGCGCGATCCAGGCGATCGCCTCCGAACGATCGGTCCAGGGCGGATGGCTGCCATAGCGTTGCACGACGGGATCCGAACGCAGCGCGAACACGGCATCGGCGTCGGCGGGCCCCGGGCTGCGCAGGGTCAGTCGCGGCGTCTGCAGGACCACGTCGGAGAGGGAGGGCATCGGCAAATTCTCGCATGCCGTCCGCGCATCCCAACCGTCGCGTCAGGCCTCGAGCACCATGCGCCGCTCGTTCCAGGCCTGCAGCAGCGCGGGCGGCCAGAACGTGGACGGCACGATCATCGGCACGACGCTGGACGAGTGGATCAGCACCGGGAACCAGGCCCCGGCCAGGATGCCGTCGGGCAGGTGCGCGCGGATCGCCACGAAGCTGCTCAGGAACGGCTCCTTGGCGCTGAGCGCCGCGGGCACCGTCAGGCCCAATGGACGGCCGGTGTCGTTGCGCACGCCCTGGGCGAAGCGGGCCAGGTCGGACGCGCCGCCGGCGGACTTCAACTCCAGCAGCCGCGCGCCGATGGCGGCGAGCTCCATCGGGCGGGCGTCGAAGTATTCGTCCTCGCTGTAGACGAGCACGCCCGGCAGGTCGTCCTCGCCCCGCGCGAACACGCCGTCGTCGGCCTGCACCAGCGCGCCCCAGCCGATGCGGCCCTTGCGGAACAGCGTCTCCTGCTTCTCGTAGAAGATGCGCACGGGGTCGCCGCCGGCCGTCATCCACGCCGGCGGCTCGGTGCGCACCTGCTTCATCCAGCGGCCGCCCTGCAGCAGCCGGCCGGCGCCGAACGAGCGGCGCAGCGCGTTGATCAGCTGCTTCATCGTCGCGTCGGCGGCGCGCTCCACCGGCCCGGACGGCGCCGGCATCGGGGTGACGAACTGCGATTCGAGCAGCGACATCGGCGCCGTGGCGCCCGGTCCCGTGGCCACGGCCACGTCGTCCTGCGCCGCCTCGCGGGCGGCCGCGGCCACCACCGAGGGCGGGCGCGGCGCCATCGGGCGCGCGCCGACACGCAGCGGCTCGGGCGCGGCCGTGGCGATGCCCGGCGGCAGGTCGGCCAGGCTGGGGCTGCGCAGCAGCGGCAGGCGCAGGCGCCAGGCGATCTCGGGAAACCTGCCGGAGTCGGCGAGCACGAACACGCCGATCTCGCCGTTGTTGTAGCGGCCCGGGGCCAGGCGGTAGACGCGCTCGGGCCGGCCGAGGCGCTCCATCAGGGCGTCGACGGCCGCCATCACGGCGTCCACGTCCATCGTGGAGCCGCGGGCCGGGGCCTCGAAGACGGCGGTCTCGTCCTCGAACACATACTCGACGCGCCAGACCGCGCGGTCCTCGGTGCGCACCAGCGCCTGACGCAGCTGTTGCAGGCGGCCCTGCGGCAGCAGCGAGGCCACCAGGCCGCCGAACAGCGTGTCGTGCGCGGGCGTGGTGCCGTCGTCGTGCAGGTTGTACGAGACGAGGCGCTCGCCGAACAGGGCCTCCACGATCTCGGTGGCCTCGCCAAGCGCCTTCACCGGGTCGGTGACCCAGCCGTCGATGGACTCGAGCGACGCGGCCTTGAGCGGCTTTTCCATGCCCCCGTCGCGCAGCATCAGGGCGATGCGCGGCGCGCTGGCGCGGCGCTGCTGCCACTCGAACATCAGGCCTTCCCACGGATGCAGGGCGCTCATGGTGGGCTTCTGGCGGCAGCCGTAGCGCACCAGCGCCCAGGAGGTGTAGTCGGCCGCCTCGCTGCCGAAGTTCTCGCCCAGCACGACGCGCAGGGCCGTGACCACCTGCGAGTCCGTCGGCCCGGACTCGCGTCGGGCCTTGGCATCGGGTTCCTGGTACAGCCGCAACATCAATGCGACGACGGCGGTCCAGATCACGTGCGTCTCTTCTGCACGCGACACGAATGCTCGCACGGCATCGAGCCCGGCCAGCCGCAGCAGCGGCCTCGTCCCGGGCTTGAAATCTTCGCTCATCCTCACAGTATGCAGGCACCCGAGGCCTGCAGTCCAAAGTAGAGCTCGTCAGGACCGGCCAGTTCACTCGAATTGACGAATGGAACGGGTGGTTACACCGGAGCGCCGGCCCGGCGGACTGCGGGTAAATCGGGAGGGGTCAAGGTGCCGGTGGCGCGCCTCGCAGCGCGCCATGCCCCGGCATCGCCACGTGTTTGCGCAATTACGCACCGATGCGTAAAATTCGCCATCGATTCACTTTGCGCAAGCCACCATGTCCGACCTGACCCAGGCGTGGCACCACGCCCGCGCGCCGCTGGCCACCGCGCTGGGCAAGCGCCTGCTCGCGCACGAGCGCATCGCGATGTTCGGCCCGCGCCAGACCGGCAAGACCACGCTGCTGCGCGACGAGGTCATCCCGTACGTGCAGTCGCGCGGCGCCATCGCCGTCTACATCGACTGCTGGATGGACATGGACGACCCGCTGCAAGGCATCAACTACGCGCTGCAGAAGGCGCTGGAAGGCCTCAGCGTGCAGCCCCGGGGCATGAAGCGCACGGGCAGCACGCCGGTGAAGCGGCTGGGCGTGATGGGCGCGAGCATCGACCTCGGCGATCCGCCGAAGCGCCAGACGCCGGACCGGCCCGCGCTGATGCTCGACAGCCTGCTCACCCAGATCCTGGAGGAGACGACGCATGACGTGGTGCTGGTCTTCGACGAATTCCAGTCGATCGCGTCGGCGAAGAACGGCCCGCAGATCTCGGCGTCGCTGCGCGCCGCGCTCACGCAGGCCGACAAGCGCATCGGCGCGATCTTCTCCGGCTCGTCCGACGTGCAGCTGCTGGACATGTTCTCGCGCACCAACACGCCGCTGTACGGCTTCGCGAAGACCGAGGGCTACGAGCCGCTAGGCCTGGATTTCATCGGCTTCGTGGCGCGCAAGTTCCACGAGGCGACGCGGCGCGACCTGAACCAGGTGCTGGCCCACGAGACCTTCCAGCAGCTGGGCACCCAGCCCGAGCCGTTCCTGCATGCCGTGAGCCTGGTGATGGCCAACCCGGCCTGGACGCTGGATCGCGCGCTCGACGAGATGCTCAGCCAGCACTCGCCCAACAAGTGGTCGGCCACCTGGCGCGGCCTCACCGGCCTGCAGCAGGTCGCGCTGCGCCTGGTGTTCGAGGACAGGCCGCCGACCGCCGCCGACAGCGTCGTCTGGGCCGCCGCTCAGCTGGGCGCCAGGGTCGCGCCCTCCAGCATCAGCCGCGCGCTCGAAGCGCTTGCGGCCAAGGGGATGCTGGAGCGCAGGACCGACGGCCGCGGCTGGATGCTGATCGACCCGGTGCAACGCGCGTGGCTCGAGCGCAATGCCGCGGCGCCGATCAAGAGCGCCGCATCGGGCCATTGAAGCCGGCTTACCATTCCGGCATGAATTCGCCCCTGAAGATCTGCATCCTCGACAACGACAACCTCGACCCGGCCGTGGTCGACACCTACGTCAGCTACGGCGCCATGACCGAGACGATGTTCGCGGCCGCCGGCGTGCCCTGGCGGTTCGAACGCTTCAACACCACGCGCGGCGAGTACCCCGCCTCGTTCGACCCGTACGACGCCGTGCTGCTCACCGGCAGCAAGGCCGATTCGTTCTCCGACGAACCCTGGGTGAAGACGCTGCGCGAGCACGTCACCGAGCTGCTGAAGCAGCGCAAGAAGCTGCTGGGCATCTGCTTCGGCCACCAGCTCATCGCGTACTGCCTCGGCGCGCAGGTGGGCCGCGCGCCCAACGGCTGGGGCATGGGCCGCATGGACTACGAATGGGTCGGCGCCAGGCCCTTGAAGCAGGACGCGGCGGACGCGACGCTGTCGTTGCTGGCCTCGCACCAGGACCAGGTCCAGAGCCTGCCCGTGGGCGCCACGCTGCAGGCCCGCAGCGCGTTCTGCCCCATCGCCGCCTACAGCGTCGACGACCGCGTGTTCTGCATCCAGCCGCACCCGGAGTTCGTGCCGGACTACAGCGCGTGGATCCTGCAGAAACGCCCCGAGTCGGTGAGCGACGACCGCCGCGAGCGCGTGCGCGCCGACCTGGCGCTGCCGCACGCCGGGCTGGACGTCGCGCGCTACATGCAGTCCTTCATCGAAGGCCAGCCGGCCTGAGTGCCGCGGACATTCCCGACACATGCCGGGCGCCGTTCAATCCTGCTTCAGAAGGCTGATGAACGACGGGTTCAGAAAGAAGGTACGTTCATGCGCCGCTGGGTCAGGCGCGCGATTTCGCGCTTGCGCGGCGGTTGCCAGCTGCGAGCAACAACCAACTCGCCAGAAGGACTGCGACGGCGATGCCCAGAGAGTACGCGGCGACCCCGCCGTAGCCACCAACGTTCGCCGGGTTCAGAAACGGATAGGGATACCAACCTGTCGAAGCGCCGCGCAGCAAGACATACACGAGATAGAACGCGGGGAACAGGAGCGGAAGAAAGTGGCTGTTCGAGTGCAGCTTCAGCCCCGGTGGATCGGCCAGCCAGTCCAGGACGACAGCGACGGGCATGACGTAGTGGAGGACGAAGTTGACCCATGGAAGAAGCGTCCCGAAATCCGTGTTTCGGAGCAGCACGGCAAACACGAGACCAACCACGGCCATGTTCACAGCCGACACGTATCGCGCCAGCGTCATCGATCCCTTGCTGCTTGACCCCACGTCGAACGCGCAAAGGAGCAAGACCGACGCGGCGACCAGGTTGGAGAGATTCGTGAAATAGCTGAAGAAGTTCAGAACGCTGTGCGACGCGCCAACGTGCAGCACCAGTTGCGCACCGATGGCAGCGAGGGCCAACGCCGAGAGGCTTGCGCGAATGATTGTCAGAATGGACGGCATGGATATCAAATCCTGCTTGGTGACTTCCTCCGCCGTCAGCTACGCGGCCAAGAAAGTCTTTGCCTGGCGACTTGTGCCGGTCGCGATGGAGTGCCAGAGAAGATCCGGAAAGCCTTCGGGCAACATCTCCTTCGCAACTTCCAGCGCAGTCTCGACGCCCTTTGCGAGCAGAACCATCGACTGCGCCAAGTCGGGGACGCCAGACTTTTGAGCCAGCGCGAGCCAGTGTCTGGGAAGGATTCGCGACATCCGGTAGTCGCACCAACTAGCGCCGTTCAGTCGCAGAACTGTGGCGCGAGTCGCATTTACTCTGGCGCCCTACGCGGCGTACAACTCATGTCGGGTGACACGAAAAGTGAAATGAACACCATTGATTTTGCTCGCCTTTTTCACTTTCCGTGTCACGCCTGTCCAAGAGAAGTGACACGATTACTGACAGGTTCCGACGGGTGTGACACGATAAATGAAATATCCCGCCGCGCCCTCCGTCGAGCCCAGGGCGCTCGGATCGGGCTTGCGGAAAAACAGGCTGACCCGCATCAGTCCTTGTCGAGCAAGACCGACTCGTAGAGCGCGTCGAACGACCCCATGTGCCGATTCGTCGCCTGACGCTCGACGTAGAGCGCCTCGATCTCGCCCATCGCTGCGTCCAACAACTGGACGTAGTCACCGAAATACTCGGCCTGTTCGTCTGAAAGCGAGTCGTCCTTGAGCTTCGCCGCACAGCGCTTGTTTTCCATGATCAAGGCCCGGGCAGCGGTGATCACTGCCTGGTCGGTCAATCGGATCGGTTCGGTCATCACTTGCCTCCTTCAGCCTTCAGGCTCGCCTCGATCGCACCCAGCCAGACAAGGAAGAGGCTCAACGGCATGTCGTCTTTCGGCGCAACGGTGTAATGGTAACCACCGAAGCGTCGGTTGAACGTGTCCTTGGTCACCGCAAGCGCTTCCGGGATTGCCGTGCCACCCGGGATACGGAAGTACATGAATGATTTGCCAAGATCAGGCATGACGTCGAACGTCGACACACCGCGGTAGTCGCCTTCGCCTGCAACACACCGACAACCGCGGACCATCGTGACGCCGTCGCTCTCGCGCTCGAAGACATCGACGTCGGGAATGCGAAACGTTCCGTCGCCACGCACGAAGCCGGTAAGCTCAGGGTAGAGGCCCCCCCGCTTTTTCTTGATCAGATCTCGCTTTTGACCACGCCAGAGAGCAACTGGCGTTTTGTCGTCAAAGTAGTTTTCCAGCTTACCCTTGGACTTGTAGATGTCCTTGAGAACGTTCGACATGTGGCGGTCAGTACCGTGTAGGTGGACGGGCTACGCAATTCAATGCTGAAGTGGCGCGCGACCGATCATTGGGCCGATGCCGGGCGCTTCGCGCAACCACCCGAAATAGGGGTGGCTGTATCAATGAGCGCGGAATGAGGTCTGCCGCTCGCAGCAAAATGAAAACGTATGCCTGGACGTGAGCAGAGAGCAGGACGATGGCGGCGCAGGCAATGAGCTTCGTGCGCTGCAGTCGCTGGTGTGGGAGACTTCGCGGCAAAGAAGAAGAGGAGCAGGGCATGGAATGGGCTGAGCTGATACTGAGCTTCATCGAGAAGCAGACTGGGCACCTTGTCACGCTCATTGCTGCGTTTGCTTGGCCGCTCGTGGTGGTCGTCTTCCTCGTCCAGCAGAAGGCCAAGATCGGTGCGCTCATCGATCGCGTCAAGAAGGTCAGTGCAAGCAAAGAAGGCGTCACCGTTGACATCGCCGACCAACTGGGCGAAGTCAAGGAGAACGTCGCGGTTGCCAAGGAAGAGGTTGAGAAGCAGAAACCAACTGTCGAGGATGTCAAGCCGGAGGCAACGGACAAGGGCGTCCGGCGCATGATCGAAGAGGTTGATACTGAAGCTGCTGCGCAAGGCCAGCCAAAGCCCTATCGCTTCAGAGATGCCGCGATGCCTCTGCCTGGCACTCCCATGTTCAGCATGAAGGACTACGAGGATGACCAGCGCAACTGGCTCCGCATGATGGAGGTCTACAAGAATGCTCCACCCGTTGTGATTCACCACGCTTGGCAAGAGGTGCGTGGGATGCTCTACAAAGTGCTCGGATTGGAGAAGACTGCGACGGACTGGTGGTCGCTCGATGGCATTCCGGATGAGCAGCTTGTTGGGCGTGCACATCGAGCAGGCAAGCTCACGGGTTCGCTCTACAAAGCTGTCGTTGAACTCATGATGATCCACAACGATGCGATGAGCACGATTGGTTGGCAGCCGAACCAGGTTCAAGTCTTGGAATACGTGCAGAACGCGGGGGAGGTCGTGACACTATTGAGCATGCACCTTGCGCTGGGTCTACCGAAGGTAGCCGATTGAAGGTGAACGCACTACAAGCGCTGGGCTGTAGTTTGGCCTCGACGGCGTGCGAGACTTCGAGGCAAAGGGATCGGGAGAGCTAGGATGGATGCTGCGGGGTTGGCGAAGATCATTGAAGCGGTGCGCTGGCCGGCCGTCGTCATCCTGCTGGGTGGCGTTGTGATCGTGATCGTGCGCGGTGCCCTCGTGCGCCTTGTTGACCGCATCAAGAGTGCCGAGTATGACAAAGGCAAACTGAAGCTCACGTTTGAAAAGACGATGGATCGGGTGCGGCTCGATCTCGACGCGCTGCGTAAGAAGCGCATGGTGAGGGCGAAGACAAGGGATGCTGCTTCCGATGACATTCCTCGTCCTGTCTCCATTCCCGAAGACTTTGATCGCCTGCACTACGCAGACGAATACTCGCTGTCTGCGGCGGAACAAGTTCAGGCCGGCGTTCCTCCGCTGTCGATCATTGAGCGTGCTTGGATAGAGGTGGAGGAACTACTTCGCCAAGTCGTCTCCATGCGTGCACCTGTCGGATCTCATGTGATGACAGCAGACAAGCTGTTTCGGAAAGCTGCGGAATGGAAGCTGCTTGAGCCCAAGCTGCTTGATGCGGTGTTCGGGTTGCTGGCTGTGCGCAATGAGACCATCACGTCCATCATGGGCTGGCAACCGTCGAAGGAACAGCTTGTGGACTTTGTGCGGAGCTGCAAAGAGGTCGCGAGACTCATTGCTCCTTACCTCACTGTGGGGTTGCCGAAGGAGCAGGTTGAGGGCGAACGCACGAGCAGTTCTGGCCTGTAGTTTTCAGTCTAGATTGTCGGAGGAGCGTTGTGCGTTGGAATGCCACATGCACTGGCTGGTTGCACCAACGGACGTTGAGGTGTTGAAGAAAGCGCAGGGCGGATGGGAAGCGATCGCTGCTTCGGCTGCAGCTGCCGTTGCCGCGAGTGCTGCAAGCTACTGATATTGCATAGGTCGCGTGTGGCCTCGGTGCGCGCAGTCGCCGGGCTCGCTGCTGCTGTCCAACCGCCCGCAGCCGTCAACGATTGTTCAGTTGACAGAGGCTTCGTAGGGCGATCGCAAGAACTGTGGCGCCCAGTCGCACAGCTTTGGCGCCAATCGCAATTACTTCGGCGCCCTACGTCACCCGACACATCAAACGTCGATATTCGCCGCCCGCAACGCATTCAGTTCGATGAAGTTCCGCCGCGGCTCCACCTCGTCGCCCATCAGCATCGTGAACACGTGGTCGGCCTCGATCGCGTCCTCGATCTCCACCTTCAGCAGGCGGCGCACGTTCGGGTCCATCGTGGTCTCCCACAGCTGCTCGGGGTTCATCTCGCCGAGACCCTTGTAGCGCTGGCGGGCGACGGCGCTTTCGGCTTGCGCCATCAGCCAGGCCATCGCGGCGCGGAAATCGGCGACCTTGCTTTCCTTCTGGCGTTCGCCTTCGCCGCGCTTGACGACGGCTTCGGCGCTGAGCAGGCCCTTGAACGTGACGCCGGCCGTGCTGAGGGCCTCGTAGTCGGCGCCGTGCACGAACTCCTGCGTGATGACGCTGGCCTTGGTGTTGCCGTGGTGCTGCCGCTCGATCTTCAGCACGTGCTTGTCGGTGCGTTCGTCGAACAGCGCGCTCACCTGGGCGCCGTGCAGCGCGCCGGCCAGGCCGCGGGCGCTGGCTTCGGCCTGGGCGGCGTCGTCCAGGTTCAGGGTGAGGCCGTCGGCGATGGTGCGCAGGGCCTCGACGTCCATCCAGTTGGACAGGCGATCCATCACGCTGGTGGCGAGCAGGTACTTGCGGGCAAGCTCTTCCAGCGTCGAGCCGCTGAGCGCCGGACGGCCTTCGCCGGGCTCGATGGCCGCGCCGTCGAGCGCCACCTTCAGCAGGAACGCGTTGAGTTCGTCGCCGTCCTTCAGGTACTGCTCGTGCTTGCCCTGCTTGACCTTGTACAGCGGCGGCTGCGCGATGTAGATGTGGCCGCGCTCGACCAGGTCGGGCATCTGGCGATAGAAGAACGTGAGCAGCAGCGTGCGGATGTGGGCGCCGTCGACGTCCGCGTCCGTCATGATGATGATGCGGTGGTAGCGCAGCTTGTCCGGGTTGAAGTCGTCGCCGCCCATGCCCTTGCCGATGCCGGTGCCCAGCGCGGTGATGAGGGTGAGGATGGCCTCGGACGACAGCAGCTTCTCGTAGCGCGCCTTCTCCACGTTCAGGATCTTGCCGCGCAGCGGCAGGATGGCCTGGAACTTCCGGTCGCGGCCCTGCTTGGCGGAGCCGCCGGCGGAGTCGCCCTCGACGATGTAGATCTCGCAGAGCGCCGGATCCTTCTCCTGGCAGTCGGCCAGCTTGCCGGGCAGGCCCATGCCGTCGAGCACGCCCTTGCGGCGGGTCATCTCGCGCGCCTTGCGCGCGGCGTCACGCGCGCGCGCGGCGTCGACGATCTTGCCGCAGATGATCTTGGCGTCGGTCGGGTTCTCCAGCAGCCAGTCGGTGAGCAGGCGGCTCACGATGTCTTCCACGGGCGCGCGCACCTCGCTGGAAACCAGCTTGTCCTTGGTCTGGCTCGAGAACTTGGGCTCGGGCACCTTCACGCTCACCACGCAGGCGAGGCCTTCGCGCATGTCGTCGCCGGCGATCTCCACCTTGGCCTTCTTGGCGAAGTCGTTGTCATCGATGTACTTGTTGATGACGCGCGTCATCGCGGCGCGCAGGCCGGTCAGGTGGGTGCCGCCGTCGCGCTGCGGGATGTTGTTGGTGAAGCACAGCACCGACTCGTTGTACGAATCGTTCCACTGCATCGCCACTTCCACCGACACCGGCGTGTTCTGGTCGCTTTGCTTGTCGCCTTGCGCGTGGAAGATGTTCGGGTGAAGGACGCTCTTGCCCTTGTTGATGAACTCGACGAAGCCCTTCACGCCACCCACGTAGGCGAAGTTGTCTTCCTTGGCGTTGCGCTCGTCGACCAGGCGGATCTTCACGCCGTTGTTCAGGAACGAGAGTTCGCGCAGGCGCTTGGCCAGGATGTCGTAGTGGAAGTCGACGTTGGTGAAGATCTCGGTGTCGGGCAGGAAGTGCACTTCCGTGCCGCGGCGCTCGGTGTCGCCGGTGATCTTCATGGGGCTGGTCTCGAACCCGTCGCGTACCTCGATGACGCGATCCTGGGGGAAGCCCTTGCGGAACTCGATGAAGTGCTGCTTGCCGTCGCGGCGCACCGTCAGGCGCAGCCAGCTGGAGAGCGCGTTCACGCAGGACACACCCACGCCGTGCAGGCCGCCCGACACCTTGTAGCTGTTCTGGTTGAACTTGCCGCCGGCGTGCAGCTCGGTCAGCGCGATCTCGGCGGCCGAGCGCTTGGGCTCGTGCTTGTCGTCCATCTTCACGCCGGTGGGAATGCCGCGGCCGTTGTCGATGACGGAGATCGAGTTGTCGGTGTGGATGGTGACGACGATGTCGTCGCAAAAGCCGGCCAGCGCCTCGTCGATGGAGTTGTCCACCACCTCGAAGACCAGGTGGTGCAGGCCGGTGCCGTCGGACGTGTCGCCGATGTACATGCCCGGGCGCTTGCGCACCGCTTCCAGGCCTTCCAGGATCTGGATCGAGCCTTCGCCGTAGGCCGCGGAAACGGCGGCCGACTTGGCCTTCACCTCTTCGGCCGACAGCGCCGGCATTTCCGGCAACACGGGCGCGGCGCCATTGACATCGGGCTGCTGCGGCGTCGGAACGTCCTTCGGGGTGTCGTCGGGCGAGGTCTGGTCAGTCATTGCAATTCACTTCCTGGATGCCGGCGCGCCTCATGGCGGCAGGCTCTTGTCTTGGTGCGGACAGAAAAACTCCGCGCCGTCCCTCGTTCGAAGGCGGCGCGGCCTGCGCGGGCAGGCTTCAGATGCGCATCGGCATCACGACGTACTTGAAGCCAGGCTGCTCCGGCACGGTGATGAGCGCGCTCGAGTTGCCGTCCTGCAGCTCGAGCTTGACCATGTCGTGGTCGATGTTGTTGAGCGCGTCCATCAGGTAGGTGACGTTGAAGCCGATCTCGATGGCGTCGCCGCCGTAGTCGATCTCGAGCTCTTCCTTGGCCTCTTCCTGCTCGGCGTTGCTCGACGCGATGCGCAGCGCGCCCGGCTCGAGGTTCACGCGCACGCCCTTGAACTTGTCGCTGGTGAGGATGGCCGCGCGCTGCAGGCTCGAGAGGAACGGCTGGCGGCCGAGGATCACCGAGTTCTTGTGGTTCTTCGGGATCACGCGGTTGTAGTCGGGGAACTTGCCTTCCACCAGCTTCGTGACGAACTCCAGGCCCGAGAACGAGAACTTGGCCTGGTTGCCGGCGAAGCGCATCTCGATGGGCTCGTCGACGTTGCCCAGCAGGCGCGCCAGCTCCAGCACGGTCTTGCGCGGGAGGATCACCTCCTGCTTCGGGATCTCGGTCTCCAGCGTGGCCTGCGCCAGGCCCAGGCGGTGGCCGTCGGTGGCCACCAGCGTGAGCGTCTTGCCCTCGGCCACGAACAGGATGCCGTTGAGGTAGTAGCGGATGTCGTGCACCGCCATGGCGAAGTGCACCTGGTCGATCAGGCTCTTGAGCACCTTCTGCGGCACGCCGAAGCTGGGGCCGAAGTCGACGGCCTCGTTGACCAGCGGGAAGTCGTCGGCCGGCAGCGTCTGCATCGTGAAGCGGCTCTTGCCGGCCTGCAGCGTCAGCTTGGTGCCGCTGGAGGTGAGCGAGACGATCTGGTCGCCGGGCAGCGACTTCAGGATGTCGATCATCTTGCGCGAGCCGACGGTGGTCGAGAGGCTGCCCTCGTCGCCACCCAGCGATGCGGACGTCCGCACCTGGATCTCCAGGTCGCTGGTGGTGAACTCGATCGAGTCGCCGTTCTTGCGCATCAGCACGTTGGCCAGGATGGGCAGGGTATGCCGGCGTTCCACGATCCCCGACACCGCCTGCAACGCGCCAAGCAGCTTTTCCTGAGGCGCTTTGAGAACAATCATGTCTTCCTCTTTTTTAAACCTGGTGGTAGCTGGTAGTGCTCGTCGTGCACTGTGGAGAACTCTATTTTCGCCTGAAATATCAAGGGCTTGGAGGTCGCACAAGTCTGGGGGTCGAACCCCCGGTTGCCGTCGGACTCATCGATAACAAGTTTCGCGCGTCGCATCGTCCTGTGGACCACTGCCTGGTTGTCCCGGAACGGTCCCCAGGGTTGTGAGTTGACACTGTGCCTGCCTCCGGTGAAGGAGGCTTGAATCGCGCCCGTCATCATCCCTTCAGGGTCTGTTCCAGGACGTGGAGTTGCTGGTTCAGTTCGGTGTTCTTCTGCCGCTCGCCGCCGATCTTGCGCACGGCGTGCAGCACGGTGGTGTGGTCGCGGCCGCCAAAGAGCTCGCCGATCTCGGGCAGGCTCTTCTGGGTGAGCTCCTTGGCCAGGTACATGGCGATCTGGCGCGGGCGGGCGATGCTCGCCGGGCGCTTCTTGCTGTACATGTCGGCCACCTTGATCTTGTAGAAATCGGCCACCGTCTTCTGGATGTTCTCGACGGAGATCTGGCGGTTCTGGATGGACAGCAGGTCCTTGAGCGCCTCGCGCGCCAGGGCGATGTTGATGTCCTTCTGCGAGAAGCGCGAGTAGGCCAGCACCTTGCGCAGCGCGCCCTCGAGCTCGCGCACGTTGGCGCGCACGTTCTTGGCGATGAAGAACGCCACTTCCTCGGGCATCTGCGCCTGCTCGCCTTCGGCCTTGCGGATCAGGATGGCCACGCGCATCTCCAGCTCGGGCGGCTCGATGGCCACCGTCAGGCCGGAGTCGAAGCGGCTGGTGAGGCGTTCATCGATGTCGGCCAGACCCTTGGGATAGGTGTCGCTCGTCATGATGATGTGCGCGCGGCGCGACAGCAGCGCCTCGAACGCATTGAAGAATTCTTCCTGCGTGCGTTCCTTGCCGGCGAAGAACTGCACGTCGTCGATCAGCAGCAGGTCCAGCGAGTGGTACTTGGCCTTCAGTTCGTCGAAGGTCTTGCGCTGGTAGTTCTTGACGACGTCGGAGATGAACTGCTCGGCGTGCAGGTACAGCACGCGGGCGTCGGGCTTGTCCTTGAGCAGCTGGTTGCCCACGGCGTGCACCAGGTGGGTCTTGCCCAGGCCCACGCCGCCGTAGACGAACAGCGGGTTGTACATGGCGCCAGGCGCGCCGGCCACGTGCAGCGCCGCGGTGCGGGCCATCTGGTTGGCGCGGCCGGCCACCAGCGTGTCGAAGGTGAGCGCCGGGTTGAGCCGGTGCGAGTTCATGGCCGGCGCGATGTGCATGGGCCGCGGCTGCGCGGGCGCGCTCGCCGCGGCATGGCCGTTCGTCGGCGCGTTGGCCAGCGCCTGCTCGAACACGGCGCCGATGCGCTGCGGCGGATTGCTGGTGATGAAGCCGCTGCCGGTGGGCACGTGGGCGTGGCCGGGGGCCGGCGCCTCGCGCGGCGCGAGCGCCAGCTCGAGGCGCACCGGCTTGCCGGCGAGTTCGGTGAGCACCGACTCGATGCGCGAGCCGTATTGCGAGCGGATCCAGTCGAGCTTGAAGCGGTTGGGCACGCGCACGAGCGCCACCGTGCCGTCGCCCACGTCGGTGAAATCGGCGGGCGGCAAGGGCCGGATCCAGGTGCTGAATTGCTGTTCGGGCAACTCGGTGGCGAGGCGCTCGCAACTCCGGTGCCAAAGGTCTAGGGACATTGTGGACAAGTTCTTCTCAAGCCGGCAGATTCTACCCGCGCCTGAACGGCGAAATGACGGTTATCCACAGAAATCGGCGCGCGGTCAATCCCCCCGCATCGTACGGCCGCTCGTGCCAAGTCGTTGACTCGTAATGCGTTTCTCTGCTCTAATCGAGGGTTCCCCGGAGATTTTCATCCATGAAGCGTACCTACCAGCCCTCCAAAGTCCGTCGCGCCCGTACGCACGGCTTCCTCGTCCGCATGAAGACCCGTGGCGGCCGCAGCGTCATCGCTGCTCGTCGCGCCAAGGGTCGCAAGCGTCTCGCCGTCTGATTCCAGACGTCGGACTGAACGCTTCGCCGGTAAGGAATTCCAGGGCGGCTTCTGCCGCCTTCGTCGTCTCCGCGTCGCCCTCCTCGTCGAGGACGTCGCCGCAGCGCATTGAATTCCTGCTTCACGGCACACCGGGCCGGCGGCCATGACCGCAGGCGACCTCGATTCCCAGCTGCTCGGCCGCATCGTCCGGCCGGCGGACTACGTGCGCGTGCTCGCGACGCCGATGCGTCTGCGCAGCCCCCATTTTGCCGTCCATCACCTGGTCGGCAGGCCGCTGCCTTTGAAGCGGCCGGGAGTGCGTTCCGTGATGGCACCCGTTTTGGCGACGGCGAGCCTCGAGGTCGACGCGACCGGTCATGCACCGGTTACCGCCAGCTTGTCTACAGAGTTATCCACAGGCCGCTCCGATTCCTCGGTGACGGATGTGGACGACCCGCAGGTTCCGGGCCCGTCCGGGATGGTGGAAACCCCGACGGCTCCGGGCGGCATCGCTCGTTGGCTGGGACTCGTCGTGCCCAAGCGCCACGCCAAGCGAGCGGTCACGCGAACACTGGTCAAGCGCCAGATCCGCAACGTGGCGTCCGCCTGCGCGCCGCAGCTGGAACCCGGCCTGTGGGTGGTGCGCCAGCGCTCGCCGTTCGATCCGAAAGAGTTCCCGAGCGCCGCGTCCGATGCCTTGAAGGAAGCGGCGCGCGAAGAGCTGCGCGCGCTGTTCGACCGGGCCGTTCGCGGTGAACGCGATCGCCTGAAGCCGCGGCCATCGGGCGAACTGCCCGCCAAAGGCAAGGGCGGCAAGGTTCGCCCCGCCACGGCCAGGCCGCCGGAAGGACCGCCATGCGCGGCCTGATGCTGCTGCTGCACCTGCCCCGCACGCTGCTCGTGGGCGTGGTGCGTGCCTATCGCCTGCTGCTGAGCCCGTGGGTGGGCCAGAGCTGCCGCTTCACGCCCACCTGCTCCGCCTACGCGATACAGGCGCTTGAAAAGCACGGCGCCCTCGTCGGCGCCGGCCTGGCCGGCTGGCGCATCCTGCGTTGCAATCCGTGGTGTCACGGCGGGTGCGACGAGGTCCCCGACAATATGCCCTGGGATCACGCGAAAGCGTCCCCATCTGAACCCTCCGCCGCGGGCCTGTTCACGGGCCTGCTGCAAGCTGACTCCGGCCGTGCGCCGGCCGCCGCGACGCCGACCCCGGCAGCGACCGACAAAACAAACTTCTCGAACACCCCCACATGAACGAATTCCGCCGCACCCTGCTGCTGGTCGTCTTGATGATGTCGCTGCTGATGCTGTTCGACAAGTGGCGCGTCTATCACGGCGAGAGCTCGCTGCTGGCGCCGCACCCGGCCGCCAGGGCCGTCGTCGCGCCGCAGGCCGCCTCCGCGGTCGTCAACAACGCGCCGCCGGTGGCCGCGGCCGCCACCGCGGCTTCGGACGCCGCCTCCGCCGTCGTGGCGCTGCCCATCGAGGACGTCACCATCCAGACCGACGTCGTCAAGGCCAAGCTCACCACGCTGGGCGCCGACCTGATCGACCTCGACCTGCTCAAGTACCAGGACGTGGACAACCACTCGGAGATCTGGCGCCAGATCAAGGGCCTGGTGGGCATCCACGACGTCGTGCCGCCCAAGGCCGACGTGAAGGTGTTCGACACCAGCGATTCGCAGTTCTATGCCGCGCAGACCGGGCTCACCGGCCTGGTCGGCCGCGACGCGCTCAAGCACGGCGTGATGCGCCTGGCGAGCACCGAGCGCACGCTGGCCGACGGCAAGAACGAGCTGGCCGTGCGCTTCGAGTCGCCCGAGATCGACGGCGTGCAGCTGGTCAAGACCTACACGTTCCATCGCGGCAGCTACGCCATCGACGTCACGCACCAGGTCGTCAACCACTCCGGCGCCCCGATCGCGCCCGACCTGTACCTGCAACTGGTGCGCGATGGCCGCGTGCCCCCGGGCGGCTACTTCAGCGGCCCGAGCTCGTACACCGGCCCGTCGGTCTACACCGAAGGCTCGTTCCACAAGATCTCGTTCTCCGACATCGACAAGGGCAAGGAAAAGGGCGTCATCGATCCCAAGGCCACGTCGCAGAACGGCTGGATCGCCATGATCCAGCACTACTTCTCGTCGGCCTGGATCCTGCCGCCGGACACCGCGCGCAGCTACAGCGTGGGCCGCTACGACGCCGGCATCCACGGCCAGACCACGTACTTCACCGCGCTGTACACGCCGGTGGGCACCATCGCCCCGGGCGCCAGCCAGACGCTCAAGGCCACGCTGTTCGCCGGCCCGCAGGAAGAACAGCTGCTCGCCCCGCTCGCGCCCAACCTCGAACAGGTCAAGGACTACGGCCTGCTCAAGATCATCGCGCAGCCGCTGTTCTGGCTCCTGAGCAAGATCCACCTGGTCATCGGCAACTGGGGCTGGTCCATCGTGGCGCTCGTGTTCCTGCTGAAGATCGCGTTCTACGGACTCAACGCCAACGCGTACCGCTCGATGGCCAAGATGAAGGCCGTCAACCCGCGCATCCAGGAGCTGAACGTCCGCTACAAGGACAACCCGCAGCAGAAGCAGCAGGAGATCATGAAGATCTACCGCGAGGAGAAGGTCAACCCGCTGGGCGGCTGCCTCCCGATCCTGATCCAGATGCCGATCTTCATCGCGCTGTTCACGGTGCTCACGTCGTCGGCCGAGATGCGCGGCGCGCCCTGGCTCGGCTGGATCCACGACTTGTCCATCATGGATCCGTACGCGATCCTGCCGATCCTGATGACGGCCACGTCGCTGCTGCAGGTCTCGCTGCAGCCCACGCCGGCCGACCCGATGCAGGCCAAGATGATGTGGCTGATGCCGCTGGCGTTCAGCGCCGCGCTGTTCTCGTTCCCGGCCGGCCTGACGCTGTACTGGGTCACGAACAACACGCTCACCATCGTGCAGCAGTGGCTGATCAACCGCCAGATCAACGGCCCGAAGGACAAGGCGCCCAAGGTCTCCGACGCGAAGATCGTCAAGGGCTGAGGCCAGGGGTCTGGCTCCGCCGAGACATCGCCGGCGACCCTGCTTTCTCAAATGGCGGTGCCTGACCCCGATCGCAAGGGACCATGCATGCCAGCCGCCGTCTCCCTCGCCCACCTCAACGACCCGATCGTCGCGATCGCCACGGCCCCCGGCCGCGGCGCGGTGGGCATCGTGCGCGCGTCGGGCCGCGACCTGTCCACACTGATCGCCGCCGTGTGCGCAAAGCCGTTGACGCCGCGCATGGCGCACTACGGGCCCGTCCTCGACGCGCAGGGCCAGGCGCTGGACCAGGGCCTGGCGATCCACTTCCCCGCCCCGAATTCATACACCGGCGAGGACGTGCTGGAACTGCAGGCGCACGGCGGCCCCGTCGTGCTGCAGCTGATACTCGCGCGCTGCCTGGAGGCCGGCCGCGGCATCGGCCTGCGCCTGGCCAACCCCGGCGAGTTCACGGCCCGCGCGTTCTTCAACGACAAGCTGGACCTGGCCCAGGCCGAGGCCGTGGCCGACCTGATCGACGCCAGCACCGAGGCCGCCGCGCGCTCGGCGGGCCGATCGCTGGCCGGCGCGTTCTCGAAGGAGATCGACGGCCTGGCCCAGCGCATCGTGCACCTGCGCATGCTGGTCGAGGCCACGCTGGATTTCCCGGAGGAAGAGATCGACTTCCTCGAGCGCGCCGGCGCGCGCCAGCAACTCGCCGCGATACGCGCGCAGCTCGAGGCCGTGATGGCCCGCGCGCGCCAGGGCGCGCTGCTGCGCGAAGGCCTGCGCGTGGTGCTTGCGGGCGCGCCCAACGTCGGCAAGAGCTCGCTGCTCAACGCGCTGGCCGGCGCCGAGCTGGCCATCGTCACGCCCATCGCCGGCACCACGCGCGACCGCATCACCGAGACCATCCAGATCCACGGCGTGCCCGTGCACGTGATCGACACCGCCGGCCTGCGCGACGCCAGCGACGAGGTGGAGAAGCTGGGCATCGCGCGCAGCTGGCAGGCCATCGCCGATGCCGACGCGGTGCTGTTCCTGCACGACCTGAGCCGCGCCGACGACCCGCAGGCGCAGGCCGACGACGCCGCGATCGCCGCCGAACTCGCGCAGGCCCACGCGGCCGAACCGCTGCACGTCTTCAACAAGCGCGACCTGGCGCCCGACCATGCGCTGCCCGAGGGCGCGCTGGCGTTGTCGGCCCAGACCGGCGCCGGCCTCGATGCGCTGCGCGACGCCCTGCTCGAACGCGCCGGCGCCACCCACGTGCCCGACGGCGTGTTCATCGCGCGCACGCGCCACGTGGAGGCGCTGGTGCGCACCGACGCGCACCTGCAACTCGCCCAGTCGCACGCCGACCGGCGCGACGCGGCGCTGGATCTGTTCGCCGAGGAACTGCGCCTCGCGCACGGCGCGCTCGGCGAGATCACCGGGCAGTTCACCGCCGATGACCTCCTGGGCGAGATATTCGGGCGGTTCTGCATCGGCAAGTGACGGGGCACCCGGACAAGGAATCGCCGCGACATCCCCGAAGCGCGGTATTTCGAGCTCTCCCAAGGACGCTGGAAGTGAGCGCCTGCCACCGCGATCAGCGGGTCAGCAAGCGTGAGTGAGGGCTGAGTCGTCCCGCGGATGCGACAGACGGCGCCCGGGTGCCGACGGACGTCGCGCTTTGTGTTGATCCGAGCCGGTCGCGACGTGACAATTGGTGTCCAATGCCTGACAGCAGGCACGATGGCTTGTCATGCCCGGCTCCAGACCGGGCGCCATCGACGAGGATCCCCCATGATGAATGTTGCAAACCTGGTTCAGAGCATCCACACGCTGAACGCCTACGACGCGTTCCGGCCGCGCTTTTCCCCGGAAAACTGGCGCGTTGTGGGTTCGTACCTGATCCGGCGCGACATGAAGGGCGGCGACGTCCTGATCTACCAGGGCGATTCCGACCGCACGATGTATTTCCTCGAGTCGGGCACGCTGCAGGTGTACGTGCGCGGCACGGCCACGTCTGCGGCCAAGATCGCGTTGCTGCGCGCCGGCGCCATCGTCGGCGAGCCGGCGTTGTTCGGCGAAACCATGCGCATGGCGCAGGTCGACGCCATCGCGCCCAGCGTCGTGTGGGCGCTGAGCCGCCAGCGCCTGGACGAGATGCTGGCCAGCCAGCCCGAACTCGCCTACGAGATCCTGCGCGCTTCGGGGGCCGTGATGGCCGAGCGCATGCGCGGCACGCTCGAGCGCGGCACGCCTGTCGCCTGACCGCCTGACCTAACCGCCTGTCGTCAGGCGTTCTTCCGCGGCCTGCAAGGCCTCGGGCATGCCCGCCAGCACCAGCGTGTCGCCCGCGGCGAGGCGCTGGTCGCGATTGGGCTGCAGCACGCGGCCGTTCGACAGCCGGATCGAGACCACTTGCACGCCCTCGGCGTCGACGCCCGTCTCGGCCAGCGTGATGCCCGCGGCGCTGCCGTTGGCCGGGATCGTGACGCTGGCCAGGCGCGCCTGCTGCTGCTCGCCGGCCTCGTCGTCGTCGGCGCCGTGGAAGAAGCCGCGCAGCAGGCCGTAGCGCGCCTCGCGGGCGTCGCGCGCGAGCCGGATGACGCGCCGCATCGGCACGCCCACCAGCGCCAGCGCGTGCGAGGCCAGCATCAGCGAGCCCTCGATCGCCTCGGGCACCACTTCGGTGGCGCCGGCGGCCTTCAACACCTCCAGGTCGGAGTCGTCGATGGTGCGCACCACCACCGGCACGCGCGGCGCGTGCGTCTGCACCAGGTGGAGCACCTTCAGCGCCGATGGGGTGTCGTGGTAGCTGCACACCACCGCGCTGGCGCGCGCCAGGCCCGCGGCCATCAGGCTCGACAGGCGCGCCGCGTCGCCGAAGACCACGTTCTGGCCGGCCGCGGCGGCCTGGCGCACGCGGTCGGGGTCGAGATCGAGGGCCATGAACGGGATGCGTTCCACCTCCAGCATGCGCGCCAGGTTCTGGCCCGAGCGCCCGTAGCCGCAGATGATCACGTGCTTCTCGGCGGTGATGGAGCGCTTGGCGATCGTGGTGAGCGCCACCGACTGCATCAGCCAGTCGCTGCTGGCCAGCTTCATCACGATGCGGTTGGCGTACAGGATCAAGAACGGCGACGCGAGCATCGACAGCACCATGCTGGCCAGCACCGGCGCCACCCAGCGCTCGGGCAGCACGTGGTTGTCGGTGCCCAGGCTCAGCAGCACGAAGCCGAATTCGCCTGCCTGCGCCAGGTACAGGCCGGTGCGCAGCGCCACGCCGGCGGCGCCGCCGAAGATGCGCGCGAGTCCGGCGACGAGCGCGGCCTTGGCCATGATGGGCAGCGTCGTGAGCACGATCACCAGCACCCACTCGTCGGCCAGCGTGTGCCAGTCGAGCTTCATGCCGATGGTGATGAAGAACAGGCCCAGCAGCACGTCGTGGAACGGCCGGATGTCGGTCTCCACCTGGTGCTTGTATTCAGTCTCGGCGATCAGCATGCCGGCCACGAACGCGCCCAGCGCCAGTGACAGGCCCGCCAGCTCCGTGACCGCCGCCAGGCCCAGCGTGACGCCCAGCAGGCTCAGCATGAAGAGCTCGTCGCTCTTGCGGCGCGAGATGGCCGTCAGGAACCACTTCATCACCTTCTGTCCGCCCGACAGCAGCACGGCCAGCACCACCACCGCCTTGATGATGGCGGGCACCAGCGTCTTGAGCAGGTCGCGCGTCTCGCCGCCGAGGGCGGGAATGATCACCAGCAACGGCACCACGGCCAGATCCTGGAACAGCAGCACGCCCATCACGCGCCGCCCGTGTTCGCTCTCGAGCTCCAGCCGCTCGGCCATCAGCTTGACCACGAGCGCCGTGCTCGACATGGCCATCGCGCTGCCCAGCACCACGGCGGCCTGCCAGCTCAGCTCCCAGTGGCGCCCCAGCATCGTGAAGACCCAGGCCAGCGCCAGGTTGCCGGCGACGGCCCCCAGGATGGTGGCCACCACCTGCGACGCCCCCAGGCCGAACACGAGGGTGCGCATCGCGCGCAGCTTGGGCAGGTTGAACTCCAGCCCGATGACGAACATCAGGAACACCACGCCGAACTCGGCGAGGTTGCGCACGCCGGCCGTGTCGTGGGCCAGCTGCAGCGCGTTGGGGCCGATGATGACGCCGGCCACGAGATAGCCGAGCACGGGCGGCAGCTTCAGCATGCGGAAGCCGACGACGCCGGCGATGGCGGCGGCGAGATACAACAGGACGAGTTCGAGGGTCGAGGCCATGCGGGACCGGGCTGGGGCGCGGGGCAACCCGCGCGGGTGGAAGGGTCGGGCAGCGCCTTGCGCCTGGCGTGCTTGCGAGGGCTCGGGACACTAGAATCACCCCCATCCTAGAACACTGGCTGCCCACTTTGAAAAACGACTTGCCGTTCGATGCAGAACGCGCATTGCACCTGGCCCGCGAAACCTTCGTCATCGAGGCCGACGCGCTGCTGGGAATGCAGCGGCGCCTCACGGCCGAGTTCGCGCGCGCGGTCGAGACCATCCTGCGCTGCGAGCACCGCGTCGTCGTGATGGGCATGGGCAAGAGCGGCCACGTGGGCCGCAAGATCGCCGCCACGCTCGCCTCCACCGGCACGCCGTCGTTCTTCGTGCACCCGGCCGAGGCCGCGCATGGCGACCTGGGCATGGTCACCTCGGGCGACGTGTGCCTGCTGATCTCCAACTCGGGCGAGTCCAACGAGCTGAGCACCATCATCCCGGCGCTGCGCCGGCTGGGCGTGACGCTGGTCGCGCTCACCGGCCGCTCCGATTCGTCGCTGGCCAAGGTCTGCGACATCGTGCTGTCGTGCGCGGTCGACAAGGAGGCCTGCACGCTCGACCTCGCGCCCACCGCCAGCACCACTGCACAGATGGCCATGGGCGATGCGCTGGCCGTGGCCCTGCTCGACGCGCGCGGCTTCCGCGAGGAAGACTTCGCCTTGTCGCACCCTGGCGGCGCGCTGGGCCGCAAGCTGCTGACGCACGTGTCCGACCTGATGCGCAAGGGCGACGACGTGCCGCGCGTGGCGCGCGACGCGAGCTTCTCCACGCTGCTTCAGGTGATGTCCAGCAAGGGCCTGGGCCTGTCGGCCGTCGTCGACGGCAATACACCCGTGGGTATCTTCACCGACGGCGATCTGCGCCGCCTGATCGAGACCGGCGCCGACCTGCGCCAGCGCGTCGCGCACGAGGTGATGCACCCGCGGCCGCACCTGATCCGCGCGGGCGCGCTGGCCGTCGACGCGGCCGACCTGATGGAGCGCCATCGCATCACCAGCCTGCTGGTGGTCGACGCGAAGGGCGAGCTCGTCGGCGCGCTCAACACCTACGACCTGCTGCGCGCGAAAGTCATTTGATGGCCGCCACCCCCAAGTCGCACCTGAGCTTTCCGCCCGAGGTGCTGTTGAAGGCCCAGGGCACGGGCGCGGGCATCAAGGCCGCGATCTTCGACGTCGACGGCGTGCTCACCGACGGCAGCATCTGGATCACCGAGCACGGCGAGACGCTGAAGAACTTCAACGTGCTCGACGGCCAGGGCCTGTTGATGCTGCGCAAGGGCGGCATCACGCCCATCGTCATCACCGGCCGCGACTCGGCCGCGGTGCGCCGGCGCGTGGCCGACCTCGGGCTGGCGCACGCGTCGTTCGGCGCCTCGGACAAGCTGGCGGTGGCCAACGACCTGCTGCAGCAACTGGGCGTGGACTGGGGCGACGTGGCCGTGATCGGCGACGACTGGCCCGACCTGCCGCTCTTTGCCAACGCCGGCTTCTCGTGCGCGCCCGCCAACGCGCACCCGGAGGCGCAGGGGGCCGCGCATCACGTCACCGCGCGCGAGGGCGGGCGCGGCGCGGCGCGCGAGTTCTGCGACCTGCTTCTGATGGCCAATGGCCTGTACGTTCCGCTGATGACCAAGCTGCTGGTGACGCTGGACAGCAAGTGACGCGCGCATGAAGGGCGAACTCCACATTCCCGACCTGCCCGAGGTGCCGGTCGTCCTCAGCCCGCTCGGCGCGCCGGTGGACGACCAGCAGCGTCGCACGCGGCCGTCGTGGCCCGTGCGCGTGCGCGAGACGCTGGTGGGCTACCTGCCCTTGATCCTGATGGTGGGCCTCGCGCTGGGCACGTGGCTGGTGGCCAAGAACACGCCCGGGCTGCTCGCGCCGTCCGCGCCCGGCCCCGTGGCGCACGAGCCCGACTACACGCTCGATCACTTCACGCTGCAGCGCTTCGACAATACCGGCGCGCTGAAAGTGCAGATCGAGGGCGAGCACATGCAGCATTTCCCCGACGACGACATCATGGAAGTGGAGCAGATCCGCGTGGTCACGCTGGATCCGGACGGCCGCCAGATGACGGCCACCGCGCAGCACGGCCGCGCCCGCGGCGACGGCAGCGAGGTCTGGCTCGATGGCCAGGCGCAGGTGGTCAGCACCAGCGAGGGCGAGCTGCCGATCCAGATGAACGGCGAGCACCTCCACGCCTTGCCCAAGCTGCGCCGGGTGGATTCGAAGTTCATGGTGCTCGTGCGCCAGGGCGACAGCGAGTTCAACGCCGACGGCATGGAGTACGACGACATCTCCCGCCTGGCCACGCTGCACGGCAACGTGCATGCGCTGATGCAGCCGGCGATGCGCAAGTCGGTGGCCGGCCGCGCGGCGGCCGCCAGGTGATGGTCGCCCCGCTCCTGTTCATCACGGGGGCCTCCAGCGGCATCGGCCAGGCGATGGCCCTCGAATGGGCGCGCCGCGGCGGCCGTCTCGCGCTGGTGGCGCGGCGCGGCGACGAGATGCGCGCCTGGGCCGCGGCGCAGGGCTTGCCGGCCGATCGCGCGGCGGTCTACGTGGCCGATGCGCGCGACGTGGCCGCGATGACGGCCGCGGGCCGCGACTGCATCGCGGCGCAGGGCCTGCCTGACGTGGTGATCGCCAACGCCGGCATCAGCGTCGGTGTCGACATGAGCGTGGAAGCCGACCTCGACGTGCTGCGCCGCGTGCTGGAGACCAACAACATCGGCATGGCCGCCACGTTCCAGCCGTTCATCGCGCCGATGCGAGCGCGGCGCAGCGGCCGCCTGGTGGGCATCGCCAGCGTCGCCGGCGTCCGCGGCCTGCCCGGACACGCGGCCTATTCGCTGAGCAAGGCCGGCGTCATCAGTTTCTGCGAGAGCCTGCGCGTCGAATTGCGCTCCTCCGGAGTGCGTGTCGTCACGATCGCGCCGGGATATGTCGATACTCCCCTGACCCAGGGGAATTCATATTCGATGCCGTTCCTGATGCCCGCCGACAAATTCGCGCACCAGGCATTGGACGCGATAGCCGCGGGCGTCGGATTGCGTTTCATCCCGTGGCAGATGGGGGTGCTCGCGCGCGTGCTGCGAATACTGCCCAACTGGGTATACGACCGCGTCCTGGCGAATCGTCCGCGCAAGGCCCGTCAACCGCAGTAAGCGCTTGCTAGGCTGTTCCAGGCCGCGGCAGGGCGGGTCGCTCGCCGGCCGCCCCGGCTCGGCGGTGGCAGGTCTTGAATCCTTCACGGCGACACTGGCGTGTCCCGGCAAACCCATGCAAGATCCGAGACCGAATACCGCGATATTCAAGACCTGAGGCAGCGCATGGGTGAGGTCATGCGCGCGCAGATCCTTCGATGGTGAATCGCGCGACCAATTGAAAAAGCCCGGGCACCGCGAGGCGCCAGGGCTTTGTTCATTCAAACCGACAGATGCGTGTCAGCAGCAACCAGCAGTTGCTCAGTAGCCGCCACGGCCACCGCCGCCGCCGTAGCCGCCGCCGCCGCCGGAACGGCCACCGCCGCCACCGCCGTAGCCGCCGCCACCGCCGGAGCGGCCACCGCCGCCGCCGCCACCACCGTAGCCGCCACCACCACCGCCGCCGTAGCCGCCGCCACCACCGCCACCCGAGCGGCCACCGCCGCCGTACGGGCTGCGCGGAGCGCCGCTGAAGCCGCCCGGACGCTCTTCGCGCGGACGGGCTTCGTTGACGACCAGGGGACGGCCTTCCAGGGGCTGGCCATTCATGCCGTTGATGGCTGCTTGCGCTTCAGCATCCGAGCCCATTTCCACGAAGCCGAAGCCCTTGGAACGACCCGTTTCGCGGTCCATCATGACCTTCGCGGACGTGACGGTGCCGAATTGACCGAAAGACTCTTGCAGTGATTCGTCGCGGACGCTATAGGCCAGGTTGCCTACGTACAGTTTGTTTCCCACGGGGGAAGCCCTTTCAAAGATAAAAAACCATGTGGAGCTTCAACCCAGCGTGATCCATCAAGCGAAGGCGCCGCAACCAGACACAGCATCAACGGGAGACAGTTGCGCGAAGCACCCGCTGCCCTGGAATGATTATGAGCCTAACAAATCACGAAATGCAAAGCACAGTCAAGGAAATTGTTGTTTTGTCGTTTCGCGATGCTGAACCCCCCTCATTGCAGGTGGAAGCGGCCCGATTTCGCGCATTTGTCGAGGGTTTGAACCAACGGGTTTTCCCGCAAAAGGGCGGCCATGGAGGATCGCGAACGGAACTTCGTGGTTGGCAAAGCGGCCGGCGCGGCGAGAATCGCCGGCATGGATCTGCACCCGCTCAAGCCGCTCGTCGCCCTGCTGGCGATCGTGAACCCGATCGGCGCGATTCCGTTCTTCCTGCATTTCACGCAGAACCTCACGCGCGAGCAGCGCCAGCGCACGATCCGCGTCGCGTCGATCGCCTCGTTCCTGGTGGTGGGACTCAGCGCGATCTGCGGCCTGCAGATCATCGAGTTCTTCGGCATCACCATCGCCTCGTTCCAGGTCGGCGGCGGCCTGCTGCTGCTGATCTCCTCGCTGAACATGCTCAACGCCCAGCAGGCCGAGAGCCGCGGCTCCGACGTCGGCGACGGCCAGGCCAAGGCCGATGCGGGCGACTCCATCGCCATCGTGCCGCTCACCATCCCGCTGCTCACCGGGCCGGCCACGATCTCCACCATGGTCATCTACGCCGACAAGACCCGCACCCTGCTCGAGCACGCCGTGCTGGTGGGCTACGGCGTGGTCATCGGCGCGGCCACCTTCGCGGCGTTCTCGGCCGCCGGCCGCATCGCCCGGCTGCTGGGCCGCACCGGCATCAACGTGATGACGCGGCTGATGGGCCTGATCCTCGCGGCGATGGCCGTCGAGCTGCTGTCGGACGGCCTGCTCAAGCTGTTCCCGGCGCTGTCCGGGGTATCGGCCAATTGAGTTCGCGCATCCTGCTGCTGGAAGACGACCCGGCCATCGCCGGCACGGTCGCGTTCGCCCTGCAGCGCGAGGGCTTCGTGGTGGAGCACGTGTTGCTGGCGGGCGCGGCGCGCGCCAGCGTCGCCGCCGCGCCGCCGGCGCTGGCCATCCTCGATGTGGGACTGCCGGACGGCAACGGGCTGGACCTGTGCCGCGAGTGGCGCCAGTCGGGTGCCGACACGTTGCGCGCGCTGCCGGTGCTGATGCTCACGGCGCGCGCCGAGGAGCTCGACCGCGTCGTCGGCCTTGAGCTGGGCGCCGACGACTACCTCACCAAGCCGTTCAGCCCGCGCGAACTGGTGGCGCGAGTGCGCGCGCTGCTGCGGCGCGCGGCGTTCTCGCCGCCGGCCGCGCAGGCGCCCGTGGCGGGCCTGTTCGAGCTCGACGCCGACGGCCGGCGCATCCGCTTCGCCGGCCAGTGGCTGGCGCTGACCCGCCTGGAGTTCGGCCTCCTGCGCGCGCTGCTGCGCGCGCCCGGGCGCATCCGCTCGCGCGAGGCCCTGCTCGACGAGGTGTGGGGCGCGGACGGCGAGGCCACCGATCGCACCGTCGACACCCACGTGAAGACCTTGCGTGCCAAACTCCGCGCCGTGCGCCCCGAGCTCGAGCCGATCGCCACGCATCGGGGCATGGGCTACGCCCTCGATCCCTCCGTCCTCTAGTCACCGCCACTTCGATGCGCCTCGGCCTGCGACTGCTGTTCGCGTTCTTCGTCATCACCGGCCTGGCCGGCTTCTTCGCGCTGCAGGTGTTCCAGAGCGAGGTCAAGCCCAGCGCGCGCGAGGTGATGGAGGACGTCCTGGCCGACACTGCCAACCTCGTCGCCGAGCAGGCCGCGCCCGCCCTGCGCGCGATGCCGCCCGGCGGCACGCTGGTCGACTCGCCGCTGGCCCGCGACCTCGCGGCCTACCGCCTGCGACCGGTCGACGTCCAGATCTGGGGCCTGCACAAGCGCACGCTGGACCTGCGCATCTACGTCACCGACGCCACGGGCCGCGTCGTGCTCGATTCCGGCTTCGGCACCGGGGCCTCGCGCACGGCGGTGGGCGCCGACTACTCGCAATGGCGCGACGTGCACCTGACCCTGCGCGGCGAGTACGGCGCCCGCGCCACGCGAACCGAGCCCGGCGACGACGGGACCTCGGTGATGTACGTGGCGGCGCCGGTGCGCGACGGCGATCGCGTGATCGGGGTCGTCACCGTGGGCAAGCCGCTGGCCACCGTGCAGCAGTTCATCGACAGGGCGCAACGCCGCATCTTCGTGGCCGGCTTCTGGCTGCTGGGCCTGTCGGCCGCGGTGGGCGTGCTCGTGACGATCTGGATGGTGCGCTCGGTGCGCAAGCTGAAGTCCTACGCCATGCAGGTGCACGCGGGCGAACGCGTTGCCGTGCCGCGGCTGCCCGGCGAGCTGGGCGATCTCGCCGTGGCCGTCGACGAGATGCGCGAGCGCCTCGAGGATCGCGAGCGGCTCGAGCACACGGTGCGCGCGCTGACCCACGAGCTGAAGAGCCCGCTCACCGCCATCCAGGGCGCGGCCGAGCTGCTGGGCGACGAGCTGCCGCCCCAGGATCGCGAGCGCTTCGCGCGGCAGATCCAGGAGCAGTCGCTGCGCCTGCGCGACCTGGTCGACCGCATGCTGGAGCTGTCGCGCCTGGAAGGCCAGCGCGCGATCGCCAACCCGCGCGAGCTCGTGCTGCTGACGCTGATCGACGAGGTCGCCACCGCGCACGTGCCGCTGGCGATCCAGCGCGGCATCGGGCTGGTGTGGGAGGCGCGTGCCGACATCGAGCTGCGCGGCGATCGCGAATCGCTGGTGCTGCTGTTCTCCAACCTGTGGGCCAACGCGCTGGACTTCGCGCCCGAGGGCACGGACATCGTCGTGGCCTTGCGCCGCGTTGATTCGGAGGCCGTCTTCACGATGCGCGACACGGGCCCGGGCGTGTCGGACTTCGCGCTGCCGCAGCTGGGCCAGCGCTTCTTCTCGCTGCCGCGCCCCCGCGACGGGCGCCGCGGCAGCGGCCTGGGCCTGGCGATCGTGCGCCAGGCCGCGGCCCTGCACGGCGGCAGCGTCTCCTTCGAGCCGGCGTCGCCCGGCCTGCGAGTCACCGTCCGACTCCCCGTCTGAGCGGGACTTCACACCCGCCACACAAACCTCATCGCGCCCTCACCGCGCGCCCGCATCGTCGCCACTTCGGCGCCGACCCCCGGCGCCCGGGAGGAGCGAAAGATGAAGTTTCCGTTGCTGGCCAAGGTGGGCGCGATCGCGCTGGTGGGCCTGATGCTGCTGCTGGTGCTGGGCCGCATCGAGGGCCTGGTGCAGGAGCGCAAGGGACGCGGCGAGGAGGCTCAGCGCGGCGTCGAGCACTCGCACGCGGCGGCGCAGTCCGTGCTGGGGCCGCTGCTGGAGCGCAGCTGCACCGAGGAGTGGGACGTGGTCGACGGCACCGGCAAGGATCGCGTCGTCAAGACCGCCTCGCGCGGCTTCCGGCTGCAGCAGGTGCCCACGCGCCTGGCCGTCGACAGCCGCACCAAGGCCGACCCGCTGTGGCGTGGCCTGTTCAAGATCAACGCCTGGGTGGGCCACTTCACGGTGGCCGCCGACTTCGCGACGCTCGCGGCGCTGCAGCCTCGCGCGGAACATCCCGACGGCCGCCTCAAGTGCGACGCGCCCGTGCTGCTGATGGCCTTGAGCGACGTGCGCGGCGTGCGCTCGGCCACGGTCGTCGCCGATGACCACGCGCTGGCCGTCGAGCCCGGCACTGCCGGCTCCGCCTACACGAGCGGCCTGCACGCCACCCTTGCCGCGACGCGCGTGGACGGCGACGCCGCGGCCCGCCCGCTGTCGCTGCATCTGGAGCTGGACCTGATCGGCACCAGCCAGCTCGCCTGGGTGCCCGCCGCCGACAGCCTGCGCTGGACGCTGAACTCCGACTGGCCGCATCCGTCGTTCGGCGGCCAGTTCGCGCCCGAGCAGCGCGCGGTGCGCCCCGACGGTTTCAGCGCCACCTGGAACCTGTCGGCGCTGGCCACCACGGCGCCGGCCGACGTCGCGCGCGCGCTGGCGCTGTGCACGCCTGCGAGCGTGGGCGCCTATGACGTCGGCGACGACCCGACGGCCAAGTCCGACAAGTGCCTGGACCTGATGGACGTCGCCTTCATCGATCCTGTCAACCCGTACGTGCTGAGCGACCGCGCGGTCAAGTACGACCTGCTGTTCATCGCGCTCACGTTCATCGCCGTCGGGTTGATCGAGGTGCTGTCCGGCCGTCGCGTGCACCCGGTGCAATACCTGCTGGTGGGCCTGGCGCTGTCGCTGTTCTTCCTGCTGCTGCTGTCGTTGTCGGAACATCTGCCGTTCGAGCGCGCGTACGCGGCGGCCGCGGCCGCGTGCGCCGCGCTGCTGGGCTTCTACGCGAGCTCGATGCTGGGACGCCTGCTCTCGGGCGTGCTGTTCGGCCTGGGCATCGCGCTGCTCTACGGCCTGCTGTACGTGCTGCTGCAGATGGAACAGAACGCGCTGGTCATCGGCTCGGTCGGTCTGTTCGCGGCGCTCGCGGCGGTGATGACGCTCACTCGGCGCATCGACTGGTACGCGTTGTTCGCGCGGCTGCGCGGCCCGGAGGCGCCGGTGGCTCGCCCGGGCGCCACCGACCTGCGGGACTGATCGTGCGCAGCAACTGGGTCAGCGCCTGGGCCGACCAGCGCTTCGCCCTGCCGGGCGCTCCGCCGGCCGCGTCGCTAAGATGCGGCTCCATGCACCTCGGCGATCCGTTCGACTTCATCGTGATCGGGGCCGGCACGGCCGGCTGCCTGCTGGCCAACCGGCTGTCGGCCGATTCGCGCCACCGCGTGCTGCTGATCGAGGCGGGCGGGCGCGACACGTATCCGTGGATCCACATCCCGGTGGGCTACCTGTACTGCATCGGCAACCCGCGCACCGACTGGCTCTACAAGACGGAGCCCGACCCGGGCCTCAACGGTCGCGTGCTGCGCTACCCGCGCGGCAAGGTGCTGGGCGGCAGCTCCAGCATCAACGGCATGATCTACATGCGCGGCCAGGCGCGCGACTACGACGGCTGGGCCAGTCGCACCGGCGACCCGGCCTGGGAATGGGCCAACTGCCTGCCCTGGTTCCTGCGACACGAGGATCACTGGCGCGGCGACGAGGCCGGCGAGACGCCCCTGCACGCGGGTCCCGGCCATGACGCCACGGGACGGCGCAGCGGCGGCGAGTGGCGGGTGGAGAAGCAGCGCCTGTCGTGGCCCATCCTCGATGCCTTCGCCAGGGCCGCCGTGCAGGCCGGCATCCCGGCCACCGAGGACTTCAACCGCGGCGACAACGAAGGCGTCGGCTACTTCGAGGTGAACCAGCGCCGCGGCGTGCGCTGGAATTCGGCCAAGGCCTTCCTGCGGCCCGCGTTGAAGCGCGCCAACCTGCAGGTGCTCACGGGCGCGCACGTGACACGGGTACTGCTGGAGGAGGCGCCCGCGGGCGCCGGGCAGCGGCTCGTCGCCCGCGGGGTCGAACTGCGCCTCGGCGACGATGCGCCGGTGCAGGTGCGTTGCCGCGGCGAGGTGCTGCTGTCGGCCGGCGCGGTGGGCTCGCCGCAGATCCTGCAGCTTTCGGGCATCGGCGACGGCGCGCGCCTGAAGGCCGTGGGCGTAGCGCCGCGGCACGAACTGCCGGGCGTGGGCGGCAACC
Source organism: Betaproteobacteria bacterium (assembly GCA_013289985.1). Classification (GTDB taxonomy): domain Bacteria; phylum Pseudomonadota; class Gammaproteobacteria; order Burkholderiales; family Burkholderiaceae_C; genus Scleromatobacter. The sequence continues at coordinate 67,021 of JABCYW010000001.1, read as the reverse complement.
TCCAGGATCACCTGCAGGTGCGCGCCGTGTTCGCCGTCGACGGCACGCGCACGCTCAACACCCTGTCGGCCACGTTGCTGGGCAAGGCGCGCATCGCGGCCGAATACGCGCTCTCGCGCAGCGGGCCCATGAGCATGGCGCCGTCGCAGCTGGGCGCGTTCACGCGCTCCGACCCCGGGCGGCGCTGGCCCAACCTGCAGTACCACGTGCAGCCGCTGTCGCTGGATGCGTTCGGCGAGCCGCTGCACGCGTTCGAGGCCTTCACGGCCAGCGTCTGCAACCTGAATCCCGAATCGCGCGGCGAGGTCCACATCACGTCGGCCGATCCGGCGCAGGCGCCGCGCATCGCGCCGCGCTACCTGGCCACCGAGGGCGACCGGCGCGTCGCGGCCGATTCGCTGCGCCTGACCCGCCGCATCGTGGCGCAGCCGGCGCTGGCGGAATTCCATCCGCGCGAGGTCAAGCCGGGCCTGCAGTTCGAGACCGACGAGGAACTCGCGCGCCTGGCGGGCGACATCGGCACCACCATCTTCCATCCGGTGGGCACCTGCCGCATGGGCCGCGCCGACGAGCCCGGCGCGGTGCTGGACTCGCGCCTGCGCGTGCGCGGCGTGGCGGGCCTGCGCGTGGTCGATGCCAGCGTGATGCCGGACATCACCAGCGGCAACACGAACTCGCCGACGTTGATGATCGCCGAGCGCGCCGCGCAATGGACCCTCGAAAACTTCACGCGCTGAATGAACCATGAACAAGCGCTGAACAATGTTGGTGCACGGTCACAGCGGGAAACCCCGGATGTGCAGCCGAGCGACGCCACCATTACAGTGCATATACTTTCTTGTCATATGCACCCACAAGGTGCGCATGTGGCGACGAAGGGGGTACGAGGAGACAAAACGCGCCGGCTCGAACGCTTATCGAGCCAGGCAGGCGGCGCCCGATGCGACCGCCAGACACAGAACAGACGAAGGGCGCAGCCTACAGGCCGCGCCCTTTTGTCCTTTCCGGGACTCGAAAAGCGCGACGTCGCACCGCGCCGGCCCATTGCCGGCGCCCATCGATAATGCCCTGATGATCGAACTCATCACCGTGGCGGCCGCCTCGGGCCTGGCTGGCTTCGTCGACGCGGTGGTGGGCGGCGGCGGGCTGGTGCTGATCCCGGCGCTGTTGGCCACTTATCCCAACGCCGTCCCCGCCACGTTGTTCGGCACCAACAAGGGCGGCGCCATCTGGGGCACCGCGTGGGCCGCCCTGCAGTTCGCGCGCCGCGTGACGCTCGCGCGCATGACCATGGCCTGGGGCATGGCCGGCGCGCTCGCCGGCAGCTTCTTCGGCGCGTGGGTGGTGACGCTGGTCAGCGCGAAGCCGCTGAAGCAGGCGCTGCCGTTCGTGCTTCTGGCCATCCTGGTCTACACCGTCGCCAAGAAGCAGCTGGGCCGCGACCACGCGCCGCGCATGGCCGGCCGTGCCGAGGCCATCGCCGCCGGCGTCATCGGCCTGGGCATCGGCTTCTACGACGGCTTCTTCGGCCCGGGCACCGGCAGCTTCTTCGTGTTCCTGTTCGTGCGCGTGCTGGGCTACGACTTCCTGCACGCGTCCGCGGCCGCCAAGCGCCTGAACACCGCCACCAACTTCGCGGCGCTGGTGCTGTTCGCGTGGACCGGCCACATCTGGTGGCCCGTGGCCGCCGTGCTGGCCGTGGCCAACGTGGCCGGCAGCCTGCTGGGCACGCGCCTGGCGCTCGCGCGCGGCGCGGGCTTCGTGCGCGTGGTCTTCATCGTGGTGGTGTCGGCGCTGATCCTGAAGACGGCCTGGGACTCGTTCGGTCCGCTGATCGCCACCCACGCCTGAAGCGGCGGCCCGGCGAGCGGGCCGCCTCCGGTCTGTCAGCCCTGGCCGTCGATCGCGCGCAGCGTGTTGCCTTCGACGTTCACGCGCTGGCCGACGGTGGGCACGCTCGCCTGGCGCACGGTGCGGATCGAGCCGTCGGACATGCGCACGCGCACGTCGTAGGCGGTGGCGGTGCGCTCGTGCGACTCGATGGCGTTGCCCAGCAGGCCGCCGCCGACGGCGCCGATGACGCCGCCCAGCGTGTGGTTGTTGCGGCCGGCGATCTTGCTGCCGATCAGCGCGCCGCCGAGGCCGCCGGCCACGGCGCCGACGCCGTTGTTCTGGCCCTTGACCTGCACGGCGCTGTAGCCGTCGATCACGCCGCAGGTGGTGCACGCCGGCACGGCGGCCACCTGTTGCGGCTCGCCCGTCGTGGCGACGGTGTTGTGCGACGGCGTGTGGTGCACCGGGCGCGTGGCCTCATGGACCGGCGTGGCCGCCGTGGGTTGCGGGGCGGCCGCGACCGAGCCCGTCGGCGTCGCGCCGGGCGTGACGGTGGTGGAGACCAGCGGCGACGGCGTGGCGCTGGCGCTGTCGGACAGGCCGTCGTTGTTCTTCACGACCAGCGTGGTCGCCAGCGCGATGATCGTCAGGGCCATCAGGCCGCCGCCGATCCAGACGCCGCGATGGATGCCGGTGGTGGTGGAAGGGGTGGTGTTCATGTTCAATTTCCTCTTTCGTACCCGCTCGTGGGGCTGACACAGATTAAACGAGCGAGACGCCGGTCGCGTTGTCAGACAAGGTGCCGAGTTGCGTCAGAACGTGAACATGCGGCTGCTCATCCGCGCCCGGACTACACGGACGTTGCCGTTTGTCCTACAAGCCTGGGGGGCACGCCCGGTCGGGTACGCTTCGCGCCATGTTGAAAGACGCCTCGTTCTCGGCCCTGGTCGCCGGCTTCATCGCGGTGCTTGTGGGCTTCACGAGCTCGGTGGCGATCGTGTTCCAGGCGGCGCAGGGCCTGGGCGCCACGCCGGAACAGATCACCTCGTGGATCTGGGCGCTGGGCGTGGGCACCGGCGTCACCAGCATCGGGCTGTCGCTCTGGTACCGCCAGCCGGTGCTCACGGCCTGGTCCACGCCGGGCGCCGCGCTGCTGGTGGCCACGCACGGCATGTCGTTGGCCACGGCGACCGGCGGCTTCATCGTTTCGGCCGTGCTGATCACGATCGCCGGGGCCTCGGGGCTGTTCGAGAAGCTGATGGACCGCGTGCCGGTGGCGATCGCCGCGGCGCTGCTGGCCGGCGTGCTGACGCGCTTCGGGCTGGACGCCGCGCTCGCCGCGCACGCCGACCCGCTGCTGGTGGGCGTGATGGCGCTCGTGTTCGTCCTCGGACGCCGCCTGTGGCCGCGCTTCGCCGTGCCGGGCGTGCTGCTGGCCGGCATCGCCGTGGCCGCGGCGCGGGGCGGCATCTCGCTGGCCAACGTGCAGTGGGGCTGGGCGAAGCCGGTCTTCGTGATGCCCGAGTTCAGCATCGCCGCCGCCGTGGGACTGGGCCTGCCGATGTTCATCGTGACGATGGCCTCGCAGAACCTGCCCGGCGTGGCGGCGCAACGCGCCGCGGGCGTGACGGCGCCGGTGTCGCCGGTCATCGCGACGACCGGCATCGCCACGCTGCTGCTGGCGCCGTTCGGCTCGTTCGGCCTGAACCTGGCGGCCATCACCGCGGCCATCTGCATGGGCCCCGAGGCGCATCCCGATCCGAGGCGGCGCTACATCGCGCCGGTGTCGGCCGGCGTGTTCTACCTGTCGATCGGCCTGGGCGGCGGCGCCGTCGTCGGGCTGATGGCCGCGTTCCCGCACGCGCTGGTGGTGGCCGTGGCAGGGCTCGCGCTGCTGGGCACGGTCTCCGGGGCGCTGTCGGCGGCGCTGGCGGTGGAGAAGCACCGCGACGCGGCGGCGCTGACCTTCCTCATCACGCTGTCGGGCGTGAGCCTGGGCGGCATCGGCGCGCCCTTCTGGGGCGTGGTGGCCGGGGGTGTCGCGCTGGGTGTGCAACACTTCCGGACTGCCGCGCGACCGGCGCCCTGAAAAGCCCCTGCCGGCCCGCCGCCGGCGCGCCGCGCGCGATCATGGCGTGCCACGCCCCTTCCCTCTCATTCCAAGGCCCCGCATCCGTGCGCGGGCGCACGCCCAGGTGTTCCCATGAAGCTGCTGTTCGTCGCCGATCCGCTCGACACATTCAAGGTCTACAAGGACTCCACCTTCGCGATGATGCGCGAGGCGAGCCGGCGCGGCCACACGTTGTGGGCCACGCAGCCGGTGGACCTGAGCTGGCAGCGCGGCGGCCGCGTGCAGGCGCGCGCGCTGCCCATCACGCTCACGGGCGTCGACACGCACAGCCACGACGCCTGGTACACCACCCCCGGGCCCGAGACAGTGGTCGTCGCCGAGTTCGACGCGGTGCTGATGCGCAAGGATCCGCCCTTCGACAGCGAGTACTTCTACGCCACGCACCTGCTGGGCCACGCCGAGCGCGACGGCGCCATCGTGCTGAACTCGCCGGCCGCGTTGCGCGACCACCCCGAAAAGCTGGCCATCCTGGAGTTCCCCCAATTCATCGCGCCGACGCTGGTCACGCGCTCGGCCGCCGACGTGCGAGCGTTCCACGCCGAGCACCGCGACATCATCCTCAAGCCGCTGGACGGCATGGGCGGCATGGGCATCTTCCGCGTGAAGGACGACGGCCTGAACCTGGGCAGCATCGTCGAGACGCTCAACCTGAACGGCGCCCAGACGCTGATGGCGCAGAAGTTCGTGCCGCAGATCGTGGACGGCGACAAGCGCGTGCTGGTGATCGACGGCCGGCCGGTGCCGCACACGCTGGCACGCATCCCGCAAGGCGGCGAAGTGCGCGGCAACCTGGCCGCCGGCGGCCTGGGTGTGGCGCGCGCCATCACCGACCGCGAGCGCGAGATCGCCGGCGTCATCGGCCCCAAGCTCGCCGCGCGCGGCCTGATGCTGATCGGCCTGGACGTGATCGGCGACGTGCTCACCGAGATCAACGTCACCAGCCCCACCTGCTTCCAGGAAATCACCGACCAGACCGGCTTCGACGTGGCGGCGACCTTCGTCGACGCGCTCGAGGCCACGGTGAACCGACTCCTTTCCAAGAACAACGACTGAAACGATGGCTCTCCTTACCCTGACGAACGCGCACCTGGCGTTCGGACACGTCGCGCTGCTGGATGGCGCCGACTTCGCACTCGAGACCGCGGAGCGCGTGGCGCTGATCGGGCGCAACGGCACCGGCAAGTCCAGCATGCTCAAGATCCTCGCGGGACTGGACAAGCCCGACGACGGCCTGCTGCAGGTCGAGCGCGGCCTGCGCCGCACCTACGTGCCGCAGGAGCCGCAGTTCGCGCCCGGCATCAGCGTGTTCGACGCCGTGAGCGAGGGCGTGCGCGAGGCCAAGGAGACGCGCGAGAAGTTCGAGAACCATGACGGCGTCGACCACGACGAGATGGATCGCCTGCAGACGCGCCTCGAGGCACTCGGCGGCTGGGATTGGGAGCGCCGCGTCGACGAGACGCTGCATCGCCTGGACCTGGATCCGCAGGTGCTGGTGGAGAAGCTGTCGGGCGGCGTTCGCAAGCGCGTTGCGCTCGCGCAGGCGCTGGTGGCCGCGCCCGACGTGCTGCTGCTCGACGAGCCTACCAACCACCTGGATCTCGACGCGATCGACTGGCTCGCCGACCTGCTCAAGACCTACCGTGGCTCGCTGATCCTGATCTCGCACGATCGCGCGTTCATCGACGCCACGGCCACGCGCATCGTCGAACTCGATCGCGGCCAGCTGTGCAGCTATCCGGGCAATTTCACCGCGTACGAGGCCACCAAGCAGCGCGAGCTCGAGTCGGAGGCGCTGGCCAACGCGCGCGCCGACAAGCTGCTGGCGCAGGAAGAGATCTGGATCCGCAAGGGCGTCGAGGCGCGCCGCACGCGCAGCGTCGCGCGCATCGGCCGGCTCGAAGTCCTGCGCGCGACGCATGCCGCGCGGCGCGACCAGGTGGGCCAGGTCAAGCTGGAGGTGGCCACCGGCGGCCAATCCGGCAAGATCGTCGCGGCGCTCGACGAGGTGACGATGCGCTACGGCGATCGCACGCTGATCGACAAGTTCACCACCACGGTGCTGCGCGGCGACAAGATCGGCCTGATCGGCCCCAACGGCTGCGGCAAGACCACGCTGCTCAAGCTGATCCTGGGCCAGCTGCAGCCGACGTCGGGCGACATCAAGCTGGGCACGATGATGAACGTGGCCTACTTCGACCAGATGCGCGCCGGCCTGAAGCTGGACGCCACGCTGGCCGACACCATCAGCCCCGGCAGCGAATGGATCGAGATCGGCAACTCGCGCAAGCACATCATGAGCTACCTGAGCGACTTCCTGTTCGCGCCGGAGCGCGCGAACGCGAAGGTGATGTCGCTGTCCGGCGGCGAGCGCAACCGCCTGCTGCTCGCCCGGCTCTTCGCGCTCCCGGCCAACGTGCTGGTGCTGGACGAGCCGACCAACGACCTCGACATCGACACGCTGGAGCTGCTGGAGGAACTGCTGGCCAACTACAGCGGCACCGTGTTCCTGGTGAGCCACGACCGCCGCTTCGTCGACAACGTCGTCACCAGCACGCTGGTGTGGGAAGGCGACGTGAGCCCGGGGCTGTGGCGCGAATACGAAGGCGGCATCGAGGACTGGCAGGCGCAGCGCGCACGCAGCCGCGCGAGCGGTGGCGCGCGCGGCGCCGCGCTGGCGCCCGCGGTTGCGGCCGCACCTGCACCCGCGCCTGCGCCTGCGACGCCCGCCGCCAAGCCCAAGGCCAAGCTCAGCTACAAGGAACAGCGCGAGCTCGACGAGCTGCCGAAGAAGATCGAGGCGCTGGAGGCCGAGCACAAGACGCTGGAGACGGCGCTCGCGAGCACCGAGCTCTACACCCAGGGCAAGGACAAGATCGCCGCCGCCCAGGCCCGCTTCGCGGAGCTGGACGAACTGCTGCTCGGGATGATGGAGCGCTGGGAAGAGCTGGGCAGGAAGTAGGAGTCAGCCATCCGGCGCGCCCCGCTCACGCCCCGTCGCGCCGCGATCGCGGTGGCCGTGGCGCTGCTCGCGGGCGCGGGGTGGTGGGTGGTCCGCGCCCCGGCGATCGCGCACGTGGCCGCGGCACCGCCGCCGGACATCGACCTCGATACCCCGGCGATGCGCGCGCAACGCGAGGCTGTGCTCGCGCTGGCGGCGATGCCCGACGATCCGTGGACCTTCGCGGAATCGCTGGCGGCGTCGGCGCCGGACAGGGCGGCCGACAAGGAGCAGTGCGGCATGGAGGACGGGCCGCAGTTCTCGAATCCCGCGGCGGACGGCGAGTTGCCTGTCCAGACGCGCGCCGCGACCGCGCGCTATCTCAGCGCCGAGGCCCGCATCGACGCGGCGCTGCGATCCAGCGCCGATCCGCTGGATCGCGCCGTGGCCGATCTCGTCAATACCGGCGACATGCGCAGCACGGAAGGCCGCGACGAAGCCGTGGTGCAGCAGGCAGTCGCCTCCACGGACGCCCGTCTCTACGCGCTGGGCTACGGCCTTTGCCACTCGATGCGCGCGGCCCCGCCGAGCTGCGCCCGGATCGACGCTACGCGCTGGGCGCAGGTCGATGCGGGCAACGGCATCCCGTGGTTCTACGCGCTCGCACAGGCGCAGGCCGCGGGGGATGCTGCGGGCGTGAGCGACGCGATGTCGCGGCTGGCGGGGTCGTCGCGGTTCGACCTCTATCCGCATGCGGTGGCGGGCGTCGTCGCCAGGCGTGTGCCGCAGGACGGCGAGGATCTGGCGGCGGCCGGTGGCCTGGTGTCGAAGGCCTTTTTCGAGGCGATGAGCTTGAACTTTCCGAGCTTCCAGCCGCTGGTCCAGGTCTGCGGCAACCATGCCGGAGGCGATGAGCAACTCGAGCAGCAGTGCCGCGCCATCAGCGACGCGATGTTCGAACACTCCGACAATCTGATCAGCCTGTCCATCAGCGGCGCCGTGCTGGCCAAGATGACGGGCGATACATCGCGGCGCGACCTCGTTCACGCGGAACGCGTCGTCCTCGCCGCGCATTGGTCGCCCGCAACCGGGTTTTCGCCCTGCCAGGAAATACGCGACGCGATCAAGTTCCACCTGCGCAGCGCGCAGATCGGCGAGGTCGAGGCGCTGCGCGAGCGGGCACGCAAGTTCGTGACGCCCTGACCGCGCTTCAGGCCCCGCGCGCCTTCTCGAACGCCCGCCAGAACCGCGGATCCTGCGTCGTCGCGAAGTTGATGCGCATCAGCGTCGACGGCCGCCGTCCCGGATGGAACACGGTGCCGGGCGCGAGCAGCCAGCCTTCGTCGAGCAGGTCGGTGGCCAGGCGCTCGGTGTCGACGCCGGTGTCCACCCAGCCGAACAGGCCCGCGGGGGGCGTCGCGAAGCGGCAGCCGGCGGCCAGCGCCAGTTTCACGCTGCGGGTGCGCGCGGCACCCAGCCGTGCGACGACGCGGTCGGCGTGGCGGCGCAGCCAGCCCTGTTCGAGGCACACCGCCACCGCCTGTTCGAGCAGCGCGGGCGTGGTGAGCGTGCCCAGCAGCTTCACGTCGACGAGGCGTTCCACGAGGTCGGGCGGCGCCGCCATGAAGCCGACGCGCCAGCCCGGCGCGAGGATCTTGGCGAAGCCCGAGACGTAGATCGTGCGGCGCAGGCCGTCGAGCGCGGACAGGCGCGGCGCGTGCGCGGGTGCCAGGTGGGCGTAGGTGTCGTCCTCGACGATGCGGAAGTCGTGCTGCTCGGCCAGCCGCAGCACCTGGTGCGCGGAGGCCAGGCCCAGCGACGCGCCGGTGGGGTTGTGCAGCACCGAGCAGGTGACGTACAGGCGCGGCTGGTGCGCCTTGGCGAGCGCGTCCATCGCGGCGAGGTCGGGGCCGTCGACGCCACGCGGCACCGGCAGCAGCCGCATGCCCAACTGCGTGAGGCGGGCGAACTCCACCGACCAGCCGGGGTCGTCCACCAGCACGGCGTCGCCCGGCGTGAGCAGGCCGCGCGAGACGATGTCGAGCGCGTGCGTGGCGCCGTTGGCGGTGACGATCTGCGCGGGCGTGGCGGGCACGCCGAAGTCGGCCAAGCGTTGCGCCAGCGCGTGGCGCAACCGCGTGTCGCCGGCCGGTTCGCCGTAGCTGAGGTAGCTGGAGGGCAGGTGCGTGTCGCTGGCCGATCGCGCCGGCGCCATCACGCGGCGCAGCGCCGTCTGCAGCATGGCCGCGTCCAGCCACTCGGGCGGCAGCGTGCCCAGGCCCGGCGCCGGATGCTGCGCATCGGCCGCGAACATGCCGCGGATCAGCGCGGTGGCGTCCACCGGCGGCGGGCGCAGCGGCGCGGACTGGCGCGGCGAGGTCTCGGTGGTGATGGCTCGGTGCACGGCCAGGTCTGGCGGCTCGGCCAGCGTCGCGCCGGCGGCACGCGGCGTCATCGTGTCGCCATCGCGCACGAAGAAGCCGCGCTGGCGCTTTGCTTCCACGAGGCCTTGCGCCAGCAGTTGGTCGTAAGCCGCCACCACTGTCGACGGGCTCACGCGGTGGCGGCGCGCGCTCTCGCGCACCGAGGGCAAGCGCGCGCCGGGCAGCAGCAGGCGCTGGCGGATGCGGGCGGCGTAGTGGCCGGCGAGCTGCTCGGCCAGCGTCTGCGCGGCGCTGCGCGCCAGCACGGCGGCGCCCACCGCGACGGCCGCCGGGGCCGCGGGCACGGGCGGCGCGCGACGGGCGCGCGGCGGAGAGAGGGCGTCGTCCTGCATCGAAGGCGTTCCTGGCTGGGCGCGATCTGTACTGCCGCGGGCGACGATACAGATCACCGAACTGCACCAAAGACTGTACTGCTCGTGTACTGATTATCCGCCTAGACTGCCTGTTCCGCGCACCGTTCGTCCGCTTTCTCCCGAAGGCACGGCGCGCCCGCCGCACGCCATGCGCCTCGAGCCCGAACCCGCCTTGCCGCTGCCCGCGCCCGCCTCCGCGGCGGCGCACGCGGTCGCGGACGAGCACGCGCGCCGCTCGCGCGCGGGGCTGTGGCTGGGCGTGCTGGGCATGCTGATCTTCGCGGGCACGATCCCGATGACGCGGCTCGCCGCCGGCAGCCAGGAAGCGCCGCGGCTGCCCGCCGTGTTCGTCGCGATCGGCCGTGCCGGCGTCGCGGGACTGCTGTCGATGGCCTACCTGCTCGCCACGCGCGCACCCTGGCCGCGCCGCCAGCACTGGCCGATGCTGCTGCTCACCGTGTTCGGCAACGTGCTGGGCTGGCCGCTGCTGCTGGGCCTGGCGGTGCGCCGCGTCGACGCGATGCACGCGGCCGTCATCACCGGCCTGATGCCGCTGGCCACCGCCGCGGTCGGCGCGCTGCTGCTGCACCAGCGCCCGTCGCGCGGCTTCTGGGGCTTCGCGCTGCTCGGGGCGGCGCTGGTCGTCGCCTTCGCCGCGTGGAGCGGCGCCGGGCGCCCGCAACTGGGCGACCTGCTGCTGGTGGGCGCGGTGATCGCGTCGTCCATCGGCTACATCACCGGCGTGCGCGTGTCGTCCGGCCCGGACGGCATGACGCCGGAGCAGACGATCTCGTGGGTGCTCGTGCTGGCGCTGCCCGTCACGCTGCCGGTGCTCGTCACGCAATGGCCCGGCGAGGCCGTGCCTGCGTCGGCCTGGGCCGGGTTCGCGTACGTGGCGCTGTTCTCGATGTGGATGGGCTTCTTCGCCTGGTACCGCGGCCTGGCCTGGGGCGGCACGCTGCGCGTCAGCCAGGTGCAGCTGCTGCAGCCCTTCATCTCGATCCTGCTGGCCGTGCCCCTGCTGGGCGAGCGGCTGCGCCCAGCCACGCTGGGCTTTTCCGTCGCCGTGATGGCGTGCGTGTACCTCGGTCGGCGCATGCCGGCCGGCGCGCCGCGGCTCCGTCCCTGATGTTCGAATTCCGTTGACTCCCGTTGAAGGCTCTCCCATGACCGGTTCCACCCCCTCCTCCGACTCGACCCGCTCGCCCTGGCAACTGGCCCGGCGCTGCGAACGCATGAACCCGTCGGTCATTCGCGAGATCCTCAAGCTCACCGAGCTGCCGGGCGTGCGCTCGCTGGCCGGCGGCCTGCCCTCGGCCGAGACCTTCCCGGTGGAGGCCATGCGCGAGGCCACCGCCAAGGTGCTGGCCGAAACGCCGCGCGAGGCGCTGCAGTACGCGGCCAGCGAGGGCTTCGGCCCGCTGCGCGAATGGGTCTCGGCCATGCTGGGCGCGCGCGGCATCGACGCGCCGGCCAACCGCGTGCTGATCACCAACGGCTCGCAGCAGGGCCTCGACCTCGTCGGCAAGGTGATGCTGGACGCCGGCAACGTCGTGGCCGTCGAGACGCCCACCTATCTCGGCGCGCTGCAGGCCTTCAACCCGAACGAGCCGGTGTTCACCTCGGTGGCCGGCGACGCCGATGGCCCGCTGCCCGACGCCATCGCGGCGCTGCCGCAGGGCACGCGCTTCATGTACGTGCTGCCCAACTTCCAGAACCCGACGGGCCGCGTGATCCCCGACGCCCGCCGCGACGCGATCATCGCCGCCGCGCAGCGCGCCAACGTGCCGCTGGTGGAAGACAACCCGTACGGCGATCTCTGGTACGACGACGCGCCGCCGAAGCCGCTCGCCGCGCGCTGGGGCGACGGCGTGCTGTACCTCGGCTCGTTCTCGAAGGTGCTGGCGCCGGGCCTGCGCCTGGGCTTCATGGTGTGCCCGCCCACGCTGTACCCGAAGCTGCTGCAGTCCAAGCAGGCGGCCGACCTGCACACCGGCTCGTTCAGCCAGCGCGTGGTGTACGAGGTCATCAAGAACGGCTTCCTCGAGCAGCACATCCCCACGATCCGCGACCGCTACCGCACGCAGCGCGATGCGATGGACGCGGCGCTGAAGGCCTCGATGCCCGCGGGTTGCGAATGGCGCAAGCCCAGCGGCGGCATGTTCTTCTGGATGCGCCTGCCGGCCGGCTGCGACGCGATGGCGCTGCTGCCCAAGGCGGTCGAGGCCGGCGTGGCCTACGTGCCGGGCGCGGCGTTCTATGCCGACCATCCCGACACGCGCACGCTGCGCCTGTCCTTCGTCACGCTGTCGCCGGCCGACATCGCCGATGCCGTGCAGCGCCTGGGCAACGTGGTCAAGGCGCATCTCGCGACGCAGCCGTCGCTGGCGGCGGCATGAGCGGCCAGCGCCAACGCGGCTTCAGCCAGGTCGACGTCTTCACCGACACCGCGATGCTGGGCAATCCGCTGGCCGTGGTGCATGACGGCGGCGGCCTGGATACCGAGCGGATGGCGGCGTTCGCGCGCTGGACCAACCTGTCCGAGACCACCTTCCTGCTGCCGCCCACCACGCCCGAGGCCGACTACCGCGTGCGCATCTTCACGCCGGGCGGCGAGCTGCCGTTCGCCGGCCATCCCACGCTGGGCTCGTGCCACGTGTGGCTGCGGGCCGGCGGCCAGCCGAAGCGCGCCGGCACGGTGGTGCAGGAATGCGGCATCGGCCTGGTGCCGCTGCGCCACGCCGAGCGCCTCGCGTTCGCGGCGCCGCCCACCACGGTGGAACGCGCCGACGCCGAGCTGCTGCATCGCGTGTACGCTGCGCTGGGCCTCGACCCCGCGCGGGTGCGCGACGCGGCCTGGCTGTCCAACGGCTTTCCGCAGCTGACGTTGCTCCTGGACAGCGCCGCCACGGTGCTGGCGCTCAAGCCCGACCATGCGGCGCTGAAGGCGCACGGCAAGGTCGGCGTCGTCGGCCCGCATCCGGCCGGCAGCGAGTCGGATTTCGAAGTACGTTTCTTTGCCGCGGCCATCGGCATCAACGAAGACCCGGTCACCGGCAGCCTCAACGCCAACGTCGCGCAATGGCTCATCGACACCGACCGCGCGCCGGCGAACTACGTCGCCGCGCAGGGCACCGCGATGGGCCGCGCCGGCCGCATCCACGTGCGGCGCGACGCCGAGGGCACCTGGATCGGCGGCGACGTGGCGGCCTGCATCGCCGGGTCGGTGCTGCTTTGAACTTTCGCGTGGGAGACGCCGCATGACCGAGGAACTGTTCCGCGCCGATGCCGCGCTCACCGAGTGCGACGCGGTCGTCACCGCGGTCGACGAGCGCGGCGTGCAGCTCGATCGCACCGTTTTCTATCCGCACGGCGGCGGCCAGGCGGGCGACCGCGGCGAGCTGGTGCTGGCCGACGGCCGCGTCGTCGCGACCAGCGACACGCGCAAGGGCGAGCAGCCCGGCGACGTGGTGCATGTGCTGGCCGATGCCGACGATCTCTCCGCGTTCAAGCCGGGCGACAGGGTGCGCGCGCGCATCGACGTCGCGCGGCGCCGCGCCCACATGCGCTTCCATACCGCGACGCACCTGCTGTGCGCGCTGATTCCGCACCCGGTGGACGGCTGCTCGATCACCGCCGATTACGCGCGGCTCGACTTCCACATGACCGACCCGCTGGACAAGGACGCGATCGAGGCCGGCCTCGCCCGCCTGGTGGCCGAGGCGCATCCGGTGTCCATGCGCTGGATCACCGATGCGGAACTGGATGCGAATCCGGGCCTGGTGCGCAGCATGAGCGTGCAGCCACCGCGCGGCACGGGGCGTGTGCGGCTGCTGGAGATCGAGGGCGTCGACCTGCAGCCCTGCGGCGGCACGCACGTGTCCAACACGGCGGAGATCGGCGCGCTGATGGTCAAGAAGATCGAGAAGAAGTCGGCGTCGACGCGGCGCGTCGTCCTGGCGTTCGCGTCATGAGCTAATGCGTCATTCCGCGCGCAGTCGCGGGTTCGACGGTCGATCAAGGACACGGTGCACCGTTGCCGGCCACCCAGATCTCGTACCAGGTCTGCGCGTCGATGGCCACGTCGAGCGCCGCGACGGCCTCGCGCATCGCGTCGAGACGGCGCGAGCCTGTGAGCGGGATCAGGCGCGCCGGATGGCGCAGCAGCCACGCGTAGACCAGCGTCGTGACGCTGATGCCGCGCGCGCCGGCGATGCGCTCGAGCACGCCGCGAACACGGCGCGCCGCGTCGTCAGTGCCAGTGAACAGGCGGCCGCCGGCCAGCGCCGACCAGATCATCGGCGCGACGCCGAGATCCTGCGCCTGGTCGAGCGTGCCGTCGTGGAACGGCGCGATGTGCAGCGGCGAGGCCTCGATCTGGTTGGTGACCAGCGGCACGCGCCGGTGCAGCAACGCGAACTGCGAGGGCGTGAAGTTGGAGACGCCGAAGTGACGCACCTTGCCCGCCGCGCGCAGGCGCTCGAAGCAGGCGGCCAGCGCGTCGGCGTCCATCAATGCGTCGGGACGGTGGATCAGCAGCACGTCCAGGTGGTCGGTGCGCAGGTTGGCCAGCGAGTTTTCCACCGAGCGCTCGACGTGCGCGGCCGACGTGTCGTAGTGGCCGAGGCGATGCTCGGGCCGCGCGCCCGAGACCATTCGGATGCCGCACTTGGTGACGATCTGGAGCCGCTCGCGCAGTTGCGGCGCGGCGGCCAATGCCTCGCCGAACAAGGCCTCGACCGCGTAGCCGCCGTAGATGTCGGCGTGGTCGAAGGTGGTGATGCCGAGATCCAGGCAGCCCTCGATCCAGCGCACGCGCTCGGCGACGGAGAAGTTCCAGTCGCCCATGCGCCAGGCGCCGGCGACGATGCGCGAGAGGGTGGGGCCGCCGGCGGCGGTGACGAGCGTGGGGGCGTGGAGCATGGGTGGGAACTCGGTTGGTCAGCGCGGGATTTTGACCCAGGCGCAGCAAAAACGCCGTCAGGCATTTGCCCGCGTCAGCGGGTCAGAACGCCGCGTGCACGCCCGCCGACAGGCTCCACTTCGGCTCGAGCTGCATGCCGTTGACGCGCTGGTACACGGGCACCTGGCCGAACAGGTAGACGCTGGCCTTCTCGCTCACGTTGAAGGTGGCGCCCGGGCTGAAGTAGACGAGCGTCGCGCCGGAGTTGGGCGTGTCGGCCTCGCTGCCCGTCTCGCGCTTCTCGATGCGCGAGTTGAACTGCACCTGCGGCACCACGGCGCCCAGGCCCCGGTAACGCACGCCGGCCGTGAGGTTGGCGCCGACGCCCGGCTTGAACGCGCGGTCGGAGGCGACGGGGATCTGCAGCAGGGCCTGGCCGAACCAGTCGGCTGACTCGCCGATCGCGCCGAACTTGAACGCGCCCGCGAGCAGGTCCGTGGAGCCGGTGCCGGGCTGCAGGCCGCGGTCCACCATCTCGCCCTGTTGCGGGCCGCCGTCGAAGTCCACGCCGTGCGAGTCGCCGGTGGGCAGCTTCAGGCCGAACTGCAGGCCCCAGTCCTTTTCCTCGGACAGGCCCATGTAGCGAGCCAGCACGCGCACGTCGCCGATGCTGCTGGAGCGCGAGCTCGAGATGCCGGTGTCGCCCGCGGCGATGGTGGTGTGGTGGCGATCCAGCCACGGCAGCATCAGCGTGACGCCCCAGTCCGCATCGAGGCCGTAGTCCAGCGTCAGCGTGGCGTTGCTGTTGATCGTGTGCTGCTGGATCTCCTCGCCGTTGGGCACCTGGAGCGAGGCGCGGTTCACGCGGCCGGTGCCGGAGCGCAGGTCGTCCTGGTCGAACCAGTCGATGCGCAGGTCGGCGGTGAGGCCCGTGCGGCTCGTGAGGCCTTGCGTGGCCCAGTCGGCGTTGAGGGTGCAGCCGCAGGCGGAGCAGGCGAGGGCGTCGGCGGAGGCGGCCGCGAGCAGGAGGGCCGCGACGGCGCGTGCCGCGGGATTGAGCGAGAACATGGTGGAGTCGTCCGGGGTCGTGCCGCCGCGTCGTGCGGCGTCACAGGGTCTGGTGATCGACGGCGCGGACCGCCCTGGGGCAATCCACGCGCCGGCGGCGAGAGCCTCAGACCAGGGACGGGGGCGCGCGGGCGCTCGGGGCGCGCGCCTGCGGCACGCCCGTGCGCACGGGGGCGGGCGCGAGCGGCGCCGGCGGCGCGAAATCGATGGCGGCGACGACCGCCTGCGCGGCGCCGGGCAGCACCGGCGTGGTGTGGGCGAGCGTGCAGTACGCGCAGGCGTCGTCGTGGGCTCGCGCATCGCCCTGCGTCGTGTCCGATGGCGAGGACTGGCAGATGGCCGCCCAGCCCGCGAGCCCGGCGGGTTGCGCCCAGCGCGAGAACGACGGCATCAGCGCCGCGGCCAGCACCGCGACGAACGCCAGTCGGACGCCCAGGCGTCTCAGGGCGGCGGTCGGTCGCAGGAAGGTCAGCGCGTGCACGGAGCGAAGTCTAGTTCAATGCTTCTTGCGGAAGTCGTCGTGGCACGACTTGCAGGTGTCGGCGGTGGCGCCGAACGCGGCCTTCAGGTCGTCGGCCCTGGTGGCCTTCGCGGCGGTGGCGGACAGCTTGACCACCGCGTCCTGGAACTTCGCCGATGCCGCCTTGAACTTGTCGGGCTGCGACCAGACCTCGGGCTTCGCGCTGGTGTCGCCCTTGTCGCTGCCTTCGACGAACGCGGACCAGGGCAGGCGCGACAGCGTCAGCACCAGGTCGGCGTCGGCCTGCGCGGCCTTCGCGTCGAACGGCGCCTTGCCGCTGGCCATCGCGCCGATGCGGCCGAAGTGGTGGCCCATCACGGCCAGCGCGCCCTGGCGGTACTCGACCGCATCGTCGGGGCTCTTGAATTGCGCGGCGGCGGGGCCACAGGCCAACAAGGCGGCGGCGGCAAGCGACCAGGTCTTCATCGATGTTCTTTCGTGGAATGCGTGTTCGAGCGAGGAGGTCGCCCGAGTGGGTGTGCGGAGTGTACGGAGTTGGCGCGATGCCGGATTCGGCGCTGGGGTATCGTCGCCGGCTTGTCCACGCCGCACGCCTCAGCCCCTTGACCGATACCGTTCCCGTCCGGATCTGGGACCTGCCCACGCGCGTGTTCCATGCGGCGCTCGCCGTGGGCGTGACGGCGGCCATCGTCACCGCGAAGCTGGGCGGCGACTGGATGGCCTGGCACCTGCGCTGCGGCGAGGCCGTGATGGCCTTGATGCTGTTCCGCTGGGCCTGGGGCATCGGCGGCGGCCGCTGGTCGCGCCTGGCGGCGTTGCTGCCCACGCCCGCCCGTCTCGCGCGGGCGCTGCGCGGGCGGGCGAGCGTCGAGGACGGCATCGGCCATGGCGCGCTCGGCTCGCTGTCGGTGTGGGCCTTCCTGCTGCTGCTGTCGCTGCAGGCGGCCACGGGCCTGGTGGCCGACGACGACGTGGCCACCACCGGACCGCTCAACGCGCACGTGGCCGGCCGCCTCGCGAAGCGTGCCAGCGCGTGGCACGCGGGTTGGGGCGCCGACCTGATCCTGGCGCTGGTCGCGTTGCACTTGCTGGCCATCGCCTGGTACACGTGGCGGCTGCGCGCTCCCCTGCTGCGGGCCATGTGGAGCGGCGACAAGCCGTTGCCCGCGGCCACGCCCGCGAGCCGCGACGGCCCGGGCCGTCGACTGCTTGCGTTGGCGATCTGGGTGGCCGCCTGCGGAGCCGTCTGGGCGCTGGTTCGCTGGGCGGACTGAGCGACCGCGCGAGTCAGTGTCGCGACAGTTTCCCGTGCTTTCCCCGCGGTCGGCCCGGGGCGGGAGCGGTTGAGGTGCGTAGTGCACCGGGGTGGCATCGGCGCACCCTTTCGGGTTAGAATCGACAGGCTTAGTTCAACTAAAGCAGGTTTTCTCCGGGCAATCGGAGGCAACTTGTCCGGTAACCGCTGGGCCTCACGACGGGAGCGGCGTTCAAGCAAGACCGAGTGAACGCTTCTTCCCTTCCGACACCCATGAGTCCTCCGAGTTCCGTGCCGCAGCAAGAAAAGCCCCAGCAACCTGGCGACGTCGCCGGCAAGCCGGTGCTCAACGCTGCGAACTGGGACGACGAGGATCCGCTGCCGCGCCGCTTGTCGGCAACGGAAGCCGAGGCGTTTCGCGATCAGCGCAGCGCGCCGTCTCCGTGGCGGGTGGTGTTGGTGCAGGCCGAGGCCGGCGCGGTCATCTCGCTGCTGGTCGGCCTGATGTTCGGGTTGCCTGCGTTGTGGTCGGCGTTGTACGGCGCCGCCACCGCCATCGTTCCGGGTGCCCTGATGGCGCGCGGCGCGACGCGGATGGCGGACAGCAAGTCGCCGATGGCCACGGCGCTGGCCCTGCTGGGTTGGGAATCGGCGAAGATTGTCTGCTCGGTGGCGATGCTCGTCAGCGCCGCGCGAGTGCTGCACCCGGTGGTGTGGCCGGCACTGCTGGTCGCGCTGGCTGGGTGCTTGACTGTGTATTGGGTGGCGCTCGCGTGGCGCTCGCGTTGAAGATCTGATCGGGAAGCTACGGACACCACATGGCCGCAGAAGAACATGCAATGACCTCGGGTGAGTACATCCAGCATCACCTGACCCACCTGTCCAACATCGAGAGCTCGGCGCCGCTGAATTTCCACGTGGTGCACTGGGATTCGGTGGTGTTCTCGTCCGTCCTGGGCATCGTCTTCCTGCTGCTGGGACTGCTGGCCGCGCGCCGCGTCACCTCCGGCGTGCCGGGCCGCTTCCAGGCCGCCATGGAAGTCATGATCGAGATGGTCGACAGCCAGGCCAAGGCCATCGTCCACAACGCCACGAGCCGCAAGCTGGTCGCCCCGATGGCGCTGACCGTCTTCATCTGGATCTTCCTGCTCAACGCGATGGACCTGCTGCCGGTGGACCTGCTGCCGTTCCTTTTCCAGCACATCACCGGCGATCCTGAATCCAAGCTGCGCGTGGTGCCGACGGCCGACATCTCGGTCACGATGGGCCTGTCGGTGGGCGTGCTGATCGCCTGCCTGTACTACAACATCAAGATCAAGGGCGCCGGCGGCTGGGCGCACGAGCTGGTCGTGGCACCGTTCGGCACCAGCAAGAACCCGATCGCGGCCGTGCTGCTGGGCATCGTCAACTTCGGCATGCAGATGATCGAGTTCGTCGCCAAGACCGTCTCGCACGGCATGCGGCTGTACGGCAACATGTATGCCGGCGAACTGATCTTCCTGCTGATCGCCCTGCTGGGCGGCGCATTCACCTTCACGGCAGGCGGTTTCGGCCTGGCCCTGATGCACATCATTGCCGGCACGGCGTGGGCGATCTTCCACATCCTGATCATCACGCTGCAGGCCTTCGTGTTCATGATGCTGACCCTGGTCTACATCGGACAAGCCCACGACGCGCACTGATCTCCTTGCGCCGCCGGTCCGCCGGCGGTGCGGCTTGCGCCGTTCGAACCCTCATTTCCTCTCTTTCAATTTCTCAACTGGAGTCAACATGGAACTCATCAGCTACGTCGCCCTGGCCGCCGGCATCATCATTGGTCTGGGCGCTTGCGGCGCTTGCATCGGCATCGGCATCATGGGCAGCAAGTACCTCGAGTCGGCCGCTCGCCAGCCGGAACTGATGGGCGAACTGCAAACGAAGATGTTCCTGCTGGTCGGCCTGATCGACGCCTCGTTCATCATCGGCCTCGGCATCGCCCTGTGGTTCACCACCAGCAACCCGTTCCTGGCCCAGCTGGCGCAGATCGCGAAGTAATTCGCCCTGCACTGAAGTCGTCGGCGCGACCGGATTCCCTGAAGGGGAGCCGGCGCGCCGCCCTCCGACAACGGCTTTCGAGGCAATAACGTGAGCATCACCGCAACCCTGATCATCCAGATGATCGTGTTCCTGATCTTGGTCGGGTTCACGATGAAGTACATCTGGCCGCCCATCACGGCCGCCCTGGACGAGCGCGCCCGCAAGGTCGCCGAAGGCCTGTCGGCCGCGGACAAGGCCCGTAGCGAGCTGGCCAGCGCCAACAAGCGCATCGAGGCCGAACTCGGCGCGGCCCGCAACGACGCGGCCCAGCGTCTGGCGGCCGCCGAGCGTCTCGCGCTGCAGATCGTCGAGGAAGCCAAGTCCAAGGCCTCCGACGAAGCCGCGAAGATCGTTGCCCAGGCGCAAGCCGAGGCGCAGCAGGAATCGGCCAAGGCGCGTGACGCGCTGCGCGACCAGGTCGCCGCGCTTGCCGTCAAGGGTGCCGAGCAGATCCTGCGCCGCGAAGTGAGCCCGGCCGTGCACGCCGAGCTGCTGAACCGCCTGCAGACCGAGCTGTAAGACCATGGCCGAGCCCTCCACCATCGCGCGGCCGTATGCCGCGGCGCTGTTCCAGTCGAGTACTGCCGCCGACGGCGCGCAGCTCGTGGCCCAGCTGGACGTGCTCGCCGGCATCGCCGGTGACGCCGGCCTGCGCCAGTTCGCCGCCGACCCCAAGGTCAGCGACGAGCAGGTCTTCACCCTGGTCTCCGGCATCGCCCGCTCTGGCCAATCCGGCGAGCTCAGTCCCAAGCTGCTGAACCTGCTGAACGCCGTCATCGACAACGGCCGCCTGGCCGTGCTGCCCGAGATCGCGTCGCAGTTCCGCTCGCTGGTCAACGACCGCGGCGGCGTCGCCGATGCGCACGTCGTCAGCGCCTTCCCGCTCGACGCCCCGCAGCAGGCCGCGCTGGCCAAGGTGCTCGAGAAGCGCTTCGGCCGCCAGCTCAACACGTCGGTCACGGTCGACCCGTCGCTGATCGGTGGCGTGCGCGTGACGGTGGGCGACGAGGTGCTCGACACCTCCATCGTCGCCCGCCTCGAGCAGATGCGCGTCGCGCTGACCCACTAGAGAGCCGGACCGCTCGAACTGCAATCGTCTCTTCAACCCAGGCGGCCTCGCGGCCTCACCTTTGGGAGCTAAGTCATGAATTTGAATCCCGCTGAAATTTCCCAACTGATCAAGAGCCGCATCGAAGGCCTGGGGGCGTCGTCCGACATCCGCAACCAGGGCACGGTCGTTTCCGTCACCGACGGCATCTGCCGCGTGCACGGCCTGTCCGACGCGATGCAGGGCGAAATGCTCGAGTTCCCGGCCACCAAGGACGGCCAGCCGACCTACGGCCTGGCGCTGAACCTCGAGCGCGACTCCGTCGGCGCCGTTATTCTTGGCGAATACGAGCACATCTCCGAAGGCGACACCGTCAAGTGCACGGGCCGCATCCTCGAAGTGCCGGTCGGCCCCGAGCTGCGTGGCCGCGTGGTCAACGCCCTCGGCCACCCGATCGACGGCAAGGGCCCGGTCAACACCAAGCTCACCGACGTCATCGAGAAGGTCGCCCCGGGCGTGATCGCGCGCCAATCCGTCGACCAGCCGGTGCAGACCGGCCTGAAGTCGATCGACTCGATGGTGCCCGTCGGCCGCGGCCAGCGCGAGCTGATCATCGGCGACCGCCAGACCGGCAAGACCGCCGTGGCGATCGACGCGATCATCAACCAGAAGGGTCAGAACATGACCTGCGTGTACGTCGCCATCGGCCAGAAGGCGTCGACGGTGAAGAACGTCGTGCGCGCACTCGAAGCCAACGGCGCGCTGGAGTACACGATCGTCGTGGCCGCCACCGCCGCCGAATCGGCCGCCATGCAGTACGTCTCGGCGTACTCGGGCTGCACGATGGGCGAGTACTTCCGCGATCGCGGCGAAGACGCGCTGATCGTCTATGACGACTTGTCCAAGCAGGCCGTCGCCTACCGCCAGGTCTCGCTGCTGCTGCGCCGTCCGCCGGGCCGCGAAGCCTTCCCCGGCGACGTGTTCTATCTCCACAGCCGCCTGCTCGAGCGCGCCGCGCGCGTGAACGCCGACTACGTGGAAGCGTTCACCAAGGGCGAAGTCAAGGGCAAGACGGGTTCGCTGACCGCCCTGCCGATCATCGAGACGCAAGCCGGCGACGTGTCCGCCTTCGTCCCGACGAACGTGATCTCGATCACCGACGGCCAGATCTTCCTGGAAACGAGCCTGTT
The DNA here is from genome assembly GCA_013289985.1 of Betaproteobacteria bacterium. Classification (GTDB taxonomy): domain Bacteria; phylum Pseudomonadota; class Gammaproteobacteria; order Burkholderiales; family Burkholderiaceae_C; genus Scleromatobacter. The sequence goes on along the minus strand of JABCYW010000001.1, from coordinate 45,301 downwards.
CAACGCCGGCATCCGCCCCGCCATCAACGCCGGCATCTCGGTGTCGCGCGTCGGCGGCGCCGCGCAGACCAACCTGATCAAGAGCCTGTCGGGCGGCATCCGTACCAACCTCGCGCAGTACCGTGAGCTGGCCGCGTTCGCGCAGTTCGCCTCCGACCTGGACGAAGCCACCCGCAAGCAGCTCGATCGTGGCGCGCGCGTCACCGAACTGCTCAAGCAGAACCAGTACTCGCCGCTGCCCATCAGCCTGATGGCCGCCACGCTGTTCGCTGTGAACAACGACTTCATGGACTCGCTGACCATCAAGCAGGTGCTGCCCTTCGAGCACGGCCTGCACCAGCACCTGAAGTCCAACCACGCCGCGCTGCTGGCGACGCTGGAAAAGAACGGCGCGAAGTGGAACGTCAAGTTCAAGGACTCGGACAAGCCGGAGAAGATCGAATTCGCGAAGGCCTGCAAGGCCGCGGAAGACGAGCTCCGCGCCGCGATCACCGCGTTCAAGAAGTCGTTCGCCTGATCCTCCCCACCACGACACTCTTCCAAGGAGCACCGTCATGGCGGTAGGAAAGGAAATACGCGGCAAGATCAAGTCGGTGGAGAACACCCGCAAGATCACGAAGGCGATGGAGATGGTCGCCGCGTCCAAGATGCGCAAGGCGCAGGAACGCATGCGTGCGGCCCGCCCTTACGCGGAACGCATCGCCGCGATCACCGGCAACCTGTCGAAGGCGAATCCGGAATACCGTTCGCCCTACATGCGCGAGATCACGAAGACCACCGGCGGCAACGTCGGCTTCATCGTGATCACGACCGACAAGGGCCTGTGCGGTGGCATGAACACCAACATCCTGCGCGCGCTCACCATCAAGATGCGCGACGTGCAGGCGACCGGTGGCAAGGTTTCCGCGGTGGCGATCGGCAACAAGGGCTTCGGCTTCCTGAACCGCTCCGGCGCCCAGGTCGTCAGCCACGTCACCCAGCTCGGCGATGCGCCGCAGCTCGACAAGCTGATCGGCCCCGTCAAGGTGATGCTCGAGCAGTTCGTCGAGGGCAAGCTCGACGCGGTGCACCTGTGCTACACCCGCTTCATCAACACGATGAAGCAGGAACCGATGATCGTGCCGCTGCTGCCGCTGACGTCCGAAGGGATCCAGTCCGGCGCGACGACCGACAAGAGCGGCTATGCGTGGGACTACATCTACGAACCGGACGCGCCGGGCGTGATCGAGGAACTGCTCAAGCGCTATGTCGAGGCCCTCGTCTACCAGGGCGTGGCCGAGAACATGGCGTCCGAGCAGGCCGCGCGCATGGTGGCCATGAAGGCCGCCACGGACAACGCGGGCAACCTCATCGGCGAGCTCAAGCTGATCTACAACAAGACGCGTCAGGCGGCGATCACCAAGGAATTGAGTGAGATCGTCAGCGGTGCGGCTGCGGTTTAAATCTTTCGAGATATCAAGGAAAAAAGATGACGACTTCTAATGCCATGGGCAAGATCGTTCAAACCATCGGCGCCGTGGTCGACGTCGAGTTTCCGCGCGACCAGATGCCCAACATCTATGACGCGCTGAAGATGGACGGCACCGCGCTGACGCTGGAAGTCCAGCAGCAGCTGGGTGACGGCGTCGTGCGTACCATCGCGCTGGGCTCGTCCGACGGCATCCGCCGCGGCAGCATGGTGCGCAACACGGGCGCGGGCATCACCGTGCCGGTGGGCAAGGCCACCCTCGGCCGCATCATGGACGTGCTGGGCAACCCGATCGACGAACGCGGCCCGGTCGACATGACCCACTCCGCCCAGATCCATCGCAAGCCCCCGTCGTACGACGAACTGAGCCCCTCGCAAGAGCTGCTCGAGACGGGCATCAAGGTCATCGACCTGATCTGCCCGTTCGCCAAGGGCGGCAAGGTGGGCTTGTTCGGCGGCGCCGGCGTCGGCAAGACCGTCAACATGATGGAGCTGATCAACAACATCGCGAAGGCGCACTCTGGCCTTTCCGTGTTCGCCGGCGTCGGCGAGCGCACCCGCGAAGGCAACGACTTCTATCACGAGATGGCCGATTCGAAGGTCGTGGATCTCGACGACCTGCCGAACTCCAAGGTGTCCATGGTCTACGGCCAGATGAACGAGCCGCCGGGCAACCGCCTGCGCGTGGCCCTGACCGGCCTGACCATCGCCGAGTCGTTCCGCGACGAAGGCCGCGACGTGCTGTTCTTCGTGGACAACATCTACCGCTACACGCTGGCCGGCACGGAAGTGTCCGCGCTGCTGGGCCGCATGCCGTCCGCCGTGGGCTACCAGCCGACGCTGGCCGAGGAAATGGGCCGCCTTCAGGAGCGCATCACGTCGACCAAGGTCGGCTCGATCACCTCGATCCAGGCCGTCTACGTTCCGGCCGACGATTACACCGACCCGTCTCCGGCCACGACCTTCGGTCACCTGGACTCCACCGTGTCGCTGTCGCGTGAAATCGCCTCGCTGGGCATCTACCCCGCGGTCGACCCGCTCGACTCCACCTCGCGCCAGATCGACCCGAACGTGATCGGCCAGGAGCACTACGACACCACCCGTGCCGTGCAGGCCACCCTGCAGCGCTACAAGGAACTGCGCGACATCATCGCCATCCTGGGCATGGACGAACTGGCGCCGGAAGACAAGCTGGCCGTGTCGCGCGCCCGCAAGATCCAGCGCTTCCTGTCGCAGCCGTTCCACGTCGCCGAAGTGTTCACCGGCTCGCCGGGCAAGTACGTGCCGCTGAAGGAAACCATCCGTGGTTTCAAGATGATCATCAACGGCGAATGCGACCACATGCCGGAACAGTCGTTCTACATGGTCGGCACCATCGACGAAGCCATCGAAAAGGCGAAGGGCATGCAGTAAGGCGCCCCGGCCGCCCTGAAAGAGCGGCGGCCGCCGCCCTGCACACCTTCTCCTCCATCGAACTGGAACTCACATGGCAACCATTCACGTCGACGTCGTCTCCGCCGAAGAGCAGATCTTCTCGGGCGAGGCGAGCTTCGTCGCGCTGCCGGGCGAGAACGGCGAGCTCGGCATCATGCCGCGCCACACGCCGCTGATCACGCGCATCAAGCCGGGCGCAGTGCGCATCAAGCGCGCGTCCGACGGCGGCGAGGAGTTCGTCTTCGTCGCCGGCGGCATCCTCGAGGTGCAGCCCGATCGCGTCACCGTCCTGGCCGACACCGCGATTCGCGGCAAGGACCTGGACGAGGCCAAGGCCACCGAAGCCAAGAAGGCTGCCGAGGCCGCACTGACCAACGCCAAGGGCGACTTCGACGTCGCCAAGGCGCAGAGCGAACTGGCCGTGCTGGCCGCTCAGCTGTCCGCCATCCGTCGCTTCCGCGGACACACCGGTCACTGACGCAGCGCAGCAAGGCTGCACCAGGAGCCCGCCCACGGCAACGTGCGCGGGCTTTTTCACGTCCGGGGACTCCCCTTTCGCGCGGTCGGCCACCACCCAAGAAACAGGGATTGGCGCCGAAGATCCCGCACGACACAATGAGTCGAGACCAGCCGAGCAGGCGCGGTGGAGACCTCGATGAACCAGATTTCCAGCGAACAGTGGAGCCAGATGGGCCGCGACTCGTTCGATGCGCGCCTGATCGCCATCATTCGCCGCAACCATCCGGACCAGGCCAGGACGATGGACTTCGCGGCGCTGGTGGGTGCGTTCCGCCGCCAGGCCGCGAAGGCGCTGCACTACGGCCTGACCGACGAGTTTTCGGCCGCCACCTACGTCTACACCGCCTGGCTGATGGGCGAGGAGTTCGACACCCGCATTCCCGCGGTGGCGCAGATCCTCGCCGACCGGCGCATGAAGGCGCCCGACAAGGCGAAGGCGCTGTCCAACTTCAGCCGCCTGGTCTTCCGCACCCTGTCCGGCGGCGCCGCCGCCAACGAAGCCCCCAGGAGCGCCGCATGAGCTTGCCCAGTCCTCCCGCTCTCGGCGGACCTCTCGGTGACGCGCTGGCCGGCGCCGCACCCGCAGCCGCGCAGCAGCTTCAACAGCTCGCGGCGCCGGCGGCAGATGCCGCGACCAAGGCGGCCGACCTGCAATCGCAGGCCGAAGCCGCGGCCGGCGCGCTGGCGCAGCAGGCGGTCGCCCAGGCCCAGGCGGAGGCGGCGCAGGCGCAGCAGGCGGCAGCGGCGGCGCAAGCCCAGGCCCAGCAGGCCGTCGCGCAGGCACAGGGCCAGGGCGACGCCGCGGCGCAGCAGGCCCAGGCGCTGGCCAGCCAGGCCGTGCAGGACGCACAGGATCAGCTGGCCCAGGCCCAGCAGGATCTCGCCACCGCACAGTCGCAGGCCGCCCAGACTGCCGACGACGACGCCGGCGCGGTCGAAGCCGCCACCGCCAATGCCGCCAAGGATCTCGGCAACGAGTTCTCCAGCGTCACGCCCACCGGCCTGCCTGCCGTGCCCTGCGCGTGCGGCGACTGCATCCGCAAGGCCGTCGATTCGGCCATCCCGGCCATTCCCGGCACGCCCGCGCTGCCCGCGATGCCCGACATGCCCGCGATGCCCGCCATGCCCGCCATGCCGGCGATGCCCGCCATGCCGGCGCTGCCCGACATGCCGGCGTTGCCCGCGCTGCCCGCGATGCCGGCCATGCCCGCGTTGCCGGCGCTGCCGGCGATGCCCGCCATGCCGGCGATGCCCGCCACGCCCGCGATGCCCGCCACGCCGGCCATGCCGGCCATGGACGGCCTGCCGGCACTGCCCGCGCTGCCGCCCATGCCCGCGTTGCCGGCGATGCCCGCGATGCCGGCCATGCCGTCGATGCCGGCCATGCCCGCGCTGCCCGCACTGCCCGCCACCCCGGCGTTGCCCGCCCTGCCGGCGCTGCCTGCCCTGCCGGCGTTGCCCGCCATGCCGGCCATGCCCGCGATGCCCGCAATCCCGGCCGCACCGGCCTTGCCCGCAGTGCCGAGCCTCTGAGCCCCCGGGTTGCCGGCCGGGGCGCCACGAACCAGGGCATCATCCGGGCATGACCAAGAAGAATTCGCGCAGCAAGGGCGATGGCGGCGGCCACGGCTACGAGGACCAGCTGCGGCCGCTGCAGGTGGAGCTCAACGGCGTCATGCGCCTGCTCAAGGAGCGCGGCGAGCGCGTCGTGGTGCTGTTCGAGGGCCGCGACACCGCCGGCAAGGGCGGTGCCATCAAGGCCATCTCCGAGAAGCTCAACACGCGCCAGTGCCATATCGCGGCATTGGGCATCCCCACCGCGCGCGAGACCGGCGAGTGGTATTTCCAGCGCTACGTCACGTGGCTGCCCAGCGCCGGCGAGATGACGCTGTTCGATCGCAGCTGGTACAACCGGGCGGGCGTCGAGGCGGTCATGGGCTACTGCACGCCCGCGCAGACCGATGCCTTCCTCAAGACGGCGCCGGTCTTCGAGAAGATGCTGGTGGACGACGGCATCCGCCTGTTCAAGTACTGGCTCACCGTGGACCAGGCCGAGCAGGAGCAGCGCTTCGCCGACCGCCAGGACGACCCGCTCAAGCAATGGAAGCTCTCGCCGGTGGACCTGCAGGCGCGCAGCAAGTACGACGAGTACGGCCGCGCGCGCGATCGCATGCTGGAGGCCACGCACACCAAGGCCGCTCCGTGGACGCTGGTGGACTTCAACGACCAGAAGGCCGGCCGCCTGAAGCTGATCGCCAACCTGCTGTCGCGGCTGCCGGTGGCCACGGCCTCCGCGCCGGAGGTGGAGATCCCGCCCCTGCCCGGAAAGCCGCTGAAGGAGAAGTTCCGCGGCCCGTTGAAGCCCATCTGATCCCGCATGAGGCGGTGCCTCGGCGGGCGGGGATAATTCACCGCATGTGGCCCGCCCTCAAGAACGACACCTTCCTGCGCGCCTGCCTGCGCCAGCCGACCGACTACACGCCCATCTGGCTGATGCGCCAGGCGGGGCGCTACCTGCCCGAGTACAAGGCCACGCGCGCCAGCGCCGGCAGCTTCATGGGCCTGGCCACGAACACCGACTACGCCACCGAGGTCACGCTGCAGCCGCTGGAGCGCTTCCCGCTCGACGCGGCCATCCTGTTCTCGGACATCCTCACGGTGCCCGACGCGATGGGCCTGGGCCTGTCGTTCGCGGAAGGCGAGGGTCCGCGTTTCGAGACGAAGGTGCGCGACGAGGCCGCCGTCGCGAGACTCGCGGTGCCCGACATGGACAAGCTGCGCTACGTCTTCGACGCGGTCAGCTCGATCCGCAAGGCGCTGGACGGCCGCGTGCCGCTGATCGGCTTCTCGGGCAGCCCATGGACGCTGGCCTGCTACATGGTCGAGGGCGCCGGCTCCGACGACTACCGCCAGGTCAAGACGCTGATGTACGCGCGGCCCGACCTGATGCACCGGATCCTGGCCATCAACGCCGACGCGGTGACGGCCTACCTCAACGCCCAGATCGACGCCGGCGCGCAGGCCGTGATGGTGTTCGACAGCTGGGGCGGCGTGCTCGCCGACGCCGCGTTCCGCACGTTCTCGCTGGCCTACACGCGGCGCGTGCTGGCCGGCCTGCAGCGCGAGAAGGATGGCCAGCGCATCCCCGCCATCGTGTTCACCAAGGGCGGCGGCCAGTGGCTGGAGGCAATCGCGGGCATCGGCCCCGACGTGGTGGGCCTCGACTGGACGACGGACCTCGGCGCCGCCCGCCGCCGCGTGGGCGACCGCGTCGCGCTGCAGGGCAACCTCGACCCGATGGCGCTGTTCGCCCCGCCCGAGGCGATCCAGGCCGAGGCGCGCGCCGCGCTCGACAGCTTCGGCGCTTCGCGCAACCCCGACGGCAGCACCGCCGGGCACATCTTCAACCTCGGCCACGGCATCAGCCAATTCACTCCGCCAGAACACGTGGCGGCCTTGGTGGAGGCGGTTCACGGCTACTCGCGCCGCCTGCATGCGGCGTAGGAAACCACTTACAACCGCCGAACGCAGGCAGTACGCGATTTGTCCGGTAAGTGAGCGCTCAGGTGTTGACTTATCCCCAATATTCAGAGAGCGATAACGTGAGCTCCCCGGGGAACCCGGCACCCCCTGGAAAGCCCGGAGTTTCGTGCCAAGTCGTTGATTCACCTGAATTTTTCCGCGGTGCATCAAATTTGAGCGATCCGGGGCCGCCCGCGGTGAATCAAGCCTTTGGCGGCGCTGCTGCCAGCTTTCCCACAAAGTTATCCACAGAAACTGTGGGCGACTTCAAAAACACTTACGGATCATGAGCTTACCGCTCGCAGCTCATAAGTCTGACAACTTTCGCCCGCAAGTCTGCTCATCAGTGGAGCGGTCGACTTGACGCGCATCGGCGTCGCCATCGATGCGCCACAGTACGCGGGCATGAGCTCGCTGCTCACCTACGAAAGTGAGCAGCCGCTCGTGCCGGGCACGTTGGCGCGCGTGCCCCTGGGGCGGCGCGAAGTGACCGGACTGGTGTGGGACGCCGATTTCGCCGCCATCGACGCGGCCGCCGCCGGCACTCCGCCGATGACGCTTCGGCCCGTCATCGAGGCCATCTCCGCGCTGCCGCCGCTGCCGGCCGACTGGCGGGCGCTCGTCGAGTTCACGGCCCGCTACTACCAGCGCAGCCTCGGCGAGGTGGCGCTGGCCGTGCTGCCGCCCGAGTTGCGCAAGCTCGACGACACGGCCATCGCCAAGCGCGTGAAGAAGAAGCGCGACCACCTGCTGCCCGAGGCGGTGGGCGCCTCCGCGCAACGTCCTGAGCTGACCGCGGAGCAGGCGGCGGCCATGGACACGCTCGCCGCCTGGGCCGCCGAGCCGGCGCCGCCGCCCACCCTGCTGTTCGGCGTCACCGGCAGCGGCAAGACCGAGGTCTACCTGCGCCTGGCCGAACAGGCGCTGGCCGCCGGCAAGCAGGCGCTGATCCTGGTGCCCGAGATCAATCTCACCCCGCAGCTGGAACAGCGCTTCGCCGCACGTTTCCCGGGCCGCCGCCTGGTCTCGCTGCACAGCGCGCTGACGCCGGCGCAGCGGCTGCAGCACTGGCTCTCCGCGCACCTCGGCGAGGCCGACCTGGTGCTGGGCACGCGGCTGGCCATCTTCGCGTCGCTGCCGCGCCTGGGGCTGGTGGTGGTCGACGAGGAGCACGACCCGTCGTACAAGCAGCAGGACGGCGCGCGTTACTCGGCGCGCGACCTGGCCGTCTACCGCGGCCACCTGGCACGCGTGCCGGTGCTTCTCGGGTCGGCCACGCCGTCGCTGGAGACCTGGTCGCACGCCCAGACGGGCCGGTACCGGCAGGTCACGCTCTCCGAGCGCGTGGGCCAGGGCGCGCTGCCCACGGTGCGCCTGCTGGACATGGCCACCGTGCCGCGCGCCGCGCCGCGCGCGCCGCCGCAGGCGCTCGCGCCGCAGCTGGTCGCCGCGATCCAGGCGCGCGTCGCGCGCGGGGAGCAGTCGCTGCTGTTCCTGAACCGCCGCGGCTTCGCGCCGGTGCTGCACTGCCCGGCCTGCACGTGGAAGAGCGGCTGCCCGCACTGCAGCGCCTGGCGCGTGTTCCACAAGGGCGAGCGCATCCTGCGCTGCCACCATTGCGGCACGCAGGAGCCGGTGCCGCGCGCGTGTCCCGACTGCGGCAACCTCGACATCGAGCCCATGGGCCGCGGCACCGAGCGGCTGGAGGAGCAGGTGGCCGAGCTGCTGCCCGGCGCGCGCGTGCTTCGCATCGACGCCGACACCACGCGGGCCAAGGGCACGCTGGAGGCGCAGCTGGCGGCCGTCCACGAGGGCGTGGTCGACGTCCTGGTGGGCACGCAGATGGTCACCAAGGGCCACGACTTCCGCCGCGTCACGCTGGTGGCCGCGGTGAACCCCGACAGCGCCTTGTTCGCGGCCGACTTCCGCGCGCCCGAACGCCTGTTCGCGCTGCTGATGCAGGCCGGCGGCCGGGCCGGCCGCGACGCGGGCATCGCCGGCGGCAGCGAGATGTGGGTGCAGACGTACAACCCGGGCCACGCGCTGTTCGAGGCCTTGAAGAAGCACGACTTCGCGGCGTTCGCGACGACCCAGCTGGCCGAGCGCGAATCCGCCGGCCTGCCGCCGTATTCGCACCTGGCGCTGCTGCGCGCCGAGGCCCGCACCGAGGATGTGGCCGAGGCCTTCCTACGCGCGGCGCGCGACCTCGCCAGGACATATCCGGAGGCCGCCGACGTGATGTTCTACGCCCCGGTGCCGCCGTCGGTGGCCAAGGTGGCGGGCTTCGAGCGCCGCCAGATGCTGGTCGAGTGCGCATCCCGCGCGACCCTGCAGCGGCTGCTCGCGCTGTTCACCCCCGAGCTGCCGGCGTTGAAGAATGCGCACCGCGGCATCGTCCGGTGGGCGATCGACGTCGATCCGCTCGGAATTTGAGGCCGCCGCCGCAGTACAGTCGCAGCTGTCCTTCACAACGACCGGGAGCTCTCGAATGAAGACCAACACCACGCTGATCGTCGCCGCCTTCCTCGCGCTGGCCGGCCCGTCCGCCTTCGCCGCCGGCAAGTCCTGCGACGAGCTGAAGACCGAGATTGCCGCCAAGCTCGACGCCAAGAAGGTCGCCGGCTACATGCTGGACATCGTCGCCGCCGACAAGGCCGGCGATGCGAAGGTCGTCGGCAGCTGCGAAGGCGGCGCCAAGAAGATCACCTACACGAAGAAGTGATGCGTGCGTCGCGGTGAGCCGGCGGACCCGCGCATGCCCGTCTCCGTCCGCTTCGTCACGTTCACCGACGTCGACTTCCACGCCTGGCTCGTCCAGGCGATCCCCGCGTTCGCGCTGACCAACGTCGAGGACGGCCGCTGGACGCTGGCCGAATCCATCGAGAAGTCGAAGGAGGCGCACGCGGCGCTGCTGCCCCACGGCCTGCAGACCCTGGGGCACTACTTCGTCCGCCTTCGCGACGCCGACAGCGGCGCGCAGGTCGGCACGTTGTGGTGGGAGGAGTCGGACAAGGCGGGCGGGCGCCAGGCCTACGTCTACAGCATCGAGATCGAGGACCCCGCGCGCCGCCGCGGCTACGCGCGCGCCGCGTTCCACGAGCTCGAGCGCGTGGCCCGCGAGCGCGGCATCCACCATCTGGCCCTGCATGTGTTCGGCCACAACCACGGCGCGCGCCGCCTGTACGACGAGCTGGGCTTCGAGCCCACGAGCATCACGATGAGAAAGTTCCTGGGATGAAGACGTGCCTGCTGCTTGCCGCCACGCTGCTCGCGGGCGCCGCGTCCGTCCGCGCGGCCGACGCGCCGGACGACGGTGGTCCGGCCGTCGTGCCCTACCGGCCCAGCGTGTCGACGCCGGCGCAGCTGTCGGCGCCGGGCTACCTGGAACTGGAGGCCGGCGGCCTGCGCGCCACGGACAACGGCGTGTCGCGCACGTCGATCCCGTACACGCTGAAGCTCGCGTTCACGCCCGACTGGGGCGTGCGCGTCGGCGGCGAGGCCTGGGTGCGCCAGGCCGCGCCCGGCGTGGCGCAGACCGGCGTCGGCGACACCCAGCTGGTGCTCAAGCGCCGCTTCGAGGTCAGCGACGCGTCCGCCTGGGGCCTGGAGCTGGGCGAGACGTTCCCGACGGCCAGGACGTCCATCGGCCTCGGCCACGCGGCCACCACGGTCAACGGCATCTTCAGCAGCGACTTCGCGCCCGCGTGGCACGCCGACATCAACGTCAACGAGACGCATCTGGGCGGCCAGCCGGGCGCGTGGCAGCTGGGCTGGGCGGCCGCGTTCTCGCGCACGCTCACCGACGCCTGGGGCGCGGTCGGCGAGCTCTCGGGCACCCACCAGGCCGGCGCGGCCGACACCGCCCAGCTCCTCGCGGCCGCCAGCTGGAACCAGTCGCCCGCGGCGGTGTTCGACTTCGGCTTCGCCCGCGGGCTGACCGACGCCACGCCGCATTGGCAGGTGTTCGCGGGTGTCACCGTGCGCCTGGGCAAAGTGTTCTGACGGAACCTCGCGCCGGCGATTCGATCAGAATCGGCCCATGAGACTGCTGCTCGTCGAAGATGACCGGATGATTGGCGAGAGCCTGCGCGCGGCGCTCAAGCTCGAGGGCCATGCGGTCGACTGGGTGACGGACGCGCAGGCCGCGGCCACCACCACCGCCACGGAGCGCTTCGACCTGGTGCTGCTGGACCTGGGCCTGCCCAAGGGCAACGGCCTGGACGTGCTGCGCGGCATCCGCGCCCGCGACGACTCCACGCCCGTGATCGTGCTCACCGCGCGCGACGCGCTGGGCGACCGCGTGGCCGGCCTGGACGCCGGCGCCGACGACTACCTCACCAAGCCTTTCGAGCTCGACGAGCTGCTGGCCCGCATGCGCGCCGTGCTGCGCCGCCACAGCGGGCGCACGGCCACGCGGCTGACGCACGAGGATCTCAGCTTCGACCCGGCCACGCGCGAGGTGACGCTGCGCGGCGAGCCCGTGATGCTGTCGGCGCGCGAGCTGGCCGTGCTGGAGGCCTTGCTGCAGCGGCCCGGCGCCATCCTGTCGCGCGCCCAGCTGGAGGACCGGCTGTACGGCTGGGGCGAGGAGGTGGAGAGCAACGCCGTCAGCGTCTACGTGCACCAGCTGCGCAAGAAGCTGGGGCCGGAGCTGATCCGCACGATGCGCGGCGTGGGCTACTACCTGGGCAAGCGCGAGGCGGCGGCCGATGACGCCGGCGGGGCCGCCTCTTGACGGCGCCAGTGCACGGCCTTCGCGGCCCGCGCCGCTTCGGCTTCAACTCCGGCAGCACGCTGCGCGTCCGCCTGCTGCTGTCGTTGCTGGCGGTGCTGGTGATCGCCGCCCTGGCGATGGGCGGCTCGGTCTACTGGAACGTGCTGCGCCAGACCGAGAGCCTGTTCGACTACCAGCTGCGCCAGATCGCGCTGTCGTTGCGCGACCAGGGCGAGATCGCGCCCGAGGACGCCGGCGCGCTGGCCGACGGGCAGCTCGACTACGTGGTGCAGATCTGGCGCGACGACGGCCACGAGGTCTACGCGTCGCGCCTGCAGACCGAGCCCCCGGCGCGCGCGGTGCTCGGGTTCGCCGACATCGAGGCCGGCGGCATCGTCTGGCGTACGTTCGGCGTCGAGACGCGCGACCGCGTGATCCAGGTGGCGCAGCCCGAGCGCGTGCGCCACGAGCGCGCCGCGCAGGCCGCGCTGCGCAGCGTGGTGCCGCTGCTGGCGGTGGCGCCGGCGCTGGCGCTGGTGATCGGCTGGCTGGTGTCGCGCTCGCTCGCGCCGCTGCAGCGCCTTGCCGGGGAGGTGCGCTCGCGCGACAGCGGCTCGCTGCAGGCACTCCCCGAGACCGACCTGCCCGACGAGGTGCTGCCGCTGGTGCAATCGCTCAACGCGTTGCTCGACAGGCTGGGCGCGGCGCTGGCGGCGCAGCGCCATTTCGTCGGCGACGCGGCGCATGAGCTGCGCTCGCCGCTCACCGCGCTGAAGCTGCAGGTGCAGGTTATGCGGCGCGCGCCGGACGAGGCCACGCGCGACGAGGCCGCGCGCGCGCTCACCGCCGGCGTCGACCGCGCGACGCGGCTGGTGGAGCAGCTGCTGGCGCTGGCGCGCAGCGAGGCCGGTCCGCCGCGCGAGGCCAGGGCCGCGCCGCTGGCCGCGATCGTGCGTCTCGCGATGGGCGACGTCGCGCCGCTCGCCGACGGGCGCGGCACGACGCTGGAACTCGACGTGGCCGACGGCGCCGAGGCCGCGACGGTCGCCGGCGACGCCGACGTATCGGTGCTGGCGCGCAACCTGATCGACAACGCGGTGCGCTATAGCCCGCACGGTGGCCACGTGTCGGTATGGATCGGCCTCGATGCCGAACACCCGCCGGCGCCGGTGCTGCAGGTGGACGACGACGGCCCGGGCATCCCGGAGGCCGATCGCGAGATGGTGTTCGACCGCTTCGTGCGGCGCGACAACGCGGCCGACCAGACCGGCTCCGGCCTGGGCCTGGCCATCGTGCGCCAGGTGGCGCTGCGCCAGGGCGCGGACGTGGCGCTGTCGAGTTCGCCGCGCGGCGGCCTGCGGGTGCGAGTCACCTGGCCCTAATGTTGGCCTCATGTTGAGCTAACGATGCCTTCATCGTCGGCGCGCACATTGCGTCCCATGCGCTGGAAAAGCGCGTGATCCAAGCCGACAAGGAGTCGAACCGCATGAACAAGACCAACCTGAAGCCGCTCGCCTGGGGCCTGCTGGGCGCGGGCGTGGCCGTGATGGGAACCGCCGGCGCGCTGGACCTGCCGTCCTGGCTGCGTCACTCCACCTCCGCCGTGGCCACTCCCGGCGGCAGCGCCGCGGGTATCGCCGCCGCGGCCACCGGCCAGCAAGTGGCACCGACGCCGGTCACGCCGCCGCTGCCCGCGCTGCCGCCCGGCACCGCGCCGAACTACCGCGCCATCGTGCAGGAGTTCGGCCCGTCCGTCGTGCACGTCAGCGTGGAAGGCACGCACAAGCAGACCGCGCAGGAGCTCCAGGAAGAAGGCGGCATCAGCCCCGACGATCCGATCCTGCGCTTCTTCCGCGGCATGCCCGGCGCGCCGCAGTTCCAGCGCGGCGGCCAGGCGGCCGAGCAGCCGTTCAAGGGCCTGGGCTCGGGCTTCATCATCGGCTCCGACGGCCTCATCCTGACCAACGCGCACGTGGTCAAGGAAGCCAAGGACGTCACCGTCAAGCTGCAGGACCGCCGCGAGTACGTCGCCAAGGTGCTGGGCGTGGACGCGGCCACCGACATCGCCGTCCTCAAGATCGACGCGAAGAACCTGCCCGTGGTGCGCTTCGGACAGCCGTCCAAGCTGATGGTGGGCGACTACGTGCTGGCCATCGGCGCGCCCTACGGGCTCGACCAGACCGCGACCTCCGGCATCATCTCCGCCAAGGGGCGCTCGCTGCCCAGCGAGAGCGGCGAGAACTTCGTGCCGTTCCTGCAGACCGATGCCGCGGTCAATCCCGGCAACTCCGGCGGCCCGCTGTTCGACGCCGCGGGCAACGTGATCGGCATCAACTCGCAGATCTATAGCCGCACCGGCGGCTTCCAGGGCGTGAGCTTCGCGATCCCGATCGACGTGGCGCTGCAGATCAAGGACCAGATCGTGGCCACCGGCAAGGCCACGCATGCACGCCTGGGCGTGTCGATCCAGTCGCTGAACCAGGACCTGGCCGAGAGCTTTGGCCTCGACCGGCCCGATGGCGCGCTCGTGTCCACCGTCGCGCCCAACAGCGCCGCGGCCAAGGCGGGGCTGAAGTCGGGCGACGTCATCACCAAGGTCAACGGCGAGGCGATCCAGGAGCCGGGCATGCTGTCGTCGCGCGTGGGCCTCGCGCGCCCGGGCGACAAGGTCACGCTGGAAGTCTGGCGCGACAAGAAGCTCGAGACCGTCGTCGCTACGCTGGGCGCCAGCACCGACAAGGTCGACGTGGCCAAGGGCGGCGACTCCGGAAGCGGCGAGAAGCTGGGCCTGGCGCTGCGCCCGCTCAACCGCGACGAGCGCGGCGAGGTGGGCACCAGCGGGCTGGTGGTGGAGAACGCCGACGGCGCCGCCGCCAAGGCCGGCGTGCAGCAGGGCGACGTCGTGCTGGCCGTCAACGGCAAGCCGGTGGCCTCCGTCGACGATGTCAAGGCCATCCTGGCGACCAAGCCCAAGCGCGTCGCGCTGCTGATCTGGCGCGACGGCGAGCGCATCTTCTTCCCGGTGAACCTGGGCTGATCGGACACGCGCGGGGTCGGGCCCGCGCCGTCCACCTCTCGAAAGGGCGCTCGCGACGAGCGCCCTTTTTGCATGGCCGCGCGGCTGGCGCGGGCGAAAAAAAACCGACCCGGGCAACCGGATCGGTCTTTTTCGTTTCCAGGTGCGGCGCGGGCCGCACGGCTGGAATTACATGGCCGAAGCAGCCTTGGCGGCCTTCGCAGCCTTCTTGGCCTTGTGCTTGGCGGCCTTCTTGGCGACGGCCGACGCGGCGACGTCCGGCGAAGCGGTGGCCGTCTGCGCGGCGGGAGCCGGGGCTTGGGCGAAAGCGGCAACGGTGGCCAGGGACAGGACGGCGGCGAGGATCTTCTTCATGGTGAAACCTTTAAGAGTGGAATGACGCGGGGGTCGTGGATTTAACGAGCCTGGGGCACGAACGGTTTACGTGCATCCTTCTTTTTCTTTCACGGGAATGAAGAAAACGCGGGATCGCTCGACCGGAAACGGTGCGAGCGGGATTTTCGGGTAACTACGGAGGCCGCGCAACGCGTCGGCACGCAGTCTCCCTACGTCGAGCACGAAACCTGAATGCAAGCTTGCGATTGCGCGGGTGCGCGCACCAGGACGGGGCGCTCCGCCAATTGACGGGTCGAACCGCGCCTAGCACAGGCTGCAACGCGGGACGCCGGAGGCCGGGCCGCTATGATCGCAGCGACTCCGGCGTGCGGGTTCCCGCGTTGTTTCGCTGTTCCGGTTCCCTGTTTCCCGCTCCATGGCCGCCACTCCCGAATCCCGTTCCCCGCATGCCACCGCGTCCGTCGCCGCGTCCGGGCTGAACAACGCGCAGATGGAGGCCGTGCACCACCTCGACAGCCCCTGCCTGGTGCTGGCGGGCGCCGGCTCCGGCAAGACGCGCGTGATCACCTACAAGATCGTGCGGCTGCTGCAGCACGGCCTGGCGCCGAAGAACATCGCGGCCATCACCTTCACCAACAAGGCCTCGCAGGAAATGCGCGAGCGGGCCAAGCAGCTGGTGGGCTCGCGGGCGGCCAGGGATCTGGCCATCAGCACGTTCCACTCGCTGGGCGTGCGCATGCTGCGCGAGGACGGCCAGAAGCTGGGCCTGAAGGAACAGTTCTCCATCCTCGACTCCGACGACGTGCTCAACGTGCTCAAGGATGCGGGCGCGACGACGGACATCAAGCTGGCGCGCCAGTGGCAGTGGACGATCAGCCTGTGGAAGAACATGGGCATCAACAGCGACGCGGCCCCGCACGCGGCCAAGGATGCCGACGAGCAGGTGGCCGCCCGCGTGATGAAGCTCTACGAGGAGCGCCTGACCGCCTACTCGGCCGTCGACTTCGACGACCTGATCGGCTTCCCGCTGAAGCTGCTGCAGCGCGACGAGGAGACGCGCACGAAGTGGCAGAAGCTGTTCCAGCACGTGCTGGTGGACGAGTACCAGGACACCAACGCCGTGCAGTACGAACTGCTCAAGCAGCTGGTGGGCGACCCCGGGCGCGCCCGCTTCACGGCCGTGGGCGACGACGACCAGAGCATCTACGGCTGGCGCGGCGCCACCATCGAGAACCTGAAGCGCCTGCCGGCCGAGTACCCCACGCTGAAGGTGATTCCGCTGGAGCAGAACTACCGCTCCACCGGCGCCATCCTGCGCGCCGCCAACGAGGTGATTGCGCTGAACCCGAAGATCTTCCAGAAGAAGCTCTGGAGCGATCTCGGCGACGGCGAGCCGGTGCAGGTGGTGCAGTGCGACGGCGAGGAGCACGAGGCCGAGCGGGCCGTCGCGCGCATCCAGGCGCTGCGCGGCAACGACGCGCGCGTGAAGTTCGCCGACTTCGCCGTCCTGTACCGCGCCAACCACCAGTCGCGCGTGTTCGAGCAGAAGCTGCGCGCCGCGCAGATACCCTACAAGGTGTCCGGCGGCCAGAGCTTCTTCGACCGCGCCGAGATCAAGGACCTGTGCGCCTGGCTGCGCCTGATCGTCAACGAGGACGACGACCCGGCCTTCCTGCGCGCCGTCACCACGCCCAAGCGCGGTATCGGCCACACCACGCTGGGCGCGCTGAGCGACTTCGCGGGCAAGTGGAAGGTGAGCATGTTCGAGGCGCTGTTCGCCGAGTCGCTGGGCGTGGCGCTGAAATCCAAGGCCATCGACGGCCTGCACGAGTTCGGCCGCTATCTGAACGACTTCCAGCACCGTGCGAAGGCCACGATCGGCGCCGAGGCCGCCAAGCCGATGCTGCTGGAGTGGCTCAAGGACATCGGCTACGAGCAGCACCTGCACGACAACGAGGACTCCGACAAGGTCGCGGCGGCACGCTGGGGCAACGTGCTCGATTTCGTCGACTGGGTGGCCAAGCGCTGCGGAGGCGAGATCACCGAGGACGGCGGCAGCTTCGAGAGCGAGAAGAAGAGCGTGCTGGAGATCGCGCAGTCCATCAGCGTCATCCTCAGCCTGGCCGAGCGCGGCGACGAGCAGGACGTGGTGGTGCTGTCCACGCTGCACGCGTCCAAGGGCCTGGAGTGGCCGCACGTGGTGCTGGCCGGCGTCAACGAGGGCCTGCTGCCGTTCCGCTCCGACACCGAGGAGATGACGGCCGACCGCCTCGAGGAGGAACGCCGCCTCATGTACGTGGGCATCACCCGCGCGCGCACCACGCTCGCGGTGAGCACCCTGCGCCGCCGCAAGAAGGGCCGCGAGACGGTGGCCGGCGTGCCCAGCCGCTTCATCGCCGAGATGAAGCTGCACGAGGCGAAGTCGCAGGAGGATCCGCGCGAGCGCTTGCGCAAGCTGCGCGAGTCCATCGCCGCCAAGACTGCCGCGGCGCCGCCCACGGCAGCGACCTGACGCGACCTGCATCCGCGTCATGCGCCTGCGTGTCGCGTGCGCCCCACGCGGGCGCGGAGACGAACTTGCCTAGACAGGTTCGCACATGTGCACTAATGCGCAAGGCCGCTGGAGGCGCTTCCCCAATACCGGGGATTCGCCGGGCAATCCCTGAGCGGTGCCGCGACGCGGCCGGTGGACACTCGCGCCCTATGCCTGCCGCCATCTCCCCTGCCGCCCTGCGTCGACTGCTGCCCTTCGCGGGCGCGGTCGCGGCGGTGCTGACGATCGCATCGGCGCCGTGGGCGCTCGACCGTGCGTGGCTCAACTTCGCGTTCAAGCCGCTGGCGACGCTCTGCGTGATCGCGTGGGCCGCTCTGGGACGCAGCGACGACGGCCTCGTCAAGCGCTGGATCGTCATCGGCCTCGTGTTCTCGCTGGCCGGGGACGTGGCGCTGCTGTGGCCTGTGCAGGGCTTTCTCGTCGGCCTCGTCGCGTTCCTGCTGGGCCATCTGTCCTACCTCGTCGCGCTGACGCGGCGCGTGAAGTTCCTGGCCAGCCCGCCGGCGTTCGGCGCATGGGCCATCGTCGCGGCCAGCGTGCTGGCCGGACTGTGGGCCGGCGTCCCCGCCGAGCTGCGCGCGCCGGTGCTGGTCTACGTGTGCGCGCTGGGCGCGATGGCGGCGCAGGCCACGTCGGTGTGGCTCGCGCGCCGCGAGGCCGTGGACGCCGCGCGCTGGCGCACGGTCGCGGCCGGCGGCGCGCTGTTCGTGCTGTCCGACGCCATCCTCGCGGCCGACAAGTTCGTCGGCGGCGTGCCGATGCCCACGCTCTGGAACCTGTCCATCTACTGGCTCGCGCAGTGGTTCATCGCCCGCGCGGCCGTCGCCTTCTCCAACAACGACAGTCGAGACGCTACATGAGCATGCCCAAGCCTGCCGAAGGCCGGGCCACGCTGGCCCGCAGCTACCGCAACCTGTCGGAGCGCGAGATCCGCACCAAGCTCGAGGGCACGATGTCCGAGGCCGAACGCGTCACCGCCAAGGCCGAGCTCCTGCGGCGCAACGCGGGCGACAACGGCCCTGACACGACGCTGGCCACGGGCTTCGTGCCCACCAGCGCGTTCGAGGCCGAGGTGGCCGAAGGCGACGCGGCGGCCGCGTCGCTCGATGGCGGCACCCGGCGCGGCAGCGCGTGGCCGTGGGTGGCGCTGATGGTGGCGGGCACGCTCGCCGCGCTGGTCTGGGCGATCCACGCGAAGCTCGTGCACCTCGGCTGAGGCGCCTCACATCCCCTTGAACAGGTGCGTGTAGGAGCGGCTGACTTCCAGCTTCTCGTTGCTGCCCTTGATGCTGACGATCTGGCGTCCGCGCAGGTCGCGCGTGACGCCCGCGATGCAGTGGGTGTTGACGAGCGTGGAGCGGTGGATCTGCCAGAAGAGGTCGGGGTCGATCTCGTCCACCAGCTCCTTGATGGGCTTGCGGATCAGCGCCTCGATCGTGGCGGTCTGCACGCGCGTGTACTTCTCGTCGGAGATGAAGAACAGCACGTCCTCGATGGGGATCATCTGGATGGCCTGGCCCACGGTGGCCTGGATCCATTTCAGTACCGGAGGCGTGCCAGCCGGATTGAGCTTGGCCGACAGCTTGTGCAGCAGCTGCTGCATGTGCGGCGCCGGCGGCTCGTCGTCGGTGCCGCGCAGCGCCAGGCGCTGCTGGATGCGCGTGACGGTGACGCCCAGGCGCTCGCGCTCGGCGGGCTTTAGCACGTAGTCGGCCACGCCCTGCTCGAACGCCTCGATCGCGTACTGGTCGTAGGCGGTGATGAAGACGATCTCCGGCAGCGACCATTCATCATCGTCGTCCTCGGGCGCCGGCAGCTGCGCGATGCGGCGCGCGGCATCCACGCCCGACAGGCCGGGCATGCGGATGTCGAGGAAGACGACGTCGGGATGGTGCTCCGCCACGAGGTCGACCGCCTCGAGGCCGTTCTTGGCCTCGCCGACGATCTGCAGTTCGGGCCAGACCTCGGAGAGGCGGGCTTTCAGCTGGTCGCGCATCAGCCGCTCGTCGTCGGCGATGACGCCGCGCACGGGGGGCGCGGCAGAAGGGTGGGTCGTGCTCATGCGGCCATCCTAGCCGACGCCGGCAGCGACGGCGAGCGGCGCCGGCGCGCGATGAGCCAGACGATGAGGCCCACGATCCAGAACGGCGACGTGACCACGCCGAGTGCCAGCGCGAGCACGAGCAGGGGCACGCCGATGCCGAACACGAGCGCGATCGCGACGGAGCCGACGATCAGCAGCACCAGCAACGGGATCAGCAGCAGGAGCAGCAGCGCGAGCATCAGCGCGCCCACGCCCAGCAGTGCCTGCGAGCCGTCGGTGAGTCCGTTGATGGTGAGGCCGTCGCTCAGGTCGTCGCCGCTGATCACGATGTGCACCGGCGCTGCGCCGAGGTCGTGCAGGCCGAACGCCACGCAGAACACGCACGCGAACAGCACGACGATGCTCAGGCCCAGCCACCAGCGGAACAGGCGGCCGAAGCGGCTCGGACGCGGCCGGTAGGGCACGAGTGCGCGGCTCGCGCTCACGGGGCGGTCGTCGGTTTCGGGAGCGGGATCGAACGAGGTGGTCATGCCTTGACTCCTTCGGCTGGGGTGTCGGTATGGGCGGTGTAGGGCACTGTGATCGTGACGATGGTGCCGCCCACCGGGTTGTTGGCGATCGTCAGCGTGCCCTTGCTGCCGTACAGCAGCGACAGGCGTTCGCGGATGTTGGCCAGGCCGATGCCGGTGCCGGCCGTCTCGCCGCCGGCCGCGCCGGCGAAGCCCAGGCCCGTGTCGGCGACCGTCACGCACAGCTTGCCGTGGCGGATCTCGGCCTTGACCGAGAGGTTGCCGCCCTCGGCCTTGGGCTCCAGGCCGTGCTTGATCGAGTTCTCCACCAGCGTCTGGATCATCATGGGCGGGAACTCGGCCGACAGCAGGCCGTCGGGCACGTCGATCTCGGTGGTCAGGCGTTCCTCCATGCGCACCTTCAGGATCTCCAGGTACGGGCGGACCACCGCCAGCTCGAGGTCCAGCGGGCGCAGGCCCGAGTCGGTGGAACGCATCGACGGCATGCTGGCGCGCAGCAGCGAGATCAGGTTGCGCTGCATCTGGCTGGCGCGCTTGGGATCGAACTCGATCAGGTGGTCGATCGACGCCAGCGTGTTGAACAGGAAGTGCGGCTCCACCTGCGCCTGCATCATGGCCATGCGCGCCTCCAGCACCTGGCGGCGCAGCGACTCGGCCTCGGCCGTCTCGGTGGCGACCGCGGCCTTCACCTCGGCCTGCATGCGCCCCTTGTAGGTGATCTTGACCAGCATCGAGCCCAGGATCCACCACACCGCCAGCAGCGGCAGGTTGCCGTAGTGCACGGTGTGTTCGCGCGTGGAGCGGTGCTGGTTGTCGCCCTCGTCGCCGTTGTCGCCGCCTTCGTCCCCGCTGTCGCCTTGCGCGGCCTCCTTGGCCTCCTTGGCCGCCTGGGCCGCGTCCTTGGCCTCCTGCTCGGCGTCGCGCTTGGCCTGTTCCGCGTCCTTGAGCGACTGCACCAGCGAGTCCTTGGCCTCGTTGATGGCGTCGCGCACCTCTTCGGCGTCGGCATGCGACGGCACGGCGATGCGGATGTGCTGGCCACCCACCACCATGTCGACGGCGGTCTCCGGCGTGCTGGCGGCCGCGCCCGACGCCGCCGCGGCCTTGGCGGCGGCCGCCTTGGCCAGCGCGGCGTCGTGCTGGGCCACGGCCTCGCGGCGGGCAGCCTCGGCGCGATCCTTGGCCGTGACCGCCGTGGCCTTGGCGGCCGAAGCGGCGGAGGCGGCGGCAGATGCGGCGGCGGCCTCCCCGGGCGAGTCGTCGGTGGTGATCTGGATGCCGTTGCCGTTGAACGTGATGTTCACGCCCTTGTTCTTGCCGGGGTGGTCCTTGGTGGTGTTGACGGTGATGCCCGGCAGGTCGATGTTGACCGTCTTCGTGCCCGTGCCGTCCTTGTGGGCCTCGGGCTGTGCCTGCGGTGCCGATGCCGCCGCGCCGGGGATGCCGGGCACACCCGGGACGCCGGGCACTGCAGGCACCGCCGGCACCGCCGGCATGGGAGGCGCGGGGGGAACCGCGGGCATCTTCGGCTTGTGATGGCGCGCCGACTCGACGATGGTCTCGACATAGGTCATGCTGAACGGCGGCAGCTTCTGGATCAGCCCGGTGGCGATGATCAGAAGCAGCGCGTACCAGCCGAAGCGCCACCAGCTCAGCGACACCAGCCAGGTTGCGTAGCGATGGAACGATCGCACCGCGGCAGCGCTGAACCACTGCCAGCGTTCCTGCGCGTTCTTCGAGTTCCAGGAGGGGGAAGCCATTTCAGAGTGCCCAACGATCTTTGTCGATGCTTGCACTCTACGTGGCTGCCCGGCCGCTGTCAGGGCGAAGCGATTGGCGTCGCGTTTGGCGGGACAGGCTGCATGGGCGGAGGACGAGCCGGACCGGCCAGGAGCCTGCGCGGCCTCCGGATGCCGGCAGCGTGCTCGACATGGCGCGGCGAGCGCCTACAAGACGCCAGGCCGTCGCGAGCTACGCTGGCGTCACCGCGGCCCGCCCGCACGATCAACACGGAGCCAACCCATGCGCGTCCTCGCCATCGTCCTCATCGCCCTCGGCGCGCTCGTGCTGATCTACGGCGGCTTCAGCTACACCCAGGACAAGACCGAGGCCAAGATCGGCCCGATCGAGCTGAACGTCAAGGAAACAAAGACGGTGCCGATCCCGATGTGGGCCGGCATCATCGGCATCGTCGTCGGCGGCGCGCTCCTGGTGACGGGCAACCGGCGCTGACCCGCGGCGGCCGGCGCTCGGCGCCCGGCGCCGCTCAGGGGTGCGCGGCCACCACCTGCGCCACCGCGGCCGTGAGCCGCTTCGCGTAGGGCAGGTGCAGGAACTCGTTGGGGCCGTGCGCGTTGCTCTTGGGGCCCAGCACGCCGCACACCATCATCTGGGCCTTCGGGAAGCCCTCTTGCAGCAGGCTCATCAGCGGGATGGTGCCGCCCTGGCCGATGTAGCCCAGCGGGGCGCCGAAGTGCGCCTGGCTGGCGGCGTTGAGCGCGGTCTCCATCCACGGATCGAGCGACGGCGCATTCCAGCCGGTGGCGCCGTACGCCCCCATGCGGCCGTCGGCTTGGAACGTGACCTTGGCGTTGTAGGGCGCGTTGTCCTCCAGCAACGTCTTCAAGCGCGCGGCCGCCTCGTTGGCGTCGACCAGCGGCGGCAGGCGCAGGCTCAGCTTGAAGGCGCTGAACGGGCGGAGCACGTTGCCGGCGTTGCGCAGCTCGGGGAAGCCGTCGACGCCCGTGACCGACAGCGTGGGACGCCAGGTGCGGTTCAGCAGCGCCTCGGCCGGGTCGGTGGTGGTGGGCAGCGCCGGGCCGCCGTCGGCCCCGCAGGCCCACGGCATGCGCTTCCACACCTCGTCGCCCAGGATGGCGGCGGCGGCGTTCACCTGCTCGATGCGGTCGGTGGGAATCCGGCAGTGGAAGCTCTCGGGCAGCAGGCGGCCGGTGGACGAATCCTCCAGGCGGTCGAGCACGTTGCGCAGGATGCGGAAGCTGGAGGGCACGAGGCCGCTGGCGTCGCCGGAGTGGATGCCTTCGGTGAGGATCTCCACCTTCAGCGTGCCGGTGACGGCGCCGCGCAGGCTGGTGGTGAGCCACAGCTGGTCGTAGTTGGCGGCGCCGGAATCGAGGCAGACCACCAGCGTGACGTCGCCCAGGCGTTGCTTGAGCGCCTCGAGGTAGACGGGCAGGTCGGACGAGCCCGATTCCTCGCAGCTCTCGATGAGGCCCACGATGCGCGGGTGCGTGAGGCCCTGGGCCTTCAGGGCCTCGATGGCGCTGACGGCCGCGTAGACCGCGTAGCCGTCGTCGGCGCCGCCGCGGCCGTAGAGCTTGTCGTCCTCGACCTTGGGCGTCCACGGGCCCAGGTCCTTGCGCCAGCCGCTGAACTCGGGCTGCTTGTCGAGGTGGCCGTACATGACGACGGTGGGCGGCGTGCCGAACGACGCGCTGCGCGTGGCTTGGACCTCGAAGAAGATCACCGGCGTGCGGCCCGGCTGGCGGATCACTTCCAGCGTGAGGCCGGGCACCTTGCGGCTCTCGACCCACTGGGCCGCGTCGCGCACCACCTTGTCGAGCAGGCCGCGTTGTTCCCACTCGGGGTCGAACATCGGGCTCTTGGCGGGGATCGCCACGTAGTCCACGAGCTGCGGCAGGATGCGCTCGTTCCACGCGGTGTTGGCGAACGCGGCGAGCGCGGCGTTGTCGGGTTCGGCGGGGACGGGCAGGCGTTCGGGGGCGTTCATCGCGGGCTCCATGGGGCCAGGGCGGCGTAGGTCGGGAGCGGGACTCGCTGGTGGCGCGTCCGGCCCGGCGCACCGGGTGGCGGGTTCGGGGTGAGCCGATATTTTGCGCCTTTCGCGCCGTGGATGCCGCGCGCCAGACCGCGTCGAAACCGAGGAATATGCGGCGGTGGCGGCTCAGGCGGCCGGCCGCGAGCCGGCGCCGGCCCACACCACCAGCGACACCCCGCGTGCCGGCACGTCGGCACGGTTCAGGTAGGAATGCGGCAGGTGGCCGGGAAAGGCCAGCGTGTCGCCGGGCTCCAGCACGTGCAGCTCGCCGGCCACGACCAGCGTCGCGCGGCCGTCCAGGCAGGTGAAGTACTCGCGCGTGGCCGGCAGGTGCGGCGTGCCGGCCATCACCGCGCCGACGCCCAGCGTCATCAGCTCCATCTGCTCGCTGGGCACCGGCTCGGGCACCAGCGAGCGCACCACCACGTCGCGGCCCTTGTGGTGCGGCGTGAATTCCGCGGCGCGCCACAGCCGCACGGCGGCGCGCGGCGCGGCCAGCAGCTCGTCCAGCGGCGCGGCCAGCGCCTGCGCCACCTTCAGCAGCGACTGCAGCGACGGGTTGCCCGTGCCCGACTCCAGGCTCGTGACGGTGGAGCGCGGCACGCCCGCGGCGGTGGCGAGGTCCTGCTGCGTGAGGCCCCGCGTGTGGCGCAGCGCGGCCACGTTGCGGGCGAGGTGCGAGGTGGCGTCGGCCGTGGACGGAGTGGTGGACATGGCGCGATTGTGGCGCGGGGCCGGCCGTGTCCGTCAAACCAACCATCGGGCGGGCGGCCACGCAGGCACGTGGCGCGCGAAGGGGCGTCGACCGAGACTGGACGCGTCACTTCTCGCAAGGAAACGGCCATGAACCCGAACCGCCTCGAACACCTGAACGTCACGCTGACCGACCTCGATCGCGCCACCCGCGCGCTGCAGGCCATCGTTCCCGAATGGGCCGTGCGCGGCGCCGGCACCTGGGACGACGGCAACGGCCACGCCTACGAGTGGCGCCATGTGGGCGACGACTTCCAGTACCTGTCGCTGTACGAGACGCCGCCCGGCAGCGCGCTGCGGGCCTCGGGCGGGCGCTCGGCGTTCAACCACCTGGCCCTGGTGGTGGACGACCTCGACGCCGCGCTGGCGCGGCTGCGCGCCGTGGACATCCCGCTGGACCACATCGGCGGCAGCACCGAGCACCGGCGCAGCGCCTACGTGGTGATCGAGCCCGAACGCCTGCAGATCGAGCTCGTGGCCTACGACAGCGCGGTGCCGTCGGAGCGCAACGTCTACGCGTGAACGGCCTGTGGAACGGCGCGCGCCAGCCAGTCGTCCAGCACCTTCAGCACGTCGCCCTGTTCCGGCTCGTTGAAGATCTCGTGGAACAGCCGGGGCCATTCGCGCACGGTGACCACGCCGCCCGGCGCGCCGGCGGCGAACGCGGCGCTGCCCCGCGGCGACACGCAGCGGTCGGCGCCGGCCCACATCAGCAGCGTGGGCGTGGCCCAGCGCGGCGCGGCGGCGATCACGGCGGGCCCCTGGCGCGCCACGAACAGCCCCAGCCGGCCGGTGATGCGATCGTGCACCAGCGGATCGGCGGCGTAGGCCTCGACGACGCCGGCGTCGCGCGAGATCCAGTCCACCTTGAGGCCGTTGTTGACGGCCAGGTTGGGCAGCATCGGCGCGACGACGGCCAGCAGCAGCTTCTGCACGGCGTTCGTTCCGGGATCGAGCGCGGGCGACGACATCACCAGCGCGTCCACCGGACGCCACCACGCCGCCGGCGTCGGCTGCAATCCCTCGGCCACGAAGCGGCCGGCGATCAGGCCGCCCAGGCTGTGGCCCAGCAGCACCAGCGGGCCGGGGAACTCGGCGCGCGCCGCGTACAGCACGCGGCCCAGGTCGGCGCACAGCGACTCGTCCGACGGCATGCCGCCGCGCGGGCCGGGCGAGCGCCCGTGGCCGCGATGGTCGTAGCCGACGACCGCGAAGCCCAGGCCGTTGAGGCGGCGCGCGACATGGTCGTAGCGGTCGATGTGCTCGCCCAGTCCGTGCACCAGCACCACGACGCCGCGCCGCGGATCGCCGGCGGGCCAGACGCGCAGGTGGAGGGACAGGCCATCGTCGGTGATCACGGGATTCATGCGGCGCAGTGTAGGACGGTGCCGTCGCCGCCACCATCGGGTTCGCCACCAGAGCGCCGCGCTATGCTGCCGAGGCCACGAGACTCCCGGACACCATGACGACCACCGCCCACGACGCCATCACCTTCCGTGCCGCCGCACCCGCCGACGCGCTGTGCCTGGGCGTGCTGTCCACGCAGGTCTTCCTCGACACCTATGCCACACAGGGCGTGAGCCCGTCGCTGGCGCGCGAGGCGCTGGCGCAGTACTCGGTGGCCGTCTATGACGCGCTGCTGGCCGATGCCACCGTGACGATCCTGGTGGCCGAACGCGCGGGTTGCCTCGTCGGCTTCGCGCAGGTCAAGGACGGCCTCGGCCACGCGCTGGTGCCGGCCGCCGGGGCCTCGGAGCTGCGCCGGCTGTACGTGCAGGAGCGCTTCACCGGGCGCGGCGTCGGCCGCGACCTGCTGCGCCACGCCGAGAAGGCGGCCGCCGCCCGCGGCGCGGACACGCTGTGGCTCACGGCATGGGAAGGCAACGTGCGCGCCTTGCAGTTCTATCCGCGCTGCGGCTAAGAGGACCTGGGCGGCACCGTCTACTCGTTCG
Source organism: Betaproteobacteria bacterium (assembly GCA_013289985.1). GTDB lineage: Bacteria > Pseudomonadota > Gammaproteobacteria > Burkholderiales > Burkholderiaceae_C > Scleromatobacter. Next base: position 18,639 of record JABCYW010000001.1, on the reverse strand, counting down.
GAGGGGAGGACTTCCCGAACCGCCTGTTCGCCAAGCGCGTGCGCCACGTCGCGCGTGCCATCATCGCGCCATGAACGATTTCTTCCGCCTCGACGCCGATTCCGCCACGGGCATCGCGGAGCTGGTGCTGAACCGGCCCGAGCGCATGAACACGATGGCACCGGCCTTCTTCCCGGCCCTGCGCGACGCCGTCCAGGCGCTCGACGACGCCGGCGCCACGCGCGTGCTCATCGTGCGTGGCGAGGGCAAGCACTTCAGCGCCGGCATGGCGCTCGACACCTTCGCCCCCGACGGCTCGATGCAGGCGCTGCTGGACACCGGCAGCGCGCGCAAGCGCCTCGCGTTCCAGACCCAGCTGCGCCGCCTGATGGCCTGCTTCGACGCGATCGACGCCGCGCGCTTTCCCGTCGTCTGCGCGGTGCAGGGCGCCTGCGTGGGCGGCGCGCTCGATCTCGCGGCGGCCTGCGACCTGCGCGTGTGTTCCGCCGACGCGTTCTTCACGGTGCAGGAGATCCACATCGGCATGGCCGCCGACCTCGGCGTGCTGCAGCGGCTGCAACGCCTGCTGCCGCAAGGCCTCGCGCGCGAGCTCGCGTACACGGGCGACCGCCTGGGCGCGGAACGCGCGCTGGCCACCGGCTTCGTCAACGCCGTGGCGGCCGACGCCGACGCGCTGCTGGCCCACGCCCGCAAGCTCGCCGCGGCCATCGCGGCCAAGTCGCCGCTGGCCGTCGCCGCCAGCAAGGTGGCCCTGAACCACGCGCGCGACCACGGCACCGCCGAGTCGCTGGAACACATGACGCTGCTGCAGAGCGCCGTGTTCGACATCGACGAGATGGCCCGCGCCATCGCCGCGTGGCAGGCGAAGAAGCCGGCCACGTTCGACCCGTTGGGCGAGATCGCCCGGCCCTGAGTCTTGCGCGGCGATGAGCGTCGTCTCCACCCAGTTTGCCAGCCGCGTGACGCTGCTGCGGGATCGCGTCGACAGCTTCGAGCGCTATCCATTCGCGTTGCCGGCGATCCGCACGCTGGACTTCATCGACTTGCATCCGAAGATCACGTTCCTGGTCGGCGAGAACGGCTCGGGAAAATCGACGTTGCTGGAGGCGATGGCCGTGGCGCTCGGATTCAATCCGGAGGGCGGCTCGCGCAACTTCAACTTCGCGACGCGTACTTCGCATTCCGACTTGCACGCCTTCCTTCGCATCGCCAAGGGCTACCGGCAACATCGCGACGGGTTCTTCCTGCGAGCGGAGAGCTGGTTCAACCTCGCCACGGAGATCGAAGCCCTGGACGCGGAGCCGGCGCCGTCGCCGCCCATCATCAGCTACTTCGGCAATCGGTCGCTGCATGAGCAGTCCCACGGCGAGTCGTTCATGGCGCTCCTCGAGCACCGGCTGCACGGCGACGGGCTGTACCTGCTGGACGAGCCCGAGGCTGCGCTGTCGCCGGCGCGCCAGATCGAGGCTTTGCAACGCCTGCACGAACTGGTGCTCGCCGGCTCGCAGTTCGTCATCGCCACGCACTCGCCCATCCTGATGGCCTATCCCGATGCGCAGATCCTGCACTGCGGGCCGCTGGGCATTCGGCCGCTGCGCTACGAGGACACCGAGCACTTCCGCATCACGCGCGATTTCCTGCTGCATCGCGAGCGGGTGCTCGACATCCTGATGGCGCCCTGACCATGGCCGCCGCCGCGCCGGGCTACTCGGGCACGCCGCTCGCGCGCAAGCTGGGCATCGCCGCGGGCTCGCGCGTGGTGGTCGTCAACGAGCCGCCCGGCTACCGCGACTGGCTGGCGCCGCTGCCCGAGGGCGTGCGTTTCGACGCGAAGGTGTCGGCGCAGTCCGACGTCGTGCATGTCTTCACCGACCGGCGCGCGGAACTCCAGGCCCAGCTCGACAGTGCGCGAGGGCGCATCGCCCCGGCCGCTGCGCTGTGGGTGTCGTGGCCGAAGAAGGCCTCGAAGGTGCCCACCGACATCACCGAGGACACGATCCGCGAGCTCGCGCTGCCGCTGGGCTTCGTCGACGTGAAGGTGTGCGCGGTGAGCGACGTGTGGTCCGGACTGAAGCTGGTGATCCGCAAGGCACTGCGCGGTCAACCAGCCGGAGGCGCCTCGCGTTGATGGAGGGCATGCCTCGTGATGAAGCTTCCTCGGTTGCTCGACATTGCGGTGCGGCGTGCCGCAAGGCACCATGCGCATTGACCTGAAAACTACCTGGAACACAACATGAACTTCCGTACCCTCTCGATCGCCGCCGCCCTGATCGGCGTTGCCTCCATCGCTTCCGCCGCCGAAGGCGCGACCGCTCCGGCCAGCGCCGCCAGCGCCGTCAAGCACGTTGCCAAGGCCACCGGCCACGCCGTCGCCAAGGGCGCGTCGGCCGTCGCCACCGGCACCGAGCACGTCGCCTCGGAAGTGGCCACCGGCACGGTGCACGCCGCCCACGCCGCCGCCAGCGGCGTCAAGCACGTGGCCCACAAGGCGGCGTCCGCGGCCTCGGAAGCCGTCACCAAGTAATCCCCTCGTGCGGATCCGGCCCCGTCGCGGGCCGGACGTCCACGTTCCAGCCTGGGGCACGGCGAGAATGGCGGCTCATGGCCGCCCCCAACCGCCCCAGCATCCTGATTTCCGCGGCGCTGGCCGTCGCCACGCCCTTCCTCGGCGGCGCGATGGCCTGGCGGCTGCTCGATGACGACGGCCGCAGCGGCCTCGTCTACGTGCTGGTGTACTGGCCCAGCATCCTCCTCGACGCCTTGCCCGGCGTGGTCGCGGACGCCTTCACGGTGTCGGCCCTGCCCACGGTGCTGCTGTACTTCGGCGGCTACCTCCTGCTTTGCCAGGGGGTGCGCGCGCTCTGGCGGAGGCCGCGATGACGATCCGCGTGGCCCTCGAGGATCCGGCCGGTGCCGATGCGCAGGCCCTGGTGGCGGAACTCTCGGCCACTCTGGAGGCGCTCACCGGCGCCACCGGCCAGGCCTCGTTCGACCCGGGCGACGTGCGTGGCGAACGCGCGGGCTTCGCGCTCGCGCGTGACGCGCAGGGCCGCGCCCTGGGTTGCGGCGCGCTGCGCCCGATGACGGACGACTGCGCCGAACTCAAGCGCATGTTCGCGCGTCCCGGCACGCGAGGCGTGGGCGCCGCGCTGCTGTCCTTCCTGGAGCAACAAGCCGCAGGCTGGGGCTACGCCGCGCTGCGCCTGTCCACCCGGCGGATCAACCAGCGCGCCGTCGCGTTCTACCTGCGCCACGGCTACCGGCCCATCGCCGGCTACGGGCGTTACGTGGGCAGCGACGAGTCGCAATGCTTCGAGAAGCGGATCGCGGCATGAGACTCTCCCGCGCGCTGCTGCTTGCCGCCATCCGCATCTACCGGCGGCATGTCTCGCCGCGCAAGGGCTTTGCCTGCGCGTACCGCGTCCATGTCGGCGGCTGCAGTTGTTCGGCGCTCGGCCTGCGGGCCGTCTCGCGCTTCGGCGCCTGGCGCGGCCTGGGTGTCCTGCGGCTGCGCCTGCAGGAGTGCCACGTGGCAGCCGAGGCGTTGCGCGGACGTGCCCGCTTCGTCGCTCCGCTCGGGCAGGCCGGCTTCATCGACTGCGATGCGTCGTGCGTCGATGGCTGCTCGCCTTGCGACGCCTGCGAGCTGGCCAGCTGCCTGGATTGCGGCGACTTCGGCGACTGCAGCTGGGGCCGCTCGCGTCCGACAGAGTCGCGCCAGGTGCGGCGCAGTCGCCGGCGCGGTGAGCCCGTGGTGCCGGAGCCCGGGCCCGGCGCATCACGGAAGCGTTAGCGGCGTTCACATCTCCCCGCATCCCGGATACCATGCCGGCCTATCCAGGGACATGAGATTCGGAGAGAACGCGCCATGCAGATCCAGGAAGCCGTCGAAACCTGCGTTACGAAGAAGTACGCCGATTTCACCTCGTGCGCCACGCGCTCGGAGTACTGGTGGTTCGTGCTGTTCCTGTGCATCATCAACGCGATGCTCAGCTTCGCCGCGGACTGGGCCGCGGGCGTGTTCGGGCTGGTGATGCTGGTGCCTTACTTCGCTGTGGGCACGCGCCGGCTGCGCGACACCGATCGCAGCGCGTGGTGGTGGGCCCTCATCGTGGTGCCCATCGTCGGCTGGATCGCGCTGGCGGTGTTCCACGCGCAGCTGGGCAAGACCCCGCCCACGCCGACCTGATCTACGCCCGCTGGAACTTGAAGACGGCCACGCTGGCCATCAGGTTGGGCCGGCGCCGCACCATGCGGCCGCGCTGCAGGCCGAACGATTCGAGGATATCCAGCCCGTTCTTGCGCGCCAGCACCTCGAAGTCGGCGTGCGTGGTCACGCGGATGTTGGGCGTGTCGTACCACTCGTAGGGCAGCGCGCGCGTGACGGGCATGCGGCCCATGGCCACGTGCAGGCGGTTGGGCCAGTGCGCGAAGTTGGGGAAGCTCACGATGCCGATGCGGCCCACGCGCGCCGTCTCGCGCAGCATGCTCTCGGTGTTGCGCAGGTGTTGCAGCGTGTCCAGCTGCAGCACCACGTCGAAGCTGTGGTCGTCGAAGAGGGCCAGGCCTTCCTCGAGGTTCAGCTGGATCACGTTGACGCCGCGCTGCGTGCTGGCGAGCACGTTGGCGTCGTCTATCTCGATGCCGTAGCCGGTGCAGCCGTGGTGCGCGATCAGGTGAGCCAGTACCTCGCCGGTGCCGCAGCCGAGGTCGAGCACGCGCGAGCCGCGCGGCACGAGGCCGGTGATGATCTCGAGGTCGCGTCTCTCGCTCATTGCGCCACTCCCTGCGCGACGCGCTCGAAGTAGGCCCGCATCACGCCGTGATAGCGCGGATCCTCCAGCAGGAACGCGTCGTGGCCGTGTGGCGCGTCGATCTCGGCGTACGAGACCTCGGCGCGGTTGTCCACCAGGGCCTTGACGATCTCGCGCGAGCGCTGCGGCGCGAAGCGCCAGTCGGTGGTGAAGCTCACCACCAGGAAGCGGCAGGCGCGCGCCGCGACGAAGGCCGCCGAGAGGTCGCCGTCGTGGCCGTGCGCCGGGTCGAAGTAGTCCAGTGCGCGGGTGATCAGCAGGTAGGTGTTGGCGTCGAAGTACTCGCTGAACTTGTCGCCCTGGTAGCGCAGGTAGCTCTCCACCTGGAACTCGATGTCCTGCGTCGAGTAGTTGTGGCGCGGGCCGATCGCGTCGCCGGCGGCGCGCGTGGCGCGGCCGAACTTGGCCTCCATCGAGTCGTCCGACAGGTAGGTGATGTGGCCGATCATGCGCGCCACGCGCAGGCCGCGCTTGGGGATGGTGCCGGCCTCGGTGTAGTGGCCGCCGTGGAAGTCGGGATCGGTGACGATCGCGCGCCGGGCCACCTCGTTGAACGCGATGTTCTGCGCCGACAGCTTGGGCGCGGTGGCCACGGCCACGCAGTGCGCCACGCGCTCGGGGTAGCGCAACGTCCACGCGAGCGCCTGCATGCCGCCCAGACTGCCGCCCAGCACCGCGGCCAGCCGCGCGATGCCCAGGCGCTCGATGAGGCGCGCCTGCGCGTCCACCCAGTCCTCCACGGTGACCACGGGGAAGTCGGCGCCGTAGACGCGGCCGGCGGCGGCCGGATCGGGATTCGGCGACGTGGGGCCGGTGGAGCCGAAGCACGAGCCGGGGTTGTTGATGCCGATCACGAAGAACCGGTTGGTGTCCAGCGGCTTGCCCGGCCCGACGAGGTTGTCCCACCAGCCGGTGTCGCCCTTGGGGGAGAGGCCGGCCACGTGGTGGCTCGCGTTCAGCGCATGGCACACGAGCACGGCGTTGTCGCGCGCGGCGTTGAGCGTGCCGTAGGTCTCGTAGACCAGCGTGTAGTCGTTCAGCTGCTTGCCGCTGGTGAGCGGCAGCGGCTCGGCGAAGTGCATCGCCTGCGGCTCGATCCGGCCGACGGAACCCATCTAGTGTCCTGTCCCACAAGTACGCGCGCAGGCGAAACGCGCGCCAATCGGGGCGGGGCTAGGCGGAAATGCGAGCCATACCTTGCGTATGGTGAGTATTTCCAACGACGCACCGGCGCGATTGGCGCCGTTTAGCGCGTGCGTACTTGTGGGACAGGACACTATGCACCCTTTCTCAGTCATCCGGGACAAAAGCACGGACACCGACAGGGCGCCCTCTTTAGCGATATTTGTAGAGCGCCCGCAAGCCGGAAATCAAATCGGCGCTATCGGCTGATTATAGTGGGACGACATGAACCGAAGCCTGCCGCCTTCCGCCCGTGCCGCCGCGGGCGCGTTCGTCCTCGTGCTGGCTGCCGCCGTCCACGCCCAGGAAACCGGTGCCGACACCGCCGGCGCCACCGAGCCGACCCGGCCCAGGGAGCCGCTGCCGCTGTGGGAGATCGGCGCCGTGGCCATCGCCGCGTACCTGCCGGCCTATCCGGGCTCCGACCAGGACCTGGCGCGCCTGCGCATCCTGCCGTTCGGCATCTACCGCGGCTCGGTGCTGCACGCCGACGGCAACGGCATCGGGCTGCGCGCGCTGCGCACGCCCCGCTTCGAGTGGGACGTCAGCGGCTCGGGCTCCTTCGGCTCGGCGGCAAACAAGGTGAGCATCCGCGCCGGGATGCCTTCCATCGGCACGCTGGTGGAGATCGGGCCGGCGCTCAAGGTCAATCTCGGCGATCTGGTGGATGCCAGGCACGAGCCGCGCCTGACGCAGCTGGAGATCCCGGTGCGCGCCGTGTTCGATGTCAACGACGGCTTCGCGCACCGCGGCTGGACCTTCGAGCCGCGCCTGTCGCACACCGCGTGGACGGGCCCGTCGTTCGCGCTGGTGCTCTCGGCCAGCGCGCTGCTGGGCGACCGCGCGCTCAACCATCTCTACTACGGCGTCGATGCGCCCTACGCCACGGCCGGCCGTCCCGCGTACGACGCGAAGGCCGGCCTGATCGCCACCCGGCTGAGCGCCAGCCTGCGCCATCGCATCAACTCGACGCTGCGGCTGCAGTACTTCGCGCAGGTGGAGACGGTGCGCGGCGCGGCCAACGAGGACAGCCCGCTGGTGCGCAGCCGCCAGGACGCCGGCATCGGCGTGAGCCTGATCTGGGGCGTGTGGCACTCGGCGGAGTCGGGCGTCGAGTGAGACAGGCCGACGAGATCACGATCCGCCCCGCGCCCGACCGCGGCGCCGTGCCGTACTGCGAGATCTGCGTCGCGGGCCGGCCCACGGGGCTGCACGTGCCGGGCAAGGTGTTCGAGGCGGCCGTCGAGGTCGATGGCCGCTACCTCGTCTTCGTCACCGAGGGCGTGACGATGGAGGAACTGCTGGCTATCCATCTCGTCTCGGCCGACGGACGACTGCTGGACAGCGCCGGCATCGGCCTGATCTACGCCCTGGGCATCTTCGCGAAGCTGAAGCTGGAGCCGCCGCGCGAGGTGCGCTTCCAGTTCCTGGGCGACGTCACGTGGCGCGTGGAGGTCCATCCGCGGCCGCGCTGGGCCTGGCCCCCGTGGCGCGAGGCGCCGGGCGTGCGGCGCCCCTGGGCGCTCCGACGCGCGTTCCGCGTGCACGCGAGCGCGGCCGCCTGAGCGAGGGAAGTCACCCGGCCACACCGGACATCCCGGCGCTACATTGCCGGAATTCAGAAACCCCCATGAGACATCCCCATGCCCACCTGGCTGCTGTCGCTCGATCGCTTCTTCCCGATCCGCTATCTCGCGTGGATCACCTGCGCCATCGTGATGCTGCTCGGGGCGTTCACCGAGGTCCTCGGGCATGGCGGCTGGCCCTGGGCCGTGCTGGGCCTGGTGGGCGTGATCACCGGCCTGCGCGACGTGCGCCAGCGCCGTCACTCGATCCTGCGCAACTACCCCGTCATCGGCCACCTGCGCTTCCTGTTCGAGTTCATCCGCCCCGAGATGCGCCAGTACTTCATCGAGGGCGACAACGAGGCCGCGCCGTTCTCGCGCCAGCAGCGCTCGCTCGTCTACCAGCGCGCCAAGGGCGACCAGGACAAGCGCCCGCTGGGCACGCAGCTCGACGTGCAGGCCGAGGGCTACGAGTGGATCAACCACTCGCTGCAGCCCACGAAGCTCGCGTCGCACGACTTCCGCGTCACCATCGGCGCCAACTGCGCGCAGCCCTACGATGCCAGCATCTTCAACATCAGCGCGATGAGCTTCGGCGCGCTGAGCGGCGCGGCCATCCGCGCGCTGAACGGCGGCGCGCTGCGCGGCAATTTCGCGCACGACACCGGCGAAGGCTCGATCAGCGTGCACCACCGGGCGCAGGGCGGCGACCTGATCTGGGAGGTGGCCTCCGGCTACTTCGGCTGTCGCAATCCCGACGGCACGTTCAACCCCGAGCTCTTCGCGAAGCACGCCACCGAGCCGCAGGTGAAGATGATCGAGATCAAGCTGAGCCAGGGCGCCAAGCCGGGCCACGGCGGCGTGCTGCCCGGCCCCAAGGTCACGCGGGAGATCGCCGACGCGCGCGGCGTCGAGATCGGCGTCGACTGCATCTCTCCGGCCAGCCACAGCGCGTTCTCCACGCCGATCGAGATGCTGCAGTTCATCGCGCGGCTGCGCGAGCTCTCGGGCGGCAAGCCCACCGGCTTCAAGTTCTGCGTCGGCCATCCCTGGGAGTGGTTCGCGCTGGCCAAGGCGATGCTGGAGACGGGCCTGCTGCCCGATTTCATCGTGGTCGACGGCGGCGAGGGCGGCACCGGCGCCGCGCCGCTGGAGTTCACCGACCACGTGGGCGCGCCGCTGCAGGAAGGCCTGCTGCTGGTGCACAACACGCTGGTCGGCCTGAACCTGCGCGACAGGATCAAGATCGGCTGCGCCGGCAAGGTGGTCAGCGCGTTCGACATCGCGCGCATGATGGCTCTCGGCGCCAACTGGTGCAATTCGGCGCGCGGCTTCATGTTCGCGCTCGGCTGCATCCAGTCGCAGAGCTGCCACACCGACCACTGCCCCACGGGCGTGGCCACGCAGGATCCGCTGCGCCAGAAGGCGCTGGTGGTGCCCTCGAAGATCGAGCGCGTGCACAACTACCACCGCCACACGCTGGAGGCGCTCAAGGAGCTGGTGCAGGCCGCCGGCCTGAAGCACCCGAACCAGATCACGGCCAACCACGTGGTGCGCCGCGTGGCCGGCGACAAGGTCAAGCTGCTGGCCAACCACCTCGAGTTCGTCGCGCCGGGATCGCTGCTGGCGGCGGCGCGCGGCGAATGCGACTGGCCGCACAACGTCTACCAGATCTACTGGCCGATCTCGCAGGCCGGCAGCTTCGCGCCGGCCTGCGCCGCCGAGGCGCTCAGGGTGCCGCTGCCGACGTTGGCCGAGGACGCCGTCGACCTCGCGCTCTAGTTCATTTTTCGCCGATGCGCACCAGCTCGCGCCTGGCGGCCTGGTACTCCACGAACTCGGTCACGCCGGTGGCCACGCTTAGGCGCAGGTACTTGCGCGCGGTGGCGAGATCGCCGTCGGCCAGGGCCTTCTCGCCGGCGAAGAAGTACAGCTCGCATTCGCGGTTCAGGCTGCGCTGGCCGTTCTCGCGCGAGGCCTCGAGCGCCGCCGCGAATCCGATGCGGCCTTCCATCAGCTGCAGCACGCCGTACGGCCACTCGGGGTAGGGCGCGGTTGGCTCGTAGGCCTTGACCGCCCGCACGCCGTCGCCGCCGCCGCGGCGCGTTGCCAGGTACAGCCAGATCGCGCCGTAGCTGTGCTCGATCTCGTCGCGCGCCTGCAGCGCCGAGACGAAGTCGGCGCTGGCGGCCGCCATGTCGCCGGCTAGGTAGTGCGCGATGCCGCGGGTCTTGTAGGGATCGGTGCGGGACGGCGCGAGCCGCAGCGTCTCGCCCACCTCCTTGAGCATCATGGCGTCGTCGCCGCGGTACATCGCGTTCTCGGCGAGCGCGCCGTGGGTCTCGGCGCTGGCCGGATCGAGCAGCAGCGAGGCCTCGAAGGCCCCCTTGGCCGCGTCCAGCTTGCCGAGGTGGTCGAGCTGCACGCCCTTGGCCGCCAGCACCTGCGCGCGCAGCGGTGGCGGCAGGCGATCGGAGTCGAGTTCCTTGTCGAGCGCGAGCATCCTCAGGTACGCGGCCGCCTGCACCTGCGTGGTCGTGAGCATGTCGCCGCGGCGCAGCTTGGCCAGCAGCGCGTCGCCCTCCGTGCGCAGCGCCGCCTGCTGTTCCACCGAAAGCGGCGAGACGACGAAGTTGCCGGACAGCTTGGGCCACGACTTGTTGAGCTTGTCGCGATGCGCCTGCCAGTCGGCGGGCGCGACGGTGTCGGCGAGAAGGCGCAGCTCGCCGTACGCGTCCTCGCGCGGCGACTGCGCCTCGAAGCGGACGTGCAGGTCGAAGACGTCGTTCGTCTCGTCTATGTGCGTGCTGACGGGCGCGCCCGGGAACGGCTCGCCGAATACCACGCTAGTGTGGTGCAGGTAGCGGCCCGGCGAGGCGATGCGGTAGGGCTGCGTGCGCGTGGCCTGGTCGGGCAGCCGCAGCGGCACGGCGAGGCCGAACAGGGCGTAGCGTCCCACCAGCCAGCGCTGCTCCGGCAGCGTCCAGAAGTCGCCGGTGCGGAAGTGCGACGTGATCTTGACGGTGTTGTCTTCCGTGGCGGTCTCGAACTCGATCGGCCCGGAGATCGTCAGCGACGGGTACGCGCGCACGATCTCGGCGCTGACGGCCCGGTCGATGTCGGCCTGCGGCTGGCTCGCCTGCAGCAGGCGGAACCACTCGGCCGGCTCGCCGTGCAGCGTCGTGACCGAGGTCATCGAGCCTTCCTCGTTCAGCTTCGGGAACGAGAAGGTGTCGATGGTCTCGGTGCGCACCGTGTCGCGGCCGCTGGGCAGCGGCGTGAGGGCGTCCACGCCGTCGCGGGCGAGCAGGCCCAATCCGAGATCCCGCGATTCGCGCGCGGCTACCGTGCCCGTCTGCTGCGAGCGCGTCGCGTCGAGGAACACCGGCTTGCCGTCCACTATCACGCGCACGATCGCGTGGTCGAAGGCGAGCGGGCTGGGCAGGCGCTGGCTGGTGGCGTCCTGGTATTGCGCGGACACGATCACCGGTGTGGCCTCGAAGCCCATGCGCGCGAGCAGCTCGGCCAGCAGCGCCACCTTGTCCTTGCAGTCGCCGAAGCGCTGGTGCAGCACCGTGTCGGCCGTCGCGGGCTGGTGCGACTCGCTGCCGAAGTAGCGGATGTCGCGCTGCACGAAGTCGAGCGTGGCGCGCAGCAGCGCGTCGCGGTCGGCGGCCTTGGCCTTCAGCGCCGCCACCTGCGCGTCGACGGCCGGGCTGGACTGCATCGCGCGGGCGAACAGCTGCGCGGCCCACGCCGCCACGTCCTTCCAGTCGGCGTACTCGCTCAGGTCGACCTGCCACTTCAGGTATTCGGCCGGTGGCAGGTGGTCGTCGCTCTGGGCCTGCGGCACGCTGACGCGCTTGAAGATCGTCTCGCGCACGCCGTCGTGCACGCTGCTGGTGACGGTGGTGGTGGCCGGATCGCCCACGCGCGTGCGGATGTCGCGCGCGGCCGGTGCCAGCACGCGCATGCGCCAGACACCGATGGGTGCGTTGGAATAGGCGTCCCAGTCGCTGGCGACGAAACGCCCGCCGAAGACGGGGTTGTCGCCGATGAGGGAGGCCGACCATTCGACGCGGTCGCCCGCGCGCAGGTCGTCCAGCACGATCGACGCCGTGATCCGGCCGTCGATCATCTGGCGCTCGAGCTGCTGCTCGCGCTGCAGCAGGCGGATCTTCTTCGCGTCGAGCTTGTCGATGCGCAGGGTTCCGCGCAGGATCTCGATCTTGTGGAACACCAGCCGCTGGTAGCTCGGGTCGAAGTCGATCTCGATCTGGCCGCCTTGCTGCAGCGCCGACGTGTCGTTGATCTGGCGCAGCGTGTGCTGGTAGCGCGTGGAGCCGCCGTCCTGCACGCGGATCTGCTGCTCGGTGAACAGGAACTGGTACGGCGCCGCGGGCACCGGGATCGACGCGTCGTAGGCGAGCGGCTGCACCCACGCGGGCGTGCGAGCGATCGTGAAGGCGGCGGCCGACGACGCGGCGTTGCCCGGCGCGTGGGCGCCCTTGCCGGCCTTCGGATGCGTGGCGTTGGGGGGCTGCTGTGCGCTTGCGGCAAGCGGCCATGCCGCCAGGATCAACCATGCGCCCACGCTGCCCGTCCGGGCCGTTCTGCCGAATCCCATCCCACGCTCCCTCGGTCGTTTCGGCGCATTCTCGCAGCGCGCGGACGAGCGACTTCGTACGCGGGCGAGCGCGCCATGAAAAAAGGCGGCCCGAGGCCGCCTTCGTTCACGTTGCCTGCGGGTTCAGGCCGCGGGCGGCACCGTGTCGATGAAGCTCTGGCGCGCGGCGAGCTTGTCGGCCAGGCGAACGACGTTGGGGTAGTCGGTGCGCCAGGTGTTGGCGGGGAAGCGGAAGTCGAGGTAGCCGAGCGCGCAGCCCACGGCGATGTCGGCCAGCGAGAAGTGCGTGCCGACGCAATAGGCCTTGTCGCCCAGGCCCTGGCTGATGGACTTCAGCGTGGCGGCGATGCGCACCTGCTGGCGGGCTATCCAGGCCTGGCAGCGCTGCGCGTCCGTGCGGCCCGACCAGGTGGCCTCCAGGCGCGCGGCCACGCAGGCGTCGAGCAGGCCGTCGGCCAGGGCTTCCCAGGTGCGCACCTCGACGCGCTCGCGGCCCGATGACGGGATGAGCTTGCCCACCGGCGACAGCGTGTCGACGTATTCGACGATGACGCGCGAGTCGAACACCGCCTCGGCGCCTTCCATCACGAGGCAGGGCACCTTGCCCAGCGGGTTCGACGCGAGGATGGCGTCGCTGCCCCAGACGTCCTCGAGAACGAAGTTGTAGTCGAGCTTCTTCTCCGCCAGCACGACACGCACTTTGCGAACGTAGGGGCTGGTGAGAGATCCGATGAGTTTCATGTGGGCAGGGAGCTTGGACTGAGCTTCATTCTATAGAAGCGCTCCCCGAAAAACGCGTGGCGAAAGGCGCCCATGCGGGGGTTTGCGGGCGCCGCAAAATCGCGTAGCAGCGTATCGGGGGCCTGCCGGAAGGCAGCTGACGCCCGGACTGCCGCGCGTCGCGAAGCAGCCTTCGCGCCAGGCGTTCCCCCACGAACTGGGGGGCGGCTGTCTCCCACGCGCAACAAGTCAGGCGTCAGAGGGCGAAGTGGCGCCGCGCTTCCAGGCCCAGTCCGGTGGCCACGCTGGCGAAGCGGTCGCCGTGCACGGGCTGGGCGTTCGGGAACGCGGCGGCGAGGCGGTCGGCCAGCAGGCGCAGGCCGGTGGAGCCGCCGGTGAAGTACAGCGCGTCGATCCGGTCGGCCTGCACGCCGGCCAGGCGCGCGGTGTCGCGCGCGGCCTGCACGATGCGTTCGAGGTCGTGCCCGATCGCGGCCACGGCCTGCTCCTCGCTGACGCTCACGGCCAGGTCGCGCTCGATCTCGAACAGGTCCACCTCGTGCGTGCCGCCCTGCGCCACGGCGATCTTCGCGTCCTCGGCGAGGCCGGCCATCGAGTGGCCCAGGCGGTCGCGCAGCACGGTCATCAGGCGCGCGTGATGGCGCGGGTCGGCGTAGTCGTCGCGCATCGCGGCGATCTCCATCACGCGCTGCGGCCGGTAGACGGTGTTGATAAGGTGCCAGGTGGCCAGGTCGAAGTAGATGCGGCTGGGCACCTCCAGCGGCGCCCGGTCGCCGCGCGGCGGCCCGTACGCGCCGAAGCCGAGCGCCGGCAGGATGCGGGCGAGCTCGACGTGGCGATCGAAGTCGGTGCCGGCGGAGTGCACGCCGTGGCTGGCGAGGATGTCGGCGCGGCGGTCGATGTGGCCGCGGCGCTCGGGCCCGACGCGCACCACGGAGAAGTCGGACGTGCCGCCGCCGATGTCGGCCACGATCACGGTCTGCTCCCGCGTCACCTGCTCCTCGTAGTGGAACGCGGCGGCGATCGGCTCGTACTGGAAGCGCACCTCGGTGAACCCGACGGCGCGCGCGGCGGCTTCCAGCGAGGCCTGGGCGGCGGCGTCGCGCTGGGGGTCGTCGTCGACGAAGAACACGGGGCGGCCCAGCACGATGCGCTCGATCTCGCGGCCCGTGTGCGCCTGCGCGGCCTTCTTCAGGTGCAGCAGGTAGCTGGCGATCACGTCGCCGAAGGCCACCGAGCGGCCGGCGCCGATGTCGGTGTGCTGCTCCATCAGCGCCGACCCCAGCACGCTCTTCATCGAGCGCATCAGCCGGCCGTCGGTACCGTCGACGTAGGCGGCGACGGCGGCGCGCCCGTACAGCTTGGGCAGCGTGTGCAGGTCCTTGCCCTCGGCCACGTAGAACACGGCGGTGGGCATGGTGCGGCCGCGTTCGCCGTGCCTGGGCTCCAGCGGCACCAATTCCATGCCGGCGTCGGTGGGCACGGCCACGGCCGAGTTGGAGGTGCCGAAATCGATGGCGCAATAGTCGCGGGCGGAGGCCGGCATGGGAATTGGAGGGCGAAAGGGGCGTGATTGTGCGAGGGTCGGGAAGACGCGTCAATGGCGGCCTGGATCCTTCGAAATGGCTTGCCGTGGGCCGGAATCCAGGGTCTGCATTCGGGTTGCCCCTGGCACCGGGGCGCCGCGACCCGTAAAATCGGTGGGTTTTGCGCTTCCGCACGGCCGCGCCATCTTCCGCCTCAAGCTCGCCCCACGCGAGCCCAGCCCGAGTTCCCATGCCTCATTCCGCCCTCACCGCCCTGTCGCCCCTCGACGGCCGTTACGCTCCCAAGCTGGCCGCGCTGCGCCCGCTGCTGTCCGAGTTCGGCCTGATGCATCGCCGCGTGCAGGTCGAGGTGGAGTGGTTCATCGCGCTGTCGGACGCCGGCTTTTCCGAGTTCCCGGCACTGCCCGAGTCGGTCAAGGGGCTGCTGCGCTCGCTGGTGGTGCGCTTCTCCGAGGCCGACGCGCAGGCGATCAAGGACATCGAGAAGGAAACCAACCACGACGTGAAGGCCGTCGAGTACTGGCTGCGCCAGCGCATCGGCCACGTGCCCGAGCTGAAGGACAAGCTGGAGTTCATCCACTTCGCCTGCACCAGCGAGGACATCAACAACACCAGCCACGCGCTGATGCTCAAGGCCGCGCGCGAGCAGGTGGTGCTGCCGGCCATCGACGGCATCCTCACGCGCATGCAGGCCATGGCGCACCGCTTCGCCGCGGTGCCCATGCTGGCGCGCACCCACGGCCAGACGGCCAGCCCCACCACCGTGGGCAAGGAAGTGGCCAACGTGCTCGCGCGCCTCGTGCACGCCCGCGCGCGCATCGCCGACGTGGTGCTGCTGGCCAAGATGAACGGCGCGGTGGGCAACTACAACGCGCACGTCTCGGCCTACCCCGAGGCCGACTGGGAAGACTTCTCGCGCAAGGTCGTCGAGGAGCGCCTGGGCCTGAAGCTCAACCCGTACACGATCCAGATCGAGCCGCACGACTACATGGCCGAGCTGTTCGACGCCACCGTGCGCCTGAACACCATCCTCATCGACTGGGCGCGCGACGTCTGGGGCTACGTGAGCCTGGGCTATTTCAAGCAGAAGACCAGGCCGGGCGAGGTGGGCTCGTCCACGATGCCGCACAAGGTCAACCCGATCGACTTCGAGAACGCCGAAGGCAACCTGGGCATGGCCAACGCGATGCTCACGCACATGTCGCAGAAGCTGCCGGTGAGCCGCTGGCAGCGCGACCTGACCGATTCCACGGTGCTGCGCAACATGGGCGTGTCCATCGGCTACGCGGTGCTGGCCTACGACAGCCTCACGCGCGGCCTCGACAAGCTCGAGCTCAACGAAGCGCGCCTCGCCGAAGACCTCGATTCGTCGTGGGAAGTGCTGGCCGAGCCCATCCAGACGGTGATGCGCCGCCACGGCCTGCCCGACCCGTACGACCAGCTGAAGAAGTTCACGCGCGGCCAGCCGATGACGCGCGAGCTGATCCAGGGCTTCGTGGCCGCGCTGGACCTGCCTGAGGCCGACAAGGCCAGGCTGCTGGCGATGACGCCGGGCAGCTACACCGGCATCGGCTCCCAACTAGCCGCGAAGATCAAACTTTGAGAACGACGCGGCTCACGGGCCGCGTTTTCACATCCGAACGACGACGACAACAACGAAGGACACCGACGCATGCGATTCACCGACACCCTGCAGGCCGCCTCGCTCCGCAACGACTCCACGCTGTGCGTCGGACTCGATCCCGAACCCGCGAAGTTCCCGGGCGCGTGGAAGGGCGACGCGAGCAAGGTGTTCGACTTCTGCGCGCGCATCGTCGATGCCACCAGGGACGTGGTCTCGGCCTACAAGCCGCAGATCGCCTACTTCGCCGCCCAGCGCGCCGAAGAC
Source organism: Betaproteobacteria bacterium (assembly GCA_013289985.1). Classification (GTDB taxonomy): domain Bacteria; phylum Pseudomonadota; class Gammaproteobacteria; order Burkholderiales; family Burkholderiaceae_C; genus Scleromatobacter. The sequence goes on along the minus strand of JABCYW010000001.1, from coordinate 2,275 downwards.
CAGCTCGAGGAGCTGATGGCCTACATCCGCCGCACCGCGCCGGGCGTGCCCGTGATCCTGGACGCCAAGCGCGGCGACATCGGCGCCACCGCCGAACAGTACGCCCGCGAGGCCTTCGTGCGCTACCAGGCCGACGCCGTCACGCTGTCGCCGTTCATGGGCTTCGACTCGATCGAACCCTACATGAAGCACGACGGCAAGGGCCTGATCCTGCTGTGCCGCACCTCCAACCCGGGCGGCTCCGACCTGCAGGCGCAGGTGCTGGCCAACGGCGACAAGCTGTTCGAGCACCTGGCCAGGCTGGCCGCCGGCCCGTGGAACCGCAACGGGCAGCTGGCGCTGGTGGTGGGCGCCACATTCCCCGCCGAACTGGCCCGAGTCCGTGAGCTGGCGCCCACTTTGCCGCTGCTGATCCCCGGCATCGGCGCCCAGGGCGGCGACATCGAGGCCACCGTGCGCGCCGGCTGGCGCGCCGGCGGCCCCATCATCGTGAGTTCCTCGCGCGCGATCCTGTACGCGGGCGCCGGCGACGACTTCGCCGCCGCGGCGCGCCAGGTGGCCCTGGCCACGCGGGCCGCCCTGAACGGCGCCATCGCCGCGCTGCGATGAGCGGTCCGGGCTCGCCGCCGGCAGCGGGATCCGTGGCTGGCGCCGAGCCAGAGATTTCATCGGAAGTTCAACCCGTTACGGATAGAACGCGCGAATTCGCGTCAAACTAGGGGTCTGGGGGGCGAACCGCGAACGGCTCGCCATAAGAACACCGATGGCCGAACCGACGCCGAACAAGGACGCCAGGCACCGCCTGCGCCAATCGCTGACGCGCCACCTGCTGGATGCGACGGCGGGGGTCGCGTTCGCGTCGGCGTTGATGTTCCTGGGCTTCGGCCGTCCGCTCGACTGGGTGGCGCGGCTGTCGCTGACCACGGCGTTCCTGGGCCTGGGCGGCGTGGCGTTCGCGCTGCGCCGCGACGCCGGCAGCGGCGTGCAGGTGCGGTCGCTGCCTTACGTGATCGGCTCGGCCATCGGCTTGTCCGGAGTGGCCGCGGCCGTGGCCGGCGAGGGCCTGATGTCGCCGGCGCTGGCCATCGTCGGCGTCTTCCTGTGCCTGTTCACCGTGGTGGGCAGGCTGCGCGCCGGCGTGCTGGCCGCCGCCATCGGCGCCGGCATGCTGCTGCTGCTGGCGGTGGCGATGGCGTTCGACTGGCTGTCGTCGGCCGGCATCGCGCCGGTGGCCTCGCCCCTGAGCCTGGTGCGGCCGCTGCTGACGCACGCGCTGGTATTGGGCATCGCGCTCGGCGGCGGCGAGCTGCTGGGGCGCACGCTCGACCGCACCCTGCGCAGCGCCGACGAGCGCGAGCGCCGCTTCCTCGGCCTGCTGGCCGTGGCCGCCGACGCGTACTGGGAGATGGACGGCAACGGCCGCCTGATCCGCTTCTCCGCGAAGGAGGAGTTGCGCAACTTCGTGGGCCTGCGCCGCCACGGCGTCGACGCCGGCATGGGCAAGCTGCTGTGGGAGACGCGCGGCGTGTTGTTCGACCAGCAGGTGCTGGAGGCGTTCCGCTCGGAGCTCGCCGCGCGCCTGCCGATGCGCGACGTGCCGCTGCGCTGGAGCGATGCCGCGGGCCGCATCCGCCATTTCACGCTGAGCGCCGAGCCGCGCACCAACGAGTCGGGCAAATTCGCGGGCTACTGGGGCGTGCTGCGCGACATCACCCAGGACGTGAAGGCGCGCCAGGCGCTGTGGTCCACCGAGACGCGCTACCAGGACCTGTTCCGCCGCATCCCCACGCCGCTGGTGCTGCACCGCGAGGGCCGCGTGCTCGACGCCAACCCCGCCGGCGTGGCGCTGTTCGGCTTCGGCGAGCTGCGCGTGCTGCTGGGCCAGGATCTCGTCGCGCTGTTCGAGGCCGGCGCGTCGCGCGAGCGCGCGGCCGAGCACGTGCAGCGACTCGAGGCGCTGGCCACGGGCGAGGGCCTGCCCGAGGCCGAATTCACGCTGATGCCCGGCGTGGACCGCCTGCTCACCGTGCGCGTGAGCAGCGTGCGCGTGGACGCCGACGGCGAGCCGGCCACGCTGTCCATCATCACCGACGACACCGAGCGCCGCGCCGCCGAGGACCTGGTGCGGCGCAGCGAGACGTTGCTGTCGCACCTCGTGTCCACCTCGCCCGACTGGATCACGCTCACCGAGTTCGCCAGCGGCCGCTACGCGATGGTCAACCCGACCTTCCTGGCCACCACCGGCTACCGCGCCGAGGAGGCCATCGGCCGCACG